>DASRJE010000026.1:0-112290 GCA_035649635.1 Vicinamibacterales bacterium | reverse complement strand
TCCTCGATCATGTACACGTGCGTGAGGTAGTTCCCGTGCCGGATGAACCGCTCCGTCATCGTCGCTTCGTCGGTGATGAGCAGCCCGTTGCGCCGGATCCATCCCGCCTTCAGGTGCGTCGTTTTCACGACGAGGACGTTGCCTTCCCACTTGCCCGTCGAGAATCCCTGCCACGTGTGCGCAGCGTATTCGGGCGGATGGGGACGGCCATCTATCCAGATGTCGCGCCGCTGCTCTTGCCACTGGATGTGGGTGTGGAGCTTGATGATCGACTGCGTCTTGTCGTCGACTTCCGCAGTGATGCGAAGGTTGCCGACGCCGCGGAACCCGTACGTCGATGGATGGGGCTTGCACTGATGCTCGGGAAGCGTCAACAGCGAGGCATCCCAAGTGTCCGCCCGCATCCGCAGCGCGGCGTTGATGGGCAGGCCGGCGTAGTCACCCACGTCTGGCCCCGGGATGCGCTCGACCTGGTCCTCGTGAAAGATCGGCGCCCACATCCCTGTGAGATCCACCTGCGCGAACGCGGGAGCCGCGATCCCGATCAAGGCGAGAGCACACGACAAAGTTCGCAAGGAGTATCGCGTCATGGCGTCCTCGGAGAATGGGTCGTACGCGCCCGGAATATTACTCCAGAACTGATCTATCGCCCCGACCGGGCCCTCGTCCTCTTGCACAGGCCGCCGACGGCGGCTGGGCCGTGTGGACTTTTTGTCGAATCAGCAATAGACTCGCCCGTCGGTCTGCCGAGCCCGTGTCCACATTGATCCCGTTGGTCTCCGCATCCTTCCCCTGGACATCGACCACCCAGTCACGGGCTCTGCCTTGGATAACCCGGGCCGGGCGGGTGACTGATTTGTGTCACTGCCTGGCGCGCTTCGCGCGTCCAGGACACGCCGGCGACCCCAGCGAGTAAGACTATGGATCCGACACATCTACACCTGCTGCTCAACCACGTGCCGACCGTCGGGTTCGGCATCGGCATCGCGCTGTTCGCCCTGTCGCTGGGGACGCGCAGCCACCATCTCAAACAGGCGAGCCTCGTCGTGTTCGTCATCGTTGCCCTCATGTCGATTCCGACCTACGCGACCGGCAACGCGGCGCAGAATCTCCTGCAGGAACGAGGCGAGGTCAGCGACGGCACCACCGAAGCGATGGTGACCCTGACCCTCATCGAAACGCACGAGGGCGCCGCCTTTCTCGCGCTCGGCTTGATGGAGCTGACCGGCGCGCTTTCTTGGCTGGCGCTGTGGCAATTGCGACGACGCGCGAATATCTCGACCGGCATGAGCGGCGGGATACTCCTGCTGTCCCTCGTCACCATGGCGCTGATGGCGAACGCCGCGAACATCGGCGGGATGATCAACCATCCCGAGATCCGCGGCGCCGAAGAAGTCACGACATTTGCGGGTCACCTGGGCCGTACCGTCGGGGACTACGTCCGGGATACGCCCTGGACCTGGATCGCGGCCGAAACGCTCCACTTCGTCGGCTTGTCGATGCTCGTGGGCGTCATCCTGCTAATCGATCTCCGCATGCTCGGGTTTATGCCGCAGCTCCCATTCAAGGCGCTCGATCGCCTGCTGCCATGGGCGATGCTCGGGTTCGCGCTCAACGTCTTCACGGGCATGCTCTTCTTTGCCGCGGCGTTCGGACAGTACACGAACAACCCGGCGTTTTTCTGGAAGCTGGTATTCGTGCTCCTGGCCGGATTCAATACGCTGTACTTCACGTTCGACGACACGTGGGCGATGGAGCCCGGACGCGACGCGCCCGCACTCTCCAAGGCAGCGGCCGTGGGCGCCATGTTCTTCTGGGTGGGCGTGATGTATTGGGGCAGCATGCTGCCGTTCATCGGAAATGCATTCTGACGGAAACCTGGAGCTCTCACGTCTCGAAGCGTGAACGACAGGTCATTTATCGAAGCGGAGCGGGAATGCAGCTGGCAATGACTGTTTTCTCTGTCGTCCTCGGTGTGACTATCGTCTTGGCCATTTTCGGGATTCTGATTGACAGGAGCGCTGCATCTGACGAGCGCAACGAGGGTCGTTAGCGATGGAATTTCTGGGTTGGCTCGAGTCACTCTCATACAGCGTGTGGGTACGGGAATCTCCCAGCCTGTGGGCGTTCCCAGCGCTGCTGTTCGTCCACACGCTGGGAATGTCGCTCGTGGCCGGTGGCGCCGCGGTGATCTCGATGGCCTTGCTCGGGTTGTGGCCGAAAACGGCGATCAAACCGCTCGAGCGGCTCTATCCAGTCATGTGGTTCGGATTCGCGATCAACCTGTTTACTGGTGTCTCGATCTTCTTGAAGGACGCGACCATCTACGGACGCAACTTCGACCTGTACGTGAAGCTGTTCTTCGTCATCGCGGGCGTCGTGCTTCTCAGCATCATCCGCAAGCGCGTTTTCAGCGATCCCAACCTCGATAACGGTCCGGTGCCAGGTCGCGCCAAGATGCTCGCCTGGGCGTCGCTCGCCTGCTGGTTCTGCGCCATCGTCACCGGACGACTGATCGCCTACGTCGGGCCGGTCCCGGGTCTCTAGGACCCGCCTGGTCCGCAGAACAGGACCCGGCCTACGCGACCACGATCGTAGCGGCGGGTCATTAGACCCGCCGTGCCGGCGATCTTCACGACCGGTGCAATTCCAACCCGGGGATGTCCTGAAAGTCCTTCGGGTTCAGCGTCCACAGTTGGGCGGAGCGGCTCAAGGCGCACGCTGCAATAGCGATATCCAACTCCCGTCCCCGCGAGCGCTTGAGCTTCCGATAGATCTCCGCGGCCAGGCGCGCCTCGTTCTCCCCGAAATCAATGATCGTGTCCGGGCCGAGCAGGATGGCTTCCATCGCCAATTCCGCCTCGACGCGCGGACCACGGCGCCATTCATACAGCACGAGAGACGACGCGCCGAGCCGGATCCCGTCGGCCACAATGGGTCGCAAGGCCGGCAAGGACCGCCGCGGACCTGTCAGCGCATCAATCAGAATCGAGGTATCGAGGTGGATCACGTGGAGCGCCGGCCGCCACGCCGTCGCGCATCACGAAGATCACGCAACTCGCGGTCGACGGCGGCGACCGGCCTGGTCGATGGCTGCCTCAACACGGCATCGATCGACCGCAGCATGCGTCGGCGTTCCTCTTCGTTGAGCCGACCGGCGCGCGCGCCGTATTCGCGGATGGCTTCCCTGACGATGACGCTCTGAGGTTTGTTGAGCCGCTCGCTTGCCTGACGCAGCGCGGCAACCGTCTCGTCATCGAGCGTAAACGTCATCTTTACCATATCGAAGCCATACTACCATACTGAGTATGGTCTGATCTCGTGCCACGAACGCACGAAGCTCACGAAGCGGAAACCGCGGAGTCGCGGAAACGCGGAGGCATTCATCTCGTTGGCGCGATCGAGGCCACGCCGGGGCTGGGCGGGGAGTCGCGCGCGCAGTCGGCGGAGGACGCGTCGTTTCAAACGCAGAGAAACGCTGGGAAGCGGAGGGTCGCAGAGAGAGCTGCTACGGGCGTCGCCGGCCCGAAGGGCCGGCGCATTGATCGAGAGCCACCCGAGGACACGAATGCCCGGTGTTTTCAGGGGCACTCGTGTCTCGGGTTGTTCTCGATCCATCCTGCGCGTAGCGCAGGACGCCCGTAGCAGCGTCCCCGCGTACCTCTGCTCCTTGGCGTTCTCTGCGTTGGGCTTTGCTCCGCGCTCTTGGCGGCCCCCGCGACGCTAATCGGATATTTTGGCCGTTGGGGCGCTTTTCAGCGCGCTGCTAGATTCTCTTCAGCTGCGCGCCGGGCGGCGCCGTCAGTGCAGCTTCAAGATCGGCGAGCGTTGATTCAGGTGGATTGGTGACGCCGACGAGGATCTTTCCGTCGGACACCTCGGCATCGTATATTGTCGATCCGCGGCCGAGACGCGCGGTCACGACGAGGGTTATCACGGTTGCGAGAATCGCGCCCAGCATCGTCATCTCGAACGTGATGATCAGGTTGGGCCACCACGCGAAGATCGGAAGCCCGCCCACGTCGATCGGCCAGGACACCTCGGTGAGCCAGGCAAGGCCAAGCGCTGAAGCCATGCCGATGAGTCCGCCGGCGCACGCGATCCACCACATCCAGGTCGCCTTGTCGCGGTGACCGAACTCGAAGTCCTCCATCGGTTGCGCCGACTGAATGGTGATGTCGCGATCGGCCACACCGGCCGCGTGCAGGCGGCTCACCGCCTGCTGCGCCGCGTGACCATCCGGGTAGAGTCCGTAGACCGCCTTCACCCCTCGACCGTGCTCGGGGTGACCCTGAGGCTCTCGAAGGGTCATGAGTGCTGCTCCCCAAGCTGCTGCTCTTCGGCGACCGGGCGCGTCATGTCCGGGGCCTGGTGGTCGCCCGCTTTGAGCTCCCAGATCGAGATGATCGGCACGACCTTCACGAAGAACACGTAGAGCAGCGTCATGGCCACGAACGTGGCGCCAGCGATGATGATCTCGACCGACTGCGGGCGATAGATGCCGTAGCTGTATGGCAAGTACTTGTGGCCGAGCGAAGGGACGATGATGAGGAAGCGCTCGAGCCACATGCCCACGACGACACCAAGCGAGGCGATGACGCAACCAGTGATCGTGCGGAATCGCCTGATGCCCATCAGGACCAGCGGCAACACGAAGTTGCCGATGACCATCGTCCAGTAGAGCGGCGCGAACGATTCACGCTGTGTCCGCCAGAACACGGCCATTTCCGACGGCTCGTTCCCGTAGTACGTGACCAGCCGCTCGTTGAAGACGAAGTAGCCCCAGAGCAGCGCCATCACGAGGAGCAGCTTGCCGAGGTTCTCGAAATGAATCGGGTGCAGGTACTGCTCGAGGTGCAGCACGCGTCGCAGGACCGCCATCGCGATGAGGAGCCCGGCGATGCCGCTGAAGATCGCGCCGGCGACGAAGTACGGACCAAAGATCGTCGACTGCCACATCGGGACCGGCGCCATCGAGAAGTCGAAGGACACGATCGTGTGGACAGACACCGCGACCGGCACGATCGCGACTGCCATGATCCCCATTGCCGTCTCGAGCCGATGCCACTGCTTGGGCGTGCCCCGCCAGCCGAGCGCCAGCAGTGTGTAGATGCGCCGCCGAAGCCCGGTGGACTTGTCGCGGACGACGGCGAAGTCGGGAATCATCGGCAGGAACAGGAAGAGCACGCTGCCGGTCAAATAGGTATTGATGGCGAAGAAATCCCAGACCAGGGGCGAACGAAAGTTGGGCCAGATCAGCCGTTCGCTGGGATAGGGAAACAACCAGAATGCCAGCCATGGACGGCCAAGATGGATGATCGGAAACATCGCACCGATCATCAACGCGAACACGGTGATCACTTCCGCGCATCGGGTCACCGGCCGCCGCCAGCCTGCGTCGACGAGTCGAAGAATGGCGGAGATGAGCGTCCCGGCGTGGCTGATGCCAATCCAGAAGACAAAGCTCGTAACGTAGAAGCCCCAATAAACCGGCCAGCGAATCCCCGAGATGCCGAACCCGAAATACATCTGCGACAGCCACGACACCAGCGCCATCACGATGACCGCGCCGAGAATCACCACCGTGACGTAGAACTTCCATGACGTGCGCAGCAGCGGCCGCAGCAGGTCCGTGTTTATCTGCTGATGAGCGGGGGCGTTCATGACTGCCGGCTCAAATAGGTGACCGCCGGCTCAGTGCCGAGATCCTCGAGGAGCTTGCTGCCGCGGGACGATCGCGAGAGCCGCGAGACCGCGCTTTCCGGATCGTTGAGGTCGCCGAACACGAGCGCCTGGGCGGGACACGCCTGGGCACAGGCCGGCTTGATCTCGCCGTCGGCCACCGGGCGTTCCTCGGCCTTGGCCTGTATCGTCGCGGCCTTGATCCGCTGCACGCAGAAGGTGCATTTCTCCATCACGCCGACTTCGCGCAGCGAGACGTCAGGGTTGAGCTGCAGGTGCAGCGGCTTATCCCACGACGGGTTGAAGAAGTCGAAGAAGCGGACGTTGTACGGACACGCGTTCGCACAATATCGGGTGCCGATACACCGGTTGTAGACCTGCGCGTTCAATCCGTCTTCGGTGTGATGGCTCGCATAGGTCGGGCACACGGGCTCGCACGGGGCGTTCGCGCAGTGCTGGCACATCACCGGCCGGAACTTGAGCCGGACGTCAGGGAATTCGCCTTCCCAATAGCGCTCCACGCGGATCCAGTGCTTGGCACGGCCACGCGACGCCTGGTCCGCACCCACCGTCGAGATGTTGTTCTCGGCGTGGCAGGCAGTCACACAGGCGCTGCATCCGTCACACCGATCGAGATCGACTGCCATGCCCCACTTAGGCATTCAATAAACTCCCAATGTCCAACTCCCAACTCCCAAGTGGCCGCGGGAGCTGAAGCTCCCGCTCTACAAATCTGGCGGGTCCACAAAGCAGGACCCGCCCTACGTCGTCAAATCGTAGAGCGCACGCTTTAGCGTGCGCGTCATCGTCCCTTGTCCTGCTCTTCCCGTGATCCGCCGGCGAAGAGAATCAGGCGTCCATCCGGATCGCCAACGCGGGTGATCCGTACTCGGGTGGCGGCCCATGCGAGGCTACCGGTTTCGGGCTCCGTCAGTGGCGCCAGCAACTCGATCGGGTTCTCCCCGCGTCCAGTGGCGTAACGCGTGAAGCGCTGATGGCCCTGCCCTACCGGCATCGCCACCACATCGGGCGCAATTCCGGGAGACAGGATCGCCGCCGTCCGCAGCGTGCCGTGCGCCGACGCCACTTCTACGATGTCGCCATCGCGGATGCCGAGCTTCGCGGCCGTTGCCGTGTTGATCTCGATCCAACTGCTCCACATCGCCGACGTCAGCGGATCGGGCATCTCCTGCAGCCACGGCAGGTGCGCCAGCGATCCATCGAGGAATGCGCTGGAGGCGTACGGGAGGAAGTGCAGCGGATACTGCGCGGCGTCGCCGTCGAACTGTGGTTCGGAGAACGCCAACGGCTTGCCCTGCGTTGAAGCCGCGGCGCTCGTCGTCAGCGCGGCGGGAAGTTTTCCCCACCAACCGCCCTTCTCCTGCGCGTCGGTCCATGTGTCGAAGGTCGACGTGGTCGGCAGCGCCGAGAAGGCTTCAGTGAGAAGGGCCTCGAAGTTCTCCCATGGCAGATTCAACGGCTTCGCCAATTTGCGCCCGACGTCGAGCAGCACGTCCGGCGTGGCCCGCGTCTGATAGAGCGGCATCATGGCAGCGGGCGCGACACTGGCCACGGCCGTCATCGATCCCGATTCGGGCAGCGCCTCGGAGAACGTTTCCAGGAATGAATGATCGGGCAGGATCAGATCCGACAAGGCAGCCGTCTCGTCCAGGAAGCTGCCGAAACTCGCAATGTAGGGAATCTTCTCGAGTGCCTCGCGCACGCGCCAGCCCTTCGGCGAAGTAAAGACAGGGTTCGCGCCGTCGAGTAGAAGGACCTGTGGGATCCCCGACCCGTCGGCAATTCCGGCCGTGAATCGATCGAGCGCCGGCGCCGCGGTGGCTCGTCCTGCCAGCCCTTTTGCCGCCGCGGCAAGATTGATCTGCGGCGTGAAGAACACGCCGCCTGGACGATCGACATTGCCAAGCAACGCATTCAGCGCGTTCACCGCGAGGGCATTGAAGAGCGCATTCGTATGCGCCAGCGGCGATCCACCGACGATGGCGAGCGATGGACTGATCTCGGCCAGCTCACGCGCCAGTCGCTCGATGCGCGACGCCGCGACGCCGGTGATCTGTTCGACCTGTTCGGGGGCGAACTCACTCAACCCCGAGGACCAGCCTGCGATGAGCGATCCCGCCCGGCCGCCGCCGCTCGCCGGGCGCAGTTTGGCCATCATGATCACGTTGGCGAGCCCGAGCGCGAGTACGCCCTCGGTTCCCGGCTTCACCGGAATCCACTGATCGGCGTTCGCACCCGTCTGCGACATCCGCGACTCGACCTGCACCAGCATGCCGCGGATGCCTGGACGCCCCTGCCGCATCATGCCGTAGCCGTATCCCTGTGAGGTCGGCGAATTCCACGTCCCCAGGAAATCCGCGCCGAAACTCAGGACATATCTCGTATTCGGCAAGTCGAACGTCGGCAACTGCTCGCGGCCGAAGCTGAGCGCGTTGGCACGTCGCAGCACGTGATCGTTGAACAGCTCGTACGTGACCGCGCCGGGCGCGCCGTATGCGGCGAGAAAGCGGTCGACCAGCGCGGCTCGATGGTCGCGACGTCCACGACCCATGAACGCCAATGACTTCTGGTTCCCAGACGAGGCGAGCATGTCCATGCGCGTCACCAGTTCGGCAATCGCATCGTCCCAGGAGATGGCGTCGTACTTCCCCTGCCCGCGGTCGCCGCTTCGCCTCAATGGCTGCGTGATGCGGTCCGGGTGATAGGTGACCTGAATCGCGGCCTGGCCGCGCGCACACAAGCCTCCGTGATTCACAGGGTGCTCGGCGCGCCCTTCCAGCTTCTTGGCGGCGTGGATCCGAACCAGCCCGGCCTGCCCGTTCCGGACGACGTCGGCATCCGCCATCATCATGCGAACGGTGAGACCGCAGCCCGACGCGCACAGCGTGCAGACGCTCGGCTTCATCGTCGCGATGCCGGGCATGATGTCCTCGTCCGGCACGAAGCGAATGATCTCGTTCTCGGGACTGCCGCAGCTCGCCAGGGCGGCACTGGTGCCCGAGATGGCCGTGAGCTTGATGAAGGATCTGCGGTCCACTACAGGCGCCTCGCTAGAAGTGACACGTGAGGCAATCGTCCGGCGCCTTACGTTCGCGATGACAGTTCACGCAGAACCCCATCGTCATGTCGACGTTTCTTTGCGCGACGCGCTGCGCTCCGATGTTGCCGTGACATGTCGAGCACTCGACCTTGGCCCGAATATGCGGCGCGTGATTGAACCTCACGTGCGATTGCGCCGGGTATCCGAAGACGCGCTTCCAGGCGAAGTCACGACCTTGTTCCCGCATCTCGGTGATCTGCCGGATGCGCGGGCGATTGGTGGCGATCGATCGATGGCAACCCATGCACGTCCGCACACTCGGAAGGCCGGCCACTGGCCCTTCTGACACGCTCTCGTGGCAGTACTCCGTGCAGGCGATCTCGCGGCCGACGTGGATGTTGTGCGGAAACTCGAATGGCTGCTCGACGACGACGGGATGACGACCGAGGAAGTCGTTGAATGCGGCGGCAAACGTGGGGCGTGCTGTCGTGAAAACGTCCGCGGTCTGCCCGGGAAGAAGGTGTGCCGCCGCCGGGTTGGGCACGTTCCCTTCGAAAACGCGGCAGCCGAGCCCACTGGCCAGTGTCACGACCAGAATCAGGCAGACGGATGCGAACAGGGAAAACGACCGAGGACTCGGCGCGTCAGGTTTCATGCGAGACCTGCAGCGATTACCGATTCCTCGGAAACCACACGGCGATCGGGCGGGGTTTTCACCGGAACGTCACTTCGTAGCCGCCGGCTTAGGCCCCATGCTGCGAATGAAGTTGACGACGTTCCACACGTCTCGGTCTTTCAACGTGTCCTTCATCGGCTTCATTTCGGACATGGGTGCCGGGGCGCCGTTCCAAATCACGGCGAAGATCTCGCCGTCGGTTCCTCCGTGATCCCACTTATCGTCGGTCAGGTCAGCGGGCTTGGGATTTTTCGGCGCCAGCGGACCATCGCCTTTGAGCCGGAGCCCGTGGCACTGCCGGCAGTTCATGTTGTAAACGGTGCGGCCCGCTGTGATCGAGGCCGGGGTTGACGGTACCGGGTTCTTCACCGCACGCGCCTTGGGATCGCCGCCCCGCCGCTGCGCGCTGGTACCGGTTGCAAGAACGACGCAAACACAAACGAGGAAGAGTGCAGTCCACACTCGAGACATCAGAGATGATCTCCGCAATGCAAGAGGTTCCCGGGCAGTTTATCAAACATCTGGACCAGCAGAATCCCGACTCAGCTTGAGCCGATCCGGAAGAGTTGTTGCAAGCACGGAAGACATGAATCGAACTGCCTACACTACCGCGCTGATCGTGTTGCTGGGCTCGGCGAGCGCATGTGCAACGGTCGCGGGCGATTTCGAGTCTCGGTCGGAGCGTCCCGACATGCGCAAAGCGGCGATCGTGCGAGCGCAGTTGTGGAATCCGACTGACGTCCGCACGATGGACGTCATGTTAGGTCCGCAAGGAAAGGGGGCGTTCCCGTTCCGCGCACCTGTCAACTGCGACTACGTCGACAAGAAGCTGGGCGGCGATTCGCCCAAATTTGCGTGCGTCATCGGCAAAGACGATGAAGTGAAAGTGAAATACGGGGCGGGCAACGGTGAGGTGTTCGGCGAGGTGTTGTCGACGCGCCTTCTGTGGGCGCTTGGGTTCATGGCCGACCGAATGTACCCGGTCAATGTCATTTGCCGCGGTTGCCCGGCCGAGTTCGGTGGAATCGAACGACCCGGCCAGGAGAGCCGCTTCGATCCGGCCGTCATCGAACGCAAGGCGGAAGGAATGGAGTGGCCATCGGAGGCGACGTCCGGATGGTCCTGGGACGAGCTCGATTTCACCAATCCCGAATTGGGGGGCGCTCCAAAAGAGCAGCGTGACGCGTTGAAACTTCTCGCCGTCTTCATTCAACACACCGATAGCAAGCCGGAACAGCAGCGTATCGTCTGCCTGTCGCGCGGAGGGGCATCCACGTGCGATCGCCCATTCCTGATGCTCAACGATGTCGGGCTGACGTTCGGCCGCGCCAATCGCACCAACGCGAACGAGGCCGGAAGCGTGAACCTGGGCGCGTGGCGGCGCACACCGGTTTGGAAGAACGACACGGGTTGTACGGGAAATCTGCCCAAGTCACTCACCGGGACCCTCGACGACCCCGCAATCAGTGAGGAAGGACGCCGCTTTCTGGCCAACCTGCTTGTTCAACTGTCCGACCGGCAAATTCGGGATCTCTTCGATGTGTCGCGCGTAGAATTGCGCCTCCGGTCGCCTGGCGATGTCTCCTCAGGGTTCGCCACGGTCGATGAGTGGATCGATGGGTTCAAGGAGAAGCGGACCCAGATCGTCGACCGTCGGTGCGCCTGAAATCGCTGGTTGAACTAGCCAGGAGCGGCGCTGCCTTGGCGAGTTCGGGATCAGTATGCCGAACGACATTCTGTTGTTGTTTCTATTGATCGTGCTGAACGGCGTCTTCGCGATGTCGGAGATTGCCATCGTGAGCGCGAGGCGTGCGCGGTTGATGCAGATGGCTGAAGCCGGCCGCAAGGGCGCGAGCCACGCGCTGACACTGGCGTCGGAACCGACGCGATTCCTGTCGAGCGTTCAGGTCGGCATCACGAGCATCGGCATCCTGAACGGGGCGATCGGCGAAGGCGCAATTGCCGCACGCTTGCGCCCCACCCTCGAGCAGGTTCCGGTCCTGGCGCCGTACGCCGACACGCTCTCGCTGGCGATCATGGTCGGAGTGCTCACCTATGTCTCGTTGATCATCGGCGAGCTCGTTCCGAAGCGCCTGGCGCTCATCCACCCTGAAACGATCGCCAGCGCCATTGCCCGGCCCATGGAGATCGTCGCCGCGGTCGCACGTCCCATCGTCCTGCTCTTGAGCGTGTCGACAGACTCGATTCTCCGGCTGTTCAGGGTGCGACAAGCCAAACAGCCCGGAGTAACGGCCGACGAAATCAGGGTGATGCTCGAGCAGGGCGCCGAGGAGGGCGTGTTCGAACCGACGGAACACGAATTGGTCACGAACGTGCTCAATCTCGATGACCGTCACGTCGGCGCGGTGCTGACCCGTCGATCGGACATTGTCTATCTGGACATCCGTGACTCGGCCGACACTATTCGGGAGAAGATGCGCGACCAGACACACAGCGTGCTTCCGCTGTGTGATGGAGGCCTGGACAAAGTGCTCGGATTTGTCCGATCCACCAAAGTAATGGCGCAAATCCTCGAGACGCGGCAACCCGATCTTTCCGCGCTCGGCGAGCCGCCATTGTTCGTACCAGAGACGATGACGCTGATGAAGCTGCTCGAGCAGTTCAAGCGGACCCATCTCCCCGTCGCGCTCGTGGTCGACGAATTCGGCGACGTCGAAGGCCTGGTCAGCTTCACTGACGTGATCTCTTCGATCGTCGGCGATCTGCCGACGGAGCCCGGTGAAGAACCCGCGATCGTTCAACGCGAGGACGGCAGTTGGCTGCTCGATGGCGCCGTCGATCTGGACGCCGCGCTACGAACGCTCGGCGCGGAAGCGATCGTCAGCGACGAAGATCGACAACACTTTCACACCTTGGGAGGACTGGCGATGGTTGCGCTCGGACGTGTGCCGCGGACCGGTGACGTGTTTGAGCGCGGCGACTATCGATTCGAAGTCGTCGACATGGATGGCAATCGCGTCGACCGCATATTAGCTAGTCGAAAAACCCCGCCTGCCGAGGAAGCGTAGAGGCGCGTCAGTGCGTCATCGCATACAACAACGCATTGATTCCGAACGCGTATCCACGCACTGACATCCGGTAGAAGTATTGAGGGTCGTCTGCCTCACGCTCGAACGAGTCGCCAAGATCGGTGTTGTGTGTCATCAGCACCATGATGTGGCCATGACGATCGAAGATGCCGCGCGTATGCACGACCGCACTGTCCTCGCCCCGCTCCGAAGTGCCGCCTCCGCTCCCTGCCCAGAATGAGATCGACGGGATTTGTGGTGTCTCCTTCACGTCGAAAAGAGCGCGGAACAGTGGGTGGTCCGGGGTGATATCCACGATGGGATACTCGTCGGCGGGCAGCGCCTTCCGAAGCTGCCCGACCCACCAGTCCCACGCGTAGCTTCCCCAGAAGTCATCGGCCCAGAGAAAACCGCCTTTGTCCAGGTAGACGCGGAGTTGCGCCGCCTCTTCCGCACTGAACGACGCCGCGCCAACCTCCGTCATCATGATGAAGGGACAGCCAAACAACTCCGGGTCAGTCAGCCGGACGAGCAGGTTCTTCGGGTTTCCCGACGAGTCGCGGCTGATCGGCGTCTTCGTTAATTCGGCGAGACGAATGGACAGGTTGATGTCAGCGCGCGGGTAGTCGACGCTCCAGTCGGCACCGTCGCCGCGGAAATCGCTCGAGAACATCACGCGGCAGAAGGTGAACCTGCCATCGAAGTCCTCGGAAGACGCCCTGTGCGTGTTCAGGAACCCACGGCCGAACCCGCGCTGGCCAAACTGCGCCTCGACACGCACAGCCGTGACGAGCGCCAGCGCGACAAGTGTGATGACGACGGCATGCGTTCGTGCCCGGGTGGTCAATCGTGCTCGAACGCTCACGATCCAAGTCTACGTGATGCCGGCAGGCATCAGATGAAATCGGCCTCGTCTGACGATAGTCGTGCTTGCGTACACTCGTCCTCAGCGTGGCTCGATCCTGAGGAGCGCACCATCGTCTTCCGCCGTCAGAACGTACAGAAGGCCGTCAGGTCCCTCTCGCACATCGCGGATTCGTTGACCCAATTCCATCAACATCGGTTCCCGACGAAGTTCCTGCCATGAATCGTTGAAGACGATGCGCTGAATCTGACCGGTGCGCGGGACGCCCCCCTCGCGGAGACCACCAACGAACAGGTTCCGCCGCCAATGCGGGAAGCGGCTTCCTGTGTAGAAGGTCATGCCGGTAAGACCAATTGAAGGCAGCCACACGACCGATGGATCTTCCATACCGGTGCGAACCGGGCGGCTCGAGATTTTCGGGCCCCAGTAGTCCCGCCCGAAACTGACGATCGGCCAACCGTAATTGCGACCCGGCCGCAGGACGTTGACTTCGTCGCCGCCGCTCGGGCCCTGTTCCGTCTGCCACATTTCACCGGTCTCGGGGTTTGCTGCGAGGCCATGGCCGTTGCGGTGGCCCAGCGTGTAGATGCCAGGCTTGTATCCGGCGCGTTTAACAAATGGGTTATCGACTGGGATCGTCCCGTCATCCCGGAGTCGCACAATCTTGCCGGCATAATCGTTTGGATCTTGTGCGCGACGCACTTGCGGAGAGCCCGGCGCACTGATTGACACGTACATCATCCCGCGCCGGTCGAATGCGAGGCGAGACGCTTCGGTATCGATCGCGCCCGATTCGAAAATATCCCGCCCGTCGACAAGCGCCGAACCATTCCATGTCGCGCGCATCACCGTCGCTGCGCCAGCATCGTCGCCCGTGGGCTTGTGGTAGGTGAGGTACACCCAATGGTTTTGCGCGAACTGCGGGTGAAGCACGACATCCATCAGCCCTTGTAGCCCACGCGGCCCTCCGGTCTGAACGGGCGGCGCACCTGCAACAGGCTTGGGATCGAGCCGACCCTTTCGTACGATGCGGAGCCGGCCGGCTCGTTCGGTGATCAGCATTGCGCCATCGGGAAGAAACGCAACCGACCACGGCTGCTCGAGATGGTTGACCACCAGCTCGACGCGCAGCTTTCGCTCTTCCGCGGATTCGAGGTCGATAGGTCCCCTGGGGAGCTCGGGTGTTGACCACACGATCGCCGGCGGGGCATCCGCGTAGTTCATCTCATGTGGCGCGAAAGTCTGATGCCCTTGCTGAGCAAGGCTGGCAGAAGCGGCCACCAGTGTGGCAGTTAACACCGCAATCGAAGGCCAGCCGTTGCGCGGAGTGGCGCGCATGCTTCCTTTGAAGCAACCGACGTTCCCGCCGAAGCTCGGTAGTTCCGCTGGGTGTCAGGCAGTGAATCGTGACGGTACTTTAGCCCTGCCTGGGCCAGAATTCACGATTCACTGCCTGACACCAGATCTCCACCTCACGACGTCGACGACGAGCCACGTATAGAATGACTTCGGTTCGACTGCGTCGCTCGAGCGAAGCATTCATCGGTACCGTCTGGCGATGAGACACCCGTTGGGGACAAGACAGTGAGCGCTCCGTGGCGGGCGGCCATTAGTGTGCTCGCATTGCTTGCGGTGATTTCATGCGCCGTGAATCTGGCTCCAGCCGAAGACATTCTGTTCGCCGGCACCGAGGATGAACGAGACAACGTTCTGGGGCGACTGCTAAACGAGCGCGGGCCCATCCTGGTCTTTTCGCAAAAATCGCGCAGGGAACTGGAGGCCGACCCCGCGAACACTTCAGACAAATGGGACGGCGGCAGCGCTGTCGGACCACAGATGGCGTCACCCGTGGCGTTGTCGTCGATCGTCGGCGCCATCGGCAAGACGGTCGATCGCATTCGCGAACGCCTGAGTGGTCGAGCCGAGGTACCGGCCTCGGTACTCCTCAATGACAGGTCGGTGTCCGTGGACGATCTGCGCTTGGTGGGAAACTCCACCAGTCCGCTGATTGTCGGTCCGTGGTCGTCAGAGGTCGGCTACGAGCTGCTGTATTGGATTCCCTTCCTGCGCTGGGCCTCGAGCAAGTACGATCTCGATCCGGAACGGATCATCGCGGTCTCGCGCGGAGGAGTATCGCCATGGTACGCCGACGTGGCCGCACGCTTCGTCGATGTGTTTGAATTTGTCGGCACCGACGAGTATCGCGATCGAGTAGCTGAACGTGCCCGTGGCGCTGGTCAGCAAAAGCAATTCGAAATTGGCGAGTTCGACCAGATGATCGTCGACCGCGTCCGAGCGAGCCTCGGAGCGCACGATGCGCACGTCCTTCATCCTTCGGTCATGTACAACTTGTTCCGCCGTTACTGGAACGAAAAGGCACCGGTCGGCATTCTCACGAGTCACACCAGCTACTCGGCCCTTCCCGATCCTGGTCCCATGGATCCCGAGTTGCCATTGCCGAAGGAGTTCGTCGCGGTTCGCTTCTACTTCCGTCCTTCGTTTCCCGACACGCCCGAGAATCGCGAATTCGCCAGCGACGTCATTCGCCGCCTGGCACGCCGTCAGCCCGTCGTCGTCCTCAACACCGGTTTTCAGGTTGATGACCATGAAGATCTCGATCTGTTCGGCGAAGGCGGCGTGTACCCCGTCGCCAACTGGATGACGCCGATGAATAATCTCGCCCTTCAATCGCAGATCATCAGTCGCGCGACGGCCTTTGTCGGGACGTACGGTGGCCTGTCTTATCTCGGGCCGTACTACAAAGTGCCGACAATGACCTTCTATTCAGAGTCGGACGAACTGGTTCCGGCCCATGTCGATGCGACATGGCGACTGTGTCGAACGATGAAAACGCCGCTGACGATGCTTCATGTCGATGACGCGGCGCTCGTCGCGTCGACACTTGATGGGTTCGGCGCCTGAGGTTCTTGAACGTTCAAGGCGCGTCCGTCAGATCAGGGAACGAACACAACACCCCACGGCCGATCGCCCACCGGCACCTTGGCCTTCACGGTGCGCGATGCCACGTCCACGATCGAAACGTCGTTCGATGGGCCATTCGCTGTGAAGACCGTATTGCCATCCGGCGACACGGCAATGCCCCACGGCCGCTCGCCCACTTCGATCGAGGCGATCTGCTTGTTCGTCGCGGTCTCGACGATGACAACGTTCTTGCCACGTCCTGTAGTCACGAAAATGTGCTTGCCGTCAGGTGCGGCCACGACGCCCATCGGCCGCACGAGTTCTCCGGTCAGCTTGATGGTGTCGATGACCTGATGTTTCATCGCATCGATAACTGCCAACGACGCGCCGTTCTCCGACGACACGTACGCGCGAGAACTATCGGGCAGGAATGCAGTCGACCGCGGACGCGGGCCGACCTCCATCGTCTTCAGCACTTTGAGCCCAGCGGTATCGATCACGGCGACGTGGCTGTCTTCTTCGGACGTCACGTAGACGACCTGACCATCAGGCCGCATCTCCACGCCCTCGGGCTCGCCGCCCACTTTCAGGCTCGCCAGCACGTGGCCGTCGTCAACGGCGACGATGCTCGCTTCGCCGACATCTTCGTTGGCAACAAACAAACGTGAGCCGTCATGACTGACGGCGGTTTGTTCCGGATCGGAGCCAGCTTTCACGATCCGTAGCAGTTTGTGGTCTGCCACGCTGACGACGCCGATTCCGTCCGCCCGCTTGTCCGGCGGCGGGAGCTTGCTTTCGTCGACGCCGGGACCAGCGATCGGTGAGCCGCTGAGCGCGACATAGAGCGTCGATCCATCCGGGCTGACTCGAATGCCTCGCGGTCGCTTTCCTACCGGGATGGTGGTCAACACTTTATGCGCCGCGACATCGACCACACTGATGTCGCCGCTGACCTCGTTGGTCACGAATAGCCGCCCGCCCGCCGGACGGGCGTCTGCCGCCGGTGGAGGCGCGGAAGAGGACTCAGGCGCGGGCGCCTCGGCTCGGGAGCAAGCCGAAACCAGCGCAAGCAGGAAAATAAGCGCAAATCGTGGATGCATGACGAATGCTCCAGGTAATGTGACTTCTGCGTGGTTATACTAGCCCCACTTCGGAACCGAGAACGCTTGAACCTGCAACGTGGAACCGGAACTCAGCACAGGAACGCCGCCCGCCTTCGCGCGAAGCGCTCCGGCGAGGTCTCGCCGTAGCCTTGCGGAGGCGGAAACCAGGAACACGGAACGGTAGTTCAAGATTCATATGCGCAAGTATCTAATCCTGTTTCATCGCTACGTCGGCATCGCGCTCAGCGTGATTTTCGTGTCCTGGTTCGCGTCCGGAATCGCGATGCTCTACGGACGCGGCATGCCGCGCCTGACGTCGGACCTCCGGCTGGAACGCCTCGCTCCACTTGATACGCCTGCCGTGCGCCTGTCAGCTTACGAGGCGCTCGAACTCGCCGAGCTCGATGGCGCCGACCGCGTCACCCTTCTCACCGTGATGGGCAGGCCCGCGTATCGCCTCGGGGGCGGGGGTGAATCAACGACGGTCTTCGCAGATACCGGTGAGTTGCTGGCCGACATCGATGCCGCGCAGGCACAGTCGATCGCGGCCGCATTCGTCCGACTCCCGGAGGATCGACTGCACCACGTCGCCAGGCTCACGGAGCCCGACCAATGGTCGCTGACGCTGCGACAGGGCCCGATGCACAAGTTCGCCGTCGATGACGAGGCGGGGACCGAGGTCTACGTGTCGGAACGCAATACCGACGTCACGGTGCTGACAACCAGGAGGAGCCGCGCACTCGCGTGGGTCGGAGCGATCCCGCACTTCCTCTACTTCGCACCGCTGCGTCTCAATCAGCCGCTGTGGCGCGCAGTCGTGTTGTGGACATCCGGTATCGGCATCGTGCTCGCGCTGCTCGGTATCGTGCTCGGAATTGTCCAGCTCCGGATCACTCGCCCATTCAGCTTCTCGCGAATTGGATCGTATCTGCCGTATTCCGGCTGGATGCGTTGGCATTACATCACCGGACTCGTGTTCGGCGTCTTCACGCTGACCTTCGTGTTCAGCGGCTGGCTCTCCATGGAGCCGTGGGGCTGGGCGACGAGCGCCGGTCGATTCGGCGGCGGACTTCGCGAGGCCTTCACGAGCACCGCCGGCGATCTGACGGCGTTCCCGGCGTTGACGGCTGACTCGTGGCAGACCATCTCCGCCGAAAAACCAATCAAGGAAGTCGAATACGTTCGCATCCAGGACGAACCGTTCTTCCTCGTACGCCGTGATCCCGACGCGGGCGCTGGCACCGAGATCCGCGGACACGAACCGTACTTCGCGGTCAGGTCGCGTGATGCCGCGCAAACGGTCGTCAACGCACGCACGCTGCAACTGCACGATCGTGCCTTCGGGTCCGACACGCTCCTCGCGCGCGTGAAACAAGCCGTTCCGGATACCCCGATCTCGAGCGCCGAGATGCTGACGACCTACGACTCGTACTATTACTCGCGGGACGGGCTGGCGCCGCTGCCGGTTTTGCGCGTCAAGCTGGAAGATCCCGATCGCACGTGGCTCTACATCGATCCGCGCATGAGCCAACTGGTTGGACGCGTCCATCGGCTCGATCGCGCAGAGCGATGGCTGTACAACGGATTGCACAGCCTCGATTTCTCATTCTGGTATTACCGACGTCCATTGTGGGACGTCGGTATGATTCTGCTCAGTCTCGGCGGCCTGACGACGAGCGTGATTGGATTGTGGCTCGGCCTCAAGCGCGCCGTCCGTGGTCTGCGAGGTGTAGTTACTCCGGCGACACAGCCGGATCCAGTTTTCTGGAGTAGCAAGATCCAGAGAACCGTCGAGAGGCGTTAGCACAGCGGGTCCGGAGAACAGGACCCGCCTTACGCTGCTGAACTCCGATTCCCGCGTCCCGAGTCGCGAATCCCGCTCTCGGGCTTAATTGAACGTCACTGTGTGTGTGTGGGCGTTGTCGTTGGACGACGTCTTCTGCACGCGTGTGCCTGTATTGATCTGCGAGAGCTCGGCCTGAGACAAAGCCACCGTGTGCGTGTGTGTGGTGGTGCCCGTAAGGGTCAACGTTATCGCGTTTCCCGCCGTGAACTGAGCCGCCGTGATCGTCGCGCCGGTATGTGTGTGATTGGCATCGGTGCTGACAGTCCCGGTCTTGTCGGTCGCCGGTGGTGTCGGGGTAGTGGTCGGCTCGTCGTCATCGCCGCAACCACTGATGGTGATGGTGACGCCAGCAAGCATGGCCAGGGCGCTTTCGACGGTGAACTCGCGCCTCGTCAGAAGGTGTTCGTCGCTCATCGCTTCCTCCTGGGTCGTGCGCGAGTATCAGGAAACGTGCCAGCATGTGCAGCAGAGTTTGATTAAACGACTCTGACGAAGGTTTCACGAACTCTTCAGATCAATCGGACCTCGTCCGGCGGACGATTGATGTATTGGGCGACTACGCGCGTCGCGCCGTCGGTACTGCGTGCGAAGCGTCGCGGAAGGAGTTCGATTCATGCCACGCTGGGCGCTAGCACTTCTGCTCCTCGTCCTCAGTGTTCCGTCGTTTGCGCAAGGTCTGAGCGTCGGGCGTGTCAAAGGACGAGTCACCGATGAGACGGGAGGAGCGCTTCCTGGCGTTACCGTGGAGCTGCTCGGTGGCAGCCAACCGCAAGAAGCGGTCACCGACGCCGAAGGCAGCTACGACTTCAGCGACGTTCCCGCCGGCACGTATCAACTTTCGATGCGCCTGATCAACTTCGCCACAGTGAACCACAAGGATCTCGCGGTGGCCGCCGGTCAGGTCGTGACCAACGACGAAGTGATGCACCTTTCGCTCAACGCGGAAGTCGTTGTCGTGGGCAAGCGCACGTTCACCAATCTCGCTGACGTCGAGAATCCGGCCGAGGACCTGGTTGGCATCGCCGCCTCTGCGAGCCAGGGTGCCATCACCGCCAAGCAACTCGATGTGCGGCCTTTCATGCGGCAGGGTGAAGTGCTCGAGACCGTCCCGGGCGTCATCATCACGCAGCACAGTGGCGAAGGCAAAGCCAACCAGTACTTCCTGCGTGGCTTCAACCTCGATCACGGGAGCGACTTCGCGATGACTGTCGCGGGTACCCCGGTCAACATGCCGACGCACGCGCACAGCCAGGGCTACTCCGACATCAACTTCCTGATCCCGGAGCTCGTCGCCGGCGTGCAGTACTCGAAGGGACCTTACTATGCGGATCAGGGAGACTTCGCCACGGCGGGCGCCGGAAACATCAACTACGCAACGACACTCGATCGGCCCCTCGTTCGACTCGAGACAGGCACCTACGACTTTGGCCGGGTGCTGCTCGCCGCATCACCAAAGGTTGGCCGCGGTAATGTCCTTGCCGCGTTCGAGACCTCGACCAACGCCGGGCCATGGACCGTCCCGGATTCCTACCGGAAATTCAATGGCGTACTGCGCTACAGCCAGGGAGACAACATCAATGGCTTGTCGCTCACGTTCATGGGGTATCACGGCGAGTGGAACGCGACCGAAGCGTCACCGCAACGCGCGATCGACTCGGGTCTCATCGACCGG
Source organism: Vicinamibacterales bacterium (assembly GCA_035649635.1). Lineage (GTDB taxonomy): Bacteria > Acidobacteriota > Vicinamibacteria > Vicinamibacterales > UBA2999 > Gp6-AA40. The sequence continues at coordinate 91,434 of DASRJE010000026.1, read as the reverse complement.
TTCGGCTCGATCGATCCAACCGACGGTGGCCATACCTATCGTTACAGCGTCGGCGGCGAGTGGCAGCGGGGAAATGGCCAAACGCTCACCAAGATTCAGGCGTACGGGCTTGGCTACGATCTCGGCCTGATCTCGAACTTTACGTTCTTCCTGGACGATCCCGTGCGAGGCGATCAGCGCGAGCAGGTCGATCACCGGTTCGTCAGCGGCGCACGCGCATTTCAGAAACGGCAAACCCGATGGGGCGGCCGCGCGGTCGAAAACACCATCGGCGCGCAATTTCGCAACGACGACGTGATGCAGAATGCGCTGTATCACACTGAAGCACGAGAGCGCCTCGAGACCTGGAACGATGCGTCAGCCCTCGTGACCAGTGCAGGCGTTTACGGTGAAAACCAGGTGGAGTGGGCGCGCTGGCTCAAGACAACCGTGGGTCTGCGCGCTGACGGTTCCCGCTACAGCGTCACCAACAGGATCGACCCGCGAAACGGTGGTACTGAGACAGCAGGCATCGTCAGCCCCAAGGGGAGTGCCACGTTTGGGCCGTGGCATTCCACTGAGTTCTACGTGAATGCCGGCACCGGCTTCCATAGCAATAGCGCGCTCGGCACGACGCTCAAGTACGACGGCAACGGCGATCCGGTGAGCCCGGTCACACCCCTCGTCCGAGGCAGGGGTGCGGAGGCCGGTGTGCGGACCGTGACCATTCCCCATCTCCAGAGCACCGTCTCGCTGTGGACGCTGCATCTCGCATCTGAGCTCGTTTACAACGGCGACCTCGGTGCGACGGAGCCTGGTCCAGCGAGCAGGCGGTATGGCGTAGAGGTCGCGAACTACTACAGCCCCAAGCCGTGGCTGATCTTCGACGGCGATTTCTCGTGGTCGCGGGCGCGCTTCACCGAGTTCAATGAAGCCGGTCAGTACGTGCCGGAAGCGGTTGATGTGGTGGTATCAGGTGGCGCGAGCATCGACAATTTCCATCGCACGTTTGCCAGCATCCGCCTTCGCTACTTCGGCCCGCGCGCGCTGATCGAGGACAATTCCGTCCGCTCCAAGGCCACGAGCCTCCTCAACGTCGAAGGCGGGTACCAGTTCGCCAAGGCGCTGCGACTCAACGCGCAGGTCTACAACCTGTTCGACGCCGAGGTCAGCGATATCGATTACTACTTTGCCTCGAGACTTCCAGGTGAACCACTTGGAGGTATCGAAGACATCCATGTTCACCCGGCGGTACCTCGGACTCTTCGCGTCAGCATGGTCGTCGGGTTCTAGTCCTCATTCCAGCTTCGAGACAGGGACGTCGAAATGGACGGTATTGACGACGCCATCGCGTTGTAGCTGCACCCAGACGCGGTAGGTTTGCGGCCGCGGAAACACGACATGAAACTCCAGCTGCGGGCCCCCGTCAGCAAAGTATGGGTGCTCGTGCATCATGTCGATCAAGTCGCCGCTCGCGACCAGCATGTGTCCCCACGCGCCAAGGTACTGCTCGATCGACCTGCCATCGTCCAATGTCAACCGCAGCTGCGTACGGTTGCCGACAACCGGGTCGTCAGGGATCGTGGCCAGCGAGACGCGCATGTTCTGCGCGTCCTTGAGTGAGTAATCGCGAACGAGCCGGGCGGGGTTCTGGTCGCCGCCCGGGACCAGCACTGTCGTCGTCGTCAACTGAGGCGTCGCGCCCACCGGATAGAAGTCGCTCAGCACGCGAAACAAACCCGGGCGCGGGAAGGTAATTGGGTACTGGAACATGCCGTCGCCAACCAGGGCGGGATGCCCGTGCTCGAAGAACTCGAGATCCTCGGAGACCACGAACGCGTGGAACAACCTTTCGTGCAGCACGTTGTAGGTGGCGACCGGCCGATCCTTCCAGGGATCGTGAACGAGAAATTGGAGCACCGTGGTCTTCAGCGGTTGCGGCGGCATCGGGAACACGCGGGTGTCGAGATGAAACTCCTCGGGATCGGGAACACCCGCGACCAGCGTCATCCCGCATCGGCGGCACTTCCCTTGTTCGTACGATCGCACGTCGGGATCCATCGGGCAGATGTACACGAGGCCTTGAGCGGGATCCGGTACCTGTGCCTGAGCGGGGGCGGCCTGCACCGCCTGACGTGCGACGCGGCGCGCGACGCTCTCGGCGTGCGCCACTCTGTCGGACGAAGCGACGAGACAGAGACCACACACCGAAAGCACGTAGACGGCTCGCCTATCCACAAGTACCTTGTAGACTCCGGCGCCGCTCCTGTCAAAGGCCGGCAAGCTCTTCGGGGCAAATCATGAGACGAGCGTTGAGTGCGATCGTTGCATTCATGGCGTGTGGCCAGATCATCGATGCGCATGGCGTCGGGTCCACTCCCACGTGGAACCGGGAGATCTCCAGACTGATCTATCAGCGCTGCGCCACATGCCACCGTCCTGGCGGTACCACGTTTTCGTTGATGACGTACTCCGATGCCCAGCCGCGTGCCAATGAAATCAAGGACGCCGTGCTCGCCCGACGCATGCCCCCTTGGGGCGCCGTGAAAGGCTTTGGCAGCTTTCGGAACGATTTGAGCCTTTCCCAGGAGCAGATCGAAACCATCTCACGATGGGTAGATGGCGGCATCCGGCGGGGAAACAATCCGCTTCAGGCGCCCAAGCAACCCTCATTTGCACCCGTGGCTTCGCATGATCCCGTGCCGAGCCTGCGCGTGTCGGGTCCATTCACGCTTGCGCAGCCCATCGCGCTTGACGGCCTGCTTCCCGAGAGGGTCCCGCCGGGGCAGTCACTGCGGATCGTGGCCGCGCTCCCGAACGGCTCGGTTCAGCCTCTGGTGTGGTTGCACGACTTCGACAGTCGATTCAGTCATCCTTTCATGTTCAGAGCGGCCCTGCATTTGCCGGCCGGAACCACCATCCACGGTGTCCCGCCAACGGCGTCGATCGGCTTGCTCACCGTCGCACGGTAGCGGCCTATTTCTGACTACGAATTAAGGAAATCTTCAGCAACGCAGCCGTAGTCCCTCTCCTATGATGCCCGGGGCGTCTGTACCTGCACGCCCGTGGAGGAATCGTTCGATGAGCTGTCGCTTGTTGTTGACTTGGAAGAACACGGTGCGCGGAGTAGGGTCGATGTTGATGCTCGCCGCGTGCTGGAGTCCAGCCGCCGCACAGCAGGCAGCCCAGCCCGCGCAGATGAACATGGCGGATCATCGAGGAGGCATTCGCGGGGTCGTCAGGAATGAGAGCGGCGCGCCGGTGGCGGGCGCGACTGTAACCGCCATCAACGCGGAGAACGGCGCGAAATTCGAAGCCACCACCGACGCGCAGGGGAACTACTCTCTCGGTGCACTGCCGGTCGGCAAGTACGACCTCTCCATCAATTCGTCGTCGGGCTTGACCGCGTTCAGACGCACCGGCGTCGCCATCGAGATGGATCGCAACGCATCGCTCGACATCACGATGAATGCGGCAAGTGCCGCCGAGGCGGCTGAATTCGAGCGGCAGGAGCTCCTGCAGAAAATTGCCACGCTGGAGCAGCGCCTCACCGACCTCGAATCGAGCGCCGTGCTCTCGGAACCTGAGACGCGCGTGCGCCGCGTCGAGATCTTCGTGGACGAAAACGGCAACGAGACAGACGAACCCGCTTCCGGGGCCACGCCGCAAGTGACCTACCAGCGCGAGCGCGTCTACCGACGCCAGACGATCAGTGAAAAGATCGGGGAAGCGCTCGAGGAAGCGGATGAACGCCGGGTAACAGTGGGCGTTGATGCCGCCATGGGCACTCAGTTCGCGCGGCGGACGGCGGGCGAGAACGACCCCACCCGGAGCGCCTATGCGCTGGCATCCGCGGATCTGTTTTTTACCGCCGGAATTGCGCAATACACGATTTTCTTTGCTGATATCGTCGGCTTGAGCGGATCGCCGCCAGACACCGAGATTCCGTCGCTGACGCTACTCAACGGCTACACCGCGCGCCTGGTCGCTCAGAACCAGCTCAATCTTCGAGAAGCCTGGCTGCGCACGGAGCTTTTCGGCCAGCGACTCGCCCTCACCGCCGGGCGGCTTGACCTGACGAACTACTTCGATCAGAACGCGTTCGCCAACGACGAGAGCACGCAGTTCCTGAGCGACGCCCTCGTCAACAACCAGATGCTGGGCTTGTCGAGCAATGGGACGGGCGTCGCCACGGAGTTCGATGCCAAGAACGGTTTCCGACTCAAGTTCGGATTCCAGCAGAGCAACGACGAGGCGGCCAACCTCTCGGATTCGATGTTCACGCTGAGCGAAGTTGGGTATACGTTCACCCCGTTTGCGCTGCCCGAAGGAACCTACCGGGCATGGATCAGGACCGACAACACGCCGGACAGCGGAGTGGCGACGGGTTTCGGGCTCAGCCTCGATCAGAAGCTCAACCCGTTCATCGGAGTGTTCGCGCGCTACGGGACTTCAAATCTCGATCCCGGCCGCGATAATTTCTGGAGTGTCGGAGTTGGTTTCCAGAGCGGGTTCATTTTCAACCCTCAGGACACATGGGGCGTCGGCTTCGCACAGATGGATTTGGAAACGGGCCAGAAGGAGCGATTGACCGAGGGCTACTACAATTTCCACCTGACCGAGCGGCTGCGGCTGTCGTTCCACCTCACGCATGTCCTCGACGACGCCGATATGGAGTCGGAGTTCGGCTACCTGTTGCCGGGCATACGTTTTCAGGCGGCTTTCTAGGAAGACCAGGAGCAGGAACCATGTTTACATTGCGGCGCGCAATCCTCATCGGCGGAGTGTTCACGGTCGCCTTGGTTGCCATCATCGCAACCACACTGCAAGCCCAGGACGTCAAGATCAGCGATCCACGGTCCGTCGTGATGATCGTCAACCGTGACTCGAACGACATCGGGTTCATGGACATCAAGACCCACAAGATGATCGGCAAGACGTTCCTCGGCAACAACGTGAACCCGCACATGGTCATGATGTCGCCCGACGGCCGCTACGTCGTCACGGGAGGCACGAGGGCCAACAAGGCGTACATCATTGATACCCGCACTCTTCAGCTCGTGAAGGTCATCCCGACGGATATCGCGCCTGAGCACCTCGCGTTCTCTCCGGACAGCCGTTGGTACTACCAGGGCAATCCGGACGGTGACTCCATCTCGGTCATCGACATGCAGTCGCTGTCGAAGATCAAGACCATTCCCGGATTCGTTGAGCCGCTGAACGTGACGTTCCTGCCTGACGGATCAAAGGCGTACGTCGGAAATTACGGGGCGCACTGGGTTGGTGTCATCGATGTCCGTCGCCACGAGCTGCTGAAGAAGATCCAGGTCGCCGAAGTGCCAGGCGTGGCGAAGCTCGATCCGGCGAAGTACCTCGGAGAGATCAAGGGCATCAACATCGCGGCCCCCTCGAACGACGGCCGCTACCTCTACGCGGCTGACAGCGATCTGGCAGTCGTCGGCGTCATCGATACCCGCGAGGACAAGGTCATCAAAACCATCCGCGTCGGCAGGGATCCGTGGCGCATCTACATGAGTCACGACGGCAAGTACGGGATCACCGCGAACAACGGCGACGAGACCATCTCGATCATCGACACACGCACGAACAGCGTCGCAGCGACGCTCGAAGCGGGCCCGGATATGACCGGCATCAACTTCGCGGGCGGCAAGGCGTTCGTCATCAGCTCCACGAGCGGGTTCGTCTACGTCTACGACATGAGCAGCCTGAAGCCGGCCGGACGCATCAAGATCGGCACGAACGTCAACCTCGAGACGGCGACGACGGATACGGCGGATGAGAAGATTTATCTTGCGGAATCGACCAATCACGAGGTCGTGATCATCGACGCCAAGACGCACAACATCGAGCGCGTGAAGAATGTTGGGCTGTTCCCATGGGGCACGCATATCATGGACAGCAAGGACAATTACTGCCACTAAACTTCCATCACGACCGCCGGTCGGCCGTGCTGGCCGGCGGTCGGGCTTTGCGAAGCACGGACCATGCGACTCTCCCTCGTCATCGGCGCCCTCATCACAACCACCACGATCGTCGCTGGTGTCTCCGCGCAAAGCATCCGCGACCATGTCCGCCTGAAGGGCAATCGCACAACCGTCACCGAAGCGCAGGCCACAGAGCTCACGCTGACGGTGACCGAAGTTTCGGTCCGGCCCATCCAGGTGTGGGTCAGAGCAGCCGGGACCGTGGACGAATCTCGAAAGACGGTCACCGCTGTCCTTCCGGCCGCTGACGGCAAACGCGTTCGCCCCGGCCAGCGCGCGCGTGTGTTTTCTCCCGAGTCACGCTCGCGGATGTACCAGGGCAATGTGTCGCAAGTCGTGCCCGCCGTCGATGAAGTCACGCTCAAGGTGATGCTGATGGGACAGGCGCTGGAGAAAAGCCGGCACTACATCCTGGAAGTGGTCACCGAAGACGGCGAGCACCTGTCGGTGCCCAACGAAGCGATCATCGACCGGGGAGGACAGACGCTCGTCTACGTCCAGGACTCGAGCGGCGAGTACAGTCCCCGGGAGATCAAGGCCGGTGTCCAGGGTGAGTTGTTCACGCAGGTCATCGATGGCCTGAAAAGCGGCGAACACGTCGTTACGATTGGCAGCTTCTTCATCGATGCAGAACACAAGCTCAAGGGCTCGTAGACTTTGTCGTCTCAGGCCTATAGTCGTCGTAGTGTCCGGCCTTCTTGGGCGCCGTAGCGCGGCGCGCGAAGGCGGCAGCCGGACCCGCAAACAGTGATCACCTACATCATCGAGAGAGTCATCCGGTTCCCCTGGGTCGTGCTGTGCGCGGTCGGAATCCTGGTGGTGCTGAGTGTCTACGGCCTGCGCACGGCAGCGCTGGATGCCATCCCCGACATCTCCGATCCACAGATCATCGTCTACGCCAAATGGCCGCGCAGCCCGCAGGTGATCGAGCGCGAGGTGACCGCGCCTGTCATCGGCGCGCTAGCCGGTTCCCCCGACGTCCGGGCCCTTCGTGGCACCTCTCACATGGGGTACTCGTTCGTTTACGTCATCCTCGCTGACCCCAGCCGCCGCGCTGTCGTGCGGCAATTCGTCGCCGATCGGCTCAACGCCATCCGCGGACAACTGCCCGCGGACGCATCCGTCACGATTGGACCCAACGCCAGCAGCATGGGTTGGATCTTTCAGTACGCACTCGTCGATCGACAAGGCAATCGCGATTTGCGCGAACTGCGGCTCCTCAACGAAAGCCTCGTGAAGCCGGCGTTGCAATCCGCAGGTGGCGTGGCGGAAGTGGCGTCGGTGGGCGGGCTCGAGAAGCAGTATCAGGTGAAGCTCTTTCCACCGCTGCTCAGTCAGCGCGGTATCTCACTGGCACATGTGCTGGATGCGGTGCAGGGCGCGTTTCAGGAAGCCGGCGGTCGCACGATCGAAGTGACCAGCCGCGAATATCAGCTTCGCGGCGGCGTGAACAGCGACAACATCGACAAGCTGGAATTCCTCGTCCTCGGCCGCGATCGCAGCGGACAGTCCGTGCACCTTCGGGACGTCGGCTACCTCCAGGTCGGCTACGACCTCCGCCGTGGGATCGCCGATCTCGACGGCGCGGGTGAAGTGGTCGGCGGCATCGCCGTCATGGAACAGGGGCGCAATGTCCTCGCCGTTACGCGCTCGCTGCTGCAGAAACTCGAAGGCCTGAAGCCGTCGCTGCCCGAGGGGGTGGAAATCGTTCCCACCTACAACCGCTCTGCGCTCATCTGGAATACGCTGACCAACTTCTTCCAGGCGCTCGTGTATGAGCTCATCGTCGTCATCCTCGTCATCGCGTTGGCCTTGAGGAACGTGCGCGCCTCCATCGCGCCGGTATGCGTGCTGCTGCTGGGAACGCTTTTCACCGTGCTGCCACTCTCGACGTTCAGTCAGACGATCAACCTGTTCTCGCTCGCCGGCCTCGCCATTGCCATTGGCGAGATGGCGGACGCCACGATCGTCATCGTCGAGAACTGCACCGCTCAGCTCGCGAAGCGACGGGATCTCAGTGCGGCAGAGAAGCTGCGCACTATCATCCACGCGACCGCCACCATGACGAGACCGCTGCTCTTCTCGATGCTGATCATGGTGACGTCGTTTCTGCCGATCTTTTTTCTTGGCGAGCGCGAGGGACGGCTGTTCAATCCCCTGGCCTTTACGAAGACGTTCGCGATGGTGTTTTCGACGCTCCTGACGCTGGTCCTGCTGCCGGTCGTCATCGTCTGGATCTTCAAGCGTCACGTTTCACCGGCGGACGGCGACCGTGAAAGCGCCTTCGTTCGCGCATATCGTTCGACCTTGCTGAGGACGATTCGCTTCCGCTACGCCTTCGTCGCCGCAAGCGCCGTGCTCTTCGTTGTCTCGGTCTGGCTGCTGACCAGCTTCCAGAAGGACTACATGCCGGAGATGGAGGAAGGGTCCATTCTCTACATGCCGACGACGCTGCCCGGGTTACCGTCACGGGAAGCGGGATGGATCGTGCAGCAGATGGATCGGAAGCTGAAGACGTTCCCGGAGGTCGAGCGTGTCTTTGGCAAGCTCGGGCGGGCGGATACCGCCACCGATCCTGCGCCGGTCGAGATGATCGAGACAACCGTCACCTTGAAGCCGCCGTCTGAGTGGCGGGCAGGAATGACCAAGGACAAACTAATTGCCGAGATGAACCAGGCAATGCAGGTGGTCGGTTACGTCAATAGCTGGAGCCAGCCGATCAGCACTCGCGTGATGATGCAGGACACCGGCATCCAGACACCGGTCGGGATCAAGGTCAAGGGCAAAGACCTGGCGATGGTCCAGCAGATTGCGCAGGAGGTAGAAAGTCAGTTGCGCGACTTTCCGGGCACACAGTCGGTCATCGCGGAACGGATTTCACAGGGATACTTCGTCGACGCGCCGCTCGATCTCGAGCGCATGGCGGAACAGGGCGTCACCGTGGATGAAGCATTGTCTACCGTGAGGTTCGCGATCGGAGGCGACAACGTCGTCGGCATCCGGCAAGCCGATCAGACCGTCGTTCCACTGGCGATTCAGTACTCTCCTGAGTACATCGATACGCTGGATAAGGTGCGCAACACGCCGGTCGTCACCGGTGATGGGCGTTCCGTGCCGCTCAGCGCGATCGCGGACGTTGGCGTGCGCGAAGCACCCGAGATGATCCGAAATGACAACGGCGAATTGGCCGGCTACGTCTACGTCTACCTCAGGGACATCACGGCGCCTGAATACGTCGAACGCGCGCAGGAATTCCTGCGATCGAACCTGACGATGCCGCCGGGATATTCGATCGAGTGGACCGGGCTGTATCAATACGCACAGGACGCGCAGTCGACACTGCGTATCGTTGTCCCGATCACGCTCATGATTATGTTCGCCCTGCTCCTCATGGCGTTCAGATCGGTTGCGGACAGCTCGCTCATCATGCTGTCGGCGCCATTCGCCCTCGTCGGCGGTGTGCTGCTCCAGTGGCAGTATGGCTTCTCCATGACTACGGCCGTGATCATCGGCTACGTGTCGCTGTTTGCCGTCGCGATTCAGACCGGCATCATCATGATCGAGTTCATCCGGGATGCACTGGCGAACCGGACCCCTGAGCAGTCATACATTGATGCGGTCGTTGAAGGATCGGTCGCGCGGTTGCGGCCGAAGCTGATGACGGTCGCCACTACGGTTCTCGGCCTGCTCCCGATCATGTTTTCGAGTGGCTCCGGCATGGACATCACGCAACCGATCGCGACACCGACGTTCGGCGGCATGATCAGCTCCACGATTTACGTCTTGTTTCTGATCCCATGCCTGTTCGCCATCGGCGACGACATCCGCCGTCGATGGCCCGAGCGCTTCGGCAGCCCGGCGCCGGCACTTCGCAATGACCCCGGGGGTAAATTCGCGATGCCCACAGGAGCGAAATTACCCCCGGGGTCTTTTCAGGAGAGATCGTGATCAGACTCTCGGGATTCGGGGCCGGTCTCGTCGCCGCTGTGCTCTCCTTTGGATGCGGGCAGGGTCAGGCACCGGCCGCAGGCGGCAATGAAACACCATCAAGACCGGCGAGTTCCGCGACATCGGCCACTGAAGGCGTTGCGATTGATTTTCACAGCCAGCCCGATCCGCCGAAGTCGGGCGACAACACCATCGAGGTGACGGTGCGTCAGCCGGACGGAACCGCCATCACCGACGCGGCTGTCACTGCCGTCTTTTCGATGCCCGCAATGCCCGCGATGAACATGCCCGCCATGCGCGCCGAGGCGAAGCTCTCACACGTTGAGGGCGGTCTTTATCGAGGCATGGGACAGTTGTCGATGGCAGGAACGTGGAACGTCACCGTGACAGCAACCCGTGACGGCGAACCGGTCGGTCGTCGCAGTTTCAGCATCGTCGCGAAGTAGCGAGTCCTTGAATGCGCCGAGTACGTCAGCGCCATCGCGATCGTCTTCCACGCCGAGGGTTGACTGCGGGGCTTCTTGACCCCACGCGGCCGAGGTGCTAACTGTCACGTTGATGAGGATGGCGCAGAGAATTGATAAAACTCGCGCGCGACGCCTCATGCTCAGCGATTATGTGGGGTTCCAACCAGTATCATCGTTGAATCATCCTGATATTCGTATATGGCTACATCACGCTCACCTCTTGTTGTTCGCGCCACCGCGTACGTCGTGCTCCGCTCTCTCAAGTTCATCCGACACTCCGTGTTGCGTCTCAAGACTGGATCACGAAATCTGAAGTACAGCATCCGGGACAGCGAGTGGGGCAATATGCTCTGGAGGGCAGTCGCTTTTACTCGCGCGCCTCTTGAGACTGGTCGTCGTCAACGTCTAGCTGCTCGGTACACGACATCGAGCGTCCCACACATGGGACAGGCGACCGGATACGCCATGCTTCCTCGCGATCACGTGCCGGGGTTGACTGCCGCACTGAACACGAGTCAGCGGCTTTTCGAGTCGAAAACGGAGGTCGGGTCTGGTACTGATGCGGACAAGCGCAAAGAAAAACGAGCGTTCCTGCGCAATTTGCTCAATAACGACGATCTACGGAATCATCCCACGTTGGTCGACTTTGCCCTCAGCGACTGGGCACTAAGCGTCGTGACCGACTATCTTCGCGTCGTGCCATATCTGAACCGCGTGGATCTCTTGTACTCGGTTTCGCGCCCAACCGACGACCGAATTGCCAGCCAACTGTTTCACGTCGATCCTGAGGGAGTGACGCAGGTGAAATTCTTCGTCAACGTGTTCGACACCGATCACGATGATGGCCCGTTCACGTTCATCCCGGCTGATGAGTCACGACGAATCATCCGCGCGATCAGGTCGCTTCGCCGAAAGCAAGGCAAACCGCACGTTGGCCGCTATACCGATGAGGAAATCGACGCCGTGGGAGGAAGCCGCTCGGTCATCAGCGTAACTGGGCCTCGCGGCTCGGGCGTCGCTGTCGACACATCCCGTTGTCTTCACCTCGGAAGCCGGGTGAGGCCTGGCTCCTTTCGGCTGTGTATGTATCTCCAGTACTGCGCCTCGCTGGAGCATGGAAACGTGTTCGATATCCAGCGTTTCCGCGACGATCCGATTCGACTCCTAGCCGTACAGCACAGCTCGAAATGGGCAGGCACCGACGTCGCTGCTCCACATCAATGACTTAACGGGCAACCGTCGCGCGGCTTAGCTCCCCTACTTCATTCGTTCGACGAATCAGAGGACGCACCGCCGCCATCACCGCGAGCACCACGCCGAAAGTACACACGATGGTCGCCCCGGTCGGAAGATCGAGCACGAGCGAGAGATACACCCCTAGCGCCGACACGATCGTCCCCATCGTCCACCCCATCGCCAGACGCCGCCCGACGGTGTCGGCATACAACATTGCCCCGACCGAGGGAACGATCAGGTAGCAGAACACCAGCAGTACGCCAGCAATCGCGACCGACGAGGTCACCACGAATCCGAACGACGCATAGAAGAGGAAGTCCCAGAAGCGCACCGACAGGCCTTGCGCCACGGCGTTGTCGTGGTCCAGCGAGATGGCGAGGAACTTCTTCCGGAAGATGTAGTGGAAGACACCGATCGCGCCGTACAACGCCGCCGTCTTCACGACTTCGCTCCATGAGACCGCGAGGATATTGCCCACGAGCATGTCCTTGAGGTGCTCACTCTCGGAGGTGGCTTTGCTCATCGCAAGAATAGCGGCGGCGGACGCGACGGCGTAGCAGATGCCGATAATGGCCTCCTGCGGGATGCGCGCCCCGTGGCCGCGAATGGTGGAGAACACGCCCGCTCCGATGAACGTGAAGCCCAGGCTGATCCAGTACACGTCGGGCGCGTGCGGATCGCCGCCGCTCACCGGCAGCAGGATCGCGATTGCAGCCCCCAGCGCGGCGATCTGGGCCAGCGACAGATCCACGAAGATGACGCCGCGCTCGACGACGTGCACGCCGAGATAGGCGTGAATGCCCGTCAGGATGAGACTGGCGACGAAGGGCGCCGCCAGGAATTCCATCATTGCAGTGTCCATGGTGTCCTCACTGCGGCTGGGCGCCGACTTTCTTCAGCGCGCCGATGAGCAAATTGATGTCGTAGTCGAACAGCTTGAAATAGTCGGTGACTTCCTTGACGCCACCGACTGATGGCGGCATGACGAGGACCTCGGCGCCGGTGGCACGACCAATGGAGTTCGGGGTCTTCAGATCGAAGTACGGCTCGACCAGCACCAGCTTGACGTTCTGGCGTTTCATGTCGTTGATCAAGTCGAGCGTGTGCTGTGGCGACGGCGGAATGCCCGGCCGCGGCTCGACGTACCCGATCACATCCAGCCCGAACCTTTCCGCGAAGTTGGGGAACGACCGGTGGTAGGTGACGACCTTCGTCCCTTTGTACGGCGCCATCGTCGACTCCCACCGTTTCTCGGCCTCTGTCACCCGGGCCGTGAAGTCGGTGAGGCGCTGCTCGAAGAAGGCTCGGTCGCCCGGCCGGAGCTGCGACAGCTTGTCGGCGATCTCTTTTGCGACGAGTTTCCCATTTTCCGGATCGAGCCAGTAATGAGGGTTGCCCAGAGGGTGCACGTCGCCCTCCGCGCGTGTGATCTGCCCCTGGGGAATTTCCAGGATGCGCGCCTTGAGCGAGGCGTCCACGTAGCCGCTGCCGCCCACCTGCACCTTCGCGTTGCGGCTTTGCTGGATGAGCGGCGGCAGCCAGCCGATCTCCAGGTCGCGGCCGACGGCGACCAGGATGTCGGCCTTCTGCAGCTTCAGGATGAAGCTGGGTTTGGCCTCGACGAAGTGCGGGTCCTGGTATCCGCGCGCGATCGGCTCCACCGTGATTCGATCACCGCCGACTTCCCGGGCGATCGACGCGAGGTCCTCGGTCGTCGTGATGACCGTCAGTTTGTCCTCCGCGCCGGCGATGGGTGCCGCGAGCGACAGCACGCACGCGGCGAACCCTGTCAGCTTCCTGAACGTCATAAACACTCCTCAGGCCTTCTGCCTGCTAGAACGGATGCGCACCGTGGGCGCCGATTGAAAACTGGAACTGGAAGAGAAATTCATTTGCGGGATCCCCAGTTGCGTAGTCGGTCCGCCTGTACTGGCCGCGCAGCTGGTTGAATTCGCTCGGCCAGTACGTCACGAAGAGCGATCCACCGGAATCGTGAAGCGTCGCCTCGTTGGCGTGGTCCGACCGGTCGTAGCGGGCGCCGCCGAACCACCTTCGGGCGAACTGATACTCTCCGGACAGGTAATAACCGAACGCGTTCTGCTCTCCGCCTGGCTGCTGGCGCCGACTCCAGATCAACTCCGATCGGCCGACGAACGAGCGGTAAATGGATCGCTGGAGCGGACGCCACCGCAGCGTGGCGTCGATGCCATAGAGCTGGGTCGTGAACTGCCCCAGGTCCACCCCGGCGAACACACCCGACGCATTGTGGCCACGCGCGTACGACGTGCCGAGATCGATATTGGTGTTCTCCGTGAGGTCGTGATATCCGCGCAGGTGGGCGACGTACGATAGGTCGCTGGGCTCGCTCGAGTGGAACAGATCACCCGAGTCTCCGCGGAAGACCTGCCCCGTGGCTTCCAGGAAGAACCAGGGATTCGGCACGAGGCGCGCCACGGATAAGCCCGCGTCGCTGATCCCCTCTTCGCCGCCAACCAGGTTCTCCGTTACGAGCGGGCGATCGGCCCAGGGGAGCACATGGTTGTGCAGTGCATTGACCTTGCCGAATGCCGCGCGCACCTTGCCGGCACGGACCAGTAGACCACCGGGAACGGTCGGGAAAGTTACGAAGCCTTCCTCGAGATCCACGCCCTCTTCACCGAAGGACAGGAAGAAATCCGCGCGCGCGTACGGATCGACGATGGCCTGAAAGGATGCTTCGGACTCGTGCATCGCGAAGGCCGGCGATGGGTTCACCGAGTTGTGCCCCGCCGCGCCGAGGAAGTCGCCGATGACGGCGATGTCCGGGTTGAATACTTTCGAGGATGCTGCACCAGCGCCGTAGACGGGCAGCGTTCCCGCAGCCCCCCCTCCCGCTTCCGCGCCGGGCGGTACCGGCGCGGTCGGCTGGCCGGCTGGCGCCTGGCCCTGCGGCGCGCCTGCCGCGACCGGCTGTTGCGCCGCCGGCTCGCCTGCGTTCAGCTTCGCTTCGAGCGCGGTGAGACGATCGCCGTACTGCTTCTGCAGCGCGTCGAGTTCCTTACGCAATTGATCGATCTCCTGTCGCAGCGCTTGCGCGTCCTGCGTCTGCGCCCACAGGGGCGCAGGCGCGATCAGCAGCGCACCGGCGACGGCACAGACGTGCGCGAATCGCAGACCCCGCATGATCACTCCAGTGCGGCCGGACCACTCGCCCCCAGACTTCGGCGGGCGCGTGCCGGACCGCGAACCGCCCGGACGCACGCGAACACTTCGCGCAACGGCGAAGACGGACGTCACGAGCGATCGTGAAACCAGCTCAGAGCGGTAAGGAAATCAGGGTCTTACGCCGGCGGGGCGCGAGGCGGCAGTTCGAGACGAGCGGCGGCACGGGTGTGGTGAACCGCACTGCCTGGCAGCGTGGCAACTGGTCTCTGGACAATGACGATCCGCGATGCGCGCACGCCCGCAGCCCTGAACGACTGCATCCAATGGCAGAGCACGCAGTGGGTGGGCGCCTCTTGCGTCTGCGCGGCGTGGAGTTCGTGGGCGCCAGGGAAATGTCTGGCCCTGGAGACGGCAGACAGCTCGTCCGCGCACGCCACACTGTGTGCCGTCGCGGACAAAGTGCCGAGGGCGGTGAACGACCAGAGAACGAGCAGGGCCCATACCCTAGCCGAGCCACGGAACCACTTCAGCATCCCATCTAAGCGTACGCGGATCGAGCCGTCTTCGCAACGAGGCTGCGTCGGGAAGCGCGTAATGTCCGTAGCCCTTCCCAGTGGATGAGGCGCGATCACGGTGGGAGCGGCCTCGGCCTTGCAGTCCTAAAGTGGCAGTCGAGATTCACGCGGCACGATCAGGGTCGAACATAGACCGAGAGGCGGCTTTGAATTTCGAATCGTTCTGCCGCCCGCGCCCGCCGAGGTTACGCACGAGAAAGAGACCCCTATGCAAGTTGGAGGTTAGCCATGAAGTGGTTCCCTACGTTGTTGCTGTTCATGTTGTCGGTATCGTCAGAAGCGCGGGCCCAGGATGTACCAGCCGATTACCAGCAGGTGTTGAGCACGCTCGGTAAACAAGGCGATTACAAGGCGAACGTGCTCAAGGTGAATATTCCGAGGAACGATCTCAGCGTCACTGTCGCGAACGTGAAGACGCCGACGCCGTTCGGCTTTGGGGGTTGGGTGGCACTCACGAAGGGCACCGGCGGCATGGACGTGATGATGGGGGATCTGGTCCTCACGGAGGACGAAGTCAACCCGGTCATGTCGGCGCTGCTCGACAACGGTCTCGAAGTGACGGCCCTCCACAATCATTTCTTCTGGGAGCAGCCGCGGATCTTCTATATGCACGTTCATGGGCACGGGAGTGCGGCAGAACTTGCGCGCAAGGTGAAACCGGCGCTCGATCTCATTGGCAAGACGACCAACCCCACGCCGCCGTCGGCAGCGGCGCCTTCGGCTGCGTCATCGGCGGCAACGAAAATGGACACGGCGAAGCTTGCGAAGATCGTCGGGACCGATGGCGAGCAGACTGGCGCGGTCTACAAGATCACCATTGGCCGTGACGACCTGAAACTCACGGAAATGGGAGCCCCCATCAACGCGCGCATGGGTCTCAATACGTGGGCGGCATTCGTCGGCACGGACCAGGATGCCGCCATCGCAGGGGACGTGGCAATGCTGGCCAGTGAGGTGACACCTGTTTTGAAAGCGCTTCGCACGAACGGGCTGGACGTCGTGTCGATTCACCACCACATGATGCAGACACAGCCCACCGTGTACTTCCTCCACTATTGGGGAACCGGACCGGCGGACAAGCTGGCGAGCGGCTTCAAAGCGGCAGTGAACGAGCTCGGCGCGCACGGGCACGCGTCGAAGTAAATGTCGTACGCCGCCTCTCAAACGCGAATTGCTCGACGAACCGTTCATCAAGTCTCGATCGTGAGCTTCGTGTCGAGTTGCGCCGTCGGCTTCCACCTGGTCAACCAGGGATTATCGAGACATTCAAGCTGTCTGGTTCCAGCCGGCGCCGCAGCCAAGCCCGGCCAAGCCGCTGACGGCACTGAAGTTAAATTGGGAAAGTCACCCCCTGAACGACAATTCATCTAATCTTCAGTTGCGGCAGGTGCGCCGCTGCGCATAGGATGCGAGGAAGTGCCGTCTTCACGTGCGGTGTCAGCCGTTCTTGCGTTTGTGGTTGCCGCGGTCCCGCTGGCGCCGGCGCAGCACGTCCACGATACAGTGGAGTCGGACGGCCACCATCAGGTCCTCGCCCATACGCACGCTGAAGCGCATCATCTCGAAATCCACTCAGACCATACAGGGGCAACAGTCGACGACGAAGACAGCGTGATCCTGACGATGGATCCGGTTTTCGCGCTGCCGCATGGGTACGTTTCATACGCGTTGCCTCCCGGTGAGGTGCCGCAGCTGATATTGGCACCTCCACCTGTCCGGCGATTCACCGCGACGGCGTTTGTCGATCATCCGATACACGGTCCGCCGCGTGCTCCCTCCGTCCTTCGCGGCCCACCCGCCTCGTCCCTCCTCTAAAAGCGGTCTCACAACCGCCAACTAGCTATCTTTCTGTTCATAGGAGTCGTATGCGAACACGCTCGGCGTGGTTCGCGGTCGTGGCGATGTGCATGTGCACGCCCACCGCTGGCCAAACTGTTTTGTCCGAGGCCGACGCACTCGCGCGCCTGTCATCCGACAGTCCGCGCGCCAGAGCGATCCGGTCGGCCGTGGACGTTGCCCGCGCAGGTGTCTTGAACGTCGGCCGCTGGCCTAACCCGCGCCTCAACGTAGACCGCGAGGCGGTCGCCGGCGTGTCGGAAGTATTGACGACCGTCCTGCAGCCACTACCAATCACAGGGCGACGCACGCTCGAGCGGGAGTCGGCTACGGCGTCGGTCGAAGCCACTGCCCGTCGGGCCGATGACGAACTTCGGCGGACCAGGGCTGATCTGCGCCTTGCCTTTGCAAGTCTCGTGGCCGCGCAGATCCGAGAGCGCGAGCTGACGCGCTCGCGCGATCAACTACAGGAGCTGGCGCGGATTCTCGAGAGACGTGAGACGGCCGGTGACGCCGCAGGCTTCGATCGGCTCCGTGCCGAACGGGAAGTCCTGGATGTCGAGGCCGATCGCGTGCTTGCAGCCGGCGATCGGGATCGCGCTCAGGCGCGGCTCACCGGCTTTTTCGCCGCCGGAACAGATGCATCGAGCCTGGTGGCCGAGGAGCGCCTGATCGGCCCACGGGACATTCCGCCCGTTGACGTCCTTGTGAGTCAGGCGGAACGCGTCCGTGGCGAGGTGCTCGCACTGCAGCAGGATGCCGAATCCGCGCGTTTGTTGTTGGAGGCTGCGGATCGCCGTCGAATTCCGGAACCGGAGTTGATGGCCGGCACGAAGTCTTCGAATCTCGCGGGTGGCGACATCGGCAGTGTGATCAGCATTCAGGCTGTCCTGCCTCTCTTCGACCATGGCCAACCCGAACGTGCCATCGGTCAGGCGCGCGCCAGCCAGGCGGCAGCACGGTTGGAGGCGTTTCGGATCGCGTTACGGTCCGACATCGCCGCAGCCCGAACGGCGGCACTCGACCGTCGGCGCGCGGCGGAGCAGTACCGAGCGTCTGCGTTGAAGACCACGAACGAAGTGGAGCGTATTGCGCAAGTGAGTTACGACGCCGGGGAGCGCGGAATTCTTGAACTCCTCGACGCATACCGCACCTCGTCGTCGGCTCGTCTGCGTCTGGCCGCACTGGATGCCACAGCTCGCGAGGCGGAAATCGAGCTGGAGTTTGTCAGTGGATGGGAGATCCCGTGATGAGAGCGAACACCTCGAGGAGAGCGTTGGCCGCGTTGATTGTCGCCGGCATGTTGGGGGCTGCATGCAATAAACAACCGGCGCAGGCGGAGTCCGAAGCGCCGACGCTCGACGTCACGAGCTGGACAGACAAGACCGAGCTCTTTATGGAGCATCCGCCGCTGGTGGCGGGGCAGACCCTTCGGTTTGCCGTTCACCTGACCCGGCTTGGTGACTTCAGCGCCCTGAATGCCGGTCGTCCACACATCGAGATGACACCCGAATCGGGCGGCAACCCGACGACGCTGGCGGGAACAGATCCCTTGAGGCCAGGCGCGTTCCGCGTCGAAGGTACTATCCCTCCACCCGGCCGCTATCAATGGGCCCTGATCGTGGACGCGCCCGGGTTGAACGATCGCCACGACCTGGGCGCAACGACGGTGTTCGCGGATCAAGGTTCGGCGAACGTGGACGCTGAAAAACACTCCTCAGACGATCCGGCTGCCATTTCGTATTTGAAGGAACAACAGTGGACGAATCCCTTCGCGACGGTACTGGTGCAGGAGGGCGAAGTCCGAACGTCAGTCCGTGCGCCGGCGACGATTCATCCGCTTCCTGGCGGCGAAGCCGTGGTGGCCGCGCCAGCTGCAGGGCGCCTGGTGGCCGACGTTCTGCCATCTATCGGTGATCGCGTGAAGGCCGGTCAGGTCCTCGCGCGACTTGAGCCTCGCCTCTCGGCCGGGGCCGATCGCGCCACGCTGGAGGCCGACGTTGCTGCGGCGCGCGCAGCGGTCGAGGCCGCACGAAGCGAGCAAGCTCGAGCGGAACAGCTCCTGGCCGACCGTGCGGTTCCCGCGCGTCGTGCCGAAGACGCCCGGCGCGCGACTGGAGTGGCCGATGCCCAGCTCCGAGCGGCGGAAGCCCGCCTGGCACAGCGTGATGAAACACTGCGTACCGGCGGCGGTGCCGCGGCGGGAAACGCGTTTGCTTTGCGAGCGCCGATCAGCGGTCGCTTGTCCGAAGTTGTCGCAACGCTCGGTGCATCGTACGACGAAGGGGCGCCGCTCTTCAGGGTGGTCCGGACCGACCAACTCGAGCTCGAGGTGCAAGTGTCGGCTCCCGACGTGACCGTCGCCCGCCAGACGACGGCAGTGGCGCTGGAGATACCCGGCTTGCCGAAGCCGCTCGAACTGGATCCGCACCACGTTCATCATCCTGGCGTGATCGATGCCACCACACGCGCATTGCCACTGCAGATGGAGATCGCCAACCCTGGTGAACAGCTGTTGATCGGTCAAGTGGGAACCGCGGTGCTCTACGGCCGCGATCGCCAGCGCGTTCCGGTGGTACCGAGCGCGGCAGTCCTCATGGAAGCCGGACGGCCCTACGTGTTCGTGCAGGTCGGTGGCGAAGCGTTCGCGCGTCGCTACATCGAGATTGCTTCGCGTGATGGCGATGTTGTCGGAATCAAGGGCGGCGTGATGCCCGGCGAGCGCGTTGTCATCCGTGGCGCGTACGAGGTGCAGCTGGCGTCGGCAGCGAAGGGACTGCCGGCAGAGGGACATGTGCATTGACGGGTTCCACATCAACTTCCAAAACCCAACTTCCAACTCCCAAAGGACTTCCCTGCCCAAGGTCGAAGTTGGAAGTAGGCGTTGAAGGTTGGGGGTTGGAATCGGGAGTTGGGAGTTGAAATGCAAAAATTGATCGGATGGTCGATCGACCATCACTGGATGGTCCTGTCGTTCGCAATTCTCCTCGCTGCGGCTGGCGTGTGGACGGCGCGGAGCATGCCGGTTGATGTCTTCCCGGACTTGACCGCTCCGACCGTCACCATCCTGACCGAGGGACGGGGCATGGCGCCCGACGAGATGGAGACGCTGGTGACGTTCCCCATCGAGGCGGCCATCAATGGGGCCTCAGGTGTCAGGCGTGTCCGTTCCGCCACTGCCGTCGGGATCGCGGTGGTCTGGGTCGAGTTCGACTGGGGCACCGACATCTTTCTCGCTCGTCAGGTCGTTGCGGAGAAGCTCACCCTCGTGAGTGGGAGCCTTCCGCCGCAGGCCGAGCGGCCGATTCTTGCTCCGATTTCGTCGATCATGGGTGAAATCCTGTTCTTCGCGATCTCATCCGAGAAAGACGATCCGCTCACGCTTCGCACAGTGGCGGACACACTGGTTCGTCGTCGACTTCTTGCGGTATCGGGCGTGTCCCAAGTCACGCCGATCGGCGGTGCTGAGCGGCAATTCCAGGTGATCGCCCATCCCGATCAATTACGCGCAAACAACATTACCGTTAACGAACTGCTGGATTCGGTGCGCGGTGCCAGTCAGAACACCTCCGCCGGCATCTACATGGAAGGTCCGCAGGAGTACGTGCTTCAAACGATTGGCCGTGCTCGGAGTTCCGAGGAAATCGCCGACAGCGTCGTGGCGCTTCGCGGCGATCGATCGGTGCTCATACGCAACGTCGCCGACGTGCGTGAAGGCGCTGCGCTCAAACGGGGCGAAGGGTCGCGCAACGGCAAGCCCGCTGTCATCGTCGGGGTGTTAAAGCAGCCCGGGGCGAATACCGTCGAATTGACGGCGCGGCTCGATCGGGAGCTTGACTCGTTGCAAAAGGAACTGCCGGTCGGGATGACGATCGACAAACGCATCTTCCGGCAGGCCGATTTCATCGAGGTCGCTGTCGACAATGTGATCGCTGCACTCCGCGACGGCGGACTGCTGGTCGTCCTCATCGTGGTGTTCTTTCTCGCCAATCTGCGTGCCGCCACTATTACGCTCACGGCGATCCCCCTGTCGCTCGCCGCCGCAGTGCTGGTGCTCGGCGTCTTCGACGCGACGATCAACACGATGACCTTGGGAGGAATGGCCATTGCGATCGGCGCCCTCGTCGACGATGCCATCATCGACGTCGAAAATGTGGTCCGCCGCCTGCGCGAGAATGCCGGCAAGCCGGAATCCGATCAACGGCCGGCCGCAGACGTCGTGCGCGATGCCACGCTTGAAATCCGCACGTCCATCGTCTTTGCCACCATCATCATCGTCCTGGTGTTTCTGCCAATCTTCGGGCTCACGGGCGTAGAGGGCCGTCTCATGTCGCCCCTGGCGGTTGCCTACATCGTGGCCCTCTTGGCGTCCCTGGGTGTTGCGATCGTGGTCACACCGGCCCTGAGCTTCGCGTTTCTGCCGAGTGCGAAATCGATTCTCCGCGGCCATGACGGGTGGCTGGCACGTGTTCTCAAAAATCGTTACGCCAAAGATTTGCCGCGCGCGCTCGACCATCCGGGGATCGTGATCGCAGCGTCCGCCTTGTTGTTTGTCGTAGCGGTTGTTGCAATCACTCGAATGGGTTCGGCGTTCCTGCCCGAATTCAACGAGGGCACGCTGACAGTACAGGCGAATACCCTGCCCGGTACCTCGTTGCCCAAGTCGGACGAAATCGGACGCCGCGTCGAGCAGATCCTGCTCGCGCAACCCGAGGTGGTCGCGACCGCGCGACGCACCGGTCGTGCCGAATACGACGAGCACGTGCAGGGTGTTGAGGCGGCAGAGATCGACGTGGGCCTGCGCGAGACGGGGCGGTCGCGCGCCGAATTGCTGGCGGACCTGCGTCGTGGATTCTCGACATTGCCGGGCACAAACGTCACCATCGGCCAGCCGATCTCGCATCGGATTGATCACATGCTTTCAGGGACGCGCGCGAACATCGCCGTGAAGATCTTTGGGGACGACCTTCCAACTCTTCGCCGGCTGGGGGAACACGTCCGCGACGTGATGGTCAGCGTGCCGGGTGCCGTTGACGTGTCGCTCGAGCAGCAGATGGATGTTCCGTTCGTGCGATTCGTGCTGAATCGACCGGCGATCGCTCGATATGGACTTCGCGCGAACGACGTCGCCGAGACCGTGGAAACGAGCTTCGCCGGAACCGCCGTGGGCCGCATCTTCGACCGTGGAGTCGCGTTCGACCTCGTCGTGAAGTTCGATCCGACTTCACAAGCCGACTTCGATCGACTGGCTGACCTGCCTGTAGACACACCCAACGGGGGTCCATTGCCGATTCGATTGCTCGCCGATGTGCGACGCGAGCTGGGGCCGAACATGATTCTTCGCGAGAACGTCCAGCGTCGGATCGTTATTTCTGCGAACGTCGCAGGGCGTGATCTTGGTAGCGTGGTCGACGGCATGCGATCGGCCGTGGCGCAGCAGGTACCAATGCCATCCGGTTACCGCGTTGAGTACGGAGGCCAGTTCGAAAGCGAACAGAGCGCATCACGACGGCTGATGGTCCTTGGAATCGGTGTCGTCGCGGGCTTGTTCATGCTGCTGGTTCTGGCGTTCGGGCGGCCGAGTGATGCAGCGCTCATCATGTTGAACCTGCCGCTGGCTTTGATCGGTGGTGTCGCCGGCGTCTTTCTCGCCGGTGGCGTGCTGAGTGTCGCGTCGATGATCGGCTTCATCACGCTGTTCGGGATCGCGACACGTAACGGCATCATGCTGATCTCGCACATCCATCATTTGATCGAAGAAGAAGGCGTGATCGATTTCCGCGAAGCGGTCGAACGGGGCGCACGCGAGCGGCTGATTCCGATCTTGATGACGGCCCTGGCCGCCGGCCTGGCATTGATCCCGCTCGCGCTGGGTGGCGGCAAGTCGGGCAGTGAGATTCAGACGCCAATGGCGATCGTGATCCTGTGCGGGTTGATGACATCGACCCTATTGAATATGGTGGTAGTGCCCACGATGTATCTGCGATATGGTCGAGTCGTGACAAAGTAGGGAGACTCCGCGGGAGACGAACGACACATGCGAATGGTCAACTGGCTTTTTCTCGTGAGCGTTGCGCTGTTCATCAGCGGCATCGGATTCATCATCGCCGGTGCGCGGACCGCGCAGGCGGCGGCGCCGGCGGAGGCAGCGGCCCCGGCCGCCGCGCCCGTCGCGAGCGTCAAGCAGATCATGGATGGGATCGTCGCGCCGTCTGCCACCGTCGTGTTTGAGGCTGTCGGCACCATCGTCGACGCGACCGGCATCCACGAAAAGGCGCCAAGCACCGATGCCGAGTGGGCGGCGCTCGGCGCGAGCGCCGCGGCGCTGGTCGAGTCCGCCAACCTGCTCGTGATCGGAAACCGAGCCATCGATCAGCAGGATTGGACCAAGATGTCAAAGGCGCTGGCCGACGCCGGTATGCAAGTGCTCAAGGCCACCGAGGCGAAAGATCCGATGGGCGTGCTCGCATCGGGCGAGACGCTCAACGCGTCGTGCGACGCCTGTCATCAACGGTATTCACGAGAGTGACGAACGGTGAAGGGGTCAGACCCCTCACAAGAATGCAACGAGAGCGTTTGATGTTGGCGAAGGGCTGCCCTGTCCGGTTCGTGACAGTACTTGCGATCGTCTTGACTTGCGTCGATGGCGCCGCGCAAGCGCGGCTCGCCAGCGCCAAGAGTATCCGCTGCACGTTCCCGCGGAGTTCTACCAGCACGTGGAACAAGGACGGGTCGCCGGACGCGACGGTGAAGCCGGCATCGCTGATCCTACGATTCGAGGACATCGACACCGATACCGGCATCGCCCAGCTGCGGAATGGATCGGTCGGCTCCGATGTCACCGTGCGATTCGCCGAAGGATACCTGCATTTCATGCAGGCATTCCGGACCGGTCCGCTCTACACGACGACGGTGTTCGAAGCGGGCGCGACCGGCGGCAAGTTCAAGGCCGTCCACTCGCGGCACGAGTATTTCTCGGTGCCGCTGCCTGAAGCGACCTCGAGCCCCGAGCAGTACTACGGGGAATGCGAAGTCGTGCGCTAGGCGCGTCTAACCACCTTCGCTCCTTGAGCTATGGTGGTCCGCCGTGGCCTTGGCGAAGGCGGAAGACCGCCTTCGACGCTAAGGCTCGCTGAATTTTTCAACGAAGCCCTTGGCGCGCTCGATGTTGCGCCGATTCTGCGGCGTGTCGGGCGCGAGTCGTAGATATTCTCGGAACTGCTTCACCGATTCGTCGTACTTGGCATCAAGGCGGAACAACTCACCAAGGTTGTAGCGGGCGTTGTAGTGATTCGGATTGATGCGGATGACTTCGCGGAGCGCAGCCGCCGACTCCACGTCGCGATCCAGGTCCGCCAGCGCGTAGGCGAGATTGTAGTACCCGATTACCGAATCCGGGTCGATGCGGACGATCTCGCGGAACTCGGAGACCGCCTCTTCCAGTTTCCCCTGGGTTGCGAGCACGACCGCCAGACCGTTGTGCGCGTCGATCAAATCGGGGTCGAGACGAATCGCCTCGCGGTATTCGGCTATCGACTCTGCGACTTTGTCCTGACCGCGTAACGCCAACGCCAGCCCGCTGTGCGCCCGCGCCGACTTGGGATCGATGCGAAGCGCCGAACGCAGTTCGGCGATCGCCTCGTCGAACTTTCCCTGGAGCCGCAGGGCCTCTGCAAGCTTGGTTCGTCCCGAGCTGGACTCTGCATCGACGAGCCGCGCTTTCCGAAACTCGGCTTCCGCCGCCTCGGGCTCGAGCTCATCCAGGAAGAGGTCGCCCAACACGTCGTGCGCGTCCGGTGAATCGGGCGACAACGCGATTGCGGCATCTGCTAATTGCTTCGCCTGTTGACGCCCGGCGCTGGACGAAGCGCGTCCGCCAATCGTGCTGGGTTCCGTCCTGGCCAGCGCCGCCGATGCCCGCGCCGACAAATGCTTCGCGTTGAGCAGGACCAGGGTCTTCAGCTGATTCTGTGCGAGCGCCGAGGCCTTGTCGTTTGGCAGCCCCACGCGGCGCTCGGTCTCGTTGGCGAGCTGTTGATGCAACTGCTGCATCTCGACCCACGCTTCCGCCAGGTCGTAGGTGACGTCCTGGTCTTTCCGCAGCAGGGCAATGCGCTGCACCGCCTCACTCGCCTCGAGACGGCCGCGCAGTCGCACCTGAACCATTCCGCGCGCCGCCTCCGATGCGTTTGGCGATGGCTGCTCTTCGAGCTCGAGGAGGACTGCCGCGAATGCCTCGACTTGGCGAGGCGTGAGTTGCAACGCCTTGATGTCCTGGCTTCCCTGAAGCTGTGTCACAGCGGTCTGCCAGGCGCGCCGCTGCGCATCGACGCGCGCGAACTGCTTCGCCGCGTCGGGAGTGTCGCCGTTCGCGATCCTGTGCTCGCCCGTCACGTCAATCGCAATGACACTCGATTGCGCAGAGGCGCCCGTCGCAACGATCAGAATCAGGAGCCCAGTAAGAAGCTTCACGATGATCCCCACTTACTCATTACAACGGGCGAATTGGGGATGCGGCCAGCACGAGCCCAGCTGCGATGAGACAGGCCCAACCCGCCAGAAACGCAAGCCCACCAATCGGCGTCACCGCGCCGAACAGGGTGATGCGGCTCAGCGCCAACGCATACAGACTGCCGGAAAACAGCACGATGCCGACGACGAAGAACCAGCCGGCACTGCGAATCAGCCAACCGTCGAGCCGGGCGGCCGCCAGTGCGACGATGAGAATCGCACACGCGTGGTACATCTGATACCGCACGCCGGTCTCGAAGACGGCCAGCATTTCCGGCGGGAGTCGAGAGCGCAACCCGTGTGCGCCGAAGGCGCCAAGCGCGACGCCGATGAACCCCGCAAGTCCACCCAAAATCAAGAAGGTGCGATCCACAGCTGGATTCTACGAGAAAAGAGCGGCTCGGCGGGCGCACAACAAGATCACCACGCCTTGACGTGCGACTGAACGTGCCAGAGAAGCTGACTGAAAGTTCAGAATATCTTCAGAAAGGCGGGGAGAAACACTGATTGATAATTGCCGCTTTCATCGCAAACGCCATCTTGGTGACGGAGAGAAATCTGATGGGACCCGGAGCGGCATTACGTCGGATCGCTTGGTTCGCACTACTCACGAGTCTGTGGTCGGGCGCTGCATCGGCTCAGACAGTCGCGCTCGAAGGGCGCGTGACGGATCCCCTCGGCGGCACGATCAACGGCGCCGTCGTGACGTTGAACAGTCCCGGAACGGCTGCGCGAACAACACGCACGGGCGTTGACGGCACATTCTCTTTCGATGCGGTACCGGCGGGCTCGGTGACCCTCAACGTCGAGGCGCCCGGGTTTGAGCCGTCGATGCAGACGGTTTCGTTGACGGCCACCACGGCGCCCGTGGCAGTGGTGATGAGGGTCGCAGGAGTTGTTGAGTCCGTCGGCGTCGTCGCGCCCAGGCTGGAAGAAGAGCTGCCGCAGATCATCGAGCGCTCCGGTGTGCGCGCGCAAGTCATCACCGGCGCGGAAATCCAGAATGGCGGCTACTACGACGTGGCGCAGGCGCTCCAGGCGCTCGTACCAGGTCTATTTCTCACGCCGAAGGCAGGACCGTTCGACTACGTCACCGCTTCTCTCCAGGGATCGCGGACCAATGAAATCCTGTGGCTCGTCGACGGTGTTCGCATCAGCAATCGCCTCTACAACGGCACCACGCCGCTTGACACGATCCCGGCTCACATGGTCGAGCGCATCGAAGTCCTCGAAGGAGGCCAGGGGCTCTTCTACGGCACGCAGGCGGTTGCCGGCGTCATCAATGTCGTGACGAAATCCTTCACGGACGGAAAGAACGCCATGATCCAGGGTGGGGCGAATACCAACGAGGGCGGATTTGTCAGTGGATTGGCCCGCGGCAGCGCACAGGGCAACCGCTTCGTGCTGTATGGCTCGACCGACGATGCGGTCGGCTATCAACCATTTCCAAGCGCCCAATATCAACCGAGCACGACCGATCGCGATCGCAGTTACAACGTCCACACCTTTGGCGGAAAGTACGCCTACGATTTCTCACAGCAGCTTCGTTTCAGCGCGGCGTATCAGTTCACCAACGCTGGCCGGCTCGACAATCTCCGCCCCGGGCGCGCAGGCGTGACTCAATCCGGCGGCCCGGCCAACGTGTTCAACGAGCGGAACGAGAACATCTTCAGCGCGAAGCTCGATTTCGCGCCGCGCGAAACTGCGGAGTTCTTCTTCAAGGGTTACTACCACCGGTGGGATTCGCACTACACGGAGGAGCGGAACGTCATCGGCGATCCGGGAGCTGTCGATGTCATCAGCGACCAGGAGTTCTGGGGCTACAAAGACGCCGGCGCGAACTTGCTCGCGAAGCTGACGCCGACGCGCGGTCTCGAGTACTACGCGGGCTACGACGTCCAGAACTACTCCGGGGAGGATGCGGTCCTGCTGATCGCGCCGAACTCGGAAACGGTGAACGCCGTGTTCGGGCAAATCCGGACCACGCGCGATCTGCTGCGCAACGTCACGCTGGCCGCCGGCGTCCGTTTCAATGCCCCGAGCAACAGCGAGAACCACACCGTCTGGAACGTGACCGGCCAGTACGACTTCCCGAAGGCGCTGTTTGCGAGGGCCACGGTCGGTACGTCGTTCCGGTATCCGGATGCGTATGAGCTCTTCGCGATCGATCCGACATGCTGTTTCGGCAATCCGAACCTGGCGCCGGAGTCGAGCACCAACTTCAACGGATCGTTCGGCGGCCGGATCCAGCGCGGCGAGACCACCGTCGATCTCGAATTCATCGGCTTTTACCGCAAGGTGTCGGATCTCATCATCGACGAGGACGATGGCACGGGAAGCGGGAACACGATTACGGCGAACAGCACGGATGCGGTGCGCGTGCATGGGTTTGGGATCGTCGGATCGGCGTCGCTGACCAGTGCCATCGCCATGACGCTCGGGTACACCTACACGACGTCCGAACAGGGGAACACGCTCGCCGGTGGCTACAGTTCGTTGCCAGGCCTGCCCTCGAATCGTGTGAACTGGTCGGTCGATCTGCACCCCGCGCGCAAGCCCTTCGGCGGAACGGTGACGTTCTACTGGGTTGGTGAGATCGTCGACAACGTGTCAGGGTTCGGCGCCGTACCGAGTGGCAACTACGCAGTGGTCGATCTGGCGGGCCGCTATTTTCTCGATGCCCAACGGCGGCATCGGTTCAACGTCCGTCTCGAGAACCTGTTCGACTCGGACTACGCCACAGGACATGGGAGGGCCTTCCCCGACGCCGGTGGCGCAGCCTATCTCACGAGCACGCTTGGCGTGCCGCGCACGCTGCACGTGTCGTACACGTTGGCGTACTAGTCGCAACAACGAGGTCAAATTTGCGCTTTAGCCCGCATAACAGGCTAAGA
Source organism: Vicinamibacterales bacterium (assembly GCA_035649635.1). Taxonomy (GTDB): domain Bacteria; phylum Acidobacteriota; class Vicinamibacteria; order Vicinamibacterales; family UBA2999; genus Gp6-AA40. The sequence goes on along the minus strand of DASRJE010000026.1, from coordinate 62,839 downwards.
GGAACAACGCGGCGTCTTTTCGCGATACGGATCGTGGCAGGTCGCGCACGCCGTCGTGATTTTCTCGGCGGCGTCGACCACCTGGTCCTGGTTTTTTGCCTGTGCCGCTTTATACGCGACCTGTCCGGCGTCGCGCAGCTGCGCGAGTCCCTTCTTCCACGTGGCCGTCTGAATCGGCGCCGGCTTGCCGTTCGAACATGATCGTGGCACCTCGAGCAGCCGTGTCGCCTCCTTTAGCGCGATGGCGCTGTTGGCGACCGCTTCCCATCCGCCATAGGCACTGGCCAGCGGATCGGTCGCGGCGGCGGGATCGCCCGCCTGTTTCACCGCCGCCGGGTCGTCACTCTGCGCCGAGAAAACGACGTTCGAGTTCGGGAACAGGATCCCGCGCATGACCTGCAGCACGGTGGCGGGGGCATCCGCTGACGCCGCCGCCGGGCCCGCCGAGTGTCCGCGCGACGCCGATGTCGCCGGTTGCCCGCCGCGCGCAGGCGCCTGCGCGACGAGTGCGGCCGTGGCGACGATGAACGCGCCAGCGATGAGCAGCAGCGATCGCCGGCCGGCTGTGATTCGAATGTGCACGAAGCCCTCCTCTCGAGCGAACGGCCTACGTTTTCCGGAAAGTACGAGCCGCAGCAAGCATCGTAGGAGAATGGGCGCCCTGCACATCTGAAGACTTGATTAAACCTGCGTCAGGAATCTGCCGCCGCCGGAGGCAGAAAGCGCCGTTCCACGTCGAATGGAAGAGCGCCCTAGACAATCCGCAAGATGACGTGAACAATTCAGTAAACAAGGAATCGCCAGCATGAATCGGATGCACATCACACCTCACCGTCTCCTATGGCCGCTCATCTGCGCTGCGTTTCTATTCGGCGTGTTCGCCGGCGTGCTCGACGCGCACGGCGTGTCAGGCAAGGACGCCGTCTACTTGCAGGGCCTGCAGGGCCGGGCGATCGTTCCGCTGATGTATCTCGGCGCCAAGCACATGGTCACCGGCTACGACCACCTGTTGTTCCTCGTCGGTGTGATCTTCTTCCTCTACAGGTTGAAGGACGTCCTGCTCTACGTCAGCCTGTTCACCATCGGGCACAGCCTGACGCTGCTCGTTGGTGTTCTCGGCGGCGTTCGCGCCAATCCCTATCTGATCGACGCTATCATCGGCTTCTCCGTCGTCTATAAAGCGTTCGAAAACATGGACGGCTTCAAGCGATTCTTCGGCGTTCAGCCCAATACGCGAGTGGCCGTCCTCGTGTTCGGCCTCTTTCACGGCTTCGGCCTTGCCACCAAGCTCCAGGAATTCGAGCTCTCGCCGAACGGCCTGGTCGCCAACATCGTGAGTTTCAACGTGGGCGTGGAAATCGGGCAGGGATTGGCGTTGACGGCCATCCTCATCGCGTTGAGCTACTGGCGCACGCGGCGCGGATTCCTCGATCACGCGTTCGCGACCAATGCGCTGGTAATGGCGTGCGGCTTTCTGCTGGTGGGCTATCAGCTCTCCGGCTACTTCCTCGCAGCGTGACACCCATGACCACAGGACCCGATCAGACAGTTGAACGGCAGCGGCTCGCGGTAGCCGCAGGATTTGCGCTCCTCGGCGCCGGACTCATCCTCGTGATGTTCGTGCTGCCGGCGGAGTACGGCGTCGATCCGCTGGGAACCGGCGCCCGGGTCGGTTTGCTCGATCTGGGCGTGGTGGGTCAACAAGTCGAAGCGCTCTCCACTGAGGCGGCCAGCGGCACCGCCGGACAGGCCACGATCGTCGTCGGGCAGGATCGTCCGTTCAAGCAGGAAACCGTGGAGTTCAAGGTCGCTCCTCGGCAGGGAATGGAATACAAGTACCGCCTCGACAAGGGTGAGGCGCTTCTCTACTCGTGGAAGACGACCGGCCCGGTGAACTACGAGTTCCACGCCGAGCCCGACGGCGCGCCACGCGGCTACGCCCAGACCTACGAGAAGGTCGATCGAAAAAGTGAGGCATCGGGAACGCTGACTGCTCCATTCCCCGGCATCCATGGCTGGTACTGGGAGAACACCACGGATCAGGAAATCACCATCACGCTCACGACAGCGGGTTACTACAACCTCTCTCACGAGTTCCGCAGCGGACAGCCCACCAAAAACAAGACGTTTTAGAGCTGCGACCCGTCCATTGGTGAATTGTGATGGTTGATTATTGATACCTTGTCAATCGCGCTGGTCTGAGAACGGTTTTCAAATCGGTGTGTGCGAGATCAATCGGCAATTGATTGAAGCACCAGCGTCTTGATCACCTCTCGATAGTGGCGGCGAATCGGTCCAGGCGTGTTGCCTAGATACACGACGGTCATCTCCTCCTTCGGATCCACCCAGAACATCGTGCCCTGCGCACCGCTCCACAGGAACTCTCCTGGCGTTCCCGGGACACCCGCGACGCCGGCTTGTCGGCGGACAGCGACGCCGAGACCAAACCCGAAACCGGCGATGTGCTCAACGGCGAAGTTGTGCAGGCGTTCGACGTTGACGTTGGCGTCGAGTTGGTCGGCGGTCATGTATTCGACCGTCTTGCGGCTCAGGACCCGCGTTCCGCCGAGCGTTCCCTTGTTGAGCAGCATCAGCGCAAAGCGCGTGTAGTCCATCGCGGTTCCTTGCGCGCATCCACCGCCGCAGTCGAACTGCCACGACTTGAGGGGCTCGCGGAAGGATGGCGGATTACCCGTCTCCGGATCGCGCGGCAGCGGCCGGGCGATGCGCGCGGCCTTCGACGGAGGCACGACGAATCCCGTGTCGACCATTCCGAGCGGCGCGAAGAGTCGCGCCTGCAGGAAATCACCGAGCCGCTGCTTCGTCACCGCTTCAACCGCCAGGCCGGTGACGTCAAGACCGAAGCTGTAATCCCACATCGTCCCGGGTTGATAGTGCAGCGGCAGCTTGCCCAGCGTCTCGAGAAACTGCGGGCCGCTCATCGTGTCCGCCACGTTGCCACCCGGGTATCGCTTATGAAGTTCGGTGCTGCCTTGATTGCCGTAGGTCACGCCCGCGGTGTGGCGCATCATGTCCTGCAGCGTCGGCTGGCGGCGAGCGGGTTCCGTCCCGGCCGCCGTGGCCACTTTCATGTCCTTGAGTGCCGGCAGATAGTTGCCAATTGGATCGTTGAGCAGGAGTTCGGTTCGCTCCGCGAGCATCAGCGCCGCCACCGCCGCCATCGGCTTGGTCATCGACGCCAGCACGAAGATGGCATCCTTGGGCATCGGCGTTCCAGCCGCCTTGTCGAGGAAGCCGAACGACTCGTAGTAGGCGAGCTTGCCCCGCCGCGTAATTGCGATTACGGCCCCAGGCATCCGGCCGTGGTCGATATCACCGCGCAACACCTGGGCAATTCGATCGAGCCGGGCCGAAGAGAGGCCGACTTCCTCAGGTTTTGCTGTTGGAATGGGATCCGAGCCTGCGGCATGAACCAGTGAAGTCGACAGCAGGAGTACGGTAAAAAGACGCCATCTCATGGCGCCGGATAGTAGCACCTCGCCGGCGAAGACTATCGAGTCTGTTTTGGAGGTGGCAAATGAGACCTGGGCTCCCCTCGGCAATCGCAATTTCCATCCTCTGCTGCGCCGCACCTGCGTGTGACGACGCTGACGATACCGTTGTCACATCACCCACAGCTTTCAAGAACGAGCTCGACCTCGTGAGAATCGCTCCGTCCCCGCTGGGTCGCGATGGCATTCTTGCGCACTGTCCGTCGCTGTCGCCATTCGCGGTTCCGTTTGTTCTCAACGTCACGGCGGGTACGCGACCGCTCACGCTCGCGGAAGTGCGCATCCAGCCGACAAACCCGTTCGGCCGCACGTCGCCGCCGACGATCTTCGACTCTTCGTCGCTCACACGCCAATTCGGCAACCTGACCGTCGCCAGCTTTGGCGTTCGCCAGTTTCCCTTCACGCATTCGTTCACGTGTGACATGAGTGGTACGTCGCTCAGCGTGTCGGTGACGATGAGAGATGGAACCGGGATGAACCGCGTATCGTCATCCCAGGTCCCGGTGTATTGAACTTCGAAGAGCGCTTGTCAATTCCCAACGCCCAAAACCCAACGCCCAAGGACACAAAGTTGGAAGTTGGCGGTTGGGAGTTGGGAGTTGATTAGGCGTCAGCCCTGAGTGCCGCTGATGATCCGCAGGTAGGCGCGCCACGGACCGACTTCTTCGGTGTACTGCTGCGCTATCACCCTCGAGATCTGTACGACGTGATCGAGGTCATGTGCGACCCAGGTCGCCAGCAGTTGCCGCAGTGTGACGACGCCGAGCTCCGGATGTTGTCCGCGACGATCGAGATCGTGCTCCGTCAGGCCGAGTGCCGCCAGCGCGTGGAGGTTGGCCTGACGCAGCGTCGCAAACTCGTCGAGCAGGCTGCCCAATGTGCGGCCCGCGGAATCGGCGAACTGCACGAAGCGATCGAACTTGTCAAACGCCCGCGTCTCTCCATGCTCCAGGATGATCCGGGCGCGCGGCACCCAGTCAGTTCGCTCGCCGTGAATGAGATGTCCGATGACGTCGAAGGGACTCCAGGTATCGGCCCCTTCGCGTGCCGTGACCCAGCCGTCAGGGAGACCACGCAGCAGGGCATCGAGCGTCGCTGGCGTTCGCGCCAATATGGCGACCGCCTCTTCCATCACGAACGGCCGCCGCGTTCTGTCTGTGTCAGTCGACATAGCTATCACCAACCGGAGAGAAAATGTGTCAACTCCCAACTCCCAACACCCAACTCCCAATTCCCAAAAGGCCTGTTGCCCTTGTTCAGCACGAACTGCTGCCGCGCGTGTCAGTCGATGTCGGCTACAACCGACGCGTGTTCGGCACCAATCACTTCTTCACCGACAACCGTGCAATCGGGCCGCAGGATTTCGACCTCGCCACGATCACGGCGCCCAACAACCCCAACCTGCCAAACGGCGGCGGCTATCCCGTGACCTTCGTCACCCGGAACTCGCGTTCGCCACTTGGCGCAACCGACAACTACTACACATTCGCGAGTGACTACGGCGATGTTACGACGCACTGGCACGGCGTCGGGCGTTTTGCGCGATTCAATCTGACGATCAACTTCTAGCCACGAAGCTCACGAAGATCTCGAAGAACACGAAGTTCGGTTCTTCTTGATCTTCGTGACTCATCATCGGCGGAGGTCCCCGACCACGTATTGTTCGCGCCCTTCGCGATCTTCGTGTCCTTCGTGCGGGCCACGACATATCGCGGAAGCCTGCACCGCGCGTGAGGTCATTGCTCTGGAACGCGAGTCCTGACCCCTGTAACTGCTGGTGATCCAACGGGGCCCGGTGGCGACGGCACGGATCCGAACTTGCCAGCATTCCACTCCGGCAAGGAGGCCACCATGGCACGTTACAGTTGTCTCGCACTCGCGGGTGTCTTGCTCATCGTCGTGTCCGCAGCCAGTGGATACGCTCAGACGGAAGCTCAGACGGCAGCGGCCACGGCGGCCAAGGCAAGCCCCGGGCTCGTGGGCGCGCTCTCGAAGGAGATGAACGCCACGCCGGAACAGTCGGCGGGCGCGGCCGGCGCGCTTTTCGGGGTCGCGAAATCGCGTCTCAATGCCGACCAGTTCTCACAGGTTGCGAAGGCAGTGCCCGGGATGGATTCGCTCCTCAACGCGGCGCCGACAGGTGGTGGAGGCGGTGGCGTCGGCGGAGCGCTCGGGGCAGCCTCTCAGCTCGGCGGATCCGCTGGCGGCCTCGCCAACGCCGCAGCCGCGTTCTCGAAACTCGGGCTTAGTCCCGATATGGTCAGCAAGGCCGTACCGGTTCTGGTGTCGTTCGTGACGAAGTCGGGCGGCGCAAACGTCGGCAACCTGCTCGCCGGCGCTTTGAAGTGAGTCGTCGCGCGAATGGATCTATCGTGGGGGAATGAATCTCGCTGCCATCCCAACCTTTGCAAGCGATGACACCTTTCACGTGATCGTCGAGGCGCCACGCGGCTCAACGCTCAAACTGAAGTACGAGCCGCGATGGGAAGCGATGTCCGTCTCGCGGCCTCTGCCCGCCGGCGTGACGTTCCCGTTTGACTGGGGATTCGTGCCGTCTACAGAGGCCAGCGACGGCGATCCGCTGGATGCCTTGTTGATGTGGGACGTCCCGTCGTTTCCCGGCGTCGTTGTACCGTGCCGCGCGATTGGCGTTCTGCAGGTCGAACAGAATCGCCGGAAAGACGACCCCTCCGAGCGCATTCGCAACGATCGCGTCCTGTCGATTCCGATCGAGGCACGCCGCGAACAGAGCCTGACGGACGCCTTGGCGCTGCCCGGACGTGTTCGGCAGGAAATCGAGACATTTACGATTGCGGCGACCGCCCTGGAAGGCAAGGACGTGCGCATCGTCGGCTGGGGCGATGCAATCACCGCGCTCCAACTCGTACGCGACAGCGTAAAACGCTAAGCGCGCTCTCGCTTACGCGTGCACCGCCACCGCCTTCGGCTGATAACTCCCTACCTCCGGGCGGAACGAAATCGACAGGCGGTTCCAGCTATTGATGACGACCACGGCGAAGGTCAGCGCTACCAGTTCTTCTTCGTTGAAGTGCTTCGAGACACTCTCGTATATCTCGTCGGGCACGTGCGTATCGGCGACTCTCGTGACGGCCTCGGTCCATTCCAATGCGGCGCGCTCGCGCTCGGTGAAAAACGGCGTCTCACGCCAGGCATCGAGGGCATAGATACGCTGCTCTGTTTCTCCCGCGGCCCGCGCATCCTTGGTGTGCATGTCGATGCAATAGGCGCAGCCGTTGATCTGGGACGCGCGAATCTCGATGAGATGGAAAAGCGCGGGGTCAATCCGCTTCTGCGTTTCGGCTGAGAGATTGAACAACGCACGGACTGGCGCGGACGAGAGGTGTTTGCTGATATCGAGCCTTGGGTTCATGTTCGCTCTCCTCTTCTTCTACACTCGAGACGAACCAGCGTTTGTCAATGTGACCGGCCGCTCGCCAGCTTCTCTGGATTGACGACGGCATAGACAGCCTGGATGTATTCCCCATCGGTGAGGATCGAAAGCGTAGCCGTCAGACGATCGCCGTCGCGGATGCACAGTCCCGTCTCGCCATTGATCGTCGCGATCTCCATCGTGCGACCCGGGGCCCAGAACTTTTCCCGCAGACCGATGACGAGCTTCGCGATACGGTCCGCACCCACGATCGGGCGAGGCGAAGCAGCCGTTTTACCGCCGCCGTCAGCGGTCCACATGGCATCGGGCGCAAAGAGCGCGAGCACCGCCTGCTCGTCACGCGCCTCGGTGGCCGCCATGAAGCGGTGCAGCAGGGCTTTCTTCGCGGCGTCCGGGACCTCGAATCGCTTCCGATCGCCACGCACCCGCTCGCGCGCACGGTGGACGACCTGGCGGCAGGCGGCCTCGCTTTTTTCGATCACTGAGGCAATCTCCGCGTACCCGACGTCGAACACCTCGTGCAGGAGAAACGCGGCCCGTTCCTCGGGCGCGAGCCGCTCGAGCAGTGTCAGGAATGCAATCGATAAGTCGTCGGCGAGATCGAGATGGCGATCGGGCGGCGCATGCGTCACGATCGGTTCGGGCAACCATTGCCCGAAATAGGCCTCCCGCTCGGTCTTGAGCCGCCGCAGCCGATCGATCGCCAGCCGGCTGGTGGTCGTCACGAGCCATGCTTCGGGGTTTTCGACACGGGATTGGTCGACCTCATGCCAGCGAAGATAGGCCTCCTGGACGATGTCCTCGGCATCGGCCCGCGAACTGAGCATGCGGTACGCGAGACCGAAGAGGCGTCCACGCAGCGTTTCGAAAGTTGTGGTCGAGATTCCTGTCTGACTCACGCAAGCACTCTCCAATTGGGAAGACGGGCGGCCTGCCATCGGTGTGACAGGCCTGGCCGTCGCGATCAACAGTACGACGCAACGGCCCATCATCCAGCCCGTCTGAATCCCGTCGAGGTATGGCACGGCCTGTGCCTTACACATCCCGGACACAGACGAATCTGACGGATTCTTGAGGCAATCGCCTCAGGTGCCCACGATAGTTCGCGGAATCGAGCGAGACCTCAATGGAAGATACCGCTACCATCGCGGTTACACACCTGTCGCGCTACGACGCGCTGCTTCGTATCTCGAAGACGCTTGCGGCCCATCGCACGATGGGAGAGCTGTTCGAGGTGCTGGCCGACAACCTTCACACCGTCGTCCCTTTCGACTACCTGGCCCTGTTGCTACACGACGGCCCGACCGACGAGATGCGTCTGGTCCTGCTGGAGCCGAACCAGTCCGGCCTTCCGTTCGTTTCGATGCCGCTCAACGAGCCTGGCCCCGCCGCGACGGTGTGGCACACCCAGAAGGCCGCGGTCATTCCCATCCCGGAGGCGGGCCAGTTGCATCCGGTGCTTGCCCTCATTCGCGATCGCGGAGGGAAGTCCACCAGTTGGCTGCCGCTGACCACGGCTCACCGGCGGATTGGCGTCCTCAGCTTCGGCAGCCGATTGAGCGACGTGTATACGGATGACGTCGTTGCTTTCATGGAGCAGGTGGCGGCAACAGTGGCCATTGCCGTGGACAACGGGATCAACTGGGATCATGCGCAACGTTATCAGCGCGAGGTTCAGGAAGAACGCGACAACCTGCGATTCCTGCTCGAGGTCAACAACCTGCTCGTCTCACATCTGGATTACCCGGAACTGGTGAAAGCCATCGCCGGCGCGGTCCAACGAGTGGTCAAGCACGACCATGTCAGCGTCGCGCTCTACGACGAAGACACCGGACTGCTGCAGTTTCACTGGGCCTACGATGACACGCGCGGGCTCGTCGCATCCGACGTAGCGATCCCTCTGGAGCGGTCGGCCGCTGGCATCGCGTTTCAGAAGGGAACGGCCTGCCTGTTCCACAGATCGGAGTTGGAGGCGCTTGGGCTGGACAGCGCTCCCCTGATGAAGACTGCCGGCCTCGAAACTGTTTGTTGTGTCCCGCTGGTGACACGCAAACGCAAGCTGGGCACGTTGAACGTTGCCAGCACTGCGCTGGACGCCTTCTCGCCGCAAGACATCACGTTGCTGGGCCACACGTCCACGCAAATCGCGATCGCGCTCGAGAACGCACGCGCGTACGAGCAGATCGCGCACGTCAACGCGAAGTTGATCGACGAGAAGGATTACCTCGAGCGCGAGCTGCACCACGAGTTTCGAGAGATTGTCGGCTCGAGCCGCGCCCTGCGGAAAGTGCTGAACGCCGTGAAGACGGTAGCGTCGACCGATAGCACGGTGTTGCTCCTTGGCGAGACCGGGACCGGAAAGGAGCTGATCGCGCGCGCCGTTCATAGCCATAGCCCTCGGCGCGATCGGTCGTTCGTCCGCATGAGCGCCGCTGCCCTGCCCGCGAGCCTGTTCGAGAGCGAGCTGTTCGGCCACGAGAAGGGTGCGTTCACAGGCGCCACGATGAGCCGCGCCGGGAGGCTCGAGCTGGCGCATCGCGGCACGATGTTCCTCGACGAGGTGGGCGATATCCCCGCGGAAATGCAGCCGAAGCTGCTGCGCGTCCTGCAGGAACGCGAGTTCGAGCGCCTCGGAAGTACGCGCACCCAGCGCGTGGACGTGCGGCTGGTCGCGGCAACCAATCGCAATCTCTCCGAGATGGTCAACGAGGGATCGTTCAGAAGCGATCTCTTCTATCGGCTCAATGTGTTCCCAATTCTGGTCCCGGCGCTGCGCGAGCGGGTCGAAGACATTCCCGCGCTCGCCGAACACTTCGCTCAACAGTGCTCCCGGCGCATGGGCCGTCCGTTGCTGACCATTTCCGACTCGGTTATGGACGCCCTCAAGCGATGGACCTGGCCGGGCAATATCAGGGAACTGCAGAACGTCATCGAACGCGCCGTCATCCTCTCGCCGGGGCCGAACCTCGTGCTGCCACTGCAGGATGTTCGCCCCAAGCCGGATGTTCAGCCGAGGCCGGATGTTCAGCCGAGGGAGGACGATGAGCCAGCAGCCAACGACGAGGCGACTGGCTCACCGCCGGTGACGACCTTTCAAGATGCGGAACGACAGGCCATCCTTCGCGCGTTGCGCGAATCCAATGGCGTCGTCTCTGGCGCCGCCGTGCGACTCGGGCTGAGGCGAACTACGCTGCAGTCAAAGATGCGCCGGCTGGGAATTCGGCGCCCGTCGTTCTAGCGGCTAGGAACGTACGTGTCTCTCGCGCGCCGTAGGCCGGGTGCTGTTCTCCGGACCCGACGCTCTATAATCCCCACCCATGGATCGACGGGACGTACTCCGCTTGCTCGCGTACTCCGCGGTCGCGCCTCTGCAGACCAGCGCGCCAGGCGCCTCCTTGACGTTTCCCAAGGGGGCCACGATCCGGACGCTACTGAAAGACATCTCACCCGACGCGATCGTGCAGGCGACGCTCTTTCACGAACATCTGTCGTTCGAGTGGGCGCGAGTCGCTCCGCAATCGAACAGATCAGGCCCGGCGAAAGATCCGGCTCCCGTCCTCGAACAGCTCGATGTCGCCGCGAAAGAAGGCGTCGGATGCATCGTCGACGCCGGGACGACCGACGTCGGGCGTGATAACGATCTTCTGAAGCAGATTGCCTCGCGCACGAGCATCCACATCGTGGCGTGCGGCGGACTATACATGGAGCGCACGTACCCACAGGACGTCGCAACGAAATCTGAAGATCAGATCGCCGACGATTTGGTGCGCGACGCGGACGCCAGCAGGTACGGCGCATTCGGTGAAATCGGAGAGACGCCCAATGCGGCGATGAGCGCGGCCGAGCGCAAGGTGTTTCGCGCGGTGGGACGAGCCCATCTCCGCACGCGCCTTCCAATCTTTACGCACAATGCGTACGGCACCGGACCCAATGTGCCCAGGGACGCCGGGCTCAGGCAGCTCGACGCGTTCGAGTCGGTCGGCGTTCGTCCTGAACGCGTGGCGATCGGTCACAGTTGCTGCCTGGACGACCCGACCGCTGACGTGATCAAGCAAATCGCCAAACGCGGCGCGTTCGTTGGATTCGACCGGGTCACCGGCGGGTTGGTTCCCGACGAAAAGAAAGTGACGATGATCCTCGCGTTCCTGGAGGCTGGCTACGTCGATCGCCTGCTCCTCTCCTCCGACTACAACTTCACCGCCCGCAGCGATGCTCGCCCGGGCTATGCGGTCACCTTGACCGTGTTCGCCCCGAAGCTGCGCAAGGCAGGTGTCACGGACGAGATGCTTCGCAAGATCACCATCGACAACCCACGGCGTTTCTTGTCATTCGTGCGCGGGTGACGGCGGTCCTGACAACCCGCCCCGAATCCCGAGCCCCGAGTCCCGAGTCCCGTATACTGGCGCGCATGAAGCGTCTTTCAGTCGGGTTTGCCTTCTGCCTGGCCTTGTTCACGGGATGGTACGTAGCGTCCGGACTCCACCTTCGCGAAACGCTCCGGTGGACCGCCGTAGCCTTGGCGGAGGTGGTCAGCCGGACCGTGCTCGCGGCCGATCAACAGTGCGTCGATCACTCCAAGGATCCGGCAGGCTGCCAGCCGAGTACCTTCGATACGCCGATGGCGCAGATGCCGTCCGTGCGCGTGAATCGGCAGGGACAGATCGATCCGCATTCGTCTGAAGCCGACGCAAAGGCCGGGGCCTTCGAGCTCGAGAAGCGGCTCTTCCTGTTTCGCAATCTCGAGCACATTCACTGGGTTCCGCTCATCCCCTCCGAGCGCGATCCCGCTACAGGCGCGTGGCGCGGCGGCGATCTCGATGGCGCGGGCGACGGCCGCGGACTCGGCGTCGCCGGCAGCTGCATATTCGTCGGACATGCCAATGGCGCCGGTGTCAGGCACGCCATCAACATCCTGAAGATCCAGTCTGACCCCGCAAAGCAACCGCCGGTCGTCGTCGGAGAAATTCCCGCGATGGCGGAAGGCAACGAAGGCTTCGATGACCGCGAGCTTCGATCGCTGATCTACAAGACCTCCCGGGGTGAAGACCGCTACATCCTCGTGCGCAACGCCGGCACTAACACGCTCGGGCGCATGGAGACGTATCGGATCGACATGGACACGTGCCTGCCGACCGCAAAAAGCGAGGTCGTTGACTTCTATTCCCAGTCGCACGAGTTCTTCCTCTGGCATGACCCGGCGAACGCAAACCGCGTCCTCGTCTACATGACGAACTGGACCGGCGGCGTACCCGATCCATCGAGCCCGGGTCTCAAGGTCCCCGACCTCCTTGTCATGGCCGTGACCGATGAAGAGACGGGCGAGATGCTGATGCGGCCAAAGTTTTTGGCTGGCTTCACACTGCAAGAAGTCGGCGGACCGCCGATCGACGAGCGGCCGGACGCCACCGGGCTTTTCTCGGATGGACGGTTCCTGGATTTCAGTGACGCCAAGAACGGGCTCGGACAGCCGGGCAACTTCCAGAACCGCGAGCAGAATCGTCTTCACTCGGTCTCGGTCACCGACGATGGCGAGCGGGTGTATGTGGCAGGGACGACGGCCGGATTCTACGTGCTCGATTCGGAGGCGATCGCCCACGGGCGTGACGGGCAACTGGCGGCTGGCTCGGCGGGCTGCAATCAGCGGTCGACAATCCTCTCGGCCAACGGAATCCTCGTCGCGACGAAGATTCCGGACATCGCAAACGACTGCCTGCACATGGTGGTCAACAACGATCCGGGTCTGAAAGCATTTCTGGCGTCGAACGCGTCATCTGAAGCGAAAGCCGCTCGCTACCTCGTGCTCATGACAAGGTCGCGCTTCGATGTCTATCCACCAGTGAATGCGTCGCCAACAGGAACGCACAGCGCCGTGTTCGTCCCGAATCGACCCGCCCGTATACGAGGCAACACAAAGGGGCGTCCTGCCTACGTCTGGTTGAGCGACGAGAACGGCGGCTGTCCACTCAACTACGCGCGCATGGTTTCGGTTGAATCCGAACTCGTGCCAATCATGGTGGGCGCGTTTGCGATTCCGGACAACCAGGTCGAAGAATGCCTCACTCAGGCGACCACCGAACCAAACGGCCAGCCTCGCAGACGCATTCCGCAACAGAACCACAATCCGACGATCTTCAAGAATCTCGTGTTCACGACCTGGTACGGTCACGGCTTGCGCGTGATCGACATCTCGAATCCCTACTCGCCACGTGAGGTCGGTCATGCGCTCACCGTGCCTCAAGGCGTGGCGCGCACGTATCCGGTATTCAAAGACGGGCTGATCTATTGGGTGGACAACGATACCGGACTGCATGTGGCCCGCTACACTGGCCCGCGCGCCGACGAGCTGCCAGGCCCAGGCACCGGTACATATGAGGGCAATGCCACCAGCCCGCATCGCTGAGCGAAGTGGCGCCAAGGCGCCACTTCGCTATCGCAGTATCTCTTGCCCGCGCTCCGCGCGGGGGGTCCGGATGCTCGGAGCCGCTCTGGCGAGTCGTGTCACGGCGGCGATCGTGACACTCACCATGTGCTGGTTCGTCACCCTGTTCGTTCAAGCGCAACAATCTCCGTCGAACGCGGTCACGGATGCAGAGGCCGCGGCCTTCGTGTGCCCGATGCACCCAGACTACACACTCGATATCGCCGGCACCTGTCCGCGTTGTGGCATGGCGCTCGTGCGCGGCGCGCCATTCGACGTGCGTGACTACGGGCTCGAACTTTCGACCGAGCCGGCCGTCGTGCAGCCCGGCAAACCCGCGCGGTGGCGTTTTCGTGTCTCTCGCCCCGGCACCGGCGAACCGATTGTCAAGTTCGAGACGGTGCACGAGCGGCAGTATCACCTCTTTGTCATCAGCCAGGACATGACGCACTTTCAGCATATCCACCCGGAGCTTCAGGCCGATGGGACGTGGACAATCGACGTCACGGTTCCGAAAGCGGGCTACTACAAAGTGCTCTCTGATTTCCTTCCTGCGGGAGGGGCCTCGCAGTTCATCGCGCGGCCACTCGTCACCGCGGACTACAAGGGCGATCTCGCTGGCGACTCTGCGCGGCTAGTACCAGACGTCGAGAGGACGCAGACGGTCGACGATCTCACGGCGCGAGTCGGCTACGACCCGTCGCCATTTTTCGCCGGACTGTATGGCCATCTTCAGTTCTCATTGACCGACACGTTCACGAGGCAGCCGGTCACGGATCTGCAGACCTACCTGGGTGCGTTCGGGCACACGCTGATCATGAGCGAGGACCTGAACGAGTACGTCCATTCGCACTCACTCGACATCGTGCCTGGCGGCAACGACGACGATGACATGCCGCAGTTCCTGATCCCGCCTGGTGCCGACCTCGAGAAACTGAGAGGCGGCCCGACCGTGATCTTCGATGGGCTGATGCCGAAGCCGGGGCGCTATCGGGCGTGGACCCAGTTCAGACGCCGGGACAAGATTCACACGTTCGTGACCACGTTCGAGGTACGGGATCGATGAGGGACCACTGGGTGTCTACGACGCACAGACGTACGGTTCTGGGCCTCGGCTCGGGAGTCCTGGCTCTGTGCGTGGCGCTGATTGTCGCGTGGTCACACCCGGTGCAAACGCACGGCTCGCTGACAACGACGGTGCTCTTCGATCGAGAGATCGTCCGCATTCTCAACGATCGGTGCGTGATGTGCCATGTTGACGGTGGCCTCGCGTTTCCGCTGGTCACCTACGAGCAGACGTGGCTGCAGGGCCGGGCCATGCGATCGTCCACGCTGCGCCGCCACATGCCTCCGTGGTCGGCAGTCGCCGGTTACGGGGAGTTCGTCAACGACAACCACCTGACCCTGCGCGAGTCGCAGTTCCTCGTCTCGTGGGTCGAAGGGCTCGGACCGCGCAATGCCGGCAAAGTCTTCCTCAATGTCGTCGATCCCAAGGCGGCCGCGCCGCGAGAAATTCGCGCCACGACACATTCCGACCACTGGCAGTTGGGCGAACCGGACCTGACACGTCGACTGACGCCGACGACGATCGAAGCGAGAACTCCGGACGTCGTAAGACGCTCGGTTCTCGATCTCGATCTGACCTCTCCCCGGCGGGTCCGCGCGCTCGAGTTCATGCCGGGCGATCGTCGTGTCGTGCGGGCCGCGTCATTCAGCCTCGAAGGCACGGGTCAGTGGCTGGGCAGCTGGACTCCCTGGCACAGCTTCGTGAGCCTGCCCGACGGTGTGGTCTATCGACTGCCTGCCAAAGCAAGGATCGTCGTCGACATTCACTATCGAGGGACGAGTGAACCGGTAGTGGACGCCAGCACACTCGGAGTGTTCTTCCTGGAGCCCCGATCGTCATCGAGTCCCGAGTCCCGCGTCCCGAGCCCCGAGTCCCGAGCCCCGAATCCCGGCTTGAAGCTTGCCACGGACCTCGTGCTCGACGCGAGGCCCATCTCCGGATCACAAATGCTGAAAGGCACGTCGCGGCTCGCCAGTGATATGCGAGTGTGGGCGATTCAGCCGGAGATCATACCCGGCCTGTCCTCGCTCGAAGTTTCCGCACGACGGCCCGACGGCGGCACCGACGTGCTGCTTGCCCTGACGGAGCCCTCCATCGAATGGCCAACGCCGTACTTGCTCAAGACGCCACGACTCCTTGCCCGCGGTACTGAGGTTTTTGTCGTCGCGCGGCCCTCAATGGGACAACCGCGCCAGCTGCGTGTGCGAATCAGCAGGTATTGAACGATGTCGTCCCAACGTGCAGCTGAACACGAACCCAACAGAGCGACTGAAAAGCGCGAACGACGGCTTTATGACGGGGGCGTATAATCGCGGCGCGTCACGACACAGGAGGGGCGATGCGGAAGCTGTTTCTGGCTGGTTCAGTGCTGATGCTCGTCAGCGCCGGCGGCGTGATCCTCACCTCTCAATCTGGCTCTTCTGGAGCCGCTTCATCGCGACCACTCGTGACAAAAGCGGAATACGAGCGCTGGCAAACGGAGCTCTCCAACTGGGGCCGATGGGGTAAGGACGACGAGCTCGGCACACTAAATCTGATTACGCCGGCGAAGCGAACGCAGGCGGCAGCCCTCGTGAAGGATGGAGTGGCAGTATCACTCGCGTCGAACGCCGAGACCGAGAAAGGTGTCGACGTGCCCTGCCCGGTCGAGTGGGCCATGGTGACGGCCACTGCATCAGCGGCGATGGATCGTATTGGATATCCCTGTATCCATGGCGCCGGTACGACGCACCTCGATTCGTTCGCGCACGTGTTTTTCAACGGCAAGATGTGGAACGGGTATCCGGTCGAGAAACTGGTCACCAAAGAAGGGGGCGCGGCGAAGAACTCGATCCTGACGATGAAGAACGGGATCGTGACGCGCGGCGTGCTTTACGACCTCCCAAGGCTGAAGGGGGTGCCGTACCTCGAGCCCGGCACGCGCATCTTTGCGGAAGATCTCGAAGCCTGGGAAAAGATGGCCGGCGTCAAGGCAATGGCTGGCGATGCAATGCTGCTGCGCTGGGGTCGATGGACCCGACGGTCAAAGCTGGGACCATGGCCGATCAACGACGCGATGGCGGGGCTCGACAACTCCGTGATTCCGTGGCTGAAGAAACGAGACATCGCAATTCTGGGATGGGAGACGCCTGATTACGCGCCTCACCCGCCCGGCGATTTGCCGCCAAGCTCGCTGCATAATTTCGTGCTGACGATCCTCGGCGTGCATCTGCTCGATCGCGCGGACTTCGACGCGGTTAGTGAAGCGGCCGCGAGTCGCAAGCGATGGGAGTTCATGTTGACGATTGCGCCGCTCCCGATTCCGCGCGGAACGGGATCGCCCGTCAATCCAATCGCGATGTTCTGATCCGGCGAGTCTAAAGACTCGCCGCTGCGTGGTTCGTAGAGGCGGATCTTCAGACCCGCCTTGTGGGGCGCGCCCGCCTACTTCGCTCTCGCCAGCTCCGTCACGACGTCGTACTGGAAGCGGACAAATCGATGGAGCTCGCTCTCCAGGATCCGCTCCTGATCGCTATGCGCGCCGAAGCCCTTCCCGGCATCCTCGGTGTCGATGGCGGGACCGATCCCGTAACACTGCAACCCTTTCGAGCGCATCTGCGACATGTCCGTCGCGCCCGTGCCCATCGTCGGAAGCGCCGTTGCGTTGTAGTGCGACTTGAGCTGCGCCTGCAGCACGTTGAACGCCTCGGTGTTCAGACGCGAAGTGCCGGCCGGGCGATAGGGATCCCGATACCAACGCACCTCCACGCGCGGATCGTCGACTACGGCTCGTACGCGATCGAGAAACGTCTTCTGATCCTCTTCGGGATGAAGGCGGACGTCGACGATGGCCTTCGCCTCCGAGGGAATGACGTTGTAGCGATAGCCGCCCTCGATCACCGTCGGAACCAGCGATGTGTGAAGCATGGACCAGTGTTGCGGCTCGTTCTCGAGCAGCCATTCGGCCGCCGGTTCCGACACTTTCGGATTCGGGTTCAACACATCGCGATAGCGCGCCGCCACGTCGGGTGGAACGAGCGTCGAGAGCGTCCGGAAGTACGCGACCGTCGTTTCGCTGATCTGCAGTGGCGGCACCCACGCGGCAATCTTGGCCAATGCCTCCGACAAGCGGACAACGGCGTTATCCAACCTCGGCACCGACCCGTGACCCGCCGACCCGCGCGCGAGCACCTCGATTGGGCGGGGCTCCTTTTCGGTCGTGCCGACGTTGGCTTGACGAACCTGACCGCCTGCTCGAACGACGCCTCCACCCTCGGCAAAGCAGTACTCGGCATCGATGGCGGCAAGGTGATTGTCGACCATGAACTGCGCGCCAAACTCGGGGGCACCTTCTTCACCAGACTCGGCCAGGAAGATCACATCGCGATCGAGGGCGACGCCCGTACGCTTGAGCGTCAACATCAACATCAGCCCGGCGACGACGCTGTCTTTGTCGTCGACGGCTCCCCGACCGTACACGTATCCGCCATCTCGCGTGGCCGCAAACGGCGGGAACGTCCACTTCTTGGGGTCAACTGTGACGACGTCGGTATGTCCCAGCACGAGGATCGGCCGCTTCTTTCCATTGCCCTTGACTCGCGCCACCAGATTGGGACGCTGCGGATCCTTTGAGAACACCTGGTAAGAAATGCCCTCACGTTTGAGAACCTGTTCGAGATACTCGACGGCTCGAATCTCGTTTCCAGGCGGGCTGCTAGTGTCGAGCCTCAACAGTGCCTGAAAGTGCTGCAGCGTCTCGTCTTCAATTGCGGCCGCATTCCACGTTGTCTGTGCACCAGAGGTCGAAACCCACCCGGCCACGGCAAGCGTGATGAGGACACAGCGCCTCGATCCAGTCATGCGTCGAAGGATACCGCAGAGGGGAGCCTAAGGGCGGAAGAAGGTCAGCAGCCGCCCAGCGGACATCACGCCAATCCACGCCAGAAGCGAGACGGCACCGGCCACCCGTGCTGCCAGCGGCGGCGGCGTCTCGGGCGGCGTGTCGAGCAATCGCCGGAAGACGCCGGCGTAGAAGATCATCACGTTCAGCCCGGCAATCGCGATGAACGTGACCTTCCAATAAAAAGCGCGATTGAACAAGTACTGATCAGGCGTCGCACAGAGAAAGCAGAAGCCAGTCACCGCATTGATGACGAAACCAGAGATCCCAATCGGGATGAGGCGGTGCAATGCGGCAATGGGAATTCGGCGCGCGAACCCGAGCAGTCGAAGATCGAAGACGCCGACCGTGCCGAGCAGCATCGACATGCCCGTGAAGTGGAGCGACTCGAAGATTGGCCAGCCCCACCGCGCGGTTCGGAGGAACTCTCCCTGCGGTGTCGCGCGCAGATAGACCTCGACAGAACGCAGCATCTCGTCTAACACGAGGAATCTACCGTCAGGCGTGTGCATGTGTACGCGAGCAGGCGTCCCGCGAAGATGACGGCGACCCAGCACGCCAGCGACGCGGCCGCCAGCGTCCTGGCTACTCGCGGCGCATCGCTTTCAGATCTCACGCCCTCGACCTCGCGTCGTATGCGCAGCGCAAGGACGATGCCGAAGCCAATCAGCGTGAGCTTGACGTAGAAGAGCGGATTGGTCAGCGCCTTGGTCGGGTACGCGATGAGCAGCAGCACACCGGACACCGCGTTGATCCAGAAGCCCGCCCACATCACGAGGAAATACCGTCGCAGCGCGTCGAGCGGGATGCCCAGGCTGAATCCGAGCACACGCACGTCCCACGCGACATTCGCGCCGACGAAGAACGCGAGGCCGACGGTGTGCAGGATCAGAATGAAGGGAAAGACCCACAGCGATGGGGATTCTCGAAGCCACGCGCTGAAAGACGTGGCCTCGATCCACACAAAGAAGGGTTCCATCACGGTTCGGCGCGCCGATCGTAGCGGAGCCGTGCTCGCGATGCGACTGAAGAGTTCCTGAATTCGAAGTCAGGCTGGGGTCAGACCCCTTGAGTGTAGTCGTGTCAAGGGGTCTGACCCCTCAGGTTCATTCGCACGGTAAGGCCGATCGTGCGAGGGTCTCCCGGGAGTCCGACGTAGAGTCCGGAGTTGCCCGGCTGCGCCGTCAGGAACTCGAAGTAGTTCTTATCCAGTAGGTTTCGCGACCAGAGGAAGACCGACCAGCCATCACTCCAGCGGAAACCGGCGCGGGCATTGATCAGGCCGTAGCCATCAACGACCATGTAACGTGACGCTGACGGGCTCGACGAGAACTCCGATCGATAGCTGGTATCGACCGCCCCGAAGAACTCGCCCGCCCGGCTGAACACGGTCGCGGGCTTGTTGTACTCACCACCGAAGGTCAGCGCCCATTTCGAGATGCCCGGAAGAACAGAGCCGGAAATGTCCTTGACCTGAGGCCCGCCAGTATCTTCGAGCGGAGGCGGCGCATCGGGGAAGGAGACGTAAATACCGTCGGTGTAGGCAAGCGCACCGTAGAGCGAGAGCCTCCGGTTGATTCGCGCATTGCCGTCGAATTCGGCGCCACGCACCCGCACTTTCTCGGCGTTGGCCAGGTAACCTCGAAGCACGCCGACCTGTGAGTTGACGACCTGCGTCTGATAGTCCTTGATGCCGGTGTGGAAGACGGTGAAGTTGGCGGTCACACCCGGAAGCGGCTCCGTCTTGATGCCGAACTCGACGTGACGGACGTCCTCCGGTTTGACTGTCGCGGCAGAGAGAATCGGGTTGCCGAGCGCGTCTGTCGGCACGCCGTTCAGGTTGAGACCGACCGACTTGAAGCCGGTGGAATACGTCCCGTACGTGTTGACGCTGGGCGAAAGCTTGTACGCCACGGTGAGCTGTCCCGACGTGTTGGTGTCGTCCACGTCGGCGATGTACGCCTGCGGTGCCAGAACCGAGAGTTTCAGCGCGACCAGCGCCGGATCGGTCGTCTGCAATCCACCGTAGACCGTCTGGTTGAAGTCGACGTTCTTCTGGTCGTAGTTGAATCGAAGACCAGGCAGCACGCGGAGACGATCCGTGACCAGCCATTCGATCTGTCCGAAGGCTGCGGCGCTCGTGTTGCGGAACGAGAGGAACTGATCGAAGCCGTAGCCATCGAGCAGGCCGGGTGTCGCAGCCGCCGGTGTGGGCGCCAGAAGAAAACGTGCCGCCGCCGAGCCCTGCTCCTGCTTGAACGATGGGTTGGAGTCGAGCGCCTGGTTGAACGCGAAGATGCCGGTCACGACGTTCAGGCGAGGAGACAAGGCGCCTGCGTAACGGACTTCCTGTGTCCATTGATGTTGCCTCGACGGCGCGGCCGAAATCGACGTGACCGGCAGGCCGATGAAGTCACGATCGTTGGACGGATCCCACTGCCAGTATCGATACGCCGTCGCCGAGGTCACACGGCCGGGTCCCACGGTCCAGTCGACGGTTACCGATCCACCACCGAGGTCCTGATTCGACTGCCAGCTCGTATCCGTGTCCGTGAGCCGGTCGAACGCGTTGAAGCTCGGTGGTGCGTATCCGAGGTCGGCCGCGATCTGCGCGTACTGGCGATTGGCCGGGCGCAACGTCGGCGCAACTCCCGCAACGACCTGCGCGTAGCCTTCCGGCCGCTGCCGCGTGTGATCCACCGCCGCGTTGATGGCGACTCTTTTCGATGGAACGATCAGGACCTGCCCTCTGAAACCGAGATTGTTCAGGGTGTTGGTATCTGCCTGCGTGGCCGTGTTGTAAACGAAGCCCTCGCGACCAGTACCCGAGAAGGAAACACGTGCAGCCACCTTGTCACTGAGCGGGCCAGAGACCGACGCCTTCGTTTGAACGAAGTTGTAGCTGCCGTACGCCACTTCCACGTTGGCTTCAGGCGTGAAGTTCGGCCGCTTGCTGGTGACGTTGATCGCGCCCGCCGTTGTGTTCTTCCCAAACAGCGTTCCCTGTGGACCGCGCAGCACCTCGACTTGCGCGACGTCGAGGAAGTCGAGGGTAGCGGCCGCAGGCCGCGCGTAGAACACGCCATCGATGTACAAGCCGACGCCGGGCTCAATGCCGTCATTCGTGAGGCCAAAGGGTGACCCGATGCCGCGAATCGTGACGGCGGAGTTGCGCGGATTTGACGAGTAGAACTGCACCGTTGGAATCAGCTCCTTCACCCGGTTCACGTTGAACGCGCCGGCGCTCTCGACGAGCTCGCCGCTCAACACCGACACCGGAATCGGCACTTCCTGCACGGCCTCTTCGACGCGACGCGCAGTCACAACGACGCCCTCGGTCAAGCGCGCGGGTGTGAGAGTCACGTCAATCGACGCGGCTTGACGCCCATCGACGGCTCCTCGACCAACCGCCGGCTCGAACCCGTCGAGCGTGGCCTCGACGCGATACTGCCCCGGCGCAACGTCGTCGAATCGATAGCGGCCCTCGCCATCACTGACGGTTTCCTGGGCAGCCCCTGTGGCTTCGTTCACCACGCGAACGGTCGCGCCGGGGATGGCTCCTCCGAGCGAATCGCGGACCAGGCCGGCAACGGTTCCACCGGTCTGCGCCAAACCGGCCGCCGGCGTCAGCGCCGCGAACAGCACGGCGAACATCAACACTCTGCGAAACATCGAAACTCCTCACACCGATTCGAAGGTCGGTGCCCCGAAAGCCGCTACGCAATCGCGTACCGGTAAGATTTTTCTGCGAAGAACGTGAGCTGGTTAGCCGAGGACCGGAGCAGTAGAGCCGGTCGTCGGCGCCGTACACACGCACCGACAGAACGCGGGACAGAAGTGGAATCGATGGGCGAGCCGGGACATGCTCCCCGCTCTCTAGGCAAGACCTGGACCGCAAAGAAACTGGCGCGAATTTGACTTCTCTCCCGTGGCTATATGCATTTCAATCAAATAACACGGATTTTCTGTCATACTAACCGACAATAATCCGTTATATGTCACAGAAATCAAGGACCGCGACAACCGCCGCAACGCGCCTGACCCCTGATCTCCTCATCAACGGGAACCTCCGCGAAGGCGAGGAACGCCTCATCGGCGGTGACACAGGGTTGGCGGCCGTCATGGCCAGGGCACGCGTCGTATCGCGGAGCGCCGCCCCCGTGCTCCTGTTTGGCGAGACCGGCACGGGCAAAGAGATCATCGCCCGCGCGATCCACGAGCATTCTCCATTTCGAAATGGGCCGTTCCGACGGGTGAACTGTGGCGCCATCCCCAGTGAGCTCATCGACTCGGAGCTCTTCGGCCACGAGGCGGGCGCGTTTACGGGCGCAGTCGGCCGTCGCAAAGGCTGGTTCGAGCAGGCCGATGGCGGCACATTGTTTCTCGACGAAATTGGCGAACTCGCCCTGGCTGCCCAGGTGCGACTCCTGCGCGTCGTCCAGGACTCGGAAGTCGTGCGGGTCGGCGGCGAACGGCCAATCAAGGTGGACGTGCGAATTGTCGCCGCCACGCATCGCGATCTGCCGGGCATGGTCGAGAAACAGACTTTCCGCGAGGACCTCTACTATCGACTCTCGGTGTTTCCGATCGTGATCCCGCCGCTGCGAGACCGGCCGAGCGATATCCGCGCCTTCGCCGAGTACTTCGCCGAGCGGGCGGCGAATCGCTTCGGTCTTCGTCCAGTTCCGGTTTCAGGTGACGATGTGCGGCGGCTCGCTGAGTATCAGTGGCCGGGAAACGTTCGCGAAATGGCCGCCGTCATGGATCGCGCGGTGCTCATCGGCCAGGGAAAGACGCTCAGTGTCGCGGGTGCGCTCGGCCAGGATTCACTCACCGCGAGCATAGCGCCTGCGCGTCCGACGGACCAGCCCTCGGCCCGCATTGCACCGCTCGACGTCGTGATTCGAGAGCACATCGAAGCCGCGCTCGCGGCGACCAACGGCCGAGTCGAGGGCCCGCATGGGGCGGCTCGCCTGCTGCGGATCAATCCTCATACGCTGCGCGCCCGCATGCGCAAATTGAACATCGACTGGCGGGGCTTCCGCCAGGCCCGTTGACAGCCATACAGTGATCACGCCACGCTTACAGGCTCGGCTCGCATAATGGACTCTTCGCAGTTAGCCCTCGTCTTCATCACACTCGGTGCCGCCGTCGTCAACGGGGCGCTCGGATACGGCTTCTCCTCGATCACCGTTCCGATCGCGTTGCTCTTCCTCACCAACCGGGTGCTCAATCCAGCGCTCGTGCCGATCGAGGTCGTGCTCAACGCGTACGTGCTCTGGGTGAATCGCGATGCATTGCCGCGCGTGTGGCGACGAGTGCTGCCGATCGTCATCGGGTTGCTGCCCGGTGTCGCTCTCGGCACGACGATTGTTTCGCAGGTCAACCCGGGATGGCTGCGGTTCGGCACGTTCATCGTGCTGTTGCCGCTGATCCTTTTTCAGGCGGCTGGATTCCGCCGGCCGATCAAGTCCGAGCGCTCCGTGGGATTCGTATTCGGCGGCGGCGTCGGCGTGCTGTACTCCGTGACAACGATTTCCGGACCGCCGCTCGCGGTGATGCTGAGCAATCAAGGGCTGACGCAGAGGGACTTCCGCGCCGCGCTTGGTTTCATCCGCCTCGCCGAATCGACGTTCACCGCGATCGCCTATGGTTATGCCGGCCTGTACACCGCGCAGAGCCTTGCGCTGATTCCCTACATCCTTCCGAGCATCCTGGTTGGCGTTCCGATTGGTGCTGTGATCATCCGACGCATTCGACCGGAAACGTTCCGCCGCGTGTGTATGAGCTTCGACGCGTGGATCGTAGGCTTCGGGCTCTCCACGCTCCTCAAAGATCTTCACATCGTCGAAAGCAACCTCGCCTACCTGGTGCTCGCGGCCGTTGGTCTCCTCGACACATGGCTGCTCTACCGGTTCTTCTCGGTGCAACTGCCTCAGTACAAGCGCGCCGAGGAACTGGCGCGATCCGGACCGCCGCCGCCTGACGTTGGTCGACTCGCGACGCAATGGCCTAAGGCCACGTCGCGATCGGCAACCGCGCAAGACTAGAGTAGCGGCGGGTCTTCCACTGCCTGAGCCATGTCGAAGGCAGACCCGCCGACTCGGATTATCGCGACGCGACGACGAGAACGGCCTTCGCGGCGTACGAGCGGCGCTGACGCGCGACCTCGGAATACACCCCCTGCTTGATCGGGTCGTTGTCGTTGAAGGTCCTCCGCTTGGACACGTGCTCCCGATACGGCTGCCACTCAGCGAAGACTTCCTTATTGATCTCGTCGGGAAAGAAGATCTGACTCGCCACGACCTCTTTGTTCGCGAGGAACACCTTGAAATGGACGTGCGGCGTGCGGCCGCCGTACCAGCTCGGGAAAATCGTACGGAACTGCACGTTGCCCTGCGCATCGGTGAACTGCGTGCCGCGCAGGTACTGCTTCCCTACAGCAGGTTCGATGGAAATGCCGCCAACTCCGCTCTGCTTGGCGTAGCCCGAGTACAGGCCGATCGCGTCGGCGTGCCACACATCGACACGGGCGTTGACAAGCGTCGCGCAATCTCCCGCGCGTACAACTTGAAGTGCCAGCTCGAGGGGCGCACCCGGTTGCCCGGACGTGATGTCCGAGCGAAGCAGCTTCGGGTCCAGGTAGTACGGCCCTTCGCCTGCCTCGGGCGTCAGCACGCATCTGCCCGGGCCCTGGGCCCAGGCACGCTCGACTCCCATCGCCGATACCACGATGCCCGAGAGCCCGATGAGCGCGCGACGCCTGCTGACGTCGATCGAGCTCGGATGCCAGATGGGGGCGACCGGTTCAGATTCGATTGCCATCGTTACGTGCCTCCCGAGACGTCGATGACAGGATACCGCTGCAAACAGCCCGATTGGCTGCCATTTCGAATCGCGCTGACACGGTCCATCGGTCATATAATCAGCCCGCAGCGGACGTTCGGAAACGAAGGGGAGGTGCGCCATGCGCTGCCTTGTCGTCGTAATGACCCTCGTCGCATCAACGGTCCTCGTGCACGGCCAGCATTGGACACCCCCTCGCACGCCGTGGGGTGATCCGGACATACAGGGCTACTGGCCGGGCGTGGCGATGTTGGGCGTTCCTCTCGAGCGTCCGGCCAGCCTCGGTGACAAAGCCACCCTCACCGACGAAGAGTTTGCGCAGCTCCCCGAGAAGCGCCGTCAGACGAACGCGAACGACGCCTTCTTCGGCGAGTCGAGAGATCACTGGAGAGACTACGGCAAGCCGCAGCGCCAAACCTCGTTGCTCGTCGATCCGCCGAACGGCAGGTTCCCTCAGTTGACGGCAGAGGGCGCGAAACGGACCGCGGCGATTCCCAACGAAGCGCGCGGACCACTGAACGGCCCCGCGAACGTTGGTCCGCAAGGCCGGTGCATCTCACGCGGCGCTTTCGGATCGATGATGCCCATTGGCAACTCGAGCGGCAACCAGATCATCCAGGCACCTGGCCTCGTCGTGATCCGCAACGAGATGATCCACGAGGCGCGCGTCGTCTACCTCGATGGGCGACCGCACGTTGGTGCCGCCATCGACGAGTACATGGGTGATTCCCGAGGACGGTGGCAAGGACAGACGCTCGTCATCGAAACGACCAACTTCAAAGAAGGGGGGGGCGTCAATCGCGCGTTCTCGCGCCACGCGCGCATGACTGAGCGCTTCACGCGAATCGACGAACGTACGCTGCGCTATGAAGTGACCGTCGACGATCCGCAGACCTGGTCGAAACCGTGGACCGTCACATTCCCGCTCGAGCAGGATCCCAGCTACTACATCTTCGAGTTCGCCTGCCACGAAGGCAACTACTGGAGCATGCGATCGATGCTGGGAGGCGCGCGACTCGAAGACAAATAGGCAGCCGGTCGGGTCTGAAGACCGCCTCTACGCGGGCGCGTCCGCACACTGCAGGGCTGCCAGGCAAAGAACGTGAGCGGGCGCTGGTGAACGCTGGCCGTTAGACCGACGGCTGTGGTCTGCACCGCCCGCGGACGACGAGCAAGCTAATGAGCCAGTGGGCTGACTCTGAAAGGTGGGCACGACTCCGAACCGGTGAGGCATGCGTTATCTGTCGTCAGGGGATGCCTAACGACCTCCTGGTAGAACTCGAGACATCCTGGGTTACGGTCAACGAGGACGCGCCGATGCGGGGTTACGCCTGCCTCGTTTTCAAGCGGCATGTCGTGGAACTGCACGACCTGAGCGAGGACGAAGGAGTAGCCTTCATGCGCGACGTGCGCCGGCTCTCGGCGGCGGTGCAAGAGGTGACCGGTGCGGTCAAGCTGAACTATGAAGTGCATGGCAACACCATTCCGCATCTGCACATGCACTTCTACCCGCGCTACCCCGGGGATCCCTTCGAGGGAGGGCCGATCAATCCGAAGGTAGTTGGTAAGCCGGCCTACGCACCTGGTGAGATTAATGCGGTACGCAAGCGGTTTCTGGAGGCCCTCACTTAATCGGTCGCGCGACCACCGAGCTTGCGGCCATCGGGCAACGTCATCGACACGAAGATCCCGCCAAACTCTCCACTCTTCAGCGGATTCACAACGACGGTGACCTTGTCGCCCGGCTTGATAATCGAGGACCTCCAGCCAGTTCTCGCCATCGACTGCGGGCTTCCGAGCTCGACGCCCCACCGATCCACGCCGCCTTTGTCGTTCGGCACATCGAGCTGAATCGAGGAATGCGGGTTCGTCCAGGCGAACTCGACCACCGTGCCGGCGAGCGTCTTGGTGACTGAACGGTCGAACATGACCGGCGAGTGATGAGCCCCAAGTGACGCCATCGCCATCGTGACGACGCTCACGCATGCGATCAGGCAGCCAACGGCTCTGCCCTTCATGGCCCGGCAGAGCCGTGGCTGGTCGCCAGTCTCTCTTGCCGCGCACCGCGCGGCTAGGACCGCTATGCGGTCGGGACGCAACGAGTACAAAATTCGCCTTCCGGGCCGCATTGCGGTCCAACGCTTCATGAATCCTCCTTGTGATGCACGGCCCATTACTTGACGAGACCCCGCGAACGGGTCGCCGGCAGGTGATCGTTCAGATCCGGCAAACACTCCACCTCCGTAATATCCGCATCGTCGCGACGACGGAAGGTCTTCGTCATGTTCCACTCGCCCACCCAGCTTTTGGGGTCGGTCATCGTGTACTCGATGTCGAGGCGTCCATCCGGCGTCATCTTGAACCGCTCGATGATGTGCAGGTCTTCACTGGCGGGAACCGAGGCGCCGCCCTGGTCCAGCCACTGGTGATGCCCCGGGAAATACTTCGTGTCGACGACCAGCGTGTCCGCCTCCCAGCGCCCGATCGATTCGCCGTTGAACGTGCGCACGACGATATCGGGATCCGTGTGCTCGCGCCCGTCGAGATAGATCACGCGCACGCTGTTCATGAAGTGGCTGATCATGTAGATCGCGGTTGGCAACTGGATCATCGCGACCGGCCACACCCTCGTCATAATCAGCGGAAGGCCGGCGGGCCAGCATTGCCCGATGTCGTCACGATAGACACCGCCATCGGCCAGCGCCTTCACACCGCGGTCGTAGTGGACCTGCGCCTCCGGCGTCAGCTTGAATGTCTCCGGCACGAACCGCCACGTGTTTGCCCGGCCGTCGTGCTGCCACATGCCGGTGAGGTCGAACGGCGCTTTCGGCCGCGCCTTTGCCAGGTTCTCCTTCGCCAACGCGGACAGTTGCGCCGGCGGCGCGGGCGAGGGCTGTTGACCCTGGGCGCGGGCAGGAATTGAGGTGGCAAGCGCCAGGCCAGCAAGAGCGGCCACGAGACGCAATTTGTACATGCGCATGATGAGCGCAATTGTACACGTCACGAAATTCACTCGCTTTTCGGCGGTGTAGCGGCGGTCTTCAGACTCGCCGTCAGCGCAAGGCGGGTCTAAAGACCCGCCTCGACGTCCCCACGTGCGCTATTTGCGCGGAAGAGGCGGCGGCAGCGGCGCGGGATCGATGTAACCGCGGGTGCCGTCAGGACGAATCGGCCCGGGCCCGAATCCGAGATGCGCTGCATCGACGTTGTTCTCGCTGCACGCGTACTCCTGTATCTCCTCGTCGGGCTTGCCGAGCACCCAGGTTCGCGAGTACGTAAACGGTTTCGTGTAGAACTTCGGATCTTCGATCAATGTGTCGACGTGGATGTGGTCGGCATCCGGCCTGGTCCAGCGTTCAACGACGTGCAGCGCGTCGCTGTGGGGATTGGCATTCTCATCGATCCACACCTTCTCCTCTTTGAAACCGATCGAGTCGATGACCAGCGTGTCGCCTTCCCATCGCCCCAGCTCTTCTCCAAAGAACGATGGATCGGGATCGTCCGAGTGCTTGCGGTTCGGATCGATGGGAATCAGTCGGAAATAGCTGTACCAGTACAGGAACGCGATCTTGTTGTTGCCCTGCAGGACTTCGAACGGCAGGCCGCTGGCGTTGTGTCTCGGGATCCCGCCGATGATACAGAGGCTCTCCGGATCAATCGTTGCGGTGAGGTTGTGCTTGAGAGCAGCCTCACCTGCGGGCGTCAGCGGCAGCTTCCACCCGGGCAGGTCCTTGCCGATGTTGCCCACCGGCTTGGTGTCGGTCGTGCCCTTCCAATAGCCGCTGAAGTCTGGCTTCCCGTTCGCCATTCTCGGCGTGGGCCGGTTGGACTTGAAGTCGGGCACCTGGAGCTGCGCACGGATGCCGACACCCGAGAGCGCAAGCACGCACAGAGAGGCGATCGTGGCGAGGCCCGCTCGTCTCGCGGTCATTGCGGGCCTCCGTCTCCAGCCGAACCGCCGGACACAATTCGTCCATCGGGTAGCGTCACGCGGCGCGCGTCGACGAGGTTGGCGCCGTTCTTGGCCCTGTACCCGTCGACGACGATGGTGTCTCCGAGCTTGAGGTCTCCGCGCTTGAACCCGCGCCGGCTCAATGCACCGGGCGCGGCCGACTCGCACGTCCACTGCACGACCTTGCCCTGCTCGTCCTTGGCATCCAAATAGAAGTAGATATGGGGGTTAGTCCATTCCACCTTGGTCAGCGTCCCGGTGACGCGGATGGCCTTGCTGGCGTCGAACTCAGCGGCAAACGAGTGATGCGCGAGCAGCCGAGCGGCCGCCAGCGCTACCGCGGCAACGACCAAAAGCATGCGTTTCATGGCGATACCCTACTCCTTTTGCGTTCAGCGCGCCTCACAGGTAGAATCTAAATCGATGTCCGTCCGGATTTGTCGCCATTACGTATGCTGTTGTAGCAGGACCCGTCATGGGTCCCCGAGGTGACGATCCGGCAATTGGGTAAATAGCAGAACGGCCCATTTACACGCTATGCGATCGAAGCCCGGGGATTCCGCCCGGGTTTTTTTTTGCGCGTTTACCACCGGCGCATTTGCAGTTTCGGAAAGATATGTCGACCGTGGCCCTGACTCCTGACTCGACCGTCGTTTCCACGTCTCGCCTCGATCATCTCCGAGCCCTGGAGGCCGAGAGCATCCACATCTTCCGCGAGGTCGTGGCCGAATTCGAACGGCCGGTCATGCTTTATTCGATCGGCAAAGACTCATCGGTCCTCCTGCGCCTGGCACAGAAGGCGTTCTACCCAGGTCCGATTCCATTTCCCCTCCTCCACGTCGATACGACGTACAAGTTCCGCGAGATGATTCAGTTCCGCGACGAGATGGCCCGATCGGTCGGCGCGCGGCTCATCGTCCACACGAACGAGGAGGCGATCGCCGACGGCACGCAGCCCTTCAAGGTCGGGACTCAGCGCTGCTGCGGTTTGCTCAAGACCAAGTCGCTGCTCGACGCGCTGCAGGCCGGTAACTTCGACGCGGCCATTGGCGGCGCCCGTCGCGACGAGGAGCGCTCACGCGCGAAGGAGCGCATCTTCTCGGTGCGCGATCCAAACGGCCAGTGGGATCCCAAGCGCCAGCGTCCCGAGCTGTGGACGCTGCTCAACGCGAAGCTTCGGCCCGGTGAGAGCATCCGGGTCTTCCCGCTTTCCAACTGGACCGAGATCGACGTGTGGCATTACATCCACGCCGAAAACATCCCGATCGTGCCGCTCTACTTCGCCAAGGAGCGTGAGGTCATCGTGCGCGGCGCCTCTCTCATCGTGCAGGAACAGCCCTTCGTCGTCACGATGCCCGGCGAAAAGCCGCAGCTGGTCAAGTGCCGGATGCGCTCGCTCGGCTGTTCACCATGCACCGGCGCGATCAAGTCAGACGCCGACACAGTCCCGAAGATCATCGATGAGTTGATCGCGACGCGCCAGTCGGAACGGCAGCTCCGCATTATCGACCACGACCAGGATGGTTCGATGGAGCTGAAGAAGCGGGAAGGTTACTTCTGATGCAGGAACCGGGAACCCGGAACATGGAATCTGGCCTTTTAAGAATCTGCACCGCTGGCAGCGTCGACGATGGGAAGAGCACGCTGATCGGACGCCTGCTCCACGACTCGCAATCGGTTTACGAAGATCAAGTCGCGTCGGTCGCCAAGGCCTCGAAAAACCGCAACGCCGGGCCCATCGACTTCTCGCTGTTCACTGATGGCCTGCGCGCCGAACGGGAACAGGGCATCACGATCGATGTCGCATATCGGTATTTCGCAACCGCGCGGCGCAAGTTCATCCTTGCCGATACACCGGGGCACGAGCAGTACACGCGCAACATGGCCACCGGGGCGTCGACGGCTGACGTGGCCATCCTGCTCATCGATGCGAGGAACGGCGTTCGCACGCAGTCAAAGCGACACGCGCGAATTGCCCGGCTGCTGGGAATTACCGCCTTCGTCCTCGCCATCAACAAGATGGACCTCGTGGGTTTTGATCGCGAGGTCTACGAGAAGATCCAGGACGACTTCAGTGAGTTCCTCGCCGGCGCTTCCGTTCACGCGATCCCGATGAGCGCGCTCGAAGGCGACAACGTGATCACGCGCAGCGAGCGCACCCCGTATTTCGATGGCCCTCCCCTCCTCGAATACCTCGAGACGGTGCGGGTGCACCGCAATGTGGCTGGCGGACCATTCCGCTTCCCCGTCCAGATGGTGCTCAGACCAGATCAAGAGTTCCGTGGATACGCGGGGCAGATCGTGTCGGGGACCATCAGATCGGGCGATCGAGTGACTGCCTGGCCGTCAGGCCGTAGCGCCCGGGTCAGGCGCATAGTCACCTACGACGGCGATCTTGCGATTGGTTTTGCGCCGATGTCGGTCACGCTCACGCTGGACGATGAGATCGACATCAGTCGGGGCGATGTACTGACGATCGAACCGGCATTTGTCGGACAACGGTTCGAGGCCGAGCTTGTGTGGATGGACGAACGGCCGCTCGACCCCGGCCGGGTTTATCTGCTCAAGCACACGACGCGAACTGTCACGGCTGAAGTGAACCACGCCCTGGTGCTGAACCAGATCGGGAGCGTGCAGATATCGACGGCGCGGCCGATCGTTTTCGATCGCTATGCCGACAATCGCGGAACCGGCAGTTTCATCCTCATCGATCCGGCAACGCAGTTCACGTGCGGCGCCGGGATGATTACCTCTCCGTTGCGAACGACGGCGGAGGTTCAGGGCGCGCCATTGACGTTTGCCGAACGGTTGGCGCACATCGCCAGGCGGGCAGGTTCGGATCAGGAAGCGGCCGAGGCGATACGAAAGGCGCTGGAGGAAATGCTGACGTGAGCTCGACTCAACTCCCAACTCCCAACTTCCAACTCTCAATCGAGGCACGGCGCGTCATCGAAGCGGCGATGGCCAACGCGACGGCGCCGGCGATCACCTCCAGCTTTCAGGCCGAGTGTGTCGTGCTGACGCACATGCTGCGCGAGGTTCGACCGGATATCCCAGTGCTCTTCCTCGACACGTTCCACCACTTTTCGCAGACACTCGCTTATCGCGACGAATTGTCCGCCCGCTGGAATCTGAATCTGATCAATCTGCAGGCAAAGGCACCGAGTGTCGGGCTCTGGCAGGCGGAGAGCACTGAAGCGTGCTGCAAGCGTCACAAGGTCGAGCCGCTTTTTTCAGCCCTCGAAGGATACGACACGTGGTTCACAGCCCTTCGCCGTGATCAGTCGCCGTCGCGCGCGAACCTGCAGGAAATCGAACCGTTCAACCTGCCTGGGAAGACGATCTCACGCGTCTCGCCGCTCGCCGCGTGGAGTGCGCGCGACGTGTGGAAGTACGCCACGGACCACGACATCCCGCTGCTGCCGCTGTACGAGTTGGGCTACACGAGTATCGGCTGCGAGCCGTGCACGGCGATTCCGTTCGATCCAGAGAACCCGCGCTCGGGCCGCTGGCAGGGCCAGAAGCTCGAATGCGGCATCCACATTCAGGCGAAATAAACGTCAGCGAGCGCGCAGGTTCTCCATCTGCTTCCTGATCGCTTCAATCTCTTTGCGAAGTGCTTCCTCTTTGAGTTGACCGAGGCGCGAAGACGCCATCGCGGCCGATAGCTCGGCCATCGCCCTGCGAATCGCTTCGATCTGTGTGTTTCTTGCCTGCGTCTCGCGTTGCATCTTCGCAAGCTCGGCCTGGGCCTGACGAAGCGCCTCCTGCTTCGCGTTGACTGTCTCTGTGGCGCGACGCAAGTCATCGAAACTTCTCTTCAACTCCTGATCGGCGCGTTTCATCTCCTGGGCGATCGAGTCGGGATCGATTTGGGCGATGCCACCGGGTGGCTCGGGCGGCGCAGGTGCAACAGGTGCCAAAGGCGCTGCAGGCCCGGCGCGTGGTGCACCACCCGCCGGAGGAGGCGTAGGAACCGTAGGCGGCACAGGTGCCGCAGGCGACGGGCCGGGTGGCACGAGAGGAACCGGTGGCAGTTGAACGTCCGGGATCACGGCATCGTGCGGCAACGGCGGCAACGGCGGCAACGGCGGAACCGGGGGCAACGGTGGTAAGTCAGGCACCTGCAATTCCGGCAACTGGAACTCCGGCAACTCTGGAAAATCCGGCAACTCCAGTAACTCAGGGATCTCCGGCAAATCCGGCAACTCTGGTAAGGGCGGCAACTGCGCCTGCGGTAATGGCGGCAGCGGCGGTAGCTCCTGGAGCGCGAAGTCAGCACCCGCCGCAGCTCCGCTGTCCTCATCAGCCGAAGTTACGACGGGAGTCAGGATCATCGCTGCCGCGACGAGCGTGAGCGCTGCGACGAGAATCCATGCGGTGGATCCGCGTTCGGCGACAGGTGGATGGCCCAACACGCGGCGGACGCGAGCGACCAGTCGTCCTCCGGTTGCGTTGAGCGACAACATAGGCTCCAGCCCCCTCAGTTCCTCGAGTTGCGCAAGCGCCCGCGCGTACGCCACTCGATCGCGGCACGCCTCCACGACGAGGTCATCGCAGCAGTGTTCTCGCTCGATGCGGATCTGGCGTGAACACCACCAGACCGCAGGGTGATAGAAGAGAAGCGTTTCGATAATCGTCTGCAACGCGTTCACGAGATAGTCATGCCGCTGCACGTGCGCCAACTCGTGAGCCAGCACGGCATCGAGATGTGTGGCTGGCAACCCGGTGATCACGCTCACCGGGAGCAGGATTACAGGGCGCAGCCAACCGACGACCGTCGGCACGCGAACGACCTCGGATGCAAAAACGTGGACCGTTCTGCTGACGCCAAGACGCTGCGCGAGGACACGCAGCCGGAAGGATACGGCCTCGTCCACGTCGCGCGTCGCGCGCTTCAGCCGCTCGACACCAATGCATGCAGCGATAAGACGAATCGAGAGTAGAACCACGCCGGACATCCAGATGCCAACCGCGATGGGAAGCAAGCGATCGATGGGGACAACCGTCGCGGTGCCGACGGATGGACTCGCCGTGACGAGTTCGGCCGTGTAGGGATCGTTCGTGAGGATCGAGAAGACCGGCGCGATCGGCATCAACACGAGGCCGAGGCAAGCCACGAAATACCGCATGTTGGCTTTCTGTGGATCGATCGCGCGAAGCAGCAGAGCCGTCGTCCCGCCGATGAGAGCACCCTGCCAGATGGAATGAATCAGCGCCCAACCGATCGATTGAACCAGCGTCGAGTCGAGCAACCCATTACTCACGGTTCTTCTCCTCGTGCTCTTTCAACAGCCGACGGATTTCGCGAAGCTCCTGCGCGGACGCAGGCTTGGCGGCCAGCGCCTGCATCACAAGCTGTGATGGTGAGCCGCCGAACGCCCGGTCGAGGAGGTCGCGTATGAGGTGACGTTGGGTTTCTTCCTGGGCGGCCGCCGCTCGATAGAGGTGAACGCGACCGTCTTCTTCACGAATGGCCACGCCTTTCTCCGTCATCAACTGAAGCAGCTTCAACGTCGTCGTGTAGGCGAAATCACGATCGGCGGACAGGATGTCGTGGACCTGCCTGACTGTGCTCGGCCCACGCGCCCACAGCACTCGCAGGATGTCGAGTTCGGCGTCAGTGGGCCGTGAAGAGGCGCGGCGTGCCATGGCGGCAGTGTCTACGATCAATTTCGTAGTGTCAACGAATTTCTTCGTAGGGTCGTCGGTGAACCGTAGAGCGGGGGCTTTCCTGTCCACCGTAGCCTTCGGCGAAGGTGGAAGCCGCCGCGTCGTCGCGCAGGCTTAAGCCTGCGCTCTACGCCGACTTCTCTACACGGTCTGCCGCTTGCTCGCTGCCACTGGTTGCGTCTCGCGGACGAGCGGCCAGTAGCCGAAGAACACAGCGTGATAGATGAGGAACGGAAACGTCACGCTCAAGAGCGCATTGGCGAGCCAGACCTCCCTGTCGTATCCCGGCGGGCCAGAGGCAAGCAGACCGGTCACCATGGGGATCAACGACACGTACAGGTTGGCGAGGATGAGGCCGATCGCCGCCGCGGCGATCGTATTCATCACGCCCTTGAGCGGCTGCGTCATCCTGGCAAAGAGCGTGTTCTGAAGCATGTTGAGAACGATGATTGACCCGAAGATGAAGGGCACGGTGACCTGTGTCAGGAACGCCATCGGGTCTGCCCCGGCTCCAGTAACGCCGATCGAAAACGCCACCGCGGCGCCAGCCAGCGCGATGACGGTCCACACGACTCCGAGGACAGGTTGTTTCATCACACCTGGAAACTTCGTGAGCGGCCACAAGTCGAAACACAGCACCAGGAACATGACCGCCAGCGCGGTGACGTAGAACACCAGCGCGGATACTCCATTGAACATCCCTTTCGGGGCCGACTGGAGATACACCGGCGCGCCTTGCATGAAGTCGTAGTTGAAGAAGATGCGAAACACGACGTAGGTGATGACGTAGGCGCCGATGAGCGCGGCGACTCCGACGACCTGCGGGTTCGAGCTGATTCGATTGAACGGCCAGCCACCCATCATGATCGCGAGCCAGAAGGTTGTGGGAACGACGATGACGACGTAGTGCGACGGGATCGGACCGGGCGGCGCCATGCCCTCACCCACGGTCATGAAGACCAGCGGGCTGATGATGGCAGTGGCGACCAGGGTCACGAGCACGAGAACGACGCCCTTGACCGGCTGCCGCAAGCCACTCGCGAATGCCGGGTTGGCACCCCACAGCACTACAGCAACGACCTGCATCGGAATGAGGCCGAGCATGACGAAGGCAACCCATCCGGCAAAGGTACCAAAGTCAAAGAGCGAGACGAAGCCGAGGGCGATCGCCATCACGATGGCGCTGGAAAGCAGTCCAAGTGCGGGTTGAGTCACTGAGTCCTCCACACACGAAGGCGACGACGATCACGAAGAACACGAAGATCAGGAAGTATCCGGTCGTGCGTCGGCGTACCCGACTTATCGGTGGGAGAGTATAGACGAACTGATATGACACGGCACGAAGGCCTCGAAGGCCTTCGTGCTGGTGAGCTTCGGTTATTTCTCTTGAAGCTCCGTGAAGATCACGCCGAAGTTGCCGCCCGGGCCGCCGCGGCCGCCGGTGAGGTTGTAGTCCTTGAATTTTTCGGGCAGCTTCAGGTCCATCATCGCCTGCTCGGGTGTCTTGCCGGCCTTGAGCGATGCGCGTGCGTGCTCGAGGAACAACCGGTTGAACTCGCCGAAGTCGACGAGATCCTGGAACTTCATCGTGACCGGTGAATGGCCGTTGATGACCACGTCCACGTTCTTGATCCCGTTAGCCGCCTTTCGAATCGTTTCAGGATACGCGATGCCGCTGCCGCCGTTGTTGCGATCGATGAGCGGCTGTCCCTTGTTGGCAAAGGCATCGCCCGCATGCACGACGCGCGCGGTGCGGAACACGACAAACGTGTCGCCATTGGTATGCGCCGGACCAAAGTAATAGAGGTCGATCGCATCCTTGCCATTGAGCAGCGTCATCTTGTCCTTGTAGGTCCGATCCGGAAGGCCGTGCTTGTTGGCGGCTTCCTGGAACGGCGCCATCTTCTGCATGTTCGCTGCGGTGTTCTCCTGCGTGACGATCTCCACGCTCGCCGGGAAGAAGATGTTGCTCCCGTTGTGATCGCCGTGGGTGTGGGTGTTGATGATGTGCGTGATGGGCTTGTCGGTAACGCTCTTCACCCGATCGAGGATGCCCTGGCCATTGTCGGGATTCTTGGTGTCGACGAGGACGACACCCTTCTCCGCGATGTACACCCCAGTGTTTCCACCCCTGCCGAAGACGAAATAGAGATTGTCGGCAACCTTTTCGATCTTGCCGAGCTCCTGGGCGGCACCACCCCCACCCTGACGGCCTTGTCCTCCCGCTGGCGGCTGTTGCGCACCTACATTCGCGGCTGCGGCGGCGACGGCACCCGCGATCACAATCATACCGAGCACATACGTGCGTTTCATTGCGCCCTCTCTATGAAGAACTCGATTCCTTGACTCGCAGTTCCAACTCCCAACTTCCAGACGGATCGAGATCGAAGCCGGAGGTCGAGAGCCAAATCACCGTGCGAATTGTATCGTGTCCGACATCCCGCCTCCGAGTTGAACGCGCAGTCTGGAGACTGCGCTCTACGCAGGAACGAATTTACGGCTGAGCTACCGTTCAGAGCCGACGGCGCGCGCGCGCGCCAGGCCGAAGTTCTTCTTCAGTCCTTGCCAGTGGGTGTAGTAGTCGCGTTCGAGCAACTCTGTCTCGAGCGCGAATCGCGTCGGACGAATAGGCAACTGGGTCTCGAACAGGAACACGAGCGTGTCCTCGAGATACTGTGGCTTCAGTTCCGCAGTCCTGCCGCGTTCGTACGCGTCCGCGTCAGGTCCATGACCGGACATGCAGTTGTGCAAGCTCGCGCTGCCGGGACCGAAGTCGTCGCCCTTGCCGATGTATTTCCCCGCAAGCAGCCCGAGGAATTCACTGGCGACATTTCGATGGAACGGCGGTGGACGGAACGTGTGCTCGGCAACGGTCCATCGTGGCGGAAAGCACCCGAACTCCATGTTCGACGTACCAGCGATGGACGTGGGCGATGCGAGCACACAGTAGATCGACGGATCGGGGTGATCGAAGGTCACCGTGTTGATGCATTGAAACTTGTAGAGGTCGTATCGGAACGGCAGATAGTTGCCGCGCCAGGCGACGATGTCGAGCGGAGAGTGATCGATCTCGGCTTCCCAGAGTCCTCCACCGTACTTGGCAACGAGCCGGAAGTCGCCCTCACGATCCTCGAACGTTGCCGCCGGCGTTTCGAAATCGCGCGCGTTCGCCAAACCAAACGTTCCGATCGGTCCGAGATCGGGAAGCCGCAAATGCTGACCGTAGTTCTCGCAGAGGAACCCGCGAGCTGATCCATTGACAAGCTCGACTCTGAACTTGATGCCACGCGGGATGAGAACGACGTGACCGGGGGGCGCATCGAGAACACCGAATTCAGTGTGCACGATGAGGCCGCCGGCTTGCGGAACGATCAGGAGTTCGCCATCCGCATTGTAGAAAAACCGGTCCCGCATAGAAATATTTGCCGCGTACATGTGAATAGCGGCACCTGATTGCGATGCGGGATCGCCATTCCCACCGATGGTGACAATCCCATCGATGAAGTCGGTGGGCTCAGCCGGGATGGGCATCGCTCGCCAGCGCAATTGATTCGGCGTTGGCGGTACCTCGTTGAACGGTCCGCTCCTGATGAGTCGCGCGTCGCGCGTCTTGAACGGCTTGTGCATCGCAGATGGGCGGATGCGATATGTCCACGTCGAGCGACTGACGCCGCGCGGCGCCGTAAACGCGGTGCCGTTCAACTCCTCGATGTACAAGCCCAACGGCGGCTTCTGGGGTGTGTTCTGCTCTCGCGGCAAAGCACCCGCTAACGCCTCCGAAGCGAACTCATTTCCGAAACCCGACAGATAGGCGCGTGGAGTGGGGGCCATGGAGACCGTAGGCTATCGCCGGTAGTGTGCAAGGTCAACACAAGCGGCGCGGCACTTGCTACTACCAGGCGTCGTTAGACGATTTCCTGAAAAACCACGCGGAAATTCGAGTGAAAGGTAGCAGGAAGCTAAAACAAAATCCGTTTCCGCGGAGACTGTTCAGGTGAAAATCGTCCCGGCACTGGAGCCGAAGTGATAGTTGACGTTGATCGCCCGGTGATTCGGATGTTCATCCAGCAACTCATCACAGTTCGCTGGGAAACTCGACTTGCCGACAGACGCGGGATGGAGTTGAAGGTGTTCGGGCCGGGAGCGTTGCGACGGTCGTATTCGTTTCAGGACGCGCTGTCGCTCGTCGAATATCAGGTTCAATTCGAGCGGCAGTTGCTCTCGAGTGGTTACGGGGTATTACCCATTAGTGAACGGCGATCGGGATATGACCGGCGCCGGCAACCTCGCTCTGCGGAAGACAGGCGCAAGAAGTGACGACTGAAGGACCCGGGATGCTCCACATCGTCGCCAAGAACGACTCCCCCGTGCAGCGGATCGATGTCGCGCGGCGTCACATCGAGACAGCGATCGCGCACATCAACGACGTCGCACAGACGCGAGTCCTGGAACAGAGCGCGAGCGCATCAGGCGTCGACGAACTGCGACTCATCGTGCGAGCGCTGGCGGACATCCGCGAAGCGCTTCGCAGCCGCGAATGGTCACCGTCGACCGACCAGGCGCCTCAAGCCAAACCCGCGATGCTCCTCGATTAGCGGTCCGCGTTCGCACCTCAAGACCACGCCGCTTCGCACGCTCGCACCTTCGCCCCCTCGCACCTTCGCGCCCTTAGCCCTTCGAGCTACACTTGCGCATGCGCAAAGCAGCTCTCGCTCTTCTCTGCGTTCTGACGATCTCTCTCGCGGCATGGACTCTCGTTGGCAGCGCCGCCGACGCCGACCGCGATTGGCCCGCCTACGCGGGCGACAAGGGAAGCACCAAGTATTCGCCGCTGGATCAGATCAACGAGAACACCATCAAGAATCTCCGAATCGCGTGGACGCGTTCCGGGTTACCCGAAGAACTCCGCTCGACGTTTCCCGACGCGCAAGCGCCCGCCAATTATCAGCACACGCCACTCGTGGTTGGCGGCGTGCTGTATATGAGTTCGGCGGTCGGTGCTGTCGTCGCGCTCGACCCCACGACGGGCAAGACGATTTGGTACGACAGCCTGCCACCTCGTCCCGACGGACAAGGGCCGGCGCGAGGCGGAGCGACGCGGGGCATCGCGTACTGGACCGACGGCAAGGACGCGCGCATCGTCACCAACGTCGGCGCCAATCTCGTCGCTCTCAATGCCAAGACCGGCAAGCGCTACGCCGACTTCGGAGAAAACGGGCAGGTCGACCTGACCAAGGGATTCGAGCGGCCGATCACCGGCTGGCGCTGGAGCAGCGGACCGATCGTGGTCAAGGACGTCGTCGTCGTGGCAGGCGTTCCCTCACCTGCCACGGACATTCTCAACGAGCGTGCGCGCGCGCCAAAGGAGATGCCGCCGGACGATGTGCGCGGCTATGACGTGCGGTCGGGGAGATTGTTGTGGACCTTCCACGTCGTGCCGCGAAAGGGTGAGCCGGGCAACGAGACGTGGCTCGACGACTCCTGGACCTACTCCGGCAACAGCGGTGCGTGGTCGCTCCTGAGCGCGGACGAAGATCTCGGCTACGTGTACTTGCCCTTCGAAGAAGCAACGGGCGACTACTATGGCGGCACCAGACCCGGCAACAACCTTTATGCCGAGTCGATCGTGTGCCTCGATGCACGAACCGGTCAGCGCGTGTGGCACTTCCAGACCATTCATCACGGTCTCTGGGACTACGACCTGCCCGCCGCGCCGGTGCTCGGCGATATCACCGTGAACGGACGACGGATCAAGGCGGTCGCGCAGGTTTCGAAGCAGGCGTTTGTCTACGTCTTCGATCGCGTGACGGGTCAGCCCGTGTGGCCGATCGAAGAGCGGCCGGTCCCGAAAGGCGATGTGCCGGGTGAATGGTATTCACCGACGCAGCCGATTCCCTCGAAACCACCGGCGTTCGATCAACAGGGCGTTTCTGATAGCGACTTGATTGACTTCACCCCGGAGTTGAAAGCCGAGGCAAAGAAGATCGTCAGCGAATACAAGACGGGACCGATCTACACACCGCCCGTTCTCCTGGGAAGCCCGGATGGGCCGAAAGGCCTGTTGCTCGTCCCGGGAACGAATGGTGGGGCCGACTGGGGCGGCGCCGCATTCGATCCCGAGACCGGCATGTTGTACGTGCCGTCGGCTCACATGCCCACCGTGATCGCGTTGGGTAAGTCGCAGCATCCGGAATCGACGTTGCCGTACGTGAAACAGCAAGTGCCCTGGCCACTAGGACCACAGGGACTTCCGGACCCGTTCAAACCGCCGTACTCGCGGCTGGTGGCGATCGATTTGAACAAAGGTGATATCGCGTTCTCGGTGGCCAATGGCGATGGGCTTCGCAACCACCCGGCATTCAAGGGTCTCAATCTCCCACCACTGGGCACGCCAGGGCGACTTGCCGCGCTCGTCACCAAGAGCTTTGTGTTCATGGGCGAAGGGAGCGACAGCGGCGTGGGCCTGCCGCCCGGTGGACCATGGGGCGGCAAGAAATTCCGCGCGTTCGACAAGAAGACAGGCGCGATCGCGTGGGAGATGGAGTTGCCAGCGGGCGTCAGCAATGCGCCGATGACCTACACGGCCAAAGGCAAGCAGTACATCGTCGTCGGGATCTCGGGTCGTCAGTATCCCGGCGAGCTCGTCGCGCTGGCGTTACCGTAAGATCTCCGGTGGCGGCGCGTCTCCTTCGCGACATGCCGCGTTGTTCGTGTTGGGAACCGTGAGGCCCGTGCCGCCGCAGCAGTAGACCGTGCACTTGGCCGGCGGCTTGTACGTCGCTCTCAGCTTCTTTCCATACTCCGGGTACGTCGTCGCTGCTCCACCGCGCACCGCTTCGAGCGGCAGGTTGAAGGTCTCCGCGAATTCCCTCAGA
Source organism: Vicinamibacterales bacterium (assembly GCA_035649635.1). Lineage (GTDB taxonomy): Bacteria > Acidobacteriota > Vicinamibacteria > Vicinamibacterales > UBA2999 > Gp6-AA40. Next base: position 21,205 of record DASRJE010000026.1, on the reverse strand, counting down.
TACGGATTCTCTCCCGGAAGATAGTGCGGTACCTCTCCCGGTGCGCGTGGGATCTCCACCTGCGGCTCACACGGTTCGGGCAACACGCGCGTCTGCGAGTCGAGCTCGAACGTCGCGTTCCTGATGAACGGCTCTTCGTAGTAGATGGGATCTGTGAGAATCATCGTGATCGTGAGCAGGTCGCCGTGGCGCGCGTAGTACTCCGTGATGGTGGCCTGATCGCTGTGCGGGACGCCGTTGCGCCACACGAGCCCCGCCTTCAAGTGCGTGGTCTGTGCGACGATCATGCCGCCTTGCCAGACGCCGGTGCTGAACCCGCCGGCCGTGTGCGGCGCGTTCCTCGACGGGTGTGGGCGTCCGTCCATCCACACCGTGTGCGGCGCGCGATCAACCGTGCCTGTCATGTGCAGGGCGACGATGGCCCCGGAAATCGGATCGACTTCCGGTTCGATGCGCAAATTCTGTGGGCCCATGACGATGTACTGCGAGGTGTACAAGATGCACTGCCGCTCTGGCATGTTCTGCATCGAGACCTGATAGAGGTCGGCATACGCGCGCGCTTCGTCGTTGATGGGAAGCCCGCTGTAGTCGCCGATATGCGGGCCCGGCGCGCGTTCGATCCAATCCTCATGTAACCGATTGGCCCACGATCCCGCGAGGTCGGTGATGGTTCCACGCGTCGCCGCGGCGGCCGCCTCCACGCCGCCCTGAGCGAACGCCGGACCGCTCGCTGCCAGCCACAGAAGACCGGCCGCCACAACTGTGATGTGCCTGACACCCTTCATTACGTCGCCTCACAGCCTGAAGGATCCCACTTGGATCCATTCGCTTCCTTCTTGAAATTGAGCGAGGTGATCCATGTCCTCGTCAGATACGTCGGGTCGTCGACCACTGTCGTGATTGCAATCCACTGTTCGCCAGTCGGCTGGCGAAGAAGATCCCAGTACTCCGTCAGCGTGGTCTTCTCGCTGAACGGCACGCCGTTCTTGCGCAGGTACCCCGGCAGAAGTCCAGTCGTGATCGTCTTCAGATTTCCAAAGCGCTGATCGGGCGGCGGCAGCGGCTGTCCGCGCCGTCCCTGACGTGTCTCCCATTGCGCGGTGGTGTTGCCTTGTCGGGAGGTTCCGCCCGCGGGTGGTTTCCAATCACCGAAATGCAGCAACCGCGTTTGTGTCCCGGTATCGGTTTCCACTTTCAATGTCGTGTCGTCCTGCCAGGTGATGTGCAACCTGGTCGGCAGACGCATGAGCCCGGGCGCACCATACGCCTTGCACTGATCGCCGGCGGCTGTGTCTTTCGCCGCATCCCACGCATCGGCAACCTTCTTTGCTTCGGCGTTAATCGGAAGGCTGACGTAGTCGCCCTTCGGAGGCGTCACCATGCGCCAGCGCCAGTCTTCAGTGATGACAGAGACCCAGTAGCCGGTGAGATCGATCGGCGCTGCCGCACGCGGTGTCGGCGGTGGTTCGGCAGGGGCCTGGTCCCTGCCGCCTCGTCCACCTTGTCCTTGTCCAGCTTGTCCTTGTCCACGCGCCGGAGCCTGAGCGAGGAGCGCCTGGGATGCGACCAGCGAAATCAATAACGCGGTTGCGGATATGAAGTTGGCCTTTCTCACGTGCTTACTTTCCGCCGAGGTCTTTGTAGACAGCTTCGATGAACTTGTCCGTCGTCCACGCGCCGGTGTTGCTGCCGTACCTGCCGCGGAATCCCTTGACCGGATCGGCTTTGCGGATTTGATCGAGCGTCATCCCTTTACCGATCCACGCCCGAATCCGATCGCGAACGATCGTCACCATGTCGCGATAGTCGACGACGTCGGCTTCGTGACTGATGAGGCCGTGGCCGGGCACGACCACGGTGCCACCTTCCTGCCAGATAAAAGGAATAGGCGGGACCGTGATACCGATGATGCGGTTGAGGCTGTCGATCACTCCCTGAATGCTTCCGCCTTTGTCGCGATCGATGACGGGAAATCGCGTCTGGTCGAAGACATCGCCGGTCACGAGCACATCGGAACGACGGAAGAAGACCATGCTGTCGCCGTCGGTGTGCGCCGCTGGCTGATGGGTTGTGATGATGGCTTCGCCGTTGATATAGAGATCTTTCTGTCCCTCCTCCAGCGCCGAGGAGTACGTCACCGTCGGCCATGCGCCGATGGGGAACGTGGATTTCTCGCCTTCCGGTGCAGCCATTCTCGATTGGACGTTCTCTTCCGCCAGGATCGGGGCGCGACCGCCGGCGGCGCCAATCTCATTGAGGCCGCCGGTTGGAATCACCGACTGGCCGGCGGCGGACAGTTCGTCATTTCCGCCGACGTGATCAGGATCGGCGCTGGTGTTGATGACATATCGGATTGGACGCGTCGAGAGCTTGCGAATCTCGCCGATCACCTGCTTGGCCTTGTCGCCGGTGCCCGTGTCGACGACCACAACACCATCGGTTCCGAATTGCACGGCGATGTTGGAGCCGTCGCCGGCAATCACATAGAAGTTCGGGCGAATCTGAATGACCTCGAGCGCATTTGCGTCGGCGGCTGCCAGCTGTCCTGCGATCAGGTTCGCTCCTGAGCCGATCGCAACAAGCAGGCCGATGGCGATGGAAAGCGCTCTCGGCACTCTGAATTCTCTTCTCATCAAATAGCCATTATATGAAGGTCGGGACGCTCACTATGTCGCTTCGGCGACTTTACTTTTGACCTTTGACTTTTGACCTTTGACCTTCAAGAAATTCCTCAGCCACCACTTGAGGTGATTTGCCGTCCTGATCGACCGCAAGGTTCATGAGTCGCATGCGGTCGGCATCAATCGATCCGGTCAGGCTCTTGAGCGCCGCGATCGCGCCGGGATGCTCGCGGGCGAGTCTCGCGCTGGCAAGGATGACGGCGTCGTACGGCGGGATTGCCTGCCGCTCGTCCTCCAGAAGGACCAGGTCCAGTGCGGCGATGCGGCCATCGGTTGAGAACGCGCTGATGACATCGACCTGGCCATTGGCGACCGCCTGGTACATGAGCGACGGATCCATGCTCCGTTGTTCACGGAAGCGGAGCCCATAGCGATCCTGGATTGCCCGCCACTCCGGCCGCTGGAAGAACTCATAGTCGCCCCCAACCGATAACCGCGGCGCGTAGAGCGTTACATCGGTGAGGCTGCGAACTCGCAGATCGCTCGCATGACTCCGTCGCATCGCCATCGCGTAGGCGTTCTCGAATCCAAGCGCGCCCACCATTTCAATGCCGTGCTCCATTTTCAGATAGCGACCGACTTCGGTCAGCACCGTCTCTCGATCGACGGAGGCGGCATCACGATGCATGATGGTCGCCCAGATCGTTCCCGAGTAGTCGACGTAGGTATCGATATCGCCAGCGCGCAACGCATCAAAGGCAACGGTCGACCCCAGCGACGACGCGATGCCAACTGCGTTGCCGGTGGCGTGCTCGATCGTCTCCGCGAGGATCTGGCCGAGGATGTACTGTTCGGTAAACGTCTTTGCGCCAACGACGATGCGCGTGGAACCCCGGTCGGAGGCGGCGGTCACAAACGCGATTGCCGCATGCGCGTACAGCAGGCCGAAGATGGTGATCACCGTGACCAGCGGCGCTTTCCGGCGAGCGAGCACAGCCGAGCCGAGGGCCCGGACCAGGCCGTCCAGCACCAGCGCGAGCACGGCGGCAGCAACGCAGCCGACGAGGACGGCCGTCAGATTCCGCGTCTGCAGCCCCGCAAAGATGTAGTTGCCGAGGCTTGGAGCACCGACCGGCGTCGACAATGTGGCCATGCCCACGGTCCAGACTGTGGACGTCCGCAGGCCCGCCAGAATGACGGGCAGCGCCAGCGGCAGCTCGACGCGCCACAACTGCTGTCGCGACGTCATCCCCACACCGCGCGCCGCTTCTTTCAACGCAGGGTCGAGGCCAGCCAACCCGGTGACCGTGTTCCGAAGCACGGGGAGGACGCTGTAAAGCGTCAGCCCGATGAACGCGGGAAGAAAGCCGATGCTTCTTAGTCCCAGCGCAGAAAGCGCCGGCACCATGACCGCCAAGAGCGCGAGGCTCGGGACCGTCTGAATCACGCTCGCAACGGCCAGCACGGGACGCTCCAGTCGACGACTGCGGGTGATCGCAATGCCCGCGGGGATGCTCACGGCGGTGCCCGCCAGCAAGGCAAACAGCGCGAGCTGCACGTGTGCGGTGAGGTAGGCCGGCAGCAGAGCGAGTTGTTCTCTCACTGGATTCTGTTCGCGAGCAGTCCCTCGACCAGCTCCGCCTGCCGGCGCGGGGTGCTCATCAACTGCCGCACGTAGTCGTCCGCAGGTGACTGCAACAGCTCCGAGGGTGTGCCGACCTGTACCAGACGCCCGCCGTGCATGACAGCAATGCGGTCACCGATCAGCAGCGCTTCCACCATGTCGTGTGTCACGAAGATCGCCGTCAGCCCGAGACGCTGCCGAATCCGCAGAAAGGATTGCTGCAAACGGTCGCGCGTCAGCGGGTCGAGCGCGCCAAAGGGTTCATCGAGGAGCATCAGCCGCGGCGACGCCGCGAGCGCACGTGCGACGCCAACACGCTGTTGCTCTCCGCCTGAAAGCTCGTCGGGGTGCCGCTCGCGCACGAGCGCCGGATCGAGCTCCACCAGTTCCAGCAGCTCTTCGACGCGCGCAGCAGTTCGGCGCCGATCCCATCCGAGCAGCGTGAGGGTGACGCCCACGTTTTCCCCAACAGTCATATGGGGAAACAGGCCGACACGCTGAAAGACGTATCCGATTCGCCGACGCAGCTCGTGGGGCTGCAGCGCGCCGGCATCCTGCCCATCGATTAGTACTCGACCGGAGCTCGGCTCGATCAGCCGATTCACCATCTTGAGAGTCGTCGTTTTGCCGGAGCCGGATCCGCCGAGCAACACGACCAGCTCGCCCTCGTCTACTTTCAGCGAAAGACGATCAACCGCGGTGACCTCGCCGTAGCGGCGCGTCAGATCCTTCGTCTCAATCACCTCGAGATGCTCCTACACAACATCGGAGATTTGATGATCGTTGATTCTTGATCCGTTGACGATTGTTGACTCGTGATTGGTGATTTATCGAACGATTTGACGAGGGCTTCGACTTCGCCCGCGAATCAACAATCAGGGATCACCAATCACAACGATTCGACAATCAAAGATCGGGAAATCCACAATCGTCCGGAAGCCAGCACGTCATTTGCTCCTCCTAGCCGGACGGGGTCCTGATAGTGCCATTTCCGTGCAGCTATGAGCGCGGTCGATCACGGAACCGTCAGTGATTTACGTATTCGGCAATCCGGACGTGAGGAGGAGCAAGATGATTCGCCAAGCCGCAGCCGTCGTCGTCGTTCTGCTGCTGAGCCCGTCGTGGGTGACCGCCCAGGGCACCGAACTGACGGTCAACGTCGCGTCGGCGAGTGTGCACAAGTCACCGACTAACACGAGCCCCACCCTTGGCATCGTTGGACGCGGCGCCAGGCTCGAGGTCACGCGCGAAGTTGGAGACTGGGTCAAGGTCGCATATCCGGCCGCCGCGGACGGCGTGGGGTACGTGCGAAAGAGCATGGGTACGATGGCACCCGCCGTCGCCTCCAGGGCGCCGATCCAGGCCACCGCGGCGCGCACGAACGCGCAGCCAACGCAACCGGCGCCGCGCCTGGCGACATCGCCGGCGGCCGAGCAAGCCCAGACCGGAAATCGCCTGCCGGTACGGACAGCGGCACCGCAGCGCGGTACCGCGAGCCACATGTTCGGGCTGGGCGCGCACCTCGGCGGCCCCACGTTCGGCATCGGCGGCAGCGCCCGCGCATGGGCGCACGGCCGGTTCGGCCTCCAGTTCGAGCTCTCGCGATATGAGGTCTCGAGTCCAATCGATCTCGGAACGATGACGTCGACTGAGTTCGGCCCGAGCGCGCTCTATGCGTTCAATGATCGCGTGGCCGACTACACGTGGCTGCGGCCGTATGTCGGCGCCGGCCTCAACTTCTATCGCTCCTCCATCACCAGCCCGGCGTTCGGCACCGACGTGGCCGACTCACGTTACGGATCGCAACTCTTCGGCGGCGCCGAGCTGTCCTTCGCCAGCGTGCCGCAGGTCGCGATCAGCACCCAGTTGAGCTACCGCTGGTTCGAAGAGCCGAGCCCTGGCTTGAATCTTGGTGGAATGGGGCTGAGCGTCGCAGCGCATTGGTACGTGAAGTAGGAGTAGGGGTAGGGCGGGTCTTGCTTTATAGACCCGCCTTTTTCGTACACCGTCCACGCCGGGTCCGAAGAACAGGACCCGGCCTACGCTCAATGCGCCGCGACGGCGACCTCGTGATGCTCGCGTGCCAGGCGGCGACGCATCAGGCGCGCGCGAGCGCCTTCGATGTAGACGTAGTACACCGGCGTAATGTAGAGCGTCAGTAGCTGCGACACCAGCAGGCCGCCAACGACAGCCAACCCCAGCGGCCGACGCGATTCAGCGCCGGCGCCAAGTCCAAGCGCAATCGGCAGCGTCCCCACGAGCGCCGCCATCGTCGTCATCATGATCGGCCGGAAGCGAACGAGACAGGCCTCGTGGATTGCTTCAGCCGCTGACTTCCCTTGGCGCTGCAATTCGACGGCGAAGTCCACCATCATGATCCCGTTCTTCTTCACGAGACCAACGAGCATGATGACACCGACGAACGCGTAGAGATTGAGCTCGGTCTTGAACAGCATCAGCGTCAGCAGCGCGCCAAGGCCGGCGGCCGGGAGACCGGACAGAATCGTCAGCGGGTGCGTGAAGCTTTCATACAGGACACCGAGCACGATGTAGATCACGACGATGGCCATCGCGAGGACCAGGCCCAGGCCGCGCAGTGAGTCCTGGAATGCCTGCGCCGTACCCTGGAACGCGATATTGATGGTGGCCGGCAACGTCTCAGCGGCCATCGTTTGGATCTGGTTCACCGCATCGCCGAGCGCGAAGCCGGGCGCCAGGTTGAAGGCGATCGTGACCGCCGGCAGCTGACCGTAGTGATTGACCTGGAAGGGACCCACGTCCGTCTTGACGCGCGCCACGGACTCGAGCGGAATCAATCGCCCGCTGCTCGAGCGGATGTAGAGCAAAGACATCGCGGCGGGATCGCGTTGGAACTGCGGCGCAACGCGCAGAATCACCTGGTATTGATTGTTGGGCGCGTAAATCTGCGACACCTGCCGCGTGCCGTAGGCGTTATAAAGGGCGTTCTCGACCTGCGTTGCCGACAGCCCCAGCGTCGACAGCTTGTCCCGGTTCATCTCGACGGTCACCTGCGGGTTGTTCAACTGCAGGTCGCTGTTTACGTCCTCGAATCCTGGCGTCTGTCGAATCTTGGTTTCGAAGAGCGGGGCCCATTTGTACAGTTCACCGGTGTCGGTGTCCTGCATGGTGAACTGATACAGCGCACGGTTCTGACCGCCGCCGCCCAGGTTGATCGGGGGTTGGTTGACCATGAAGGTCCGGATTCCGGGTATCTCGGCGAGCTTGGGACGCAACGACGCAATCACCTGATCGACGGTCACGTCGCGCTGTTCCCTTGGTTTCAGCTCGACGAACATTCGCCCCTGGTTCGAGCCACCGGTCGCGTTGTTCCCCATCTGTCCGACGTTCACGCCGGCGCTCGCGATATTGGGATCCTTCAGCAGGACGTCGGCCACCTGCATTTGATGACGCACCATCTCATCGAAGCTGATGCCTTGTGCGCCCTCGGTGTTGACGTTGAATCGCCCCTGGTCTTCGCTGGGCAGGAATCCCTTTGGCACCTGAATGAACAGGTAAACGGTCGCCACCATCAGGACGACCGACACCGCCGCCGTGACGGACCGGTACCTGAGGCTCACGCGCAGCGTCCGGCTGTAGAGCCCGCGCCAGAAGTCGAAGACCCGCTCGAACAACCAGTAGAGGCGGCCATGACGCTGATCGCGAGGCGGGTGCAAGAAGCGGCTGCACAGCATGGGCGTCAGGCTGATCGAAACGAAGCCCGAGATCAGAATCGCCGCCGTAATCGTGACCGCAAACTCGTGCAGCAATCGTCCAACGATGCCACCCATGAACAGCACCGGGATGAACACGGCGACGAGCGACAACGTCATCGACAGAATCGTGAACGCCACTTCTTTCGACGCATCGTAGGCGGCCTGCATGGGGTTCTTCCCCATCTCCATGTGCCGGACGATGTTCTCCAGCATGACGATGGCATCGTCGACGACGAAGCCGACCGACAGCGTCAGCGCCATGAGCGAGAGATTGTCGAGGCTGTACCCGAGGAGGTACATCACGGCGAAGGTCCCGACCAGCGAGCACGGCAGTGCAAGGCTCGGAATGACGGTCGCCGAGAGATTGCGCAGGAAGATAAAGATGACGAGAACGACCAGCGCCACCGTGATCATCATCGTGAGCTTCACATCGTGTACGGACTCGCGAATCGTCAGGGCGCGATCGCTGCGGACGTCAAGCGTCACCGACGCTGGCAACTGCTCTCGGATGGTCGGCAGCAGCGCCTTGATCCGCTCCACCGTCTCGACGACGTTCACACCGGGCTGTTTCTGCACCGGCAGGTAGATGCAGCGTTCACCGTTCTGCCAGCTCGCCGTTTTATCGTTTTCGACCCCGTCGTAGACGTGCGCCACTTCGTCCAGCCGAACGGGCAGGCCATTGCGATAGGCGATGATCGTCGGGCCATAGGCGGCCGCCCGCATCAATTGCCCGTTGGAGCGGACGACAAAGGTCCGTTCACCGTAGATGGTGCCGGTGGGGAGGTTCGAGTTGGCGCTGTTGATGGCGGCGGCGACTTCGTCGATGCCGATCGATCGCGCGGCGAGCTCGCGCGGATCGACGTCCACGCGCACGGCAAATTTCTGCGACCCGAAAATGTTGACCTGCGCGACGCCGCTCACCATCGAAATGCGTTGCGCGACCTGCGTCTGCGCGATCTCATCGAGCACGGCGAGCGACAGCGTCGACGACCGCAGGACGATGAAGAAGATGGACTGATCCGCGGGGTTCACTTTCTGGTACGAGGGCGGCGACGGCATCTCCGGCGGCAACTGCCGCGCGGCTCGACCGATCATCGACTGCACGTCCTGTGCGGCGGCGTCGATGTTGCGATTGATGTCGAACTGGATGGTGATGTCGGTTCCGCCCTGCGTGCTCGTGGAGTTGATGCTCGTCACACCGGCGATCGACGTGAACTGCTTCTCGAGCGGGAGCGCAACGGACGCGGCCATTGTCTCCGGGCTGGCGCCTGGCAAGCCAGCGCTGACGCGAATCGAGGGAAAGTCGACGCTTGGTAGATCGGCAACAGGCAGGACCTGGTACGCAAGCCCGCCGAACACCAGGATGCCCAGCATCAGGAGCGTCGTGGTGACTGGGCGCTTGATGAAGATTGCCGACAGATTCATGGCGCTCCTCTGCGATCGACCTGCGGTTTGCTCTGGTCCGCCTGCTGGCCTTCGTTCTTCACGCTGATACGGCTACCCGGCACGAGTCGCAGGTGACCGTCGGTGACCACGGTGTCACCGGGCTGAACGCCGTCGGCAAGCACGGTCTCGCTTGCGCTCGCGCGGTTCACCGTGACCGGGCGCATCTCAACGGTCTGGTCAGCTTTTACGACGAAGACATAGGTGCCTTGTTGACCGCTTTGCACGGCTACGGACGGAACCACGATCGCCTTGGGATCGGTCGTCAACGTCACCACGACGTTGACGAACTGACCGGGCCAGAGTCGCCGATCGCTGTTGGGAAAGGTACCTTTGATGCGAATCGTCCCCGTGTTTTCGTCGACAGCGTTGTCGACGAACGCAATCTTGCCTACCGCGGGAGGACCCTCGTCGTTCGGCGGAGTTGCCGTGACACGCAAAGAACCGCCACTCATGTAGCGCTTCAATTCCGAGAGACGCGCCTCGGGAATGGCAAACGACACCGACATCGGCATCACCTGGTTGATCGTCACGAGCGGTGTCTGATCGTTGGCGCGTACCAAGTTGCCCTCGTGCACCATGAGGGCGCCGGTTCGTCCTGAAATAGGCGCCTTGATGGTTGCGTAGTCGAGCTGCACCGTTGCGCTCTCGACGGCAGCCTTGTCGGCGCTGACCGTGGCGTTGAGGGCGCTCATGTCCGCGCGCGAGGTATCGACCTGCTCGCGCGGCGCAATGCCGCGCTTGGCCAGGTCTTCGTATCGCTTGTTCATCAGCGCCGCGTTCTCTGCCTTCGCCGAGTCACGATCGAGGTTGGCCTGCGCCTCGCGCAGTGCCAGCTCCAGCGGACGACGATCCAGCGTAAAGAGCACCTGCCCCTGCTGCACCTCGTCGCCTTCTGTAAAGTTGACCTTTTCGAGTTGCCCCGTGATCTGCGATCGAATGGCGACGTTCGAGAACGCCTCAGCCGTGCCGATGACGCTGATTTCGATCGGCATCGCCTTGTTGATGACAGGTGCCGTCGTGACTGGGACGGCGCCTCCGCCACCCCGTCCACCAGGACCCGAGGCGGGAGCCGCCTGATTCTCGTCGGCGCAACCCGACGCGGCAATCGACGTCGCCACGACCGCGGCTGAGACCCAATTGATTCGAATGAAGCCCATGCGTGATGTCCGACCCCGATATGAATGCCATCTTACTGGCGCGCGCACGCGCCGTAGTCCGAATCTTGTTATGAGAGTGTTAAATCGCGGCGGAAACAGGGCACCGCCTCCGCCCATAAACCAAGACCCGCCTGTGTTTACTGCTTATTCCGTCCGACTGCTTACTGCACAGGCTCAATACGAAGCACTGCGCCTTCTTTCTCGTCGGTCAGCAGGTACAGGAGCCCATCCGGCCCCTGGCGAACCTCGCGGATCCGCTGTCGCAACTCGACGAGCAGCGACTCGCGCCGCAACTCCTCCATCTTCTCGTTGAAGAGGATTCGTTCGAGGTGTCCCGTGCCGGGTATCTCGCCCGTGCGCAGCGCGCCCACGAAGACGTCCCCCTTCCATTTCGGGAACTTGTCGCCGGTGTAGAAGGCCATCCCCGACGCCGCAATCGACGGCACCCAGAACACCAGCGGCGGCTCGAAGCCCGCATGTCCCGGAATCTCCGATTGCCATGGACCTGTGTATTGACGCCCGTAGCTCACAATCGGCCAGCCGTAGTTGGCACCGGGCTTGAGGATGTTGATCTCGTCGCCACCGTTGGGCCCGTTCTCGTTGAGCCACATCTCTCCTGTGTTGGGATTGACCGCAAGAGCGAGCGCGCTGCGATGACCGAGGGTATACACCTCGGGTCGATGATTGGGTTTGCCGACGAACGGGTTGTCCTTGGGGATGCCGCCCTCGTCTGTGAAGCGCAGGACCTTTCCGCCCTGCGTGTTCGGGTTCTGTGGATCCTTCGGATCCTGCGGGTCGGTTCCGGTGGTCGAGATGTAGAGCATGCCGTCTCGACCGAACGCGATCCGTGACGTGCCAGCGCGATCGAGCACGACGACGTCCTTGACCTCCGTCAGCGCCTTCCCATCGAAGCGTCCTCGCGCAACGGCCACGGTCCGTCGCTTTTCGTCGAGTGGCTTGGTGTACGAAAGATAGACGAGCCGGTTCTGCGCAAACTGCGGATGGAGCGCGATATCCATGTAACCGTGAACCGCACCCGGCAGACCTGATTCGCCTGCCCAGTACGATGCAGGTGCGCCGGCGACGGGTTGGGGATCGAGCGTGCCATGTCGAATCACCCGCAGGCGTCCGGCCCGCTCGGTGATCAACATGGTGCCGTCGGGAAGAAATGCCAGAGCCCACGGATATTCCAGGGCCCGGGTCACGGCGGAAACACGTATGCGCTGGCCCTCACCGGTGTCGACCTCGACCGGCTTTGCCGGCAACTTGTGACCCGCGAGCCCTGACGGGGCGAGCGGGATGCCACCGCGGAACTCGACCTTCTGCTGGCCGGCTCGCAGCTGGACCCCGAGCGCGACGATCGCCACGACTGCGACAACCAACAGCCGCATAGCGGTCCAATGAGTGTTTTTGTGCGGCAAAGGTGGCTTTCTCATGGCGCAATATGCCTCTTATCTGTCTCGCAAAGGGATCCCTTCCGGAGGCGATCAGTATAGGCCGTACCGGCGGGAGCCGGGGCTCGGGACTCGGGACTCCGAACTCGGGACTCCGAGCTCGGGACTCGGGATTCGGGGCTCGGGACTCGGGGGTTCATTGCTCGCTCCGGGCCCCGAGTCCCGGATCCCGGGCCCCGGATCCCGGATCGCGGATCCCGGCACAGAATATCGACCACATGGCATCTTCACTGACCTCGCGGCCCTTCGATCGCGCCGCCGTCGAAGCTCGGCGCGTAGCCCTAGCGGGCGGGATCGGCACCACCATCGAGTGGTACGACTTCTTCATCTACGGGACGGCGGCAGCAGTGGTCTTTGCGCCGCAATTCTTTCCGCAGGTATCGGATCTTGCCGGAAGGCTGGCCGCGTTTGCCACGTTCGCCATCGGATTCATCGCGCGACCCCTGGGCGGTGTCGCGATGGGCCACTACGGCGATCGGCTTGGCCGCAAATCGATGCTGGTCTGGTCGCTCATGCTCATGGGGCTGTCGACGCTCGGCATCGGTCTGCTGCCGAACTACGCGCAACTGGGCGTCGGGGCTCCCCTGCTGCTCGTGGCCTTCCGGTTCGTGCAGGGATTCGCGCTCGGCGGCGAGTGGGGCGGTGCGGTGCTCATGTCGGTGGAGCATGCGCCGCAAGGGCGCCGCGGCTTTTTCGGGAGCTTCGTCGCGCTCGGCCTGCCCGCCGGCATCATCCTGTCGAACCTGGTCTTTCTCGTGACGTCGAGCGCGGTGTCACCTGCCGCATTTGCGGAGTGGGCGTGGCGGATTCCCTTCATCGCGAGCGCCGGATTGGTGGCGGTGGGACTGTGGGTCCGGATGGGCCTTGCCGAAAGCCCCATCTTCGCGCGAATCGTCAAAGCGCAAAGCGCACGCCGGATGCCCATCGTCGACGTCCTGCGTCATGATGCGCGCGCCGTCTTCCTCGCCGCGGGCAGCTATATCGGCATCAGCACGCTCGGTTACATCGTCATCGTCTATTTCGTCTCGTACGCGACGCGCGAGCTCAAGTTCCCGCTGACCACGACGCTCGCCCTTCTCCTGATCGCCGCGGTGATGTTTGCGGGGTCGATCTTCCTGTTCGCGACCTGGTCCGATCGCTTCGGGCGACGACGGATCATGCAGTGGGGAAACGGCGCGCTCGTACTGTGGTCGCTGGTCTTCTTTCCGTTGGCGGATACTCGATCCGTTCCACTGGCCGCGCTGGCGCTGTGCGGAATACTCGTGATTCAGGGGGCGTACATTGGTCCGCAACCGGCAGTGTTCTCCGAGCTCTTCCCAACCGCAACGCGCTACAGCGGCGCGTCGCTCAGCCTGACGCTCGGCACGATTCTCGGCGGTGCGCTTTCTCCGGCGATTGCGGCGGCGTTATTCGGCGCAACCGGGAACTCCTCTCTCATTACTGTGTACATCACCGCAATGTCATTCATTTCATGGCTGTGCACGCTGGGACTGAAGGAGACGTATCGACATGACCTGTCCCGATAGGATCGCAGAGGGAGCTGAGGGCGCAGGGAAAAGCGTTAACGCTGAGACCGCAGGGGCGTCGAGGTACGCAGAGCTGCCCATCACCCGCCACGGGTGAGCCGCGCGCAGCGCGGCGTGAGTCGAGCGACGCTTAGGGACCGCAAGCGTTTGACAGTCCGAGTAACGCTTGCGTCCCAAGCGCCGCTCGACCCAAGGCCCGGTCTGCGACCGGGCCTCACCCGTGGCTCAGTCGTGGCAGCCTTTGCGGCCCTCCGCTCCTCCGCGATCTCCGCGTTGAAAACTCCAGTGGGAGGTGTGGCGACAAGGGTCGAGACTAGATGTAACCGAGCTCGAGTGCTTTCAGGACAGCCCGCGTGCGATCGCGAACACCAAGCTTGGACAAGATGCTCGACGCGTGGTTCTTCACTGTGCCCTCGGCAGTCCCCAGCGCCTCAGCGATCTCGCGATTGCTGTAGCCACCCGCCATCAGGCGCAAGATTTCCACTTCGCGTTTCGTGAGCGGATCGGGCGGGTTGAGCGCGTCGAAGTCGCGTCGCACGTGCTCGAGACCTTTGAGCACGCGCTCCGTAACCGCCGGGCGGATGATCGATCCCCCACGTGCCACTTCGCGAATGCCGTCCGTCAGCCTTTCCAGCGACACGTCCTTGAGGAAGTACCCCTTCGCGCCAGCCCGCACGGCATCGAGCAGCGCCTCGTCATCGTCAAAGGTCGTGAGGACGATGGTCGGCGGCAGGGTCGACAATCGTTGAAGCTCTCTCAACACGTCGACACCGCCCTTTCTGGGCATGCGGAGATCCAGCAGCACGACGTCCGGCTTCTCACGTTGAATCACGGTCACGGCCTCATCGCCGTCCGACGCTTCCGCCACGATCGACATGTCGGCAACGAGTTCGAGCAACGAGCGAATGCCCTGCCGCACGAGCGTCTGATCGTCGACGAGCACGAGGCGGATCATGTCGCCGCCGGGGTCGGAAGAAATCCGCGAATCTCGAAGCCGGCACCCGGCCCGGCGCTGAACTCGACGTGACCCGAGAACTGCTCGAAGCGCTCGCGCATCCCGGTAAGGCCGTTACCACACGTCACGACGTCGGCGCCGCGGCCATCGTCTCGAGCGTGCAGCGCAATCCCGTCAGGACGCGCTTCGAGGCAAATCCAGAGATTCCTGGCCTGTGCGTGGCGCGCGGTGTTCGTGATGATCTCCTGCACGCAGCGAAGCAGGATCTCCGCGCGAGGGGCATCGTCGACGATGAAGGTCTCGGCTAAGTCGAGATGAATGGCAACGTGTTCGCCGGAGCCACCTTCGGCCGGGCCGGTGCCCTGCTGCGCGGCAAGCGACCGAATGGCCTCCGCGACATCGGGCTGACTGGTGTCTCGCAGGCGGCTGACCACGTCGCGCACATCACCCAGGAGCAGGCGCGCGACCGCATGCGCCTGACGGATATGGTCGGCTGCTTTGCCATCGGATAGCCGCGCGGCGACATCGAGCTGAAGGCTCAGCGCCGTCAGGTGATGCCCGAGCGTGTCGTGCAGATCGCGCGAGATGCGCAGTCGCTCCTCGACCCGGCTGGTCTCGACCAGCATCGCACGAGTGGCGAGAAGCTCGCTGTTGGCCAACGCCAGCTGCGCCCGCGCCGCGGCTTCGCTGCGCACGAGAAACGAGCTGGCAGCCGCAAACAGCATGAATCCACCCATGGTGAGACCAAACGTCAGCGCTTCGGTCCACGAACGATCGATCGCGAGGAGGATCACCACGTTCGTCAGCATGAGCGCTCCGAGGATCGACCAGATCCAAGGCGCCCCCAGGGTCGCGTGAGGATGCGCCGCGCTACCAGGAGTTTGCGAGGGAGTCAGGTACGGAAGACAGGCGGCGATGATGACGAGCAAGGCAGAGGTCGAGTTCGTGCTGTGCCCGGACACGACGGGCAGCATGACGACAGCGATAGCCGTCACCATCAGGATGGCAGCCAGCGCCGGCGGGGCGTAGTACCCGAGACGAAGTCGGATGCCGCCGAGTCCCAGAAAAAGAGTAAGGGCGAGACCGTACAGCGCATAGGCCGCCATCCAGAGGATCGCCGGCCATCCCGTGAACTGGCCCTGCAGGATCAGAACGATCTGGGGCACGGCGCAAATGAGCCAGGTGGCAAGTGCCGCGACGTTCAGCCACTGTCCCCCGCGCATGCGTCATTGTAGGGGTGCCGGACCCATCGCGGCCCAGTGCCGGAAGTCATGGGTCGCGCTCGTGACCTCCGGCACATGCATCGCGCCGAGGCGAAGCGCATCATGTCGGCATGCTGACTTCAGTCCTCTACCTGCACATTGCTGGCGGCACTGCCGCCCTTGTATCCATGCTGATTCCGCTCGTCTCGAAGAAGGGCGGCCTCACACACCGGCGCGCCGGCTGGGTCTTCGTCACCGGCATGACCGTCGTCGCCATTACCGCCCTGCTCCTGGCTGGGGCACGCTGGCTGACCGACCCCACGCGTCAGGGACGCGAGGCCGGGGCCTTTCTCTTCTTCGTCGCGATTCTCACCGCCACCAGTGTTTCAGGCGGAGTGCGAGCGCTTCGCGCGAAGACGCGAACCGCCGCACATCGGAATGCGTGGGATATCGGATGGCCGGCGCTGCTCACCGCCTCGAGTCTGGCCGCCGCCTTCTACGGCCTCAGCGCCGGCCACCACCTCTTCACGGCGTTCTCGGTCATCGGCCTGTTCGTGGGCGGCGGACAATTGGCGTATTGGCTGACACCACCATCGCACGCGATGCACTGGTGGTTCGAGCACATGGGAAGCATGTTGGGGTCGTGCATTGCGGCGACAACGGCGTTCCTCGTCGTCAACGCAGGGCGGCTTGGAGTGGAAACGTTCTCGCTATTGGTGTGGCTCACGCCAACGATCATCGGCGTCCCGACGATCGCGATCTGGACTCGATACTACAGGCGCAAGTTCGCTCCCGCCTCACGCGGAATAAAGGGTGCACCAGTAGCGGCGGGTCTTTAGGCATTGAAGCACCTGTCAACTCCCAATTCCCAATGCCCAATTACCAAACGTACCGCCGTGTTGGGAGTTGGCGGTTGGGAGTTGGGAGTTAACTACTCGCTTCGCAGTACTGTCTGCGGATCCAGCTTCGTAGCGCGGCGCGCGGGAACGTACGACGCGACGGCCGCGATTGTCGCGAACAGCACCGGCATCGCGAAGAAAGTCGTCGCGTCCAGCGGCGTGAGCTCGAATAACAGGCTGTTAAGGTACTTCGTCACCGTCGTAGCGACAACCACGCCAAGCACCAGGCCGACGACGGTCAAGATCGAGCTCTGGCGCATGACCAGGCCGAGCACCTCCGAACGTCGCGCGCCGAGTGCCATGCGGATGCCGATCTCGTGGGTCCGCTGGACCACGCCATACGCCACCATGGCGTAGATGCCGCAGACTGCCAGCAGCAGCGCCACGGCTCCGAAAATCCCGACGAGCACCATTGAATCTCGTGGAGCGTCCACTTGCCGGGCGAAGAACGTGTCCATCATCTCGACTTGTGTGACCGGAAGGCTGGCATCCACCTCCGCCACCGCCCGTCTCAATTCCGGCACGATTGCTGAAAGCGGCTGGTTGATCCGCGCGATGAACCAGATGTTCACGCGACTCTGCCCGTACGGCACGCGCGATCGCAACGATTCCTGCAGATGCGGCACATACAGCCCCGGCGCGATCGAACGATCCCATCGACTGGCCGGTGTGTCGCCGACGATGCCGACGATCTCGCGTGGTTGATCCCCGGACACAATCGTCACGGTGACGCGCTGGCCGATCGGGTCCTCGCCCGGCCAGAAGCGACGGGCCATCGCTTCGTTGATGATGGCCACAGGCGGCGCGTCGCGGTTGTCGCGCGAGGTGAACTCACGCCCGCGAGTCACCGGCACGCGAATCGTCTTGAAGAAATCGGCGGTCACCAGTGAATAGTTCACGAACGGATCTCTCGTCTGCGCGGCAAGCCCCGCAACCGGTCCGGGTCCCCCGCCTTCCATGGGCCGCCCCTCGATCCTGAATGGCGCTTGTATCATGCCGCCCGACACAAGAGGAGAGTTCGTTCCTGCCACCGACTCGATGCCCGGTATCTCTTGCAACCGCTCGCGAACACGATCGAACACCTGCCCTGGAACAGGACTGACCTCGAGCTGGATGGATCCACCCTGATTGCCGACTTGACGGAAGCCGTTGTTCGCCGGCACGCGCGTCTGGAACCACACGACGCGGTTTGAGTCGAGTCCGAGATTCACGCGCTGAAGTTGCCAGAAGCTTCTTATCAGCAATCCCGCCCCGACGAGCAGCACGAGGGTGAGCGTCACCTGCGCCACGACGAGCGCGCTCTGCACGCGCCGGTGTCCGCGAGCTCCTGTTGCCGCACGCGCCGACGCCCTGAGTGGAGTAACGAGGCTCGGCACAGAGACGCTCAGCACCGGCACCAATCCAAACAACACGCCGGTCACGATGGACACGGCCACGGTGAACGCGAGGACGCTCGCGTCGAGCTCGATGTGCTGAGCCCTCGAGAGCCATTGCGGAGACGCGGCGAGGATCGCACGCACCCCCATCCACGCGAGTCCAACACCGAGGAGCGCTCCCGCAGACGAGAGGATCAGGCTCTCGGTCAGGAAGAGGCGCACGATCCGCGAGGAGCTCGCGCCGAGTGCGAGCCTGATCGCGACTTCCTTTTGTCTCGTCGTGGCGCGGACGAGAAGCAGGCCGGCCACGTTCGCGCACGCGATGAGCAACACGAACCCAACGGCGCCCTGCAACACGGTCAGAATGCGGCGCAGATTTCCATACAACGCATCTTCGAGGGGCTGAACGCGAATGCCCCGCCCTTTCTGCGGACCGGGATCTTCCTCGGCAAGCCTGGCGGCGACGCGTTCGATGTCGGACTGCGCGCTCCCCATCGACAGGCCCGCTTTCACGCGTCCGACGATCGTCAGAACGCGGTTGACGCCCCTCGCCTGCACTTGAAAGGGACTGAACGAGCTTGGGAGCCAGAAATCAGCATTCGTATCGAAGACCCCGAAGCCGGCCGGCATCACGCCGACAATGACGCTCGGGCTGCCATCGAGAATCATCGTTTGCCCCACGGCCATGGGGTCGGCGGAGAATCGGGTGCGCCACAGCCGATCGCTGATGACGACCACACCGTCGCCGAATCCCACCTTGTCTTCGTCCGGTGTGAAGAAGCGGCCAATCTGCGGCTGAACAGCGAGCGCGCGGAACAACGACGCGCTGAACCGTGCTCCGTTCAACCTGTCGGCCGGCTCACCGTTGCGCTCCGAGTTCACCGTGCTCGACCAGGCGAGCATCGTTCCGATGGCATCGAAGGCTTGATTCTGGTCGCGCCACGCGAAGTACTCGATGATGCGAGCGCCCTCGAGCGACTGGGGGTCATTGGCCGGTGTGGTCCAGATCACCGTGAGGCGCTCGGGCTCCGGCAGCGGCGAGCCGCGAAGGGATGAGGCGCGCAGCACGCTGAAGATCGCCGTGTTCGCCCCGATTCCAAGCGCCAACATGACCACGGCCGCGAAGGCAAAGCCTCGCGAACGGAAGAGAACCCTAAACGCGTTACGAACATCCTGCCGGAATGTCTCAGTCATCGCATCCTCGCGAGAGATCTTGCGCCGGCACAAATGTCAAACCGTGTGCCAGGCTGGCGGCATTGGGCAAATTGAATTCCGGCGTGTTGAGTGCGATCTGAGGATCTGGGCCGGCCTGAGGATGGCCGCTTCTGGGACAAGCCCGTCCGTAAGCGAAACCTCGAGGACCGTTTTAAACCGACGACAGGCTTTTCAGCGAGCGGGCTATCCGCGTGACGTGTTGACCATATTCGCGCGCGGCCGTAATCGGATCGGCCGAACCCGTCCTCGCGGGGATGACGACCAGGCCTGCACACGCGGCCGCCCCATAGACTGGCCTGAGCATCGATTCGTCATCGCCGGGTGCAAGAGGAGCCGCGATCTTTCCCGCCATCGGCGCAATCGATCGCAGCGAGGCGCAATACGATTCGATCTCGGCGCACGAATCGGACGGTGTGGCAAGCACGATGACATCGGCCCATTGCGGATCGGCCGGACGCGGCACAACGTAGTCCCGGTTCATTCGATCGAGATTCTCGCGCCACGCCGGCGTTGCGTCGATCGTTTTCGCGTCGGCCTGATCGGCAACACGCCGAAGGCGGATGTTGGCCCTCGCCTGGATCGCGCCGACACCAGCGGCCAGCGCGAGCTGTTCCGCAGTTCCGTAGCGGGAGTAGAAGACGATCAGGACATTCACGTCCGACATGGGTCACTCATTCCCGTCAATTTCCAACTCCCAACCTCCAACTTCCAATCCGAACTCCGTTAATTGGGAGTCGGGAGTTGGCGTTTGGGAGTTGACACGCTGGTTACGCGAGGTCAAAGAGCAACAGCTCTGAGTTGCCGTTCGAACCGCGCAGCGTGAGCGCTGGCTCCTCGCTCACTGCCAGGCCGTCGCCTTCTTTCAGCGTGAGGCCGTTGACGTCGATCGCGCCGGTCGCGCACTGCACCCACGCGTGCCGCCCCGGCCGTATCGCATAGTCGATCGAGTCACGCGTGCCGAGCACGGCGGCGTACATTCGCGCATCCTGGTTGATGAACGCGGCGGGCGGAGTGGCGCTCTTGTCAGGCCCGGCGATCAATCGCAACGTGCCGCGCTTTTCCGACGGCGCATAGGCGAACTGTTGATAGGACGGCCTGAGGTCCTCCACCGAGGGAACGATCCAGATCTGCAGAAAATGCGTCGCTGCCGTTGCCGACGCGTTGAACTCGCTGTGGATCACGCCAGACCCGGCGCTCATGGCCTGCACTTCGTTCGGCCCGAGCACGTGCTGCTCGCCCATGCTGTCCTTGTGCGCAAGCCCCCCTTCGAGGACGTAGGACAGAATCTCCATGTCGCGATGGCCGTGCGCGCCGAAGCCCTTCCCCGCAGCCACGCGGTCGTCATTCAGCACACGCAGCGATCTGAACCCCATGTGTTTCGGGTCGTGATAGCTCCCAAAAGAAAACGTGTGATAGCTGTTCAACCACCCGAGATCGGTGTGGCCGCGGTCCTCAGCTTTACGAAGGGTGAGCATGAGTGGATAACCTCTTGAAGGTTGCTCCACTCATACTAACGCTGGAAGCAGGCAGGAGGCAGGAATGAGACGTTACGCCGTGAACGTAACCGTGTCTCCCGCCAATGTCGCCGGAAACTGTGTGAGTGCGCGGTTGGCCGGACCATTCGCGACTTGACCGCCCGTCGTGTACTTGGAGCCGTGACATGGGCAGACGTAGAGTTGGCCGTTGAAGTGGTCGACCGTGCAGCCTTCGTGAGTGCAGGTAGCAGTGAGAACCGTGACCGAGGCCTGTGAACTCCGGAACGCGAGGAAACTCCCGAGCGACGACTGGATCAGCGCCGCGCCCCCCGCGGTGGCCAGCCCGCCACTCGCCGTCACGGTGACCGTCCTTCCCGAAACCGTGCCATTGAGCACAGAGAGCGCCGAACCCTCGACGGGGGTCGTAGGCGACGTGGGGTTTCCGCCATCGTCGTCGCCACCGCCGCACGCGGGCAGCAGCGCGCCGACCGCGACGAGCGACGCTGCCTGACAGGCATGCG
>DASRJE010000025.1:0-9866 GCA_035649635.1 Vicinamibacterales bacterium | reverse complement strand
CTGCTTCCGCCGAGCCTGACGTTCCGCAGGAGCGACATGTCGACTGTGAAGATGCCGGGCCCGATCACGATGTTCCTGCCGGCGTTGCCGTAGGTGAACTGCGCCGGCGTCGCAAACGCGGCGGTGTTGAACCATTGCTGCGGCGTTTGCGCTCCGTCGTTGGGATCCTGACCGGACACGAGGTCGGGACGGTACGTGCCGACGGCGGTGTTGGGAACGTCCGTGCCGACGGCCGGGTCTCTCGGGAAGCCGCTCGATTTGTTGACGATCGCGCTCACCTGCCAGCCCCCGAGAATGGCGCTGCCGATGCCCTCCTGCAGGAACGGTTTGTCGCCGCCGAACGGCAGCTCGTAGAGCACCGACGCGACCATGCGGTGCCGCACGTCGAAGATCGAGGGGCCCCACTCGCACTCGAAGCAGTTGCTGTTCTGCGGGAACAGCGCGTCGCCATTGAGCACGCGGATGCCGCTGCCGTTGTCCGTGGACTTCGACAGCGTGTAGCTGAAGAGCACTGACAGTCCCTCGTCGAGCCGTCGCGTCACCTTCAGGCCCATCGAGTTGTACTTCGCCTCGGCGACGTTGCCGATCTCCTGAATCTTCGTGAACTCCGGATACGGCCGCCGGGTCTGGGGGTTGCCCGGGCCGGGAACCACCTCGTTGCGGTCGAACATGCGCTCGAGCCGCTTGCTCTGCGATCCGAGATAACCAATCTCCAACGCCGTCACCCTACCGAGCTGGCGCTGCACGTTGAAGACGTACTGATACATATACGGCGTCTTGCGGTCGTACATGTTGCCGAGCACGTAGTGTTGCGAGATGCAGACGATCGGCGGCTGGACGCCGCACGCGTTCGTGCCCGACCCGACAAAGGGCGCGTCCCAGTTCAGATTCAAGCGCAGCGGGTCCGACGTGTCGTTGCGACGTCCCACCGCGTTGCGTGCCATGTCGAACCGCGGATTGCCGGTGTCCTGCATGTAGAAGATGCCGGCGCCGGCACGGACCGACCAGGCGTCGCTGGGTGTCCAGGCCCAACCGACCCGCGGAGCGAAGTTCAACTTGTCGTCATTGATCAGACGCCCGCCCAGGCTCCCGTCGCGGGCGACCTGGATGTTCGGATTGAATCGGATATTCAGCCCCTCGTAGAAGTCACCCTCGCCGATCCGGATGAGCACGGGATGACGCGACAGGTCCGCGACGGGCAGCCCCGTGTCGTTGTACGGGAGGTACGCGTTCATCAGCGTGCCGCCTTTGTCGAGCCACGGCGGCGTGTACTCGTATCGGAGTCCGTAATCGAGCGTCATGTTCCCGCGCATGCGCCACGTGTCGTTGAAATAGTACGACTGGCTGATCGCGCGGAACCTCGTGGTTGCGAGCGCGACGGATGCCTCCGACAGACGCTGGTAGCCCAGCAGGAAATCAGCGAACGCCGCTGCCCCCGGCGTCGCCGCTCCCGTGAAGGAACCGGTGGCACGCCCGTCGAACTGGAAGTTCCCCCGTGAGAACTGATTGCCGTCCTGGTTGAACTGGTCGAACCGGATGCTTCCGCCCAGCTTGAACGAGTGCGTGCCGTGGATCCAGGACAGGTTGTCCACGAACTCGAACACCTTGTTCCGGTTGGTGTAAGGACCTTCGGTGCTGTCGCCGAAGCCGTTGTACCCCGAGATGCCGATGGACGGAATGCCCCACGACTCTGGCGGCCCAGGAGTGATGCCGGGGATGCCCAGCTCGGACACGACGTCGCGCTCGAACGCCAGTTCGCGGCCGTACGTGTTGAAGAAGGAGTTGAACCCGAAGCGGAACTCATTGAGCACCCTCGGCGAGATTGTGCGCGTGTTGCCAATCATCACCTGGTGCACGCTGTTGAGCAGCTTCGAGCCGTTCAACTGCAGCGCCGGCGTCACCTCATCGTCGTGGCCGTAGCTGTAGCGGCCCATCCAGGTCGAGTCCGCGTTCTGCACGAAGTCTATGCGCTGCGTGAACTGCTTCCGGTCGATCGTGCGATTCTGCTCGGCGAGGTAGTTGAAGCCTCCGCTGGGTGCCTGGTTCGCCGCGGGATAGAACTCGAGCAACTGCCGCGAGGTTGGGTGAATGCGATTGGACGGAATGATGTTGCCCGGGAACGTTCGGCAATTTCGTGTGCTGCCCGTAACCGTGCACGTCGCTGGATCGATGAGTGGCGTAGCAAACGCTGAAAAATCGCCTCTTTGCATCGCCTCCGTCGGAAGGTTGAAGGGGTTCAGATTTGTCTTCCGATCGATGTAGCCCTCGTAGTTCGACATGAAGAACAGCCTGTTTTTCATCACTGGCCCGCCGGCTGTGTAGCCGAACTGATGCCAGTTGAACGGCGCCTTCGGCGCTTCGGCCTGAGCGGCCGTGAATGCGTACGGACGCGAGTCGAACGCGTCGTTGCGAAGGAATTCGAACACGGTGCCGTGGAAGGCATTCGAGCCCGACTTGGTGACGACGTTCACCTGGCCGGCGGCGCGGCCAAACTCCGCCGAATAGACGCCGGTCTGCACCTTGAATTCTTCGAGTGCGTCGACCGACGGCAGGAAGATGTAGGTGTTGAAATTCACGTCGGTGTTGTCGACGCCGTCGAGCGTGTAGTAGTTGAACTCCCGCCGCTGACCGGAGATGGAGATCTGCTGGTTGGCACGCGAGCCGCCCTGACGATCGCCGGCCTGGCCGGGCCCCGCGAATCCGGCGCTGACGTTCGGGCTCAGCGCAATGAGACTGAGATAGTTGCGACCGTTCAGCGGCAGCTCGACGATCCGCCGATTCTCGATGATGGTTCCGACCGTCGCATTGGACGTGGCAATGAGCGTCGTCGCGGCGGACACCTCAGTTAGTTCCGTCAGCGTGCCGAGTTCGAGGTTGAAGTCGACGCGAAGCGTCTCCTCGACGTGAAGTTCCACTGCGTTCTGCACGGTCTTGAACCCCGTCAGCTCGGCTTTGACCTGGTACGATCCAGGGGGCATCGCCGGAAACGTGTAAACGCCGGCCTCGTTGCTTTGTTGGATGCGGACCGCGTTGGTGGCCACGTTCTGCGCCGTTATGGTGGCGCCGGGAATCGTGCCGCCCGACTGGTCTTTTACTTCACCGGTGATGGTGCCCAGGGTTTGGGCGTAAGCGGGGGCGCCGAGAAAGAGCCAAACGACAACAGCCAGGACGCGTCGAGACATGCGCTGCTCCTTATGGAAATAAGAGAGCCGAATGCGAATGACCCCACGAGAGGAAGGGAAACCGGCTAACGGCCGAAAACGAATGAATCAGGGCTCACTGTATAGTCTCCCTTTCGTCCGCGGTCAAGAGATTCGAAAGGTTCGACTGCGAATGGCCACAAGATGAGCATTGCCTCCGGAACCAGGCTAGGCCCGTATGAGGTGATCGTTCCGCTCGGGGGTCAGGCGGCATGGGTGAAGTGTATCGGGAGGCTTGGTCCTTAGCAGTTGGTCCGCGTGATCAAGAACGCGGACACCAAGGACGGACAGAGGACCAGGGACGGACGAAGCCCCAAGCACTAAGGACCTCGCGACCTGCATCTCGCGACGATGAGCGTCACATCGTCGTGCTGCTGGTCGCCGCTGAATCGGCGCACTTCCTCGAAGACGTCGGTCACGATGCGGCTGGCACTCAGATCGCGAGAGCGTCTCATGACCTCGAGTAACCGCTCCTCGCCGAACTCTTCGTCACGTTTGTTGAGCGCCTCGGTGATGCCGTCAGTGTAGATGACGAACAGGTCGCCCGGGCGCAGTTGAAGCTCGCCGGTGCGGCAGGGCCATTCCGGGAACAATCCCAGCACAGTGGCCGTCGACGACAAACGCTTGACCGTTCCGTCGTTCTGGACGACCAGGCCAGGCGGGTGGCCGCAGTTCGCGTATCGCAAGCGGCACGTCCGATCGTCGAACTCGGCGTAGAAGAGCGTGGCGTACGCGTTCTCGGCGGTGTTCTCGTAGAACAGCCGGTTCACCGATCGGAGCAGCAGTTCCGGCTGCTCCACGGCGGTCGCGCACTGGCTGCGCAGGTTGGCCTGAAGGTTGGCCATCAGCAGCGCAGCGGCGATCCCCTTGCCGGCGATATCGCCAAGCACCAGGCAGAGCCGTGCCTGGCCGAGATCGAGAAAGTCATAGTAGTCGCCGCCTACCCGGCGCGTCTGAACGCAGGCGCCGGCGTACTCCAATGATTCCAGTTCGGGCAGTCGCTGTGGAAAGAGCCGCGCCTGAACCTGCCGCGCGATCTCCAGCTCGTGGGCGGCGCGCCGCTCTGCTTCCCGCCGTTCGGCGGCGGCCAGACGCTGCGCCTCCACGGCGCGACTCACTTCGTCGAAGCTGACCAGCGCGAAGGAGTTCCGATCGATGTCCTCGAAACGGGCGAAGGCGCCGCCCCATGCAGTCGCCTGATCGTCGGACGCGGACGTTCCGGACGCCGACGATCTCGCCGGTTCATAGGCGACGCGGCGCAATCGTGGTGCGCCGCGGAATCGGACTCCCCGGCTGTGCCACTCGCGGTAGGTTGCGGGCAGGTTTTCGGTGACGAAGACCACTTGCGTCGCACGGCCGATCAACTTGGACTGCAGCGAATGCGGCGGCGGTTGAATCAACGTCAGCACGGTCGATCCATCGGGCGGCGTGACTGCCACCATCCGCTGACCTGATTCCACCCGTGCGTCGAACGCGACTTGAAATCCAAGCTTGTCGATGTAGAAACGAAGGCTTCGCTCCTGATCCCTGACGTAGACGTTGACTGCGTGCATCCGCAGGAACGGATCGCGAGCGCCCTGCTCCCCGGGTAGCGTTCCCATCGCAGTGATTATAAGGAGCCGGCTCTCGTTGGGTCGGTGAGCCGCATATAATCGCGCCGATCTGACCATCATGTTGCAGAGCGGCGCGTGGCTCGGTCCGTATGAGGTGATCGCTCCGCTCGGAGCAGGCGGAATGGGCGAAGTGTATCGGGCCCGCGACAGCCGCCTGAATCGCGACGTCGCGATCAAGGTCGTCCCGCCGTCGGTGTCGGAAAATCCTGAAGCGCGTGCGCGCTTCGAGCGGGAATCTCGTGCGGTCGCGGCGATTTCACACCCCAACATCCTTACCATTTACGACGTCGGACAGAGCAACGGTCACCCCTATGCGGTGATGGAGTTGCTCGAGGGAGAGACCCTGGGGGCGCGAATCGCACTTGGTCCTGTACCAGCCCGGAAAGCGGTCGACATCGCAGCACAGATTGCTCGTGGGCTTGCCGCCGCCCACGACAAGCAGATCGCCCATCGTGATCTGAAACCGGAGAATGTGTTCCTGACGCCAACCGGTGGCGTGAAGATTCTCGACTTCGGTCTCGCGCGCAGCACCGCCGAACAGAGCGAGCTGACGCGGGCTGAATCGCCGACCCTGGCGCCGGCGACTGCTCCTGGCACCGTCCTCGGGACCGTCGGCTACATGTCGCCCGAGCAGGTGCGTGGCGAGCCAACCGATCACCGCACCGACATCTTCTCGCTCGGTTGCGTGCTCTACGAGATGCTGACGGGTCACCGTGCGTACCGGCGCGACACCGCCGCCGAGACCATGTCTGCGATTCTGCGCGACGATCCGCCCGATCCCGGCACGTTCAACGTGAACGTCCCGCCCGCGGTCCTGCGCACGCTTCGCCGATGCCTGGAAAAACGTTCGCAGGAGCGCTTCGAATCGGCTCGCGATCTGGCATTCGCGCTCGAGTCGTCCGTAGACAACAGCAGCACGTCAGCGGGGACCGCCTTGCCGCCTGTTCGAGATCGCCGGTGGCTCATTGCTGCGAGTGTGGCGCTTGTCGTCGGCACGGTGCTGGGGTTCGCCGGCGCGCGGGTGTTGCGGACGGGATCGACTGCTGCTCTTGATTCGACAGGACCTCAGTTCCGGCAGCTGACGTTCGACAAGGGGACGATCCGCGATGGACGATTCACGCCGGACGGGCAGTCGGTCGTCTATGGCGCCGCATGGAAAGGCCAGCCGCTGAAGATATTCATGGCTCGCGCGGACAGCCCTGAGTCGGCACCGCTGTCATTGCCGAATGCGCGCCTCCTTTCGATTTCAAAATCCGGGGAGCTCGCGATTTCCCTCGGTCACACGTATGACGGCTGGGTGGGCGAAGGAACGCTCGCTCGAACATCGATGCTGGGCAGCGCCCCGCGCGTGATGGTCGAGCACGTCCGCGAGGCCGACTGGAACCCGGACGGCAGCGATCTCGCCATTGTCCGGCGCGTGGCGGGGTTCGAACGTCTCGAGTACCCGGTCGGGAGGGTTCTCTATCAAACCTCCGGATTCATCAGTCACATTCGATTCTCGCCGACCGGCGATCGCATCGCGTTCGCCGATCACCCGGTGTTTGCTGACGATGCGGGCGCGGTGGCTATGATCGATCTCGAGGGCCAGCGGACAGTGTTGTCCGAAGGGTGGATCTCGGTACACGGCCTGGCGTGGACCGGAGATGGAACAGAGATCTGGTTCGGCGGCACGAAGGGCTCGGCGGTTTCGGGGGACGGTGTCTACAGCGTCACCCCAACAGGGCGTCTGCGCTCCGTGCTGGTAGGCCCCACTCGCTACAAAGTTCTGGATATCGCAGCGGATGGTCGTGTCCTCATTGGCCATGAACGGCAGGAGCGTGTCGTTGAGGCGTTGATGGCCGGGAGTCCAGCCCCGATCGATGTGAGTTTGCGGTCGGACTCCTCGAGCCTGTGGATTTCAGAGGACGGCACGAGCGTACTCATAACCGAGCAGTCCACCTCGTCGTACCAGGCATACCTGTTGAAGGCGGGTGCGACAACACCAGTGCATCTGGGTTCAGGAATGCCAACCGCGGTTTCGCCAGACGGCCGATGGGTGCTCGGGTTGCCGGTCGAGGGTTATCCGATTTTCGTGCATCCGACTGGACCGGGGGAGTCGCGGATGCTGCCCAATCCCGATCAGATCGTCTACAACCTGGCCATCTGGCAGGACGCCACGCAGGTCGTCGCGTTCGGCCAGAAGAACGGCGACCGCTCGCGCGGTTACGTGCAGGATATCAACGGCGGTCCGCCGCGAGCGTTTACACCAGAAGGCATGACTGCCACCCTGGTGAGGTGGTGGCGACTGCCGATCTCACCCGACGGAACGCGCGTCGTCGGTGCAGATGAATACGGCACCCCGATGATCTACCGGATCGATGGATCCGCCGCGGAGCCGGTCGCGGGACTTGCGGCCGGTGACGTGCCGCTACAGTGGACGCTTGATAGCCGCGGGCTGCTCGTCGCGCATGGCGAGGGCCTTCCATGGGTCGTCGAGTGGCTCGATCTCGCGACTGGCAAGCGCACACCGGCGACCACGATCCGCGCGCACGATCCGGCGGGTCTGCGCCAGACCATGTTAGCGATCTCGCGCGACGCAAAGTATTACGTCCACAGCTACGCGCGCATGCTCTCGGACCTTCTTGTTGTGAACGGACTGAACTAGATGACGTCGCCGACGATTCAGCGCACGGGCGGCTAGAACTGTCGCGCAGAAGGATTCCCATCGGTCGACCCGGCAGGCTTAAAATGCCGGCAATTAGTGAAGAGACTCCGGACGACGTTCGCGCTGAGACGGTTGGGTCTCAATGCGTCATCGCGTAGAGCAGGACGTTGATCCCGAGCGCATAGCCATCGATCGAAAACTGGTAGAAGTAGGCCGGGTCCTCCGTTTCGCGCTCCCATGAATTCGAGACGTCGGTGTTGTGGGTCATCGCCGCGATGATGTGTCCCTGCTTGTCGCGAATC
Source organism: Vicinamibacterales bacterium (assembly GCA_035649635.1). GTDB lineage: Bacteria > Acidobacteriota > Vicinamibacteria > Vicinamibacterales > UBA2999 > Gp6-AA40. Next base: position 2,107 of record DASRJE010000025.1, on the reverse strand, counting down.
GCGCGGAAGTGCGGCACGGCCGTTTCTTCGCCACGCTCCGACGTGGTGCTGCCACCGACGGCACGCCAGAAGCCGATGCCGGTGACTTGCGGGATCTTCTTCACGACGGCCATCGAGCTGAAGATCGGGTCGCTGAGCGGCACGTCTTCGATCGAATACTCGTTCGCGGGCATTGCGCGCGCCAGCTCGCGCGACCACTGATCCCAGGCGGCCTCGCCCCAGAAGTCATCGACCCACAGGAAGCCGCCTTTCTTCAAGTAGAGCCGGAGCCCTTCGACCTCTTCCTCCGATAGCCCGATGGTGCCGACGTCCGAGGCCATCAAATAGGGGCATTGGAAGAGCGCCGGATCGGTGAGTCGCACGAGATACACATGAGGCACGCCCGGCTTCATCCAACTGACCCGCGCCTTGGTCAGCTCCGACATTCGGATCAGGAGGTTACGTTGTGCCCAGGGATAGTCGGTGCGCCAGCCCGATCCGTTCGCCTCGCGGCGGACGCTCGTGTAGAGGATGTGGCAGCCGGCGGCGTCGCGGTCGGGCCACTCGCGTGGTGGCAATTCCGCCGGATCACCTTGCTCACCGCGTAATGGACCGAAGCTGGAAAAGCGATCCCCAAACTGCGCGTACGCGTAACCAGCGAATGCGATCAACAGGACCAGGCAGGCCGCCGTTCGGACATGTCTCCCGGTTACCACCTGTCTGTCCGCCTTCCGCCGACGCCTCGGCTCTTCGGCCGAGGCCTCGGCTTCAACCGAAGCCGCGTCGGCCCTGCTGGCGATTATCTCCGATCTGATTGCCGTGATGTCGCGCTTGCCGGCACCCGGCTCGAGGATGTATGGATTGAGTGTACATACAGGGTCAGACTCCAAGGAGATGCATCGATGTTCAAGCGCGTTGTTCTCGCGGCACTAGTAGCGTCACTTGTCGTTCCGTTGGCGGCGCAGGCACCAGCTGGCTGGAAAATGCGTCTCGACCGCAGTAAGAGCGCTCAGGATCCCGACGACAAATCGGGCGTCACGTTCATGGCGATGGGGAAGGGCTTCCACGTCGTGGGCGGGCCCGCGGGCGTCTATTGGAATCCGGCCACGACTGCGGCCGGTAACTACACACTCAAGGGTACGTTCACGTTGCTCAAGCCGAGCAATCACACCAACTACTACGGCCTCGTGTTCGGCGGTCAGGGACTCGAAGGCGGCGACCAGCGCTACACGTACTTCACGGTGGCGCAGGACGGCACGTTCCTCATCAAGCAGCGCACGGGCGAGGCGACGAGGGATATCAAGGGATACACGCCAAGCCCCGCGGTCAAGCGGCCGGACGGCACTGGCAAGTCGGTCAATGCGCTCGAAGTGCGTGTGTCGGGCGACACGGTCACCTACGTCGTCAACGGCATGGTGGTGCACACGACGCCGAAGTCAGAGCTCAAGACGCCGACGGATGGCATCGCCGGGTTCCGTGTGAACCACGTGACCGAAGTGCAGGTCGATGCCTTCGAGGTGCAGAAGTCGTAGCTGGCGAGGCCGCACAGAAGCGAACGGACCGCCGGTTCAGAATACGCCCTGCGGCGATGGTAGTCGCGGCCTTCGGTCCGCGCCTTATTTGCCGGGCCCCATGTGGGCCCGGTCCCTCTCGTTCTCGTTGCAGAAGTACTCGAGGATGTCGGTGTCCGCCTGCAGCAGGTGCGTCACTTTAATCGTGAAGGGTTTCGTGTAGTTCGCTGGATCATCGAAGGTGATCGCGACGTCAAGGTGCCCGACGTCGCGCCGCTGGTATCGCTCCGTGATCCGCATGGACTCGCTTCGCGGATGTCCGGCGATGTCGAGGGGCGCTTTGCCGTTGAAGCCGATTGTCTCGACGACGAGCGTGTCCTTTTCCCATCGGCCAATCGAATACCCCAGCCACGACGGGTTGGGATCCACCGGGTGCGGGCGTCCATCGGTGTAAATCTGCCGCGTGGCGTTGTCGAGCTCGTGCATGATCAGCGTCAAGCCAGGTGTCTGCACGATCTTGGTCACCTCCGACAGCATCGTCGCCAGCGGAATGCTTGCGGGCAGGCATCGAGTCAGGTTGTCGAGGCCGGAGTCGGACCGCTGTTGATGTTGCGCGA
>DASRJE010000024.1:0-27199 GCA_035649635.1 Vicinamibacterales bacterium | reverse complement strand
GACACGCGACGAGCGCGTCGCGGTCGCCCCAGCGCTCGGCCGCACCGTTCAGGGCGCCGCCGATGGTATCCGCGATCAGCGGCGTGGTGCCGACGCCGTGAACGTAGGAGAGCTTCACCTCGCGGCCCTCATCGCGATCGGAGCGTTTCGCGAGCTGTGTTCCTCTCCGGCGCATCGCAGGGCCTCGACGAAATCCTCGACAGCAGTTCGTTGGCCGTCGGTGCCGCGATACACGAGCGTGCGCGCGCGGACCCGCACTGCCGCCAGTGGGATCGCGACCAGCCCGGCAGAGGTGAGGCTCGATGCGGCTGCGCGAGGAATGATCCCGATGCCGAGGCCGCCGGCAACCGCGTGTTTCACAATGTCGAGGCCCGGCATGACGACAAACACGCCCTCGTGAGGCGCGGCATCATCGGTAGCTCTCATCGTTGTCGACTCCGGTAGTGGTAGACCAGCCAGCGTCACGAGCCGCTCGGATTGGAGCACCGTCATCGGCAGCTCTCCCCGCGACGCAAATGGGTGGCTCTTCGGCAGCAGGACACAGAAACCGGTCGACGAGATGGGGACCGGCACGGAACACAACGGCGCAGGCACACGTTCCCTGGTCGTAATGCCGACGTCGATGGTGCCTGCTCCGACTTCCGCGAGGACGTCCAGGTCGGCCACCCGCCGAAATTCGACGCTGAGGTGCGGCTGCTGAAGGAGCAAGGTCGACAACGCCGGAAGCACGATGTGCGCGTCGGGTTCCTCGCCGCCAATCCGCAGGACCGCGCGGTCCCGCTGCGAGAGCTGCCGGACTGTGGCCACTGCTTCGTCGGCCATTCGGAGCAATTGGATCGCTTCGGGTAGCAGCGCATCGCCTGCCTGCGTGAGCTTCGCGGACTTCATGCTGCGATCGAACAACAGCTCGCCGAGATCCTCTTCAAGGCGGCGGACAGCCTGGCTCACCGCCGGCTGTGTTCGACACAGTTTGACGGCGGCGCGCGAGAAGCTGTGTTCGGTCGCGACCGTGACGAAGACTTTGAGTTCTCCGAGCTCCATAGACCCTCAAAAAGCAAAAGGGCCATCACCCTTATCGGATGATGGCCCTTGGTGCACTGAAACTTGTGGGAACTACATCATCCGGCGGCAAGGGTGCTTCCCAGAAGCAGCCCCAGGCTAAGCAGGAGGACGCCAAGCACCAATGCGAGGATCGACACGAGCGACACGTCGGGCTTCAGTGCCACGACGCCGGCCTTGCCGGTGACCCTCAGCAGGTTCATGAGCGCGGATTATCGCCGTGCCATCCGGGAGGTGTCAAGCGTCCGCCGTTGTTCGGGCGCAGCGTCCGGTGGTTATGCCAGTGATATCTTCTCCCGGCTTCCGGGAGACTACGCGCACGTGTAACCGCGGCGAGATTCCAGCTTCGCGACGAGGTCTGACGGACCGTTGAGCGTAGTGGACCTTACCGCACTTGTCGGACCTGAACCCAGAGCAGCCGGTCATGAGCTAGGCTGCCGCCCAGGCGAACTCAAATTCAGATGGTTGCGAGCCCCCGCAACCACACAAATCTCAGTCGCCCTCTCGGCAGCGGCAACCGATCCGGAGGTCGTCAGTCTGACGACCTCCCGGTCGCCGCAGTCTTCAGTCGACGGTGATCCTCGTCGCCGTGATTGTGCCGGTGATGGTGCCGAGGGGCGTCGTTTCATCAAACTCGTGCCCCGGAGTGGGCGAGGCGAGATAGGCCGTGCCGGCGAACACACCACGATAGTGATCCCCGGATCGATCCACGGTGACGCGCGCTCGGAGGACGACTGGGCCAGTATAGGCGCCGTTCATCCAGGCGAGCGGGTAGTGAAGGAGTTCAAACGTGAACGGGCCAACCTGGGTCCAGACACCCTGGCAGAAATCACCGTCCTTGGGGTCGCGGCCGCCGGAATTTATGAGCTCCGTCCCATCGCTATGCCAAGCGGCGGTACCAAAGTCGAACAGTGTGCCGTCCGGCATCGGATTGGTGTTCGTGCTCGTGCTCTTCGTCAGCATCTCGAACTTCCACAGACCGACAATGGACGGGTGCTGCGGGGGTTCGGCTTCGAAGTTCACCGGTATCAGCGACGCGACTGTGGAGCCCACAGACCGAAACGCTATTGGCTTCAATGTTACCGCTGCGCCGCGCCCGGGCAACGCGTCGATGCTCGCGCAGGCCGCATAAGCCGAATACGGGCTGCAGAGCGCAGCCAGTGTCACACCAAGAATCATCGTCAGCGATACACCCAGGCGCTTGAGACGTGCGTCGTCGGACATGTTCCCCTCCTGATTGAGGACCTCACCAGGAAAGGCGGCGTTCTACAGCGGAAGTGCTAACCTAACCCGGACAAGATCCAATCGCGATGCCCTCGACCCCGGACATCACCGCGCTGCTCCTCGCGTGGCAGGCAGGTGACCAGACGGCTCTGGACAAGCTGCTGCCGGCGGTTCAACCGGAACTGCGTCGGATCGCGCGGCGCCACATGGCGGGAGAGCGCCCTGGCCACGTGCTTCAGCCGACGGCCCTCGTCAACGAAGCGTATCTGCGGCTGACCTCGGCGAAGGAGGTTCAGTGGCAGGGCCGCGCCCACTTCTTCGCGGTAGCGGCCCAGGTCATGCGACGTACTCTCGTCGACTATGCGCGCGAGCGGGCGCGTGTCAAACGCGGCGGAGGCGCGTTTCGCATCTCGTTATCCGACGCGGATCATCTGGCCATCCTGCAGCGGACCGATCTCGTGGCATTGGACGATGCGTTGAACGCACTGGAAAAGTTCGATCGGCGCAAGAGCAAGGTCATCGAACTGCGATTCTTTGGAGGACTGAGCCTGCAGGAAACGGCTGATGTGCTCCAGGTGTCGGTTGGTACCGTCAGACGCGACTGGAGCCTCGCGCGCGCGTGGCTCTATCGCGAGCTCGGAGACATGGCTCGACCCGGCGACTCGATCTCGGCGGACAGCGACGTATGAACGAGGATCGCTGGCGGAAGATCGAAGAGCTGTATCACGCGGCGCGGCTGCTGAACGAGACCGCCCGGTCCTCGTTCCTCGCTGCGGCAACGGAGGGCGACGAGGAGCTGCGCCGCGAGGTGGAGTCTCTGCTCGCCAGCGGCGCATCGTCGCCCGGCTTCCTCGACGAGCCATGGCAGACGGCGGTTGCTCCTGCGATCGTCTCCGCCGGATCGACACTCAGCGGACACCGCATCGGCACCTACGCAATCCACGAACGGATCGGGGCGGGTGGCATGGGCGAGGTCTATCGCGCGTACGATTCGACGCTGCATCGCGACGTCGCGTTGAAAGTACTCGCAGCCGAGTTGATCAGCGAGAACGATCCGCAGCGACAGGGTCACCTGCGACGCTTCAGGCGCGAAGCGCATGCCCTCGCCGCGTTGAACCATCCGAACATTGCCGCGATCTACGGCCTCGAGGAAGCCGATGGTCTGACGGCGCTGGTGATGGAACTGGTCGAGGGATCGACGCTCGCCGACCGGATTGCTCACGCCTCTATCCCGGTCGAGGAGGCACTCCCCATCGCCACACAGATCGCCGAGGCCCTCGAGGCCGCACACGCGCAGGGGATCATCCATCGCGACCTGAAGCCGGCAAACATCAAGCTCCGTCCGGACGGCAGGGTCAAGGTGCTCGACTTCGGTCTGGCCAAACACACAACGGCCAGCCCTGACGACGCGACTGGGTCGCTGGATCCGGCCATCACCAAGGTGGGCGCGGTTTTCGGGACCCCAGCGTACATGGCTCCCGAGCAGGTGCTGGGAAGAGAATGCGACAGCCGCACGGACCTGTTCGCCTTCGGACTTGTGCTGTACGAGATGGTGACTTCCAGACGTCCGTTTCCGGGGGCTTCGCTCGGCAGCCTGCTGGCTGGAGGCACGGACGCGGCGATCGATCCTCCGTGCCAGGGCCGTTCGCGAATCGCCTCCCGTTTGAACGCGCTGATTCTCGGACTGCTCGAACGGGATCCGAACCGCCGCCCGAGGAGTGCCGCCGTGGTCCGGCGGGAATTGCTCGAACTGGGGCAACCGAGGCGAGTTCCGTCGGCAACGCTGCTCGCCGCTGGAGCGGGCACACTCATGCTGACAGCAGCGGCTTTGTGGTGGTTCATCAGTCCCGGCGCGCGTGCCCGGCCGGTAGTTTCCAGCGTCGCGCTGATCACGACGTATGCTGGAGACGAAACGACACCGTCGGTTTCGCCCGACGGAACGCTGCTGGCCTTTTCCTGGACGGGGGAAGACGGGCGGCACCGGGATATCTACGTCACCCGGTCGGACGGGCAAGACGAGCCGCGTCAGCTGACGCGCGATGCCTCCCCGGACACCATGGATGTCTTTCCCGCCTGGTCGCCCGACCAGACGCAGATAGCGTTCGTGAGGAGGCGCGGGGCTACCAACGGAGACGTCATGGTCACTCCAGCGCAGGGAGGACCTGTACGCACGCTGCGGGAGATTCGTTTCGTGGCGTTCCCCGCGTTCACCTGGCTGGCGTGGACGCCGGATAGCGCCCAGATCGCGTTCGCCTCGCAATCGCTCGAGTCGGGCAGGTCCACGTTATTCATCATGCGGCTGGCAGATGGCAAAGTGCGGAGCCTGGCCATCCTGCCGCCGGACGGTGTGATAGGCGATGCCTCTCCTGCGTTCTCTCCCGACGGACGGTCTCTTGCGTTTGTGCGCTGGTCATCTCCTTCCACCTCCACGCTGCTCGTGCAGAAACTGAGTGACGGGATGGAGGCACTGGGTGAGCCGGCGAACGTCCCGGGTGTCGGGAAAGCCCCGGGATCGGCGGCCTGGGTTGACAACAAACGGCTGTTGTTCTCGGAGGGAGAACGAGTCCTGGAATGGGAATCGGGTGTAAACGCCGAACAGATCTATTTGCCGGGCGAGCGATTAGCGGGCCTTGCGATAGCTGGGCGAGAGGCCGGAGGAACTCTGCGGGTCGTTACCGCGCAACAGAGGGCTCCCGCGCCACGCATTTGGATGATTCCTCTTCGAGCCGCGGGACTGCCCGGAGGGCCGCCAGAGGTGCTGTCCCGCCTCGGAAACGCCAGCGACAATCCGGACTATTCGCCGGACGGCAAGCACATCGTCTTCGTCAGCCGGCGTAGCGGCACTCCTGAACTGTGGATGACGGATGGAGATGGAGGCGACCTGAAGCAACTGACCAGGCTTGGAGTCCAAAGTCTCGGCGTCCCTCACTGGTCTCCTGACAACCGGCACGTCGCATTCTTTGCACGCATGGGGCCCGAGCCGCAGATCTACGTCATCGATGCGGCGCAGGACCAGGCAGTTCCACGGCAAGCCACTCACGAAGTCCCTGGATGCAATATTCCCTCGTGGTCGCGCAGTGGAAAATATCTGTACTGTTCGCGGCGGATCGGAGGCGAAATGCGCCTCTATCGAATTCCAACGGAGAGCGGCGAGACCGGGGCGAGCGAAATGGAGCGGTGGTTCGAAGGCAAATCTGCAACCGAGACCTCCGACGGGCGTGTGCTGTACATCAAGGACGACCGCCAGGGGCTTTTCGCCCGTTCGCTTGCCGGAGACCCGCCGGCGAATCCAGAAGAACGCCTTGTGGAGGATATCAAGGGGCCCATCGGCTATTTTGCTCCTGTGTCAGCTGGCGTCTATTACACGGGACAGGATTCGGTAGGACGCTATGTGGCGCTGCGCTACTTCGATTACGCGCGCGGAAAGACCGTGGACATCGCACCCAAGTCGGTTACAGGCGCGGTGAACTCGTTGACGGTCTCGCCCGATGGCAGGCGCCTGGTCTACACGCAGAATTCGCGGGGCGGAATCGATCTGAGTCTGATCCAGTTCCAGGATGATAGGAAGCATTAGAGGATGCTCCGCATAAGGCCGGTCTCGCGTGTTGAGCTTACCGAAGACCGTCAGACGCGATTGGAGTCTCGCCCGCGCGTGGCTCTATCGTGAGCTCGCAGACATGGCTCGACCCGGCGACTCCATCTCGGCGGACAGCGACGCCGGTCCTCGTTTCTCGCTGCGGCCACCGAGGGCGACGACGAGCTGCGCCGGGAGGTGGAGTCTCTGCTCGCCAGCGGCGCCTCGTCGCCCGGCTTCCTCGACGAGCCAGGGCAGACGGCCGTTGTTCTGCGATCGTCTCCGCCGCATCGACGCTCAGCGGACACCCTTGAGCGCTTGAATGAGCTTCCCGATCTCTGCCTGCACTCGGCCCAACTCACGCTCCGTGGCCGTCACGCTGGCACTCGCCGCCATCCGCAGGCGATTCACCTCGCGAGTGAACTCATGGCAGAACTCCTCGAACAGGTCGCGTCGGAGCAGAGCCGCGCCGTTGGATGCGAGTTTGTAGTCCTGATTGAGTCCGTGAAGGCGCAGGGCTTGAAGGCCTGGTCGCGAAGCGTCTGGACAGCAGGTACGCGTTCGTCGGTAATTTCGAGCCTACCTTACACAGTTTCTACGCAGCCATCACCTCGGAAATAGAAAAGTCGCCACCAGGCGAAACCGCCAGCTGGCAGCGTCATCAGGGCTGGCCATCGTCGGACCGGCGGCCAGCGCGAAACTCATCGGCCGCTTGCCGAGCAGCGTGACCTTACTGATATTGAAGAGCAGGGGCGTGGTCCATGTCTGGTCCGCCTTCCAGTTCGCGGTCGCCTCCAAGCTCAGTCCTGCGGAGAGTCCGCCTCCTAGGTTGTAGTTGGCGAACGGCTGCAGAAACGTCGAGTTGACGTCCTCGCGATCGTTGGCGCCGCTGACCGACAAGATCTGATTGAACAGAATGCCGACGGTCCAGGGACCGGGCTGTGTCAGCGCGACAACCGAAGGGCCGATCCCGAATTTCTCGGAGCCGAGCGAGGGGGAGGTGGCTGCCGGCAATAGGAAGACTGGGCCCGCGCCCCAGATAAGGCGACCTGATTGCGCGGGCGAGAAGAATGCGGTTGCCACGATATCGCCCAGTCCGTTGATGCGGGCATCAGCCGTACCTGGCTGCGACGACAGCGGCATGATGACCCTCAGGATGATGTTCGCGCTCTTGCTGATCCCGAACGGCACGACCGGCTGTACGTTGAACAGTGTCCCGACTGCGTCGCGGTCACCGAGACCGAAGTCCCAGTTGGCCTGGAGCGGCACGCTGGTCAGGCTCCCCACCGGGTTCTGCGTTTGCTTCGCCAATTCCTCCACCGTCTGCGCCGCCGCCGGACGCGGCAGCATCAACAGGCCGGCCAGCGCGCTCAGACTCACCCACTTGTTCATGCCGTGCTCGTGCGAATTCGGTCGTCAGAGTTCCCCATGTCTTCAACGCCAGAGACTTGATCAATTCCTCTGTCGGGCCCGTGCGCTCCCGAGTCCGCCCGCGCGCGCACCAATCGTGCGGTCAACAGCGACCTACGGTGAGCGATCCTCACCTGTGGTGACCGGTCGACAGGCGCTCTTCACCTCAGCGTTGCAGTTCCCGTGCGTTTTAGCCGTTTAGCCTCATCGGGTCTTCGATCGACGGCCGACACGTCCACCACCGTAGCCAGATTGTTGCCAGTAGAGGTTCGGTGTTCTATGCGGTTACGGCATTGGGTGCGCCGCCCATAGCCGTCCGCAGTCAAACCGCGCACCTCGATATCGAGTTTGCCCGCTACGTTCGGGTGTGAGCACGACGGCGTCGATGAGCACGCGCATCGCCGTGGCCGCGTCCTCGCTGCCTTCGCGCTTCGTCGATTCACGGAAGACCGATAGCGACCAGCCGAACTTGATCGCCAAACTCCGGTGATTGCAGTCTGCCCTGGACCCCCGCTGACAAGGGAGGGAGTGCCAGTCCGCCACTACGCGCTGGCGCGTGAGCGTGATCTCCAGATGATCGCTCACGCGTGCGGGCTCACGCATCCAAGCCAGCTTCACCGGGGACATGTCGTCATGAACATTTCGCCAGGCGTGAGGAGGGCGCTCGTCGAGCTGTTTCCTATCCAGGGATCACGCGTGACGCTTCCTTACCTACCCGGACTGCAGACCGGTGTGAAGCGGTCGGCGCCCTGGCAGTCGAGCACGTCGAACTGCAGGACGGCAGAGCCGATGTCCCGTTCGAAACGGCCGGCGCTACGGGCTTCCACCCAGAAGTACATGCGCCCAGGGGCCGCCCTGAGGCCATCCGCCGTCGTCACGCCATTCCACGAAAAGCTCGTGTCGGTTCGCCAGCCGGGCAACACGATACCGTTCGCAATCCAGCGGAACTCAATCGGTGGCGTGCCACCTTCCGCGGTTACCGTAAAGGTATACACATCGCCACCCCGGACTACCGGCAGCGCCGTGTTGGGCAAATCATTGGCGAGGGTCACTCACGTAACCAGCCTGGTTGGTGGATCTGGTGATGTCACTTGCGGCGCTTCGGGCGACGAGCCACACGAAAGAGCGCAAATGCAGGCAAGCGGCGTGGAAGCGTACGTTATCTTGCTCATGAGCACTCTCATGATCCACTGAATGCTCTCACTTGTCTTACGCTCGCTCCTCATAGTTCTCTGTCTGACACTTGCCGGCTGCGGTGGTGAGCCGTCGTCGCCGGCATCGCCATCCTCGCCGTCGCCGACTGGTCCGGCGCCGTTGGTGACCCTGAGCACAGGAACTCCATCGGCGGAGCTTCTCGTCGCGACGAACGCGCCTGGAAAATTCCGTTACAGCCTAGGTTATTCGATTCGCCTTCCAGAGCCGTTGTGGACCAGGGTTGTGACGATACGTCGATTTGAACTCTGGTTGATCGGAGAAGATGGCACTGTTCACGACAACCGGGTGCTCGGGTCGTACGAGGGAGAAAAGCTGGGCGGGCCGGGCTTCTCCGGCCCGATAGGCAAGAGCGGCGGGCTGGTTGCCCCAGATGATCCGAATATCACTCGTCCGCCGGCCGCCACGTACCGATTGAGCCTCGAGTACATCCTCGACAACGAGACGGATACTCACGTTGTCACGACTGAAAGTCCGGTGACGTGCCGGCGCTGGCGGTCGACTCCCCTATGAGTACCAGTGGAGCGGCGGCAACATCGTGTTGCGCGATTGGAGTACGGACCCTCGTTTCGTGTGGGACGGTCTCGTCAACGGCTACCCGCAGACGAACGAGACTATCATCGTCCGCGCTCGTGGTGCCGGGGGCGCTGCTCCCGAAGTGGTGAATCAACTAAGCGTGTTTCTGAATTGACACTCGCCACGAGGCGACTTCATCGTGGCTCAGTCTCTTCAGGTGAATCCATTTCGCGCAGGATGGCGGCAAATCGCGGATCCGAGTGCAGCGCGCGGTATGGCGGAAACTGGCGCGCCCAGAGGATGAAGGATGGCTCGCGCTCATCCCACGCACGACGCGCGAACGCTATCGCTTCCTCACGTTGCCCGGCCGCGTAGGCCGTGAGGGCCAGGTGCGAAGGCGAGACATAGCCTCGCGAGGCGCGGTCCATCAGCTCGCCATGCACGACGCGCGCTTCCGCCGGCTTCCCCCCTTGCCCGAAGACAACGGCCAGGCCGGTGAGGGCGAGCGGGTGGCGCCCCGACATCTCTGCGGCAGCGTCGAGCGTCGAGACCGCCTCGTCGAATCGGCCAGCCATTCCGAGCGCGATGCCGAGCGCCCAGCGCGACACGAATGACTTGGGGTCCAGTTGAATGGCCCGCCGGCACGTATCGATCGCTTCGTCCAGCCGGCCGGCTGTGAACAGACTGACCCCGAGGGTCATTGTGATGTACGCGGACAGCGGATCGCTGTCGAGGGCGAGGCGGGCTTCCGCGATGCCCCGCTCGAAAGAGCCACAGGCCCAGTTCAGATAGAAGTTCGCGTACCGGCAGCGGCCCATCCCGTCACTCGGACTGAGCTCCAACGCCCGCTCGAACTCCCGCTTCGCCAACGCGCGGTTGTTCTCGTACAGCAGAGTCGCACACGCCAATGCGTTGTGCCCGGTCGCGGATGTGGGATCGAGCTCGATCGATCGTCGCGCCGCCGCGATCGCTTGTGCTTTCGACTCAGAGCCTCGCGCGGCCCCTGAGTACGCCAGCACTGTCAACGCGTCGGCGATGCCGGCCCAGGCCTGCGCATAGCCGGGGTCGAGCTCGACCGCCTTCCGGAGCAGGTCGAGCCCGATCGGGACGCTTGCTCCCCGCCGATCGACCAGCGCGCGGCCCTTCAGATAGAGCTGATACGCCTCGATGTTCGTCGTCGCCTGTTCGACGAGCCGATCCTCCTTGCCACCGGCGAGGGTCACCCTCAATCGCTCCGCAACCGCCTTCGCGATCTCATCCTGCACGTCGAAGATGTGTTTCAGCTCACGGTCGTACCGCTCCGACCACAGTTGAAAGCCATTGGCTACGTCGTTCAGCTGTACGGTAATGCGCACACGATCCCCGGCCCGCCGCACGCTGCCTTCGAGCACCGTCGTGACATTCAGCTTCTCGCCAATGGTCCGAAGGTCGTCGCCCTTGCCCTTGAATGAGAACGCCGACGTGCGCGCTGCGACCCTCAGGCCCTTGAGCGGCGCCAGGGCGTTGAGAATCTCTTCGGCGATGCCGTCGCAGAACCAGTCCTGATCCTTCGCGGCGCTCATGTCCGTAAAGGCCAGCACGGCGATCGACACCGCGCGTTCGGCCGGCGGCGGGGTGCTGTCGAGCCCCGCTGGTCTGGCTCCCGTTTCCCACGCCCGCCGATAGGCTTTCAACTGAGCGAGGATCTCGGTGGCGGTCTGGATTCGGTTCGTCGGTTCCTTCTCGAGACACCGATCGATGAGACGACACACGTCTGGTGGCAGGTCAGAGCGCCGTTCCCCAAGTGGCTTGGGTTGATCTTTCAGAATTGATGACATCAGCGCCGCCGGCGAATCACCGCGAAACGGCCGCTCGCCCGTCGCCAGCTCGTACAGCATGATGCCGAGCGAGAAGAGGTCGGTGCGATGATCGAACGGCTTGGCTTCGATCTGTTCGGGCGACATGTACGGCATCGTGCCAACAATGGTCCCGACCTTCGTCCCGAGGTAGGTGCTGTCTTCCGCCAGGCGGACGGTGTCCGCATCAACCTCCTGCGCCAGTCCGAAGTCGAGGACCTTCACACGGCCGTCGTCAGTCACCATGACGTTTCCGGGTTTCAGATCGCGGTGGATGATGTGTTTCCGGTGCGCCGCCGAAAGCGCATCAGCCAGCGCACTCGCGATGTCGAAGAACCGCGCTAGCGAGAGTCCACGGCCAGGAATCCCCTGGTCGAGCGTGGCCCCCTCGATGAGCTCCATCGTCATGAAGGGAACACCATTCTGTTCCTCGATGGAGAAGATGGTGACGATATGCGGGTGGTTGAGCGCGGCGACGGCCCGGGCTTCCCGCCTGAAGCGCGCCAGACGATCGACGTCGAGCGCGAAGGCATCGGGAAGAATCTTCAGCGCAACATCACGATTCAGTTTCGTGTCGCGCGCGCGATAGACCTCACCCATGCCACCAGCGCCAAGCAAGGACAGAACCCTGTAAGCGCCGAGTTGCCGTCCGATCAAAGACGGGACTTCAGGCGTCATCTCTGAAGTGGATCTCAACACCTTCGTTCGTGCCCCGATGAAGACGCACGAAGGCTGCGGCAATCGTGTCGGGATCGAAAGCGGTGCCACGTTCCACTCGACCGTGCACGGTCACCGTACCTACTCGGACCCCGGTCCCGGCAAGGTCCTGGGCTAATGTGAGGACCCACATCCGCAGCGCTGCCTTGCCCGCGCACAGACTCGACAAGCCCGCCCACGGTTGCAGCGCCGCGCCGCCGCCGGTGAACAACAGCGAACCTGTTCCTGACGCACGCATCGCTGGTGTCACGAGAGCGGTGAGTTGGGTGGCCGCGAGAAAGTTGACTCGCATCGCGCGCTGGCTGTCGGCCAGATCGAGCTGATCAGCCGAACCCTGCTGAAACTCAAACGCGTTGTAGATGAGCGATGAAGGATCGCCGCCGGCCCAGGTGCGAACTTGCTCAACCGCGTTGAGTGTGGCCGCAGCGTCCGCAAGATCGACGATGAAGGGCGCGGCGATAATGCCCGCGGCGGTTATCTCGGCATGCCGCTTGGCCAGCCTCGCGGTGTCCCTGGCCAAGAGCGCGATTGCGAACCCCTCGGCTCCGAATGCGCGAGCGATCGAGGTTCCAATGCCGGGACCAACACCAGCGACGATGACGACTGGCTTCATAGGAGCCGCCTGTGCTCAGGCGACGTTGTGATCGACGAAGTGTAACACCACCGCAACTTTCGCCAGCGCACTCCTGACGGGCCGAATCAAGTGATCACACATTCAGTTGTCCCGACGAACATCACGTCAATGGGATGTGGCCTCAAGTGGCTATAGTTGGAGGATGGAAGCGACGGGCCGTCCGCACTCGATTGAAATCTCAGGAGGCGTCACCGTGCGGAAGTTGTGTCCATGGTCGCTGGTCATCTTCCTGCTGACGAGCGCGTGCAGCGGCAGTGACAGCGCGAACCCGCTCTCGCCGGCCCAGGTATCACCCGCCGCACCGCCGATTCCCCTGCCCAACGGCGATCGATCCGGCCGCATTGAAAGTGCGGAGGTTGCGGCTGATCTGATCACGTACAACCAAGAAGTGAATGTTGGCCTCTCCATTCCTGTCGAAGGCGCCATCGAGCGGGCGAAGGGCATCATCACGCGATGGGAATTGCCGATCCCGGTCTCTGTGGATGCGTCGATCGTCGGCGATTGCGCGCAGAATGCACTGGATTACTGGGCGTCGGCGACGGGTCTCACCTTCACGCTCGTCGCCGCCGCCGCCGAACCGCGAGTCGTGATTCGCGCCGCCGGCCCGGACGAACTGAATGTGGCCGCAGGCTCGGGACTCGTGTATCGCACCTTTCCCGACAACAGCGCCCGGTTGGGTGTCGTGAAGATCCTGACGAGCGAAGCGCGATGCTCGGCGCCGTCCGCCCTCTTCCGCCATGAGATCGGGCACGCCATCGGGATATTCGGGCACGTGCCGGGCGGACTCATGAGCTCCCCGCTCATTGGAACGACCGCCAGTCAGCGGGAAATCAACATCCTCACGCAGCTCTATCGGCTCCCGCACGGCACACAAATCGCCGCGGACGGCACCTGGAAGGTCGTGCGCTGATCCTCAGAGCAACGAATCGCTTACTTCTGCGTGTCGACGCCGGGACGCTGCACTTCGTACGGTGCCCCTGTCCCCGACGAACCCAGGAACAGCTTGGTCCCATCGGGCAGCGTCAAGTCACGTCCGTTTGCCCGCTTCGATCCGTCCTTCGACTGGTACCCATCGACGACGATCTTGGTGCCGACCTTCAGCGTGTCCTTGGTGATGCCGCGTCGCAGCAGGATGTTCGGGCTGCCGGCTTCGATCGCCCAGTTCTCCGTCTTGCCGTCGGCTCCTTTCACGTCCACATAGATCCAGCTGTGTGGATTGATCAGCTGCACCCTCGTCACGATTGCTTCAGGGAACTTGACCGGCTTGTTGGCATCGAACTCCGCTGAGAATGCATGGTGTGCGCGCGCCGTCCCTGTCGACACGAGCACGGCTGCGCTGGCGGCGGCGACGACGATCACGATGATTCGGCCTCTCATGAAATGTCTCCTCGAAACTCTCATTTCGCCGGCGGATTGCCGGAAATATAGCGTTCGTGGACCAGTTCGCCGGGCGGAATCTTCCTGGTGATGTCCACGTTCATCGTCAAACCTTCCCAGTGCTTCACGAGCTGCTCCTTGCGGAGGTGCCCGTACATCGTCTCCTCGACCATGCTCACGCACCGGAAGTCCAACAGCTGCGCGTTCGGTTCCAGGCGGCGGTAGAGCGGCATTCGGATCTTCCACGGACGCGTGAATACCTGTGGATCCTCGATGGTGGCTTCATAGCGAAGCACGTCGCGTCCGCCGGGCGTGAAGCGTTCGGTCACTTTCATTGCATCGCTGTGGAAGTTTCCGGACCTGTCGAACCAGGTGGCATCCGTGAACTGGGTCACGTCGACCACCAGCGTGTCGCCTTCCCACCGCCCCAGCGAATACCCCATGAAACCGACGTTCGGATAGGGATCCATCTTGTTCAAGTGAATCGTGCGCTCGGCGTTTGCAAACTCGAACACCATGTTCACTTTCGTATGGCTCTGTACGATCTGGAGCGGATAGGGCATGTACATGGCACGCGGAATACCCGGCTGGAAGCATTTGATCTCCGGATCGCGGTCCATCCAATGTTCCAGGTTCTCCTTCTTCCGCGCGGCAGCCCACGTCTGGTAGGGGATCTCTTCGCCGTCGACCACGCCGAGACCGGCAGGCACCCACCCAATGGTGCCTAGACCGACGACGGGCGCAGCCAGCACCATGGTATTCGGCAGGAAGCCGGGCTGTGCGACCATCGGCCGCGCCGCATGCGTCTGCAGGTCCCAGTTCGCCGTGTTATTGGCCTGCCAGACGCCGCTGAAATCGGGCTTACCCCCCGTGCGCGGCATCGCACCGGCGGCGCTGACCTGCGTCGGCGGAGCGGCGCCTTGTGCGACAGTGCCCTGAGCCGTCGTGCGTTGCGTGAGAGCGCCGACCATCAGCATCGCCAGCGCACCGGCAGCGAACGCAACGGCAACCGAATACATCTGCCGGCCAGATCCGACCTTCCTGAGTTTCATCGCTTCACTCCGTGCTTCCAGGATTCGGCGTTGAGCAACGAGCATCGGGTCTCGAGCACTCGGCATCAGCTCCGCACGTATCCGGCCACCCCTGACGGCAGGCTAGGGCGTGCAATGCGGCACGACCGTCTTCGCGAACCCGTCCCTTGCTCCCCCTGAGGACGATGGGGTAGTCGTCGAGCGTCGGAGCCGCGCGAACGAGCTCGCCGCCTTTGCCGCTCAGGGCAGTGAGATTCCGGCATGCGGCCGGGAACCCAAGTTCACACCCGCGCCGGAACGGCTCGGCCGCTTCCGAGGGATCGAGCCTTCGCAGGTCCTCACCCGACTGCGAGAGGGCGACGTGCAGGATGCCGGCCTCGTTGCACGCCCAGCCGGATCCCTGTCCGCAGAAGGCCAGCTCTCTATCAGCGAGGTAGGGACACGCGTAGCTACGCCCCTCCCCGCACGCCTTCTGCCAGAACGGCAGCCATTGCCCCGGATGGTCGTCGCCGACACCGCCCGCGGCGCTCATCGTCGTGAAGACCATCGCCCACACCGCGATGTATGCGAGGTGGCGCACACGCGGCGTCAGCGCAGCCACCAGCCTCGATGGATCCAACACTCGCAGCACGCCTGAGCGCACGACGTGGTCGATAGCCTTGACCGACAGATTCAGGAGCGGCACTTGCAGCAGCTTGTCGTAGAAGGTCGGCATGCCCGAGCTGCCAAGCCATTGATAGAGAGCCACGGTCGTCAACCCGTAGAGTGCACCGAAGATCACGCGTCCCTGGTCGGTTTGTGGCGACGTGGACGGATCGGTGAAAAGCAGGTGCATCCCGAGGAAAACGGCGATCGGAATGTACGAATCGTAGAAGAAGTAGACGCCGTTGGTCGCGAAGTAGACGAGGCCGAACAGGTACGTCGTCACCACCGCCGACATCGTCATGGTGGTCACGCCGAAAAGGAACTGACCGGGCAAACCCACGAGGAACAACAGCACATACATGTGCGGGGGATAGAACTGTGTGCTCGCGATCTCGCGGCCCCACGTGAAGTCGCTCGTGCCCGTGGCAATGAGTGCGAGCGAGAACACGGCGAGCGGGAACGACGAGGGGTTGAACACGTGCGTCAGTCGTCCATCCCGGTTCCAGCGAATCAGCTCCTTGGCCGCGAAGCCAAGCGCCACCATGAGGAATTGCAGATAGAACCAGTCAGGCTTGAACCAGAGAAACAAGTTGATGCTGAAGACCACCGGGAAGGGACCGAAGCCGAGCGTGTAGACGTCGCGCCGCGACCACGCGAGCAGCATGTCGAAGGCGTACGCGAAGAGCAACTGCGCAAGGATGAAATGGGCCGACTCGTAGACCTGTGGCCAGTACCAGCCCCAGTACAGCAGCACTGACCCCTGAGCGCACGCCTGGACGTAGTGCTGCTTGCGGAGGACCACTTCGAGAGTCAGCGAGCGGGGGCGGCGACGCACGCCGAGCGCAAGCGCAGCGTTCCATCCCAGGAGCGCGATTGCCGCGCCCAGGAACGCGAGGAGCACCGCTGGATTCTCACGGACGCGCGCGAGGAGGGCCAGGGCGGAGAGCCCGCACGTGAACGTCAGCGGAAGAACGAGCGGCGTCTTGCCGGCCATCGCGGTCGCGCGGATCTCTTGTGTCTTCGTGCCCTTCGTGGTTGGACCTACTTCTGCTTCGCCGCCGCGGCCTGTTCTTCCCTGCGTGCGCCGACGAGGATGCCGGTCATGCCGTAGTTGCCTTCGTGGCACGCCGACTCGAAGATCATGTGCTTGTCGTCGCCCACCTTTCCCATATCGATGAGGAGGGTCCAGGGTCTCGTCCAGGTCTTCGGGTCGTCAAAGGTGATTTCGCGCCGGAGATCATTGGTGCCGGTGCGGGTGAAGCGCTCGATCATCTTGTAGCTGTCGACGTTCGATCCACGGAAACCCTGCGCGAAGTTGGTGGTCTCGACGACGAGTGTGTTTCCTTCCCAGCGGCCGCGCGAGTCTCCGAGATAGAGCTTCACGCTGGCCGGTGGATGTGGCCGCCCGTCCAAGTCGATGACGCGATTGCCGCCGCCAGCGTGGTCGTCCTCCATGTAGATCGACAAGGACTTCGGCGACTGCACGATTCGCATCACCGTGCCCTGCGCGAACTGGGTATTGAGCGGCAGGAACGGCATCGCGACGCCGAGACAGCGGGGATTCTGCGCGATTTGCTCGGGATTGTCGTTCGCCTGGGCGCCGAAGCCTCGGCCGCCACCGGCCCCCCTGGCTCCCGCCGCATTTGGCGCCGCCGCTACGCCGCCGCGACCGCCTCCCGGGGCGCCCGCCACCGTCGGAGGAATCCGGCCGTCCGGCGGATCGATGATTCTCGAGGTTCGCTTCCCGGTCTTCAGGATCGAGTTGAACACGGCGTTGTAGGCGCCCTCGACATCCCGAGCCGCGTCG
Organism: Vicinamibacterales bacterium; assembly: GCA_035649635.1. Taxonomy (GTDB): domain Bacteria; phylum Acidobacteriota; class Vicinamibacteria; order Vicinamibacterales; family UBA2999; genus Gp6-AA40. The sequence continues at coordinate 10,158 of DASRJE010000024.1, read as the reverse complement.
CCGGCCCGCGTATTCCGGCCCTGTCCCGCAGCCTTCTGCTTGTCCGCGGCTGCCACTTCCTCGTCGGTCAGGAACTCTCGGCCGGCGTTGGCGGCCGACCGCTCGAGCGGCACGTCCTCGATCACGAACCAGGTGCCCTGCAGGTCCGGGTGTCCCCAGGGTGTTCGCGGACCGCGCGCGGGTGCCGGTGCAGGCCTGGACTGCGTTGCCGATGCCCCAGGGGCCGACTTGGCTGTTGACGGTGGCGTCTGAGCCACCATCGAGGAACCGCTGAATGCGAGCACCACGAAAACGGTTACCGCAAGTGAGCCGAGTGTCGCCAACTGTCGGTGGGGCATGGAACGACTCTCCTCTGTGGCGTGGGCATCCTAGCACTTCGATTGGGAGTTGACGCCCGGGAACTATTTTTTCGCGCCGGGCGTCAGCTCGTAGGGCGCCCCCGTGCCCGAAGAGCCCATGAACAGCTTCTTGCCATCCGGGAACGTAATGTCACGGCCATTCGCCCGTCGCGATCCGTCCTTGGCTCGATACCCGTCGATGGCGATCTTCGTGCCGGGCAGCAGCGAGTTCTTGGTGAAGCCTCGGCGGAACAGGACGTTCGGCGTGCCCGCTTCGAACGACCAGCGTTCCACCTTGCCGTCGGGCATCTTCACGTCCATGTGCAGCCACACGTGAGGGTTGATCCACTGCATGCTCGTCACGACTCCCTCGAACTTGACGGGCTTGTTCGCGTCGAACTCGGCGGCAAACGCGTGATGCGCCGACACCGAGGCCGTCGCTCCCACCAGGAACGAACCGAGTATCGCGATCGCCACTGCCAGCTTCGTTTGCATCGGCTCTCCTTCGGAATTCAGAATTCAGAATTCAGACACAGCCCCAACGCGACGAATCAGATCCTGTCTGAATTCTGCATTCTGAATTCTGCATTTCACGATTCACCGCCTGTACCAGTCATGAAACTTGTCGCCGGGAGGAACCTTGCGCGTGATGTCGACGATCATCGTTTCTCCCTCCCAGCGCCGGACGAGCGGCTGTTTGCGCACGTGCCCGTACAGGAACTCCTCCGCAAACTCGATGCAGGGATACTCGACGAGCTGCGCGTGTGGCTCGAGGCGGCGATACAGCGGCATCGAGATCTTCCAGGATCGCGTGAACACCTCCGGGTCCTCGATGGTCACTTCATACCGGATGGCATCCGCCGTGATCGGCGTGTAGCGCTCGACGAGCTTCAGCGCGGCGCTGTGGAAGTTGCCGGCCCGGTCGAACCAGTTCTTCCCGTTGAACGACGTCACGTTGACGACAAGCGTGTCGCCTTCCCAGCGACCGACCGAGTGGCCCATGTAGGTGTCGTCTGGTGGTCCCTCGACCTTGTCGAAATGGATCGTGCGAGCCGCGTTCGCAAAGGTGTAGGCCATCTGAATCTTGTTCGTGCTCTGCACGATCTGAAACGGATAGGGCATGTACATCGCCCGCGGAATGCCGGGCAGATAGCATTTGAGCTCCGGATCACGATCGATCCAGTTCTCACCGTTCTCCTTTTTCATCGCGGCGGCCGCTGGCGTGTACGGGATCTGACCGTCACCTTCGACCACGCCGATCGATCCGGGGACGCCGGCCGCGGCCCCGAGGGCGAGCACTGGCGCGGCAGGTACCCTGGCAAACTCGTACGACGGGTAGACGCCCGGCTGCGTCACCATCCCTGCGCGTGCCTCGTGCGCCTGAAGATCCCAATGCGCCTCGTTGATGGCCTGCCAGACGCCGTTGAAATCTGGTTTGCCGTCGGCTGTGCGCGCCGACCGTGACGAGGCCGGAGTGCCCGCAGACCTCATCAGCGCCAACGCGAGACCCGCGCCAACGACGGCTGAAAGAATGGCGACCGCGATCGTCTTTCCCATGACGTTTCCTCAGGTCAGCCCGCCAGGTTTTAGAAAATCGCTCCCGCCGCTCCAGTCAAGGCGTCCGCGCCTCCTTCGTTGCCGAAGTCGGTTGCCGTGTCCTTCGTGGCGGGGTCTGGTCCTTCGCCCTTGGCGAAGGCGCGTTCCTCGATCCGCGTTCCCAGCAGCATCGTCGGCAACCCGTAGTTGCCTTCGTGACAACGAGGCTCGTAGTAAATGCGATTGGCCTGCTCATCCTGTCGGAGCAGCTCCTGCTTCACGGTCCACGGTCTGGTCCAAGTGGTTGAATCCTCGATCGTCGCGGAATACTCGATCGTGTTTGCGTCGACGCGTCTGAACCGTTCGACGAGATGCAGGTTCTCGCGGGCAGCCTGATAGCTGAACTTCGGGGAGAAGTTGGTAACGTCGACCACCAGTGTGTCTCCGTCCCAGCGGCCTCGCGAATCGCCGAAGCGTTGCGTCACCGATGAAGGCAGGTGCGGACTGCCGTCAACAGGGATCACGCGCTGCCATCCCTGCCCCTGACCGGTGTCGTAAAAGATCGACACCGATCCTGGGGCTTGCACGATTCGCCGGTAACCGCCGAAATCAGGCAGCACTGCGCCCATGCACCGCTCCGCCATGCTGCGATCCTCGGGGCCGTCGTTTCGATTCGTTCGACCCGTGTTGTAGAAGGGAGGTATCTCGTTCCGCCGGGCCGAAACCGAACCGTACTTCCCTCCAGCGCAAGCGGCATCTTTCTTCTTGCACGTCTCGGTCGGCTGCAGGAGCGCGAGCCTGTACTCGCGTTCGGCCGCATTCCTCGTCGTCGCCTCGGGTGTCAAGGGAGGAAGACGCCCATCCGGGGGATCGACGATCAACGATGTCCGCTTACCGGTGGGCCTGACCGACTGGAATACTGCGTTATACGCGCCCGCGACGTCGCGTTCGCTGCCACGCTCGACGCGCTGGTCGCGGCGTGGGATCGCCGCCCTCTGGGAGTCGAGTGCGGCGCGCTCGTCGTCGGAGAACGACTCCTTGTTCGCGAACTGCGCTGGCCTCTGAAGCGGCGTCTGGTACGGATCCGTCCAGATGCCCTGCAGGTCGGGATCGCCCCATGCCGTTCTTGGCGCGGGGCCGGCGCTCGCGGCTCGCTGCGTGGCCGCGCCGCCGGTCAACTTCACAACACCAGCCACTGCCGCTACGAGCGCGACAACCACAATCACGACGAGCAGTCGACCCTTCATATTGGACCTCCCGCGTGAGCAGGGGTGTGGTACCTCTTGGAGTCGACGAAGTCAAGTCAAAGAACCGGGCCGGGTGTATAAGTATGCTCTCTTCGAGTAGGGAGGACTTTGTGGCCGTACGGATCCTCCTCGTGCTTCCGTGGGTAGCCCTCGCCCTGCTGACTCAAGGGCGCTCGACGGTCGCCGAACAACAGGCCGCGCGCGCCGAGGCTGGAGGAGCGCTGCCGCCGGATGTCGATCCCATCTCTCGCAACCGTCTGCCGGCGATCAAGCCTGACGTGCATGGAGCCGCCGCGATCCGGCTTCATGTCTCGGGCGTCAACGTCCGGTGGGCATCGCCGCTCGGGCGCGCGCTGACCGAGCTTGCCATCCTCACAACCGCCCGGGAGCACGATCAGCCGTACGAATGGTCGCTCCACGAGATGGAGGCAGTTGCGGTTGGACTGGAACCGGCGACGATCGACATTGTTCGTCATCGACGTCCTCTCCGGAACCTGACCGATCAACAGGCCGTCATCATCCAGCTCGGTCGTGAGATCTTCGGAACCCACGTATTGAGCTCGGCAACCTACGCGCGCGCGTTGAAGGTTCTGGGCCAGCGCGACTTGGTCGACATCGTCGATCTGATGGCGACCTACGCCGCAACGGCCGCAAGGCTCACGGCGTTCAACCAGCACATGCCGCCCGGGTGGAAGCAGTTCCTGCCGCTGCCGTTCACGATGTCAGATGACATTCACGCGGATTCGAGAAGTCGCCTTCCGTTGATCCGGACGCAAACCCAGAATCCTCAAGCCAGCTTGTACGCGCGGCAGCTCGCGCCAGAAGGCACGGGGCCTGGGCACATCACGCGACACGGGCGAGGCGCTGCCTCGCTCGAAGCCAGCGTTGGCCGTCGACTGATTGCGCTTGCCATTCTCGTCACCGCCCGAGAGCACCATGCGCAATACGATTGGACCGTCAACGAGCTGGCAGCGCTCAAAGATGGCCTCGAACCGACGATCATCGACGTCGTCCGCCGGAAGGCAGCGCTGCGAGACGTGGGCGACAAAGAGGCGGCGCTCGTCCAGTTCGGCCGCGAGCTGTTCGAGACGCACAATGTGCGCGCGGACACGTACGCCCACGCGCTGAAGATGTTCGGGGAGCGAGACCTCGTGGACATTGTGGGTGTGATGGCGCAGCATGCTGGGGACGTCGTGCTCCTGGCCGCCTTCGATCAACACCTGCCCGCTGGTCAAAAGCCGCTGCTCCCAATCACAGGAGGTACTCGATGAGACACCGAGTGCCCGCATCGGCCGGCGTGATCGCTCTCATCGCTCTCATCGTTGTCATCTCGGCGCTGCTCGCCGGGCAATCGGCAAACGAGTCTCCCGCGGTATCGTCGCAGAGCGCCGCGAGCAGGACCCCGTGGGGCGATCCCAACCTCCAGGGCATCTGGACCGACGTCTACGAGACGCCGTTGCAACGTCCAGCGAAATACGCCGGACGAGATTTTCTGACTGAAGATGAAGTCGCGGCTCTCGACCAGCAGCGATCGGCTATCCTCCGGCGCGATCACCGCGAACCGAAGGGAAGCGAACGGGATGTTTCGGGGGCCTATAACGCCGTTTTCGAGACCGTGAAGCCAACAGGCAGACGTACGTCGCTCGTCATCGATCCAAAGGACGGCCGGATACCTGCCTACACCGATGATGCACGCAAGCGGATGGACGCGTACCGAGAGTTTCAGCTCGCGCTGATGCAAGCGACCGAAACGTGCAGGAAGCAGGAGCCCACCTGCCGCGGATGGAAGTTTGGACCACCATCACCGAAGCGCGCGGAGCTGCCGCCAATGTACAACACCGACCGTCTCAATCGGAGCGATGGTCCCGAGGACCGGAGCCTTGCGGAGCGCTGCATGGCTGCCATCCTGCCCGACTTTTCGGGATACCGGCGAATCGTGCAGTCACCCGGCGCGGTCGCGATCATGTACGACACCGGTCAGGGCCAAGGCTGGCAACGTGTCATTCCAGTGAATGGCGGTCCGCATCTTCCCGCGCCGATCCGACAGCGCTTCGGCGACTCGCGCGGACGATGGGACGGCAACACGTTGGTCGTCGACGTCACCAATTTCGGTCCAAAGACAGATTACCGAGGGTCTCGACAAGGCCTTCATCTCGTCGAACGGTTCACGCGCCTCGATGCGACCACGCTCGAGTACGTCGTCACCATCGAAGATCCTTCGACCTGGATGACGCCCTGGACAGTCCGACAGGAGATGAAAGCGCAAGACGAGCAGGCGAACCGAATCTATTACGAGCCGCGATGTCACGAGGGTAACTTCGGCCTCGCGGGAATGCTCATCAACTCCCGCGCCGAAGAGCGCGCGTTTGCGCAAGGACGAGGACCCGATCCGGCGACGAGAGACAACTCGACCGGCGGAGCGGGTGGTGGTGAAGGGAACACCGATCCGCTCGCCGGAGGGAACTGAATGCGCCACCTTCACGACTCCGGCCCCGCGAGACTCACTCGACGGCAGATCCTTGAACGCACGACGCTGACGGCCGCCGGGATGCTGTTGGCCGACACGCTCGACGCGGCTCAGGCGACGACCGTGAGCGCCAGCGCGAAAGTTCAGAAGGTGCTCGAGTCCATCGTACAGGACACACCTGAGATCGGCCTGCAGGTGGCCGCCTACCTGGATGGCAAGCTGGTGGTAGACGCGTGGGCGGGCAGGGCCGACACCGCAACGGGCAAAGCAGTCGATGGCGACACGATGTTCATGTTGTCATCGACGACAAAAGGCATCACCGCCACGTGCATGCACGTCTGCGTCGAGAAGCACAAGCTCAGTTATGACATGCCGATCGTCAAGGTCTGGCCTGAGTTCGGAGCGCAGGGCAAAGATGGTGCGACACTGCGCCATGCGCTGTCGCATCAGACCGGCGTTCCTCAAACTCCCGTCGGCTACACGCCGGACTGGCTCCCCGATTGGGACCGGATGTGCCGGGGCATTGCCGACCTCACGCCGATGTTTCCCATCGGGCAGCGCACCGCCTACCACTCGCTGAATTTCGGTTACATCAACGGCGAGATCCTGCGACGCGTTGACGGCCGGACCATCGCGCAGTTTCTTCAGGACGAGATCTGCAAGCCGCTGACGATCGACGGCATCTACCTCGGCGTCCCCGATCGCGAACTGCGCCGTGTCGCGATACTCACCGATGGGCCTCCGGCGCCAGCCGATTACGACGCGCGGATGGTCGGCGAGCCCGCCGGTTCCTACGTGGCCAAGGTGTTCAACCGGCCCGACGTGCAGCGGGCATCGATTCCAGGCTCCGGCGGCATCATGAGCGCACGCGGCCTCGCGCGTCATTACGCGATGCTGGCGAACTGGGGTGTGCTTGATGGCGTGCGCGTCGTGCCAGAAGCCCGAATTCGTGCCGGCATCGAGCTCCAGAGTTTCGAGTGGGACGAGATCTATCGTATTCGCGCCCGGCGGTCGCTTGGCTACCGGCGCGGCGCCGATACCGGACCGCTGGCTTCGCCCGAGGCGTTCGGGCACGTCGGTGGCGGCGGTTCATTCGGGTACGCGGATCCAGCACGACGCTTCGCCATCGGCTTCGCGAAGAACTACTTCACGTATGCCGGCGGCGGGCCTGCCACGCGTCCCGGCGCCCCGCCCGTGCGCCCGGCCGCCACGGTCATCACCGAGGCGGTTTTCGACGCGCTGAATCTGAAGCGCTGACCGAGTGGAGCTCCTGACCGGAGGCGACGGAGACCCAATAAATGGCGTCTCCAAATCCCGGGACTTCAGGCCGCCACGAAGAAGCGAGAGGCTAGCTGGCCTTGTCAGACTTGCTCACATCGATCGGTTTCTCGATCGTCCACTGATGGCCGCAGGCATCGCAAGTGAGGCCCACGAAGACAATATCTGGGCGGCTCGCGATAATTGCGACTCTGTGTGAGTGACAGAGGCCGGACTTACACGACGGGCAGGGGTGCGGCGTGGGTTGGGAGCGCGGCTGCTCGGGGCTGACGGCGCGGGATTTCTCGATGGACCAGATGCGCCAGCAGGAGTCGCAGCGAAAGTAGTCAACGTTCGCGGCGCGGCTAACGTCCTCAAGAAAAATGGCAGGTTTGGCGCAGTACGGGCAGATGTCGGCCGACATGCATCAATGACGAGCATGGAGGCCTTTCGGTCACTGGGTAATCAAACGGAGACAGAGACATGGTGCTTACCCGCCTCCCGTGGGTTCTGTGTACGGCCCTTGGCAGTCTGTTCGTCGTGTTCCGACCACCGACCACGAATCACCGACCACCTAGCACTTGACGCATATAGATATCACTTGATATACAGTTGCCATGCCAAAGCCGAAGCCCGACGCGTTCCTTCCCCTCAAGAGCAACTGGTTCCACATTCTCGTCTGCCTCGTCGAGGGCGAACAGCACGGCTACGGCATCATGCAGGACGTGCTGGAGCGGAGCGGCGGCAAGGTGCGGCTCTGGCCCGCCACACTGTACGGCTCGTTGAAACGGCTGATCGAGGCGGGGCTCATCGCCGAGTCCGGCGAGCGTCCAGCACCGGAGCTCGACGACGCCCGGCGCCGGTACTACAAGCTGACGACGCTCGGCCGGCAGGTGCTCGATCTCGAAAGTCAGCGGCTCAAGGATCTGGTGCGCGTGTTCGATGCGCGACGACGGCAGGCGGCGCGTTCGTGAGCACCTTCGTCGTCGGCTGCAGCCGCGCGTATCGGCGGATTGCCCGCGCGTTTCCTCACCAGTACCGGGCGATCTGCGGTGATGGTCTGGAGCAGCTCGGCGAAGACGTCGTGCCGCGTGTGTGGCAGCAGTACGGTGTGGCCGGCGTGATTCGGCTGTTCGCCGATCTCGCCTGGCGCCTGCCGTACGAATACCTCTCGACGTGGGCAGCCAGAGTGAAGGAGGCAACCATGACAGACGATCTGTTCGAAGGCACGTGGCGCGCCAGGCCGAGCGAGCCCTCGCTGTGGAAGGTCGATCGGCCGGCGCCGCAGCAGGCCTATCTGCGGTTCGAGCCCACCGACACCGGGTACCTGATGACGGCATACGGCGTGGTGAACGGTGAGGCGTGTGCGGAGCGCCCGCAGATGATCGTCGCGGACGGACGTCGCCGCCCCCTGCTCGACTTGAGCGGCCGTCCGATCCCAGGTGTGCCTGCAGGCGCGATGACGTTCGGCAGCCGGCCGGATCCCCAAACCCTCGAGCTCGGTTCAGAGGTGGACGGTCAGGTGCTCGTGGCTGGACGGTACGAGGTGTCCGCCGATGGAAAGACGCTCACGGTCACGAACAAAGGGAGCGGACCCAAGGGGGGGCCTTTCGAAGTCGTGATGGTGCTGGAGCGGGTCGCCCCGGATCCCTACTAATAGACGAGTCCCATGCAACCTCGCGTCGACAGGCATCGGCTCACTTTCGTGCTGCTGGCGTGGCTCGGTGGAGCCACTGTCTGCTTCGCGCAGGACGTCGCTCGGATGGATCAGGTCGTGCAGTCCTATGTCAGCAATGGAACGTTCGCTGGTTCCGTGCTCGTCGCCCGCGGCAGCGACGTGATCGTCAGCAAGGGCTACGGTCTGGCAAACGTCGAGTGGAACGTCCCGAGCAGTCCGAGCGCTCGGTTCAGGGTGGCGTCGATCACGAAGCAGTTCACGGCCGCCGCGATCCTCCTCCTCGAAGAGCGCGGGCGACTGAAGATCGATGACCTCGTCAAGACGCATCTGCCCGAGGCGCCAGCGACATGGGACCGCATGACGCTCTTTCACTTGCTGACGCACACCGCCGGATTCCCGGGCCTGCAGTCGCCGCCCACCGGGCGTCAGCCACCGGTCGAAAGCGCAGACGGCACGGTCGCGGGATTTGTCACCGCGCTTATGCAGCGGCCACTCGAGTCGCAGCCGGGCGAGCGCTTCAACTACACGAACTCCGGGTACCTGATTCTGGGCCACCTGATTCAAAAGCTCACGGGCCAGTCCTACGAGACGTTCATCCGCGAGAACATCTTCACGCCACTCGGGATGAAAGACTCCGGCCTCGACAGTCCCGCCGTGATCGCGCGTCGTGCGGGGTCGTACACCGTGACGCGTAACGGGCTCGTCAATGCGTCCTACCCGCCCGATCGCATCGTGCCCAACACTTCGGCGGGCCTGTACTCGACCACCGAGGATCTGCTGCGTTGGCAAAACGCTCTGTACGGAGGGAAGGTGTTGTCAAAGGTGTCGCTCGACAAGATGACGCGACCCTTCAAGGACGACTACGGGCTTGGCGTATACATCCGCACGATCGATGGCCGTCGCGCGGCGACGCATGGCGGCGGCGCACCGCCGTTTGCCAACCTCACGTATTTCTTCGATCGCGGCATCTCCGTCGTCGTGCTCGGCAACCTCAGTGTCGCGCCGTCGGCGGAGATCGCCGGGTACCTCGGCGCGCTCGCACACGGCGACACCGTGCAGTTGATGTCGGACAAGAAGGCGATCACACTCGCGCCGTCAGTGCTCGCGCGGTACGCCGGCGTGTATCAATTCGCCGGCCGGACGATGACCATCAGAGTCGAGGGCGGACAGCTCGCCGCGCAGCCGGGGGGCGGCACCGCGCTGCCGCTCCTGGCCGAGTCCGAGACTCGCTTCTTCAACCGCGACATCAACGTCGTCGTCGAGTTCGTCCGTGACGGCGCGGGCAGCGTCGCGGAGCTCGTGGTGCTCCAGGGGACGCATCAGGAACGCGCGACGCGCGCGAAGTAATCGTCGCCGCGACCAGACTCGCGAGACTCGGCGCGGTGCTGAACCTACGTACTGTCGAAAAGGGAACGGGCTGGACGGGATCGAGAACGGGCGTAATGCTAACCGCGAGACGGCCCTAATGCTTCGTATCGTCTTTCTCTGAGGCCCCGGTGCTGAACCAGGCGCAATCAGATCATGCGACAGCGTGCCGACGGATGCGCCCGCGTTCATCTCACGACTTAATCTGGTACCGGTACGGGGTTTTGCGAAAGGTTGGACGCTGCCGTTTTCGGGGATTGCCGCATGATC
>DASRJE010000023.1:0-3458 GCA_035649635.1 Vicinamibacterales bacterium | reverse complement strand
AAACGAGTACCCGGCGTTCAGCTGATACGAGGGTTGCTGGATGGCCAGCGTGATCGTCGGGCTGAACGTCGTGATGAAATCCCACTGCCGGTTCCGGTTGTCAGCGAAGACGTTATCGTTGTACTCCTCGGAAATACCGAGAGAAGGTGTCAGGGTTACCGGTCCCTGTTGTTGCCCGGGCGCGAGAAGCCCCAAGAGCTCGAGCGGGTATGCCGCCATCGGCCGGACCAGAGTGGGGGCAACTAGTGGAGGCTCGGTCGTTGGCCTCTGCGTCTCGGCGGGCTGGCTGCCGCCTCGCGGCGGCGGGACTTGGCCCCATGCGGCCGATGCGGCCAGGCAGAGGATAAGCCCGATCATCCACTGGACGCAGGACCGCGAGGCTCGCCACATGGTCGAGATTATAGGTGATGAGTCCCAGTTTTCGGTATTGCCGTTTGCGTCAGCGGCGAGCCGGCGTGCCGTTAGTCTGGCTTGCCCGTGATCTGGTGAGCGTCAAGGCTGGCTCGAGCCAGGTCGGGTCGAGGTCCACGAAGATCCGGAACCAGAGCTCGAGATTGATGATTGGCCAAATCACGTCGGCGGACAGGTTGTGCTCGCGCAGCCGGTCGGGGTTGAAGATGCCGCGGTCCAGGCACGCTGGGGATCGGAGGATGTCTTTGACTGAGGCCAGCTCCCCGGCGAACCACCTGCTGTGTGGGATTGGAAACGGCCGCTTGTCCCTTCTCTCGAGGATGCTTTCCGGAAGCAGAGGCCGGGCGATCTCCTTGAGCAGTCGTTTGGGCTGCCGTCCGCTCACCTTGAGAGAAGACGGGATGCGTCCCATCAGCTCCACGATCCGGTGGTCCAGCAGCGGAACACGAGACTCGAGCGAGACCGCCATGCTCATGCGGTCTTCGAGCGCGAGAAACTGTGGCAGGTAGACGTGAAGATCGTGATACAGGCATTTATCGAGAATATCGCTCGTGCCGGCCTCTTGAAACGGCTGCAGGTAGACCTCGCGGGGTGAATAGCCTCCCAGGCCCTCCACGAATCGGCGATGAAGCATCGGATGGTTCATCGGCTCGGAGCCACAGTAGGAGACCCAGCGATCCTCGAACGAGCTAGGACCTCGCTGGAGCCGTAGCCCCAGACGCTTGACGAGGCCTGGCACGCCCTCCCTTCGCAGCACGGTACGGACTCGTTCTACCGGCGAGGGTCCCTCGACTGGTCGACCCGAGAGGTCGAACATCGCGGTCGAACCGAACGCGGTGTCGAAGTACTTTGGATAGCCTGCGAACACCTCGTCGCCGCCGTGCCCCGTCAGTGCGACCTTGACGTGGCGCCTGGCGAGCCTGGACACGGCAAAGTAGCCGAAGGCGCCCGCGGCGGGGAGACCAAAATCCATGTGATAGATCAACGCGGGCAGCGAGCCGCCGAGATCGCGGGCGTGACCGACCTCTTCGATATGATTCGACCCGATGTGTGCGGCGACGGTCCTGGCGTGCTCACTTTCGTCGTAGTAGGGCGCATCATCGAACCGGATCGAGAACGTCGTGAGCGGCCGAATGTGGCGAGTCGCATGACTGGCCACGGCGCTGGAGTCGAGTCCACCGCTGAGATGGCTGCCCAAAGGGACATCGCTGCGGCTGTGGATGCGCACGGCGTCATCCACGACCCAGGCCAGCTCCGCCAGCAGATCCGCCTCCCGGCTCGGATCATCGTATCGATACGCGACGTCCCAGTACCGACTGACCGAGAGCTGCCCGTCACGCCACGTCAGCCAGTGTCCAGCCTCGAGCTGAGAGATTCCCGCAAACCCGGTCTTGGTGCGCAGCGGGGCTCCCGAAAACAGGTAATCGGCGAGCGCCTCGTGGTCGGGCCGGCGCAAGCTCGCGTCTGCATGCAAGAGCGCCTTGACTTCGGACGCGAACATGAACCGGTCGGCGCTGTGGTGGTAGAAGAACGGCTTGATGCCGAGGCGATCGCGGGCGGCGAAAAGCGTGCGCTCCTTCGAGTCCCAGATGGCGAACCCGAACATGCCGTTGAGCTGGTGAATGCAATCTTTGCCAAACTGCTCGTAGAGATGCAGCAGCACTTCCGTGTCGGACTGGGAGACGAGCCGGTGGCCCAGGCTTCGGAGCTCCTGGGCCAATTCGACGTAGTTGTAGATCTCCCCGTTGAAGACGATCCACACTGTGCCGTCGTGATTGCCCATCGGCTGGTGGCCACTGGGCGTCGGGTCCAGCACCGAAAGGCGCCGCACTCCGAGCCCGACTGGACCTTTCAGATACGTTCCCGCGTCGTCGGGTCCGCGGTGAACCAGGCTGTCCCGCATTCCATCGAGCAGTGAGCCGGAGACTGGCGCGCCATCGGCGCGCACGATTCCTACGATGCCGCACATGCCATGACCTCGCGCTGCCCTCTAGATTGGCGCATCACTTTCCGAGAGCCTCACTCCAGAGCGAGCGCAGCACCTGCGGTCTGAAGGCGGCCATGAACGCGCCGTAGATTCCCGCCCCGAGCAAAATCGAGCCGGTGAGCTCGACAACGGGAGAGACTATCCCCGCCAGTATGATCCGCGCTCCCAGGACTCCGACGCTCATCGCCACCGTCGCGGCCACGGGGAGTCGCATCACGCCGACGGCTTGTTTCACCGGTATGTCGAGACTGGAGAGGCTTCGGTAGGCGGTCATGCAGAAGACTGGGACATAACCGACGAGCCAGCCGACACACAGTCCGATGATGCCCCACTGCACGCCGACGATGAGTGCGACCGCGACGCTGACCAGCGTGATGGCGTTGTTCTCAACGGCAACCCGAGGGCGGCCCATCCCGAAAAGCGCGGGTGGGAAGAGCACGCTGAGCGCTCGGAATGGGAACAACAGGCACAGTATCTGGAACGGAACAACGGCATCGGACCACTTTGGACCAACAAACACCAAGAGCGCTTCGGGCGCCACCAACGCCATTCCGCAGAAGGTGGGAAACGCCAGCAAGCTCACCGCGGCCAGCGCCTCGAGCATGCCGCGCCGCGCGGCGTCACGGTCGTTCTGCGTGCGCGAGAAGGCCGAGAAGGACACTTGCGTGACGATCGACATCACCTTGTCGATGGGAATGGAAGCGAGGGAAAGCGCTACCGAATACACGCCGACCAGGACGCCGCCAAGCGCTCGTCCCGCGATGGCGACGTCGAGGTTCGAATAGCCGAACCACAGAATTCGATCCACCGTGACGAGCCCGCCGAAGTGCACCATGTCGCGGACGAGCGCCAGCGACGGGAGCCGCAGAAACAGGCATGGGCGCACGATCTGGAACGCGATCGCCTTGATCGCATGAATTGCTACCACGCCAGCGACGAGCGACCACACGCCCCAGCCGCGGAGCGCCAGGGTGAGTGCAACGATCGACGAGACAAGCGTGGCGAGTACGTCGATCTTGGCCTTACGGTCGAACTCGAGCGTTCTCAGCACCAGGGCTTG
>DASRJE010000022.1:0-7358 GCA_035649635.1 Vicinamibacterales bacterium | reverse complement strand
GGGATCGTTTGCCGTGCTCGCCGGCGCCCTTGCGGCGATCGGGGTTTACGGGGTCCTCACCTATGCGGTCATTCAACGCACACAGGAGATCGGTATTCGCATGGCGATCGGAGCCCAGCGCGGCGCCGTGCTCGCGCTCGTCCTTCGCAAAGGCCTCGTTCTCACGTCGATTGGCCTGACCGTCGGGCTCCTCGGAGCGGGCATCGGCTCGCGGGCGCTCCAGGGCATGCTCTTCGGCATCACGCCGCTCGATCCGGCGACGTTCCTCGTCGTGTCATTGCTGTTCGGACTCGTGGCGGTGTTCGCCGCCTATTTGCCGGCGCGGCGCGCGACGAAAGTCGACGCGCTCGTCGCGTTGAGGAGCGAGTAAGCCTATGTTCGGCGATCTCATCATCCGGTTGCGTTCACTCTTGCGAGGTGCCGCCGTTGAACAAGAACTCGACGACGAGTTGCGGTTCCATCTGGAACAGCAAGTCAACTCCTACGTCCGGCGGGGGCTCTCACGAGGCGACGCCATCCGACGCGCACGGCTTGAATTCGGCGGGCTGGATCAGATCAAGGAGGCGCACCGCGACGTCAGGGGCATTGGTGTGCTCAGTCACCTCGGCCGCGACCTGCGTCACGCCTTTCGTCAGTTCCGTCGAGCACGTGGTTTCACGGCTCTCGCGGTGCTGTGCCTGGGGCTCGCGATCGGCGTGAACACGTCGATTTTCGGCGTGCTCAACTCAGTCTTGTTCCGGCCGATGCCGGTCGAGCAGGCCGACCGCCTGATCGTGATCAGTCGCGGACAGGCGGCCACCTTCTCGTATCCGACCTATCGCGACTTCCGGGATCGAACCCGCACCCTGTCCGGCCTCACCGCATCGCTGCCGATGGAGTCCGATCTCGATATCGATGGCGACAGCATCTTCGTCGCGGCAGAGGCGGTCTCAGGCAATTACTCGCAAATCATCGGCGCGCGAACTGTGTTGGGACGATGGTTCACCACTGATACGGAACCGGTTGCCGTCATCAGCTACGCGGTATGGCAACGCTCTTTCAACCTGAGCCCGGACGTCCTGGGGAGGACTGTCCGCTCCGAGTCGCAGTCCTATACCGTCGTCGGTGTTGCCCCCCGGGAATTCAACGGAATCTTCTCGCCGCTTCGAACTGATATCTGGGTTCCGATCGCCACGCGGTCGGCGATGGCGGCTCGACTCGAGGACCGCTCGAGTCGACTTCTGATGCTCTTCGGGCGACTGAGCGACAACGCCACTGCCGCCATGGTCTCGAGTGAGCTCAATCTCATCGACGCGCAACTTGTCAGTGAACGCGTCACTCAATCGGTGACAGCTCCAATCGTTGCGGACCACGTCCGTGGCATTGCGAATGTCACGAACAGGCGGAGTGCCCAGATCGTTGCCACTTTCCTCACCGTCGTCGTCAGCCTGGTGTTGCTGATTGCGTGCGTGAACGTCGGCAATCTGCTCCTCGTTCGCGGAGCCATGCGACAACGAGAATTCGCGTTGCGGCGGGCGCTGGGCGCCAGTCGCCATCGAGTGCTGCAGCAACTTCTGACGGAGAGCCTCATGCTCGCCGTCGCGGGTGGAGCATGCGGCCTCCTGTTTGCGCGATGGAGCAACGCCCTCCTCGAACGAACGTTGCCGCTGGAGCAAGGGTTCTTTCCCGTGCAGCTCAATTTCGACCTCGACTGGCGCGTTATTACGTTCGCGACGGTCGTGTCTCTGGTGACGACGATCCTCTGCGGCATGCTGCCCGCGTGGCGGACGTCGCGTACCGACGGCCTCGTCGCCTTCAAGGGAGAGATTGTCGGCGGCGTTCCGAGACGGCGGCCGTTGGGGCTGATTGCGCAAGTTGTGATGTCGTTCGTCCTTCTGCTCGTTGCCGGTACGTTCGTGCAGGCGCTCGTGCGCATGCAGACAGCGGATCCCGGGTTTGCTGTTGCCGGCCGGCTCTACGCGTTCGCCTTCGTCTCGACGCCTGGTGTCAGCCCCGCAACCAGTCGTCAGATCTATTCACGCGCTCTCGAGGAACTTCGAGCGCTTCCCGGTGTCCAAACAGCTACCCAGTCGTACTCGCTGCCGTTCATGCCCACCGCGTCGAATTGCGCCGCTCGCGCCAACGGCCCGCGCCTATCGATTACGACGGGTGCGGTGGATCCAGGCTACTTCCGCACCATGGATATCGGTGTGTTGGCGGGGAGGGAGTTCACCTCTTCGGATACTCCGAGTGACGCGCCCGTCGTGATCGTCAACGAGCACCTGGCTTCGGGACTGTGGCCAAACCGCTCGGCGATCGGAGAACAGGTACTGATTGGATGCGACGCCGCCAAGCCGGCAACCGTGGTCGGGGTCGTGAGCAACTCTTCTGTCCGGTCTTTAGGCGAGCCGCCACACCCACATGTCTACTTTCCGTTCGCGCAGAATTTCAGCGGCGGGTTGACCGCGATTCTCGTGGAGACGAGCACACCTCCTGCCACGCTGATAGAACCGGTTCGTCGCACACTGCTGGCCGTCGGCCAGGGCATGCGCGTCTACACCGTGCGGCCGCTCAGCGAACACGTCGAGCAGTCCTACAGCGCGATTCGGTGGCAGACGTCGATCCTGACCTCATTCGGGCTGCTGGCACTAGTGCTTGCCGCGGTCGGCCTTTATGGCGTGATTGCGTATCGAGTTGCGCTGCGCACGCGCGAGATCGGCGTGCGAATGGCGCTTGGAGCGGCTCGCCGGAATGTGTTCCGCGAGGTCGTCGGCCAGGGTCTGTCAATCGCACTGATCGGCGTGGTCATCGGAGGCGCATTGATGGTCATGGTGGGGCGACTTCTCGGTGCACTGGATGCGGCCATCCAGCCTCCCGGGCTGGTCGTGCTCGGTGTCACCGGACTGATCTGGATCGTCGTGGCCATCTTGGCGACATACGTGCCTGCCGCACGGGCGTCAGGCGTAAACCCGCTGATCGCGTTGCGATATGAATGACGCGCACGCTGAAGCGTGCGCTCTACGATGGACTTTCCTTGACGTGTAGAGCGGCGGCTTCAGCCGCGTTGTGGTGACACTCATGCTCGAAGCGCGTGGCTTGAGCAAGCGGTACGGCGGATTCCTTGCCCTCGATCGCGTCGATTTCCAAGTACGCCGTGGCGAGATCCTCGGCTATCTCGGGCCGAACGGATCGGGCAAGAGCACAACGGTCAATACCGTCGTCGGCCTGATCGATCCCAGCGCGGGGTCGTTGTGGCTCGACGGCGCACCCATCGCTGACGACCCGGTCGCCTACAAGCGCCGGATCGGATACGTGCCGGAAGAGCCACACCTCTATACCCACCTCACGGCGATCGAATATCTGACGCTCGTCGGGCGGCTCCGCGGCCAGAGCGAGCAGACGCTGGCCACGAAGATTCCGGAAATGCTGCAACTGCTGCTCCTGTGGGAGAGCCGCTACGCGACGATGGCCGCGTATTCGAAGGGCATGCGACAGCGGGTGTTGTTCGCGGCGGCGTTGATGCACAACCCGGATCTCCTCGTCCTCGATGAACCGTTCTCCGGCCTGGACGTGACTGCGAGCCTGCTGTTTCGAACCCTGCTTCGCATGTTCGCTGCCGGCGGCCGCATGGTGTTGTTCAGCACGCATCGCTTCGACATGGTCGAGAAGCTGTGCTCGCGGGTGGTGATCCTGTCGAAGGGCCGCATCGCGGCGGAGCGCGATATGGCCGAGTTCCGCGAGGGCCGCGCTGAATCACTCGAAGACGTCTTCGTCCAGATCACCGGGCAGGACGACTTCACCCCTGTCGCCCGGCAAATCCTCGACCTCATGCAGCCATGACGAACGAGCCAGAGGTCCGGCTAAAGCCGGACACTACGTTCGCCGATTGGCGAAAACGCTTTACCGAACGCGCGGAATGGCGCCTCACCGAGCACTTCTTCCGGGCAATGTTCGACTTCGGCTTCCTGAACGATCTCGCCGCCGATTCGTTCAAGCGCGTGCTGATCGGATCGATCGGCGGCTTCGTCGCGTTCGGATTCCTGCTGACGCGCGCGTACATGATCAAGTACGCCATCCTGTGGAACACCGGCAACCCGGAACGATACCGGCGAGCGCTCCTCGGCGACGACATGACCATCATCGGCTTGCCGATGCTGCTCGTCGCGTTCGTCACGCTTCTGGTGAGCCAATCGCTATTCCCGGACGAACGCGACTTTCGCATTCTCGGGCCGATGCCGGTGCGCCGGATTGTCGTATTCCGCGCGAAGCTGAGCGCGCTCCTGATGTTCACAGGGTTGTTCACCACCGCAGCACACGTGTCGCTCGTGCCGTTGATGATCCTGACGTCACTGAATCCCTGGGGGGACTCCAACGTCATCTTGCGGCTCGTGGCCTGGGCCATCGCCAGCGTCACGGCCTCTGTGTTTGCCATCCTCACGATCACTGCGGTGGTCGGGATACTCGTTCTCGCGCTCTCCCGCAGCCGGCTCCAGGCGTTGTCGACCATCATGCGAAGCACCGTCCTCGGGGTGCTCGTCGTCTGTCTTCCGCTCGTGTCGCATCTTCCGACGCTCGGCGGGCCGTTGTCGCGCGGTGCGCCCTGGATGGTGCTCGTACCTCCGGCGTGGTTTCTCGGATTCCAACGCGTGATGCAGGGCAGCGCCGATCGAGGTCTCGCTCACCTCGCATTCGTCGGGATCGTCGTCGTCCTCGTCGTCGGCGCGGTCGTCGCAGCCACGTATATCATCCTGTTCAATCAGTTTGAACGGCTGATGCTTCGTCCGGCACCGATGTCGCCACCGTGGTGGCGCATCAATCGCCTGCCGCTGCGTTCACGAGTGCCGCCGGCATTCAGAGGCGTCTTCGGATTCACCGTCGCCACGCTCACCCGGAGCGAATTGCATCAGGGCGTACTCGTAGGCCTTTCGGCATGCGGGATTGGCCTGGCGACGATCTTCCTGACCTCGTCGATACGACTTCCGATCTCAGCCTCGATCGTGCCCTTCCTGCTGATGTTCGCGTGCGGCGTCGCTGCGCGAGCGGCACTCGCGCTGCCGATTGAACACCGTGCGAACTGGATCTTCCAGGTAACGGAAGACCACGCCATGCGGCGGGAACAAATGCGCGCCGTGGATCGCGTGGTCACTGTCTACGTCGTCGGGGTACCTGTTCTCGCAGCGGCGCCGCTGTTGTGGATCGCGCTGGGTTCTGATGCACTGATGGCGGGGCTCGTCGTGGCCTCGATCGGCCTCGTCTTCGTTCATGGCGTTCTGCTCGACTGGCGACGCATCCCATTCACGTGCTCCTACCTGCCCGGCAAGCGCTTCGTCGGGCATAGCGCTCTCATTGGTTTCGCCGCATGCCTGCTCTTCACGCTGATTTCATCAGGGCTGGTCCGTACAGCACTGGTCAGCGTGAATCAGACCCTCGTCATCACCGCAGCGTTGCTCATCGTCGGCTATTGGCTGCGAGAGCGGCGTCTCTCCGCGTGGAGAAAGACACCGCTGATGTTCGAGGACGAGTTCCCCGATCAGATGCTCCAGTTGCAGTTGTAAGAATCCGGGAACGGAAACCCGCCCGCGCACGTCTGTAGCCACTAGAATCGGTTCCGGCAGCAATGCCACTCTCGAGGTGCCGTCGTGGAAAAGCGGTTGCGCTGCAGTGCCCTGTTCACCGCGCTCGTGATCTGGGCGGTTCCCTGCCTGGCGCAGACGGCCGATGAAATCATCGAGAAGCACCTCGCTGCGGCGGGTGGTCGCGCCGCGCTGAACAAGCTCACATCGCGAGTCTCGACAGGAGCAATCTCCATCACCACGCCGGTCGGCGAGCTGAAGGGTACCGTCGAGGTCTACAACAAAGCGCCCAACAGGATTCGTACGCTGGTGAAGATTGATGCCGTGGCGCTTGGCGGTGGACAGATCATCAACGACCAGCGTTTCGACGGCGCTACCGGATATGTCATCGATTCGTTCAACGGCAATCGCGAGATCGCTGGTGACCAATTGGCGGCGATGAAGAACGGCGGATTTCCAACGCCGCTCCTCACATACAAGGACACCGGCGTCACCGCTGCCCTGAGCGGCCGCGAAACAGTCGGGACGAGCGATGCGTACGTTATTCAGTTCACGCCCAAGACAGGACCTGGCATACGAGTGTTCATCGATACCAAAAGCTTCATGGTGGTGAAGACCATCATCACCGTGAACGTCCCGCAATTGAACCGCCCGATCGACCAGGTCGTCGAATTCTCAGACTACCGCGACGTCGATGGAATCAAGATCCCTTACACGACGAAGTCCACCAACCCCTTGCAGACGATCACCGCGACCCTGAACGACGTGAAGCACAACACGGAGATCGACGATAGCGTGTTCTCCAAGCCCACTCAATAACGAGACATGTCGATGATCAAGCTTGCCTGGTTGCCCATCGCGCTCCTCGCCGCTGCGTGCAGTATCGACTCTGCTGGCGAAACGAAACGCGAGCAGCAGTCGATTGATCTTGACGGCTCCGGGTCGGCGAGGGTCAACCTGGAGATGTCTGCCGGCGAACTGAAGGTCTCCGGAGGCGCAGCCAAGCTGATGGAGGCGGAGTTCACCTACAACGTCGATCGCCTGAAGCCAATGGTCGAACATCATTCGAGCGCGACCGAGACCAACATTCGAATCTCACAGTCGCAGGGGCCCGGCCTGTCCTTTAATGCCATGTCACGCTGGGATCTGCGCCTGAACGATGGCGTCTCGATGGACGTTGTCGCCAAGCTCGGCGCCGGGCAAGCTGAGATGGATCTTGGCAATCTCAATCTGCGAAACCTGGAAGTGGGCATCGGCGCCGGTCAGGTGCACGTCGATCTGCGCGGCACACCGAAACGCGGTTATGGTGTGCGCATCAATGGTGGCGTCGGTGAGACGGTGGTCTTCCTGCCACGCTCCATCGGCATTTCAGCTACCGCTGCCGGCGGCCTGGGCTCTATCTCCGTCAACGGTCTCGAGAAACGCGGGGATCGCTGGGTCAATGCCGGCCATGAAAATGATGCAGTCCAAATTACTGTCGACATCAAGGGCGGCATCGGCGAGATTCAGGTGAACGCCCAGTAAGCCGCCCGCAGTCTCCGGCTGACCCGGGCCGGTCTGAAGATTAGGACAAGTCTGACGGCCCGCCTTCCCGCTTGACATATATATCTGTAACGGATATAACAGTTACCGTTCGATTGGCCGGGTCTACAAAGCAAGACTCGCTGTACGAGGTCTTCGATGAGAACGGCGCGGTGGCTGCTGGTGTGCATCGCGTGTGTGCCAACGCTGGCATCAGGCCAGCAGCGACCCGATTTCTCCGGGGAGTGGGCGCTCGACAGATCGGCGAGCTCGCTGCAAGGTGAG
>DASRJE010000021.1:0-6701 GCA_035649635.1 Vicinamibacterales bacterium | reverse complement strand
CCATTCCACCTTCGGCGGCCCATGCGTGCTCGAGCGATCGCGCGAATCAGTATCCGCCGCGACGAATGATCATCGTCCTCAACGGCCCGCTCGGGATTGGCAAGTCTACTCTTGCCGAAGCCCTCACCGAGAGCATCGAGTCGTGCGTCATGCTCGACGGCGATCGTCTCGTGGCCGTCAATCCCCCGCCGGCGAACGAGCTCGAATACCTGCACGCGATCATCACGCTGCTGGTGGCGCATCATCGGCGCTTCGGCTATCGCCACTTCGTGATCGATTACGTGTGGCACTCACAGGAGGAGCTCGACGCTTTGCGCACGCAACTCCTTGCGACGGACTCCAGGACATACATCCGCTGTTTCCTGCTGACCCTCCCAGTTGACGAGAATCTCAGGCGGATCGAGCGGCGGCAACGTGCGCGCGCGATCGACGAACGCGACTTCGAGCTGCGGACCTTCACGGAAGAGCGCGAGATGCTAGCCGGGCGTTCGGATCTCGGTGAGCCCTTCGACGTCTCGGCGCCGCCCTCGGAACTCGTGGCAAGGATGCTGCGGCGATTGGCGTGACGGTCCGGCTAAAGCCGGACACTACATCCGGTCCGGCTAAAGCCGGACCCCACGTTACTCGTGTCGCAGCGCCACCAGCGGGTCGAGCCGCGTGGCGTAGCGGGCCGGTAGGAGGCAGGCGGCCACGGCGACCAGGATGACGACCGCGGTGATGGTGAAGAGCGTCACCGGATCGCGGCCGCTCATCTGCACGAGGAAGCCTTGAAGGAGCCGCCCGACTCCGATCGCACCGGCGAGACCAATCGTCAGACCGATCGCCAGCTGCATGAACGCCCGTCGCAGGAACAGCCAGATCACCTGGCTCGAGTTCGCGCCGAGGACCATCCGAACGCCGATATCGCGCGTGTACTGCGTGACCGAGTACGCCGTCACGGCATACAGTCCGACCGCCGCGAGCACGAGCGCGATGATCGCAAACGTCCCGAACATCACGCTGAACAAGCGCAGGACGAATCGCTGTTGGGCCAGGATCTCGTCGACCGTCCGCGGACTGTAGAGCGCAAGATCAGGATCGATCAGCCGCATCGCCTCACGCAGCGACTGCGTGGCCTGCGCGGTATTGGCGGTATTGGCGCGCGCGATCACCATCGCGGCGCGCGCCATGTTGGCGTTGAGCACGTGCGGGATATAGGCGACCGCGTCGGGCTCCGGCTCCTGGTTGTTGTTGCGCTGCCGAACGTTCGGCACGACACCCACGATGGTCAGCCACGGCGGTGTCCGTGTCGCCGCGGGCGAGTCGTCCTTCAGACGGATCTGCCGGCCGATCGCGTTCTCGCCTTTGAAGTACATCTCGACGAGACGCTGATTGACCACGACGCTCGTGCGACCCGGCTCCTGATCGGCGTCGGTCAGCACGCGCCCCTGCACGGGACGAAGCCGCAGCGCGTCGAAGTAGCGCGATCCGATGCTGAGCATCGTCACCGTCTGCGACCGTTCACCTGGCGCGTTGGCCCTGCCATCGATTTCCAGTTGGCGTCCGGCGCCGCCAGTAAACGGCGGGTTCGTCATCGTCGACGCTGCTTCGATGCCGTCCACCGTCGCGAACTGCTCGTCGATGCGCCGCAGGAACGCGGCGCGATCCTCGAGCGTAGGGTACTTGCGCGCCGACAGAATCATCTGCATCGTGACGAGCCGCGACGTGTCGATGCCGACCTTCATGCCGTACATGTTGAGGAAGCTTCGGCTCATCAGCCCGGCTCCAGCGAGCAGCACCAGCGTCAGCGCCAGCTGCGCCACGACGAGCCCCGACGTCCATCGGCGCGCACGAATACCGCCCGAGCCTGACCGCCCGCCTTCCTTCAACGTCTCGGAGACGTTCGTCCGGGAAACATGGAGCGCCGGCGCGAGACCGAAGACGATGCCCGTCAGCAGACAGACGCCGATGAAAAAGGCCGTGGTGCGCCAGTCCATTTCGAACACCATCCAGTACGGCTTGCCGACGTTCTGCGTCTGCGAGTCGAACCAGCGAACGCCGACGACCGACAGGACCAGTCCGAGCACTCCCGCAAAACACGAGAGCAGCAGCGACTCGAGCAGCAACTGACGGACGACATCCCACCGGCTCGCGCCGAGTGCGACGCGCACGCTGATCTCGCTGGCGCGATGGGCCGCGCGCGCGAGCAGGAGGTTGGCCACATTCGAGCACGCCACGACCAGGACGAATCCGACCGCACCCATCAGCGTCCAGAAGAGCAGCTTGAGTTGCGGTCCGTTCACGCGCTCGTTGAACACGTAAGGATAGGGCGCGAGATCCTTGTTGCTCGTCGGAAAGTCGATCGCGAGCTTGTCGCCGATCGTCTTGAGCTCGGTCCTGGCTTGCTCGAGCGTCACACCGTCGCGCAGCCGTCCGATCGCGATGTAGCCGCGCGCCTGGCGCGGCGCCTGAACGATGGCGCTCGGCAGCGCCCCATACGGCATCCAGACGTCGGCATCGTTGGGGAACCGCATGCCGTCCGGCATCACGCCGACGATCAGCGCGTTCACGCTGTTCAGCCGAATGCTGCGTCCGACGGCAGTCGGATCGCTGCCATACCGCTGCTTGAACACATTGCTGCTGATCAGAACGACCGGCTGTGAGCCAGGCTGATCCTCCTCGGGCGTGAAGTCGCGTCCGAGCACCGGCGACACGCCGAGCATCTTGTTGAAGTTCGCGGAGACATACGCGCCGAAGTAATTCTCAGGAATCCTGCCCTCTTCTCCAACGTTGAAGGAACCGTTGAAGACGAACGAGAGGTGCGAGAAGGTGCGCGCCGACTTCTGCCAATCGTTGAAGTCGAGCACGGAGACGCCGCTGTCCCGGCCGCGGGAATCGCGCGTCATCACCATCATGATCTGCTCGGAGTTCGAAAACGGCAGGCCGCGCAGCAGCACCGCGTTGACCAGCGTGAACACGGCGTTGTTCGCGCCGATGCCGAGCGCGAGCACCACCGCCGCCATCAGCGTGAACCAGCGGTTCTTGATCAGGACTCGAACAGCGAAGCGAACGTCTCGGAGGAGGCTCATCCGGGCTCCCGCAAATATCCCGTTTAGACGCTAGCGGGGTGGAAATCGATCAGGTCCGGCTGAAGCCGGACCCTACGTCTGGTCCGGCTAAAGCCGGACACTACATGGGTGGGGTGACGTTTTCTGGCCGGGATGGACGAATTCTTGTCCTGTCCCGGCAGCGGTTGGGCCGGGCCTAGGAGACCGGCGCTGGCTTCTCGATCGCGAGAGATTGCACAGACGAGGTCGTGATGCGTTTGAGGCCGATCGACAGTTCAGCCCGCAAACCGACCGCAAGCCACCCGGCTTTGATCACGTTGTCGCCGGAGGACGCGCCCTCGATGCGAACCTCGGTGCTCTCGGGAAACATCTTGCCGCCCGTGACCGTGGCGCGTCGCTGCGAGCCGTCGACGACCACGAAGCGGTAGCACGAATGCTTCGTTCCGAGCACGATCCGCGTGCCGGCCTCGAGTGCATCCACGAGCAAACCGTTGCCCAAAGCCGGGTCGGAGCTTGCGGCAGCAGGCGCGACGGAATGAGCGAACGACGCGTCGAGGTCGACGATTTTCGACTGCGAATCGAGGTCGCGGAGCATGCTAGACAGTCCCTCGACAGCAGAGGTAGCAAACGGCTTGCCAGGCACAGTGGTCCGTTCTAGGCCACGGAGGCGGCGTGCGGGCTGCTGTCGACTGACAGGAATCTCACACGCGACGTCGTAATCCGTCGGCCCCCGGCGGTGAACTCCAGTCGCAGGCCCTCGCCTACCCAGCCGGCTTTGATCATGCTGCCGCCCAGAGTGGCGCCGTCGATTCGAACGTCCGTCGATTCATCGAAGAGCGACCCGCCCGTGACTCGCGCGAGCCGTGCGCTGGGATCCACGATCACGAAGCGATAGCACGAGTGCTTCGTCCCGACCGTGAGCACCGTGCCGATATCGAGGCCATCGATCATGACGCCGCGTGCGGTTCTCGACTTCAGTGCGAAGTCGTCGAATGTGCCGAGCGCGGGGTACGAACCGTTCTGCGATACGCCAAGCTCAGACTGCGAATCGTGCCAAAACATGTCGTCGCCCTCGCCTATCGGACTACGCAAGCGGACTGCCATCGCAAGTGGCATCAAACAGGCCGATTTCAAGGGAATTTACCGTATGTTCGCTCCTCGGCGCAGCGGACTTTTCTTCGTGCCTGGGAGCGATTCCCCACCCAGTGGCGGATATTCACCATCGCTGTGAACCGCGCAACACGTGTGTGCGAAAGGCGTTGTCACTGCAGACCGTCGATCGACACCGAACCCTTGAGACCCTGACGACCGATCTCCACTTGCAGACTCTGGATCGGACCGGTCAAGCCGTTCGGGCGTTCCACTGTGACACGCACTTGATTGCCATGCTTCAAGTGCAGCGCTCGGATCTCCTGGCCCATCTCGGGAAGCAGCGTCGCCAGACGGCTCGACACGGCGAGCGCCTCGTACCGACCGCCGGTGGCCTTGGTCGCGGGAATGGCGATCATCGCCTGTCGGTTCGTGTTGATGTCGGCGACGGCGGCAATATCGCCGGTCTTGGTCGAGGTCATCGTCACCATGAGTCTGGCGCGGCGCGCCACGAGCATCTTGAGCGCTTTCTCGACTTCGGGCAGCTGATAGTCGGAGACTTCGTTGGCCGTCGTCGACACCATCAACAGGATCGGGATGTAGGTGAATGCTTTCTTCGCGTTCACCTCGCGCTCCAGTTGCTTCGAGAACTCGACGATGACGTCGGTGAAGCGCGGGCGCTCGTCCTCGGGGGCAAAGCTGGTGACGGCGCGAAGAATCCGGGTGCGGTCGGTCGCGGCGCGGACGAGCGTACGCGGCTGCGGCGCGGTCGAGATGAGCGTGATTTCCATGTCCTGCGGCAACGCCTCGACGAGGCCGGTCAATCCAGTGCGATAGTGCCCAAGCGCCTCGCGGCTGTCGACGCCGTTGTCGACGGCCACCGTGAGCTTCACCGGAACAGGGTAGGGCTCGAGCTTGACGATCTTTCCTCGTGCGCCGCTCTCCGTGTAGATGACGTCGTCAGGCTTGAGATCGGTCACCGGTGAACCACTGGCGTCCGACGCGGCGACGACGAACTGAAATTGAGACGACTGTCGCGCGGAGATGACCGGCACGAGCATCGCTCCGCACGCGAGCAGGGCGCCTACGAGTCGGGCCACATTGCGAGTGATGGGCATCGCGCCACCTTGATTTTGCGGCCACATCATCCAGCAGCAGGCGGGCGGAACGCAACGGAGAAGGAAAACGGTACGACAACGAGACGCTTGACACAGCCGCCTGTGGGGGCGTAAATGCGGTCGCGCGATCCGAAACAGACTTCGGATTGCGAAAACTCCCTGTGAGAGGAACCCACGCTCGGTGCGGGAGGACAGGAGGTTCGGAGTGACCGGAAAGGCCATCAGAATCGTGTTGATATTGGGGGCCGTCCTCGCGGCGTTGCCTTGGGCCGCACTTGCTCAGTCCGAGAATTCCGGACAGATAACCGGCGTCGTCCGAGACTCGTCCGGCGCCGTGATGCCAGGAGTGTTGGTTGAAGTGGCGAGTCCGGCGCTGATCGAGAAGGTTCGGTCGAGCACGACCGGCGCGGACGGGCAGTACCGCATCATCAACCTGCCGGTCGGCACCTACACCGTAACGTTTACGCTCGAGGGCTTCTCGAAGCAGCAGCGGAACGACGTCGTCTTGACCAGCGGTTTCACCGCCAGCGTGAATGCCGCGATGGCAGTGGGGCAGCGCACGGAAACGATCATCGTCACGGCCGCGCCGCCAACCATCGACACGCAGAACTCGCGACAGGCCATCACCTTCCAGGGCGACCAAGTCCGTGAGCTGCCCACGCCTCGCAACGTCAGCAGCCTGCTGGCCCTGACGCCAGGAATCACGAGCGGGTACGCACCGGGGACTTTTTCGGGCATCTGCGTCGGTGGCGTCGGCGTGTTCTGCAACCCCGGCGTCCCGGGCTTCAACGTTGGCGACCGCGACGATGGTCGCGCGGCGGGGATTTTCAACTTCGACTGCTCCGGCTTCTTCAATCCAGGCGGAGCGACATCAGGTTGCGACGACAGCGCCACGAACCTGCAGCAGGGGCGGGTCATGGTTGACGGCAACGTGATCAACGCCGGCGGCTCGGTGGTGATTGGCGGCCTGACACAGGGCTACCTCGCGGACATCGGCAACGCGCAGGAGATCTCGATCCAGGTGTCGGGCGCCCTCGGTGAGTCGGAGTCGGGCGGCGCCTCGATCAACATCGTCCCGCGCACGGGCGGCAATAAGTTCGCCGGGAACTACCACACCACGTACACGAGGCAGAGTTGGTTCGACAACAACGGCGGGGCGTATGCCACGCTGACCGGCTTCAGCCAGAATATCAACTCGCTCCTGCACGACTATGACGTGTCGGTAGGAGTCGGCGGGCCGATCAAGAGGGACCACGTGTGGTTCTACTCGGTGGCTCGTACGCAGGGGAAGAAGGCGTTTCCCGCGTGCTGCGGCAACTTCTACCCGAACACGGCGGAGGGAAAGTGGGGCTACAACTACCAGCCCGACACCAGTCAGCCGAGCGTGACGTACAAGAACGCATATAAGAACGCAAACGCGCGCATCACGTGGCAGGCGACACAGAAG
>DASRJE010000020.1:0-8439 GCA_035649635.1 Vicinamibacterales bacterium | reverse complement strand
AACCAGACGCTGTCGCCGCGCGCCGACCCGATCAGCGCGCTGCCCGCCGAGAACGCCAGCAGGTACTGCTTGCCCTTGTGCTCGAAGGTGCTCACCGGCGCGTGCATACCGGCGCCGGTCTGGAACTCCCAGAGCTGCTTGCCGGTGCCCGAATCGATCGCGATGAGGCGGCCGTCGTTGCGCCCGACGAAGAGCAACCCGCCTGCGGTCGCGAGCGTGCCGCTGTAGCACTGCTCGGGCCATTGATATCGCCACGCCAGCTTGTTCGTCGTCACGTCGAGCGCCGCGATGATGCCCGTCCGCGCGACCCGCGTGAACGTCGTTGCCCCGCCAAGGTAGGCAACGCCGTCAGTTGGCGTCACAAACTTGGAGTCACCACCGCCCGTGTAGCCGTTGATCACCGATGACGCACAGACGAACAGACGCTGCTGCGCCGGATCGTAGGAACTCGGCGGCCAACTGGCGCCACCCCAGATGCCGGGCGCGACGATCGTCGGATCCTTGCCGACGAAGGGGGTGAAGATGCGCCCGTCGTTGACGAGCGCGTGCCCTTCCGGCGCGATTTCGATCAACTGCGGCACGATGGCGTCCCCGCGTGGGAACGGTTGTGTTGCCGCGGTCTTCTGCCGTGGCTCCTGCGGTACCGGCTTCTCGTCGATGCCGATGAGGGGCTTGCCCGTTTCGCGATCGAGGATGTAGGCCCAACCCGTCTTCCCGACTTCCGCAATCGCCTTGCGGGTGCGCCCGGCGATATTCACGTCCATGAGAACGACGGGATTGACCGCGTCGTAGTCCCAGATGTCGTGATGGACCTGCTGAAAGTGCCAGCGATACTTTCCCGTCGCCAGATCGATCGCCAGCATCGATGCCGCGTACAGGTTGTCGCCGGCGCGGAAGGCACCGTTGTAATCCGGCGCGGCGTTGCCGGTCGAAAAATAGAGGAGACCGAGTTCGCTATCGACGGCCGGCGTCTGCCAGATCGCTGCGCCGCCATACTTCCACGCGTCGTTGTCTTTCGGCCACGTCTCATGACCGGGTTCACCAGGACCAGGAATCGTGTAGAAGGTCCAGATCAGACGGCCGTCCTTCGCATCGTATGCCTTCAGTCGACTGCGCGTGCCGCGATCACCGCCGGCAAACCCGATAATCACTCTGCCGTTTACATAGAGCGGCGCGGCGGTGATCGAGAAGTTCTCTTGCCAACGTTCCGCTTGGATCGACCAATCGACTTTGCCTGTCGCGCGATCGAGCGCGAGAAGCTTGCCATCGAGCTGCCCGATGAAGACCTTGTCTTCACTGATTGCGACACCCTTGTTGTTCCAGCCACAACAAACGGAGGTGATGTTGGAGTCGAGCTTTGCTTCGTACTGCCAGAGGATCTCGCCCGTGTCGATCGACAGCGCGAACACGTCGTTGGCGCCCGTGCTCACGTACGCGACGCCGTCATACACGAGTGGCTGCGCGAACCCCGAGTACTGCGGTTGAGTACCCGAACCACGCACACGTGTACGCCACACACCTTTGAGATTCGTGACGTTCGTCCGGTCGATCGCCTTGAGCGGTGAGTAGCGCTGGTTATACAGGTTGCCGCCGTTCGTCGGCCAACTCGTGGTCGGGCTCGCAGTCAACCTCGCAGCCGAGAAGTCGTGTGCACTCCCCTGTTTGACCTGGGCGACGACTGACGTGACGAGCAGCGCGGCAACAGCGATCGCGGCTTGAACCTTCAAATGTTCGCCTCCATTGAGCTGACGCCGGCTAATTATGACTCCAGTACTGCTCGAGATGATCGGGCGGAACCGATAGAGCGACAACCGCTCTCACCGCTCCGGCTTGGTTCCTATCGTCGCAAAGCCGAGCGCCCGTGCAGCCGTTGCCTGCTGATCGTCGTGGGTGGCAAATACCAGTTCCACGCCGCGCCGCTCGCGTATC
This sequence comes from Vicinamibacterales bacterium, assembly GCA_035649635.1. Lineage (GTDB taxonomy): Bacteria > Acidobacteriota > Vicinamibacteria > Vicinamibacterales > UBA2999 > Gp6-AA40. The sequence continues at coordinate 6,510 of DASRJE010000020.1, read as the reverse complement.
ACCATGGCGCTCGCGAGATGGATTGCGTCGAGCGTCTTGACGATCGTCGGCATCGTCCTGGACGCTTCGCGTACGATCGAGCTGCTCAACTTGATCCGACGGATCGTGTGCTCAATCTGGACGAGGGCTTCTCCGGCCCGCGCGACCTGTTTATCATCGAAGAGTCCTTCGAGCCGCAGGCGATCGATGGCACGTCGACACTCGATCCCGAGCACTTCACTGGCGTATGCGACCTGCCAGTCCCCCCATTCCTGCAAACGATTCCCCTGTGCCAGTAACGGTCGCAACACGACGCTCGAATCGAGATAGACGATCACCGATCGCGACGCTGCTCGCGCAGAAGGTGATCGATGTCTACCGGCCCTCTTGGGCGTACGCCGGCGAGTTTCTTGAGCGACGCGGGAGGTGCAGAATCGGGAACGATGACGAGGTCGTCGGCGGCGTCGTCCACGGGCACCAGGCGAGCGATTGGCGTCGAGCGATCGCACACCAGAACTTCACCACCGGCGCGGACATCGGCGAGGTAGGCGCTCAACCGCGCTTTGAGCTCGGACACTTTGGCCCTCGTCATGACCTTATCATGACCAGATAAGGACCTCAGGTCAAATCAGCGCGATCAGATCGGCACGCCGCGCGTCACCCGCGACGCCCAGGCCCTTCGTCCGCGATGTCGCCGACCTCGTCGGGATCCAGACTCTCCGAGTGGCCCAGTGCGTCTTCGTCGACGTCGCGAACAAAGCCGCGTTCGCGCGAATCCGCGGTCTGCGGGCCCGCCTCATCTTTCTCACCCCAGCCGAACTCAGGCTCTAACAGTGAGAGACGCATGGGCACCATGCTCGCAAGTTGCCGGCCGCAGGGCAAGCTAGGCGGTTGGCTCGTACAACTGCGTCAGGCAGGCGGCAACGGCGGGCAAAGCTCGCCAAGGAATCCGCCACCGCCGCAGTACTTCACATCCTGGAGTTGAATCGCGAGGCCGTCAGGGTCCGTGAAATACAACTCCGGCGTCCCTCCCTCGGCGCCACCGCGATTCGGCATTCGCAGCGAGATATACGTGACGAGCGGCGATCGCCCCTGCCCTTCCTGCTGCTTGAGCCCGTAGCTGACCAGCAGCTTGGTAATGACGGCCGGATCGAAGTTGTCCATGGCGATGCAGGCATGATCGATCCCGGCCGCGCGTGCAGGCCCGCCCCCGGCAGCCCCACGACCATCCGCCGCGCCGCGCCCAGCCGGCGCCCCGCCGGCGCGACCAGCGGCCGGCACAGTGCCTGCGCCACCGGCGCGCTGTGGACCGCCGCCGCCGATGAACATGAGAAAGTGAACGCCACTGCCGACTTGCCACGCCGGCGTCGCGGCCTGATACACCATCGGCTTGAAGCCGAAGAGATCGAGGTACATGTCGACGGTTGTCGGATCGCTCGCCGCAATCGTGAAGTGACTCGTGTCCTTCACCGCGATGAGTCCCGGCTTTGGCGATGGCTGTGAGGCCGGACACGCGTTGCCCAGCGCGCCGCTACCGCCGCAGTAGCTGACGTCGTGGAGCTGAAAGACGACGCCGCTCGGATCGGCGACGAACAGGTCGCGCGTGCTGCCGTCCGCCGATCCGCCTTCGCTCTGGCGACGTGTGCGCACGAGCGCCTGCTTCGGTCCCGGCCTCTCGGCAGTGGATGGGGCAGCGGTGATGCCATGTGCAGCGAGCGTCTGCATCGCGCGATCGATGGAGAAACCCTGCACGCCAAATCCAAGGGCACTGATGCTTGGACGCTCGCCGCCTGCCGCCTGTCGAAGCGCGAGAAACCTCGGTCCATTGCCGATCCTGAGCAGCACCGTCGATCCCTGGCGCGCCTGCACCGGCATGCCGAACAGTCCCTGATAGAAGTCGAGCGATCGCGCGACGTCGGAAACAGTGAGCGTGATCTGACTCAGCCCGTTGACGCGAAACGCCGGACCTGCCGGCGATTGCGCGAGCATCCGAGGCGACATCGCCAATGCGGGAAGCGCGGCGAGAAAGCGACGGCGATCGATCGATGCACTCATGACACAGGGCTCCTTACTTTGCACTTTACCTTTTACCTTTGACCTTTGCCCCTGACCTTTGCCCTTACCTTTGACTTTTGACCTTTGACCTTTGACCTCTCGCCACTCAACGCGGTGCGAGCCGTTTCAGCTCCTCGAGCCAGTTGATGACGACGGTGATCTGCTCGCGAACGGGACGCGGATTGTCGGGCTCCGTGACCATGATGAACCGCCGGCCATTGCGCTCGATGTCGTAGGCGGCCGCATTGCCCGACGTGCGAAAACGACCTTGAACCATGAGCGGTGCCAGCCGAAAGAGTCATGAAAGCGAGTCGCCTGTCAGGCGCCGCTCATTGTAATCGCAGGCACCTTGACCTTACTTTTGACTTTTGACCTTTGACTTAGTTCAGTGCGCTTCGGCTTCCTGAACCGTCGTCTGCGGCAGGCTGTGGGTGGGCTCGAGCTGCGCGAAGATCGCGGCCGACGTAATCGTCACCAGCCCGACACACACAAAACTCCAGCGGAACGCGCTGATGGTATCGAGACCGGCGCTTGCGCCACCGAATGCGCCCAGCAGACCGCCCGCCACCGCGACACCGAGGCTCATCGACAACATCATCACCATCGAGAGAAGACTGTTCCCACCGCTCGCGAGCTCGCCATCGAGGTCGCGAAGGGCCAGCGTATTCATCGCGGTGAACTGCAGCGAGTTGACGGCGCCAAAGATAGCAAATTGCACGACGTGCACCCACAGCGGGAGCCCCGGTCGCACGAGGGCGAAGCTGGCCATCGCGGTGCCGACCAGCAGCGTGTTGCCAACGAGCACGCGGCGATACCCGAGCCGGTGCACCAGCGGCACGACCATCCGCTTGGAGAACATTCCCGCCAGCGCGGCCGGGACCATCATCATGCCAGCATGCATCGGCGAATACCCCATCGGCACCTGCATCAGCAGCGGAATGAGATACGGCATCCCGCCGCTACCGACGCGGGAGAACAAATTACCGAGGATCCCGACGCTGAACGTGTGGACCCTGAACAGGGCCAGCGGAAAGAGCGGTTGCTGGGTGCGCGCGGCATGCAGCCAGTACGCGACCATCGTCGCGAGACCGGACACAACCAGGATCACCACGGCGGCATGTCGTGGCTGATCCGCAGACAAGGCATTCAGCGCCACGGACACAGCCACCATCGCGTAGGCGAGCAGCAGGTAGCCGAGGGCATCGAAACGGCTGACCGGCTGCCGCAGATCGGGCATCACTTTCAGCGCCGCGATGCCACCTGCAACGCCGAGTGGAATGTTGATCAGAAAGATCCAGTGCCAGGACGCAACCTGGACGAGCCAGCCGCCCAGCGTCGGGCCGACCAGCGGTCCGATCAGACCTGGGATCGTCACAAAGCTCATGGCTGCCAGAAACTCCGCGCGCGGCACGACCCGCAGCACCACGAGACGGCCAACCGGCAGGAGCATCGCGCCGCCCACGCCTTGTAAGACGCGCGCAGCCACGAGCTGCGTCAGCCCTCTTGACGCGGCACAGGCCAGCGAGCCGAGGGAGAACAACACGACCGCTGCGACGAAGACGCCACGCGTGCCGAATCGATCCGCCAGCCAACCCGATGCCGGAATTACCATCGCGACGGCCAGAGCATACGATGCGGCCACCGCCTGCATTCGCAGCGGCGATTCACCCAGGCTCACCGCCATCGCCGGCAGCGCGGTGTTGACGATGGTGGTGTCGAGCATCTGCATGAACGCCGCCGTCGCCACCAGCCAAAGCATCGATCGGAAGGCAACGCTCTCCCGCTCCGCGCCCAGGACTTCCCCGCCGGTCTCCACGTCTCATTATCGGTTGCCGCTGAACAACGTAGAGGCGTATCGCGCTGGATCAGGGCGACGGTCGGGTCTGCAGCGTCTGACCGGGCGCTGACTTGACAATCGGGTGGGTAGCGCCAACCGTCAGCGCCTCATCAAGCACATTCCATGTCGTGAGCCCGTCGTTGCTTTCTGGTTCCAGCAGGTAGAACACCAACCGGCCCAGTGGCTGGTTCGTGCGCACGACGATCGACCCGGCTGGCATCTCAACGGTGCTGCGCTCGAATCGGCCCGCGAGCGATGTTTCCTTGTGGCCCTGAAACGCACGCTCGGCGTGGTTCACGCGTTCGATGGTGAATCGATCGACCGTCACACGCGTAGCGGCGGCCAGTTCCTCCACCCTGATGCCGTGCGCCTTCAGCAGACGCGCTGTCGTCACGTGCAAATCGCCGGGCAACGGTTGCATCACGTACTCGCGTGGCACAGGCCGGACCGCGGTTGTCATGAATCCATCGAACACCGTCATGCTCGTCGGAGTCACAGCGCTCTCGACCATCGCCGTCATCATCTTGCCTGACCGTGGATTGACTTTCGCCTCGACAGCCCCGACGAGAATGTCCATGGGACTCGGCAAGCGACGCAGCCCAAATGAGATGCCGGCCTCTGCCGGCGCGCCGCGATCGACCCACTCGGAATCGGCGCGCGAGGTGAGCACACCAATCTCATCGGCGTTTGCCGCCACGAATCTCACGATCTCTTCGACAAACGCCTCGGTGACTTTGACCCGTCGCTCGAAATCCAGATAGCTGTACGCTTCCGACAGGATGGCAATCCGGTTGCGCAAACCGGCATAGCTGCCGCCGAAACGCGGACGGGCATCGTAGGTGCGCCAGACTTTCTGACGTGCCTCACCCGGCGCAAATGCCTCGAGCTCTTCCTCGATCGACGCCACGGTCGTGAAGTTGCCGTAGTCGTATGTACGCCAGCCCTGCCGCATCATCGATTCACGAACAGTGGGCAATAACCGCTCGCGAATGAACCCGCTGATACGCGCATCAGTGTTTGGATTGAGTGGCGGAGCGTAGGTCAGGTGATACCCGTGATATGAGCCGTTGGTCGTGTGCAGATCGACGACGACGTCAGGATCCCAGCGGGTGAAAAGCGCGACGAGTGCTCGCGCTTCCGCGGATTCGAGCTTCATGAAATCGCGATTCAGATCGAGCCCTTTCGCGTTCTCGCGTGTGCCGACCCCGCCGATCGGACCGTTCTGCTCGGTCCTGTTGTCGAAACTCACCCGCTCGTTGCCGTCGGCGTTGTAGATCGGAGCAAACAGCCAGATCGCCGATCTCAGGAGCGGCTGCAGATCCCCAATCGTCATCCGGCGCGCCAGGTGCAGGACAGCCTCCTTACCTTCAACCTCGCCGGCGTGGATGTTGGCCATCACGAGAACTACGGGGAGTGAGTGCGGCGGGGCGGCAGGGGCCGCTGCCGGCGGGTCGCCGAGGACAAGCAGTGGAAGATCGCGACCCTCTTCGGACTTTCCGAACGTGTCGACGTGCACCTTCGTCGTCTCACGACTGAGCGCACCGATGAATGCACGGACGTCCTCATATCGGCTTGTCTCCTCGAATGCCGACTGCTCAGCCCGGCTCAGGGGCGCCGCTGCGGTCATGTTCGCTGATCCTCCACAGGCAATGGTCGACGCCACGCAGAAAACCGCAAGAAGGTGTATCGCCGCGAGTTCTACGGTTAGAATCTCTGCTGCCGACAATGTCGGTTCCTCCCCTCGACTGGCCGCGCGCCCGAGCCGTCTTCGAACACGCCTTGACACTGCCGGTGTCCGCGCGTTCGGCGTACCTCGCGGCTGCCTGCGGGCAAGACGCGCGTATGCGGCAGCAGGTCGAGCGCCTGCTGGCCTCCCACGATAAGGCCGGCGAGTTCCTGGAAACCCCACTCGCCGTTTCGCTCGCCGACTTCGCGTTGTCCGCGAACCTGGAAGGCACACGAATCGGTCCTTACCAGGTTGGCACACGCATCGGTGCCGGCGGCATGGGCGAGGTCTACCGCGCTCGCGACGCCAGGCTCGGCCGCTCTGTGGCCATCAAGGTCTTGCCATCGCATGTGGTCAACGACTCACAGGCACGCGAACGTTTCGATCGCGAAGCACGCCTGATCGGCACCCTGAATCATCCTCATATCTGCGTACTCCACGACGTTGGTGAAGCAACGGTCGCCGCCGGCCAATCCCGCGATGATAGCCGTGACACGCTCACCGTGCGCTATCTGGTAATGGAACTGCTCGAGGGAGAAACGCTGGCCGCGCGTCTGGCACGAGAGCCGCTGCCGCTGAGCGAGGCCCTCCACTACGCGGCGCAGATCGCCTCCGCGCTCGACCGGGCACATCGCGGTGGCATCGTTCACCGCGATCTCAAGCCAAGCAATATCTTCCTTGTCCCTGCCGATGGAACGTCACCAGCATTTACAACCAAGCTGCTGGACTTCGGATTGGCGAAACAGCAGGCCGCGAGCGACGTCCGGGATCGCGTGGAGTCCAGTTCCACTTCGCACGAGGTGACGGCAGACCATACCGGGTCAGGCCTCGTACTGGGCACCCTGCTGTACATGGCGCCTGAACAGATCGAAGGCGATCACACCGACTTCCGCACGGATATCTACGCGTTCGG
>DASRJE010000019.1:0-2886 GCA_035649635.1 Vicinamibacterales bacterium | reverse complement strand
GGCCTGAGTGTCACGCGCGAAAAGAACGCACGGAACTCGTCGAGAATCGGGTCGACCATCCGGGAATGGGCAGCCGCGGCCACTCGCACGCGCCGCGTGTCGACGCCGCGCTCGGTGAGCGTTCGCTGGAGCTCGTCGACGAGCGCGACCGGACCCGATGCCACGCACAACGTCGGTGCGTTGATGGCAGCAATGTCCAGCCCCGGACTCATCAGCGTCCGAAGCTCGTTGGGATCCATGCCCACGCTCAACATCGCGCCGGCCGGCAAGGTTTCGAACAGCTGTCCTCGAAGCCAGACCAGATGCAGGGCCTCCTCGAGCGTCAGCACGCCGGAGAGGTGTGCCGCCGTGTACTCGCCCATACTGTGCCCGATGAATGCGGACGGCTTGATGCCCCACGCCATCCACGTGCGTGCCTGGGCGTACTGCGTGGCAAACAGCGCTGGAAGGCCCAACGAAGGTCGCTCCAGAGCCGCCGCGGCATCTGCCTCCCCGCCCGGTTGAGGATAGAGCAGCGATTTCCATTCGTAGGGCACTCTCTGTGCGAGGCTCTTCAGGCACTCGTCCATCGCGGCGCGGTAGGCGGGCTCGCCTTTGTACAAATCCGCGGCCATGTTGACGTACTGAGCGCCGCCGCCCGCGAACATGAACACGACCGGTCGAGGCTTGTCGGCAGCCGGCACCACCGCCTCGCCTCGCTCACTGGAACGGCGCAGCACGGATGGTGCATCGCAGATAGACGCCGTCACGACCGCGCGTCGATACTTCATCGCGCGCCGGCCCGCGCGCAGCGTATGCGCCACGTCCGCAAGATTCACGGTCGGAGACGCACTCAAGTAGGCCGCCAGGTTCTCGGTGGCCTGATTGAGCTGGTCGGGCGTCCTCGCAGAGACAAGAAGGAGCTGGTGCTCGCGCGATGGGAGGGACGCAGCTCGCGGTGGCGCTTCTTCGAGAACCACATGCGCATTGGTGCCTCCGACGCCTAGCGATGTGACACCCGCGCGACGAGGCTCGCGACATTTCCAATCGGCCAACGTGCGTTGCACGTAGAACGGGCTTTCGTCGATCTCGCAGGCCGGGTTCGGTTGCTCGAAGTTCAAAGAAGGAGGAAGCTGCCGATGCCGGAGCGCCTGGACGACTTTGATGAAGCTCGCCACGCCGGCCGCGGTGTCGAGGTGACCGATGTTCGTCTTCACCGAGCCGATCCCGCAGCTCCGCTTGCGTGTGGCCGATTGAAACGCCTGTTTCAACGCACTGAGCTCGATGGGATCGCCGACTGAGGTGCCTGTCCCATGCGCTTCCACGTAGGAGACCGTGGCGGGATCGATGTCGCCGACGGCCAATGCCTCGGAGATGCAGCGCGCCACCCCATCGACACTGGGCGCCAGATACCCCACCTTTTGCGCGCCGTCGTTATTGACGGCCGACCCTTTGACGACGGCGAGTATGGTGTCGCGGTCTCGGATGGCATCGCTCAAGCGCCGCAGAACCACGACTCCAGCACCGCTGCCAAACACGGTGCCCTGCGCGCCGGCATCGAAGGCGCGGCAATGTCCGTCGGGAGAGAGTATTTCGCCTGGTTCGTATCTGTAGCCGTGCCGATGCGGCAGCTCCACGGTGACGCCGCCGGCCAGGGCCATGTCGCACTCGCCGTTCAACAGGCTCTGACAGGCCGCGTGGATCGCGACGAGCGAGGTCGAACACGCCGTCTGGATGTTGACGCTGGGACCGCGCAGGTCGAGGAGGTATGACACTCGCGTGACCATGAAGTCCTTGTCGTTGCCGGTATGGCGGAGCAGGAAACGCCCCACCGAGCGGACGAGCGACTTGTTGGTCAGGAGGTGATCAGACAGGTACGAGTGATGACCAGAGCCTGCGAAAATTCCTATCGATCCAAGGAACCCCTCCGGCACGTGCCCCGCATGCTCGAGCGCCTCCCACGACACCTCGAGAAAGAGCCGGTGTTGCGGATCCAGAATGGACGACTCGAGCGGCGAGAAACCAAAGAACGAGCCGTCGAAGAGCTCCATGTCCGAAAGGGGGGCGCCGGCCTTGACGTAGTGGGGATCCTCGAGCAGTTCCGGATCGACACCAGCGGCCAACAGGTCGGCATCCGCGTACTGCTGGATGGACTCGACTCCGTCGCGCAGGTTTCGCCAGAACTCGTCGACCGTTCGCGCCCCCGGGAAGCGCCCGGCCATCCCGATCACGGCGATATCGGTGAGAAGCGCTTCGGCAGGTGTGCTCATGAAGTGTGCATCTGCGTCGACCAAGAATCAGGCATCTTGTTCGACGCTGTCGGGGTCCCCGCCTGCACGGCCCGCGTGAGAGCGCCGGGCTCTCATCGTGACGGATCGTCGCCGCATCTCGGCACGATCGGCGACAGCGGCACGCGTTTGCTGCTCGGTCCCGCTGCCGCTCAGGAACCGAGCAAGCGAGCGGATCGTCGGGAAGCGGAACAGATCGGTCATCGAGATTGACTGGTCGAATGCTTTCTTCAAGCGTCGGTGCGCCTGCACCGCCAACAGGGAATGCCCCCCGAGGTCGAAGAAGTTGTCCTGTGTGCCCACCTCCTGAAGCTGCAGGACGTCTCGCCAGATGCCCGCGATCAACTCTTCGATCTCGCCAGCCGGAAGTTCGGCTGGCGCCGGCAGCGCGGCCGTTATCAGCGTCGCTGGAGGTGGCAGCGACTTCCGATCGAGCTTTCCGTTGGGCGTAAGCGGGAAGGACGACAGGGTGACGAAGTGCGTGGGCACCATCACGTCAGGCAGACGCGCCTGTAGGTGGCTCCGCATTTCGGCGACGTCCACGGCCTCGGCGGCGGCGCGCGGCACGATGTAGGCCACGAGGCGTTTGTCACCGGGCACATCTTCGCGCGCCACGACG
>DASRJE010000018.1:0-5157 GCA_035649635.1 Vicinamibacterales bacterium | reverse complement strand
AGCTGCGTGCACGTTGGCCCTGATTGAACGTGAGTGAAGTCGAGAATGCGAACGCCGTCTAGTGCCTTCCCCATCTAAGAGACCCTCTCGAATCGATTCAGGCTATTTCTTCGAAGCTGCGCTCTGCGGGTTCAGCCTGCCGATGCTCCCGCTCTCGCTGCCGGCCGCCGGGTCGATGACCGCGTTGACGAGGGTCGGCCGACCCGAGTCCATGGCCTGGTTCACCGCACGGCTCAACTCGTCCGGCGTGGTCACATGAGCGCCGACGCCACCGAACGCTTCCATCATCTTGTCGTAACGCGCGTCTTTCACGAAGACCGTTGTCGCCACATCGGAACCGCCGGTGGGATTGACCTCGGTTCCGCGATAGATGCCGTTGTTGTTGAAGACGACGATGCAGACGGGCAGGTTGTACCGGCAAATCGTTTCCACTTCCATGCCGGAGAAGCCAAAGGCGCTGTCACCTTCTATCGCCAGCACAGGTTTCCCGGTTTCGATGGCGGCCGCCGCGGCGAAGCCCATGCCGATGCCCATGACACCCCACGTACCCACGTCCAGCCGTTTGCGTGGCTGATACATGTCGATGACGCTGCGCGCCATATCGAGGGTGTTGGCGCCTTCGTTGACGAGGATGGCGTCCGGCCGCTCTTTGATGATGGTCCGCAGTGCACCGAGCGCGCTGTGGAAATCCATGGGCGCTGACGCTCTCGTCAGCTTGGATGCCATCTTGGCGATGTTCGCTTCCTTCTTCGCGTTGACGTCGCGGATCCAGTCAGCCGGTGCCGCCGGCCACTGCGCGTCCATGCCCTCGAGCAGGGCGGATACGCACGAGCCGATATCGCCCACCACGGGCGCGGCGATCTCGACGTTGCTATCCAGCTCTTTGGGCTCGATGTCGATCTGGATGAACTTCTTCGAATTGGGCTCACCCCAGGTCTTGCCCTTGCCGTGAGACAGAAGCCAGTTGAGGCGGGCGCCAATCAGCATGACGACGTCGGCGTCTTTCAGCACCGTCGAGCGCGCTGCACCCGCAGACAGCGGGTGTGTGTCAGGCAAGAGGCCCTTGGCCATGCTCATCGGCAGGAAGGGTATGCCCGTTTTTTCGACCAAGGAGCGGATCTGATCGTCGACCTGCGCGTATGCTGCGCCCTTGCCAAGAATAATCAGCGGACGCTTGGCCGCCTTCAGCACATTGAGCGCACGCGTGACGGCGGCGGGAGCGGGCAGTTGGGCCGGTGCCGGGTCGACGACCTTGACGAGTGACCTGGCTCCCGCGTCCGCGTCCATCACCTGCGGGAAAAGTTTGCCCGGCAGATCGAGATACACGCCGCCCGGACGACCAGAAACCGCAGCGCGGATCGCGCGTGCGATACCGATGCCGATGTCGGCGGCATCCAGCACGCGGAACGCCGCTTTACAGAGGGGCTTGGCAATGGCCAGTTGGTCCATTTCCTCGTAATCGCCCTGCTGCAAGTCGACGATCTCGCGCTCAGACGAGCCGCTGATCAGAATCATCGGAAAGCAGTTGGTCGTCGCATTGGCCAGCGCGGTCAGACCGTTCAGGAAACCGGGGGCTGACACCGTGAGGCAAATACCGGGCTTCTTGGTCAGGAATCCGGCGATGGCGGCTGCGTTGCCGGCATGCTGCTCATGCCGGAACGAGATCACGCGCATGCCTGCGGCCTGTGCCAGGCGGCCGAGGTCGGTGATCGGGATGCCAGGCACACCGTAGACGGTCTTGATGCCATTGAGCGTGAGCGCCTCGATGACGAGGTGCCAGCCGTCCGTCACGTTCCGCTCGGCATCGGTTGCTTTGGCATCGGCGGCGGAGGCCGCGGTCTCTAACATGGTGCCCTCCGGAGCAGTGGCTTTTTGGCGTTCAGAGTGGCGTACCGTATGGCGGTATACGGGTCAAAGTCAACATAACGCAGCCTCGGATCGTGATTCCAGTGCCACGCAGTGCCCGATGCGGAGGTCGGGTCGCTGCAGCATCGATGAGACAAGCGGCGAGACCTCGCCTGTCGCTGGCCTGTCTTTCCCCCTGGCGGCCGCAGGCAGGCCCTTTGCTTTGAATGAGCTGCGATTGACCTGGACGCGAACAGTCGCCTTGTGCTGTGTGGTCTGCGTCGCGCTCGCACGTGATGCGAGCGCGCAATTCGGTGTTCCTTTCGCCAGGTACCGGTCGTTCGAGACCCCACACTTCATTCTGACCTTCGAAGCCGGGTTGGAAGACTACGCGCGGCGTGTCGCGATTCAGGCCGAAGCGGCGCATGGGCGTCTGAGCCGCGCCTATGGAACGACGCCACGAGGCAAGATCCGCATCGTCATCGTGGATCAGGGCGATGTGTTCAACGGGGCGGCCACGCCGATTCCCACGAACAGGGTCGTGGCGTTCGCGCACACGCCGATCGAAGACGACGTGTTCTACACCGACGACCCGATCGAGCTGCTCGTCACGCACGAGCTCGCACATGTGTTCCATCTCGACGAGGCGCGTCGCGGATGGCGCGTGCTGCGAATCGTGTTTGGACGCAGCGAGCTGACGTTCCCCCATATCTTCGACGGCGCCTATCTGATCGAAGGACTCGCCACGTTCTACGAATCGCGGCTGACCGCCGGCGGGCGGGTCCGCGGAACTCGGTTTCCCGAGATCTTGCGAGCGGCTCTGCTCGAGACAAATGGGCCTCACCTGGACGAAGCCGAATCCGATCGAGGCGCCTGGCCGCTCGACCGTCACTACGTGTACGGGGGACTCTTCCTCGAGCATCTCGCCGATCGTTACGGAGCGGACACCGTGCCAGCCTGGATGAGACAACGCGCGGGCAGCTTTGGATCGATCGTGTCACGCGGTTACGGCGTCGGCGAGCTCTTTGGCGGACGGACCCTGACGCAGGAGTGGAACGACTGGATCGCCGCTGAACGTGACGAGGCGACGCAGCTGCGCGACCGGCTTCGCGCGACTCCTCCAGGTCTGGCCAAGACGAGTCGGCTGTGTGACACGGCGCACTTCACAGCCTTGCCACGGGTCTCGCCGGACGGATCCCGCGTCGCGTTTCTCGCCAGCGACGAGGGCCGGAGGCCGTTGGGTCTCTATGTTGCCGATCTGCAGACTTGCAACGCTCGACGCATCTCGCGCACGAACAGCGCGCACGCGTTTGCGTGGTCGCCCGATGGACGCTCGATCGTGTTCTCGCAGCTCGCGCTCGTGGACAACGCCCGCCTGTTCGGCGATCTGTATCGAGTCGAGATCGCCTCGGGCGCGATTACACGTCTGACTCGCTCGGCGCGTCTGTCGTCGCCAGACATTCACTCCGACGGGCGCACGGTTGTCGCCGTGCAGTACGACGCCGATCGAAGCCGGCTGGTGACGGTCGATGTCGCGTCCGGGACGATTGCGCCGCTCACCGAGTTCTCGACAACGATCGCCTGGGGAGCGGCGCGCTGGTCACCCGATGGCACGCGGCTCGCCGCCCTGCGTTTCACGCGCGGGGCATCGCTCGATCTCGTGCTGCTGTCGGCCGATGGACGGCTGCTGCAATCGCTGACCAACGATCGTGCACTGGAAGAGACGCCGGAGTGGGACGCCAGCGCGCCCGCGGGCGTCAGTCGATTGTTGTTCACCTCCGATCGCACAGGAGTCCGCGAGCTGTATGCGCTCGAGCTCAACGGCGATGCCGACCCGCGTCTCTATGTGACAGCGCGGGTCGAGACAGGATTGCATGAAGTCGCCGTGGTTCCACCGCGGCCGACGACGAATGCCTTGGCACCGGACGCACGCGCGAGTCGAACGACAGTCGTGGCTGTCGTGACCCACGCGGATGGCCTTCATCTCGAGCGTCTCGAGATCGATCGCGCCGGTTGGATCGCCGCGTCCGAACTTTCAGCCGAGTTCTCTCAACGGTCTGCCGATTCAGCCGCGTTGCCGACCTCGATCGAGACGACAGCCACGCGCGCATACGTCCCGGCACGCGATCTGATTCCTACCGGATGGTCCCCGGAGTTCGAGACGGTGGAGGAGTTGGGCGTGTTCGCAGGCGCGGCTACGTTCGGGGTGGACGTGATCGGCCGTCATGCGTGGCAGGGGAATGCCGCGTACGGCTCCGGCGGCCGCATGATGGGATCGGCGAGTTACGTCTACCGCCGATTCCCGCATGTGCAGTTGTTTGGCCAGATTGCTTCGACGTGGCGTCTCGAGCAGCGTATCGAATCCGACGCCGGGGAGTTGCTGCGCCTTGAACGGAAGCTATCAGGCGTCGCCGGAATCGCAGTCCCCTGGGAGACCATACGGCGAGAGGCGCTCTTCAGCGCAAGCGTCCAGATTGAAGACCGTTCTCGTGAAAACGCCGGTGACATCACGGCGATCGCCGCAGCCGATCCGGTCCGTCAAGATCCGATGCTCGTCGGTGGAGCAGTGGGCCTGACATTCGGCAACGTGCAGGCGGGGCTTCGGTCGATCTCGGTTCAGGACGGCGTCCGGATGTCGGCATCGGTCGACTATCTCAAGGCCACCGCAGGCGATCGCTGGCGATCGGGTTGGGATCTGGCGGGATCGGTCTATCGATCGTTTCCATCGTGGACGACCGCCGGCCGGCCGGTGTTTGCCGCGACCGCACGGATCGCCGAACAGCGGGGGCCTGCGGCAAGTCGCCTGACTGCGGGTGGTGTCGGCACGACAGCCGTCTTCGAGGGGGGCGATTCCGACTTCGAGGTGCGGGGTTATCCGGCGGGATTTGTGGCGGCCAATGCGCTGTGGAGCACCCGGACCGAGATGCGCCTGCCGATCGCTCGCGTCAGCCGCGGAGTGGGGGCGCTGCCGCTGTATCTGCGGGGCCTGTCTGGATCGTGGTTCATGGACAGCGTCGGGGCGGCCAGCCGGGTCGATCGGCTGGGATCCCCGCAACTGCTTTCTACCGGAGCCGAACTGTCGAGCGACATCACGCTGTTCTCGTTCTTACCGATTCGCATCCGGACGGGTGTCGGCGTGCCGCTGAAGAGTCTCGGCCCGGTGAGTCGGGGTGACGCGCGCTTCTACGTCGCAGCCGGCACCTCGTTCTGACAACCGGCGGACATGTCGTAGCCTTAGGCGGAGGCGGACGTCCTTGCTGCTTCGAACGACGCGACAGCTTCGGCTGGGCAGGGACAGCCTTCGCTCATGGT
>DASRJE010000017.1:0-12015 GCA_035649635.1 Vicinamibacterales bacterium | reverse complement strand
ATTCATCTGGTGAGCTCATTCCTCGCGTCGCTCTTAAGTGGGCATCACGCTCCGATCGATCCAGGCGACGGATCCGGCATGAACCTGATGGACCTGCGAGCCCGTCGATGGTGGCCCGTCGCGCTCGCTGCCACCGCTCCGGAGTTGGACGCGAAGCTGCCTCCAGTCGCCGAGTCCTGGACGCCCATCGGATTGCTAGCGCCGTATTGGCAGAAGCGATACGGCTACGCGCCGGCTCACCTGATCGCCTGGTCGGGAGACAACCCGTGCAGCTTGATCGGAACAGGTCTGGTTTCAGAGGGACGCATGGCCGTGTCGATGGGAACCAGCGACACGGTGTTCGGCCTCATGGACGACGCGCGGGTCGATCGGTCGGGGACCGGTCACGTATTCGGATCCCCCACCGGTGCTTACATGGGGCTGACAGTCTTCAAGAACGGATCGCTCGCCCGTGAGCGCGTGCGCGAGGCTCTCGCGTTGGACTGGAGAGCATTCTCAGACGCCCTGGCTCGGACGCCGCCGGCGTCCGGCGGCATCATGCTGCCGTGGTTCGAGCCGGAAATCACGCCGGCCGTATCGACTCCCGGCGTCCACCGCTACGGTCAGCCATCCGAGGGTCCGTCGACGATTCGGGCACTTGTCGAGTCGCAGCAGCTGGCGATGGCGATTCATTCATCCTGGATGGGCGTGCGTGTCGAGACCATCCTTGCGACCGGAGGTGCGGCGGCCAATCGCGAGATACTTCGCGTCATGGCCGACGTGTTCGGTGCGGAGGTCTATCAGCTCGAGGTCGCCAATTCCGCAGCACTGGGGGCAGCGCTGCGCGCCGCGCATGCACACGCGACGCACGAGGGCCGGCCAACGACGTGGAAGGAGATCGTCGCCGGGTTCACTGAACCCGTTGCGGCGTCACGTATCGCTCCGAACAAGGAACGACATGCGCTGTATCAGGAATGGCGGCGCGTTTACGAGATCTGTGAAGCCCACGCGCTCGGACGCGGGCCCGCGCCCGACGAAGCGATCGCACGATTTCGGCGAGATTTCAACGCGTAGAACCAGCGTCTTCGCGATCAGTCAGCAGCCAGGCCGGACTGTCGATAGACGGTGAGCCGTTGTCCTGCGTGAATGGTGTTGCCGCGCAGGCGGTTCCATTCTTTCAGCGACTCGACGGTCGTGTCGTAACGCCGCGCGATCGAGAAGAGCGTCTCGCCCCGTTTCACACGGTGGGTGATACGGACGGCTTCCGCGCGTTCGACCTTCGCGCGCGCCGGAACGCGATTGCTGGCGGGGACAACGTCTGCGTCTTGCTGCCGAGCCGGGGCCTCGCTGTCGTTTCGAGCCTCTAACCCGAGGGATGGGGCGCGCGGCACGATCAGCCGCTGCCCGGCTTTGAGCGCGGCCTTCGTCGAAAGGTAATTCGCTTCGGCGAGATCCGAGCGGGTCACGCCCAGCTTTCGCGCGACGCCGAGCATCGTGTCGCCCTTCTTGACGGTGTAGTGATTCAGCGGCGCGAGCTCGTCAGACGGCATCGTCGCAAGACGCTCGGTGACGGTCGCGGCGGTTCCCTGCGGAACCTTGAGCTCGTACTCGGTCGCTCGGAGCGGAGTCGTCCACCGGCGCAGCTCAGGGTTGAGCTCCTGAATGGTTTCGACCTGCGTGCCCGCCCATTCCGCGACTCGCCGCAGATCAACCGCTGTGGAGACCGTGACGGTCTCGAACGCCGGCACCTCGATCGGCTGGATATTCATGCCGTATTGCGCGGGGTTGCGCGCGATGACGACGGCAGCGAGGATCAGCGGCACGTAATCGCGTGTCTCGCGAGGCAGGTAGCGCCTGCTGTCGGACAGGCTCCAGAAATCCGCCTTGCGCGAACGTTGCATCGCGCGCTGCACGCGACCCGGTCCACCGTTGTAGGACGCCAGCGCCAGATGCCAGTCGTCGAACATGCTGTACAGCGTCTTCAGGTACTTGGCAGCCGCGCGAGTCGCCTTCTCAGGGTCGGAACGCTCGTCGATATACCAGTCGTGCTGCAGTCCGTTCTCGAGCGCCGTGCCCTTCATGAACTGCCACATGCCCTTCGCCTGTGCACGCGAGAGCGCATTGGGCTTGAAGGCGCTCTCGATGAGCGGCACGTATGCGAGGTCGAGGGGAAGCCCTTCCGCCCGGAACACGTCCTGAATCATCGGAAGGAAACGGGCGCCACGGCTCATCCCGTCCTCCAGATACCCCTTGAGCCGTCCCGTAAATAGCTCTACGTACGACAGCACACGATCGTTCAGCGGGATTTCAATGTCGTGAACGCCCGTCTGGAGGTCCTGGGCAACCGTCTTTTCGGTCTCCGGCCGAGGGGGCGGCGCCGTTTCGGACGTCTCCAGCAGCTGATCGATCGGCGCGGGCTCGGACCGCTCCTGCAGCTCACCTCTGGCCGGTGCGGCATTCTGCGGAACCGCTTCGGCGCGCTCGGAAGGAGGGACCGCTGCCGGAGGCGGAGTGGCCACTTCGGTCGGAGCAGGCGCAGGTGATTCGATGGCTGGCGGAGCGGGAGCGGGTGCAGCAGCCACCTTCGGCGGCGTTTTCGCGCCGCAGGCAGCCGACACAAGACTTAAGACGACCAGTGCCCCTAGCAGGCCATGGGGTGCTTTCGGCATTGGGTCAACGTACTCTAGCATCCGCTTGATCGCAGGGTCAAAGGCGAATGCCCTGTAGTTCAGCCGTTACAAGCATTTGCGTGCAAGTCCGACGTCAGCTTTGCCATCCGGCCTGTACGAATACGTGTTCAGACTCGCCGAGGTCGCGGGCGGCCGGCGTGACGATCGTCCGATCCCCCACCAGCAGCTTGCGACCACTCTTCAAGGCTGCGCGCACGTCCTCTTCACAGACGAAGTCAAGAGGGTTATCGGCTCGTGCGGCGGATTCCGCGCTCCCTGGAAGGGGGGATGCTGCTTCCGCAGGACGATAACCCCTCGACGCAAGGAAGTTATCGATCCGTGAAGCCAGCGTTTCGGCAGAAATACCTTTGGTGACCTCGCGGCGGGGTGGCTGTGGCAGGGGAGGAGGCGCTGACGCGGTCGCGGCGGGCTTGACCGCACTGGTCGATGAGGCGATCGCCGGTCGGATCTCGTACGCCAACCGTTTGATGTTGAGCAAGTGGCGCGGCGAGATGTTATCCGACGTGATGTTGCCTCCAGGGCCGCCACACCCTAATGTCATCGCCGGATCCAGCCCGGTGGTCAGGCCGATCGACCCGTGCGTCGTTGGCGTGTTCACACAAATGCGGAAGGCCGGCTTCTTCAAGCCGAACTGGAGGATCACCTCTTCGTTCTTCGAATGAATCGACATGGTGTGGCCCATGCCGCCATAGCGAAGAATCTGGATGCAGCGCTCGCATCCCTCTCGCCAGTCTTTGACGACGTACCAGGACAACACCGGGGAAAGCTTCTCGATCGAGAGGGGATAGTCCCGGCCGACGCCCGCGAGCGGCGCGATCAGCGCTCGGGTGCCTGCCGGAACCGTAATCCCCACTCGCTGAGCGATTTCCGCTGCGCTGCGTCCCACGAGTGCCGGGTTCGGAAGCCGCTGCGGCGTCACCAACATCTTCGCTAGCGCGTCCATCTCCCGCTCGTTCATGAAATACGCGCCTTGACCCTGGAAGTGCCGCCTCGACTCCTCGGCCACCGATTCGTCCACGACGACCGAGTTCGGCGACGAGCACAGCACCCCGTTATCGAACGTCTTTCCGATGACGATGTCTCGCGCGGCCTTTTCCAAATCCGCGGTCCGCTCGATGTAACAGGGCGCATTGCCGGGTCCGACGCCGTATGCCGGTTTGCCTGCGCTGTACGCGGCTCGAACCAGGCCGAGACCTCCAGTAGCGAGGATGACCGCCACGTCACGATGCTTCATCAGCTCCTGCGTCCCCTCGAGCGTGACCGTCTTCATCCATCCGATGCTGCCGGCGGGCGCGCCCGCGGCCGCGGCCGCTTCCGCCATGATCTCTACCGCCCTCGTGATGCAGCGGGCGGCGGATGGGTGCGGACTGATCACGATCGGGCAGCGTGCTTTGAGCGCAATGAGCACCTTGTAGATCGCGGTGGAGGTCGGATTCGTCGAGGGCACGATCGCCGCGACGACCCCGAACGGCTCGGCAATCTCGACGACCTTCTTGTCTTCGATGCGGTTCACGACGCCGACGGTCTTCATCGGCGCGATGAATTCGTAGACCTGCTGCGAGGAGAAGAGATTCTTTTGAACCTTGTCGGCGACGACGCCGTATCCCGTCTCTTCGACGGCGAGCACCGCGAGCGCTTCGGCCTGCGGCGTGACGGCCGTGGCCATCGCCGTCACAATCCGATCGATCTGTTCCTGCGTAAGTTCTGCTAGGAGCGGCTGTGCCTGCCGCGCCGCGCGTGCGAGCGCGCGGGCTTCAGCCACTGACGCGAGATCTTTGTCCGTCGGGGGCGGAGAGTCCTGGGCGGCCATGCAGCCGTGTTACGCCTTCGGGAGGATCCGTTCGACGTCGCTATGAGGCCGTGGGATCACGTGGACCGACACCAGCTCGCCGACCCGTCGTGCGGCCGCAGCGCCCGCGTCGGTCGCAGCCTTGACCGCGCCAACATCGCCGCGCACCAGCACGGTCACGTAGCCTGCTCCGATGTACTCCTTGCCCACGAGTACGACGTTCGCGGTCTTCACCATCGCGTCGGCCGCCTCGACCGATCCGATGAGACCTCGCGTCTCCACCATGCCGAGCGCCTCGGAGGCCATGCCGCGGGAGATAGTATCATTCCACCGCCGATGCCCATGCACCCTATACGTCTGTTTCTCCTGCTATTTCTAGCCGGATCGCTCGTTGACTGCGCCGAAAAAAAGGACGACGCCAAGCCCGTCGCGACGCCGTCGTTGACGCTCAGTCGAACGGACGTCGCAGTGGGCAGCCCGATCGACATGACCTATCGCTTCGCGATGACGGCAGATGCTCCGCCGTTGACCGACGACTACACCGTCTTCGTTCACATCCTCGACACCGACGGTGAGCAGTTGTGGGGCGACGATCATCTGCCCCCGACCCCGACGCGACAGTGGAAGGCAGGTTCGACGATCGAGTACACACGAACGATGTTCGTGCCCAAGTTTCCATATGTCGGCGACGCACGCGTCGAGGTGGGTCTCTACTCGCCGAAGACCGGCGAGCGGGTCCCCCTGGCGGGCGAGACCACCGGCCACAGAGCCATCCGGGTGGCATCCTTTACGCTGAGGCTTGCCGCCGATACGTATTACGTCGTGTTCAAAAGCGGTTGGTACGATGCCGAGACGTCGGAGGGGATGGTCGGCTCCGGGTGGCAGTGGTCGAAAAAGGAGGGGGCTCTCTCGTTTCGGAACCCGAAGCGGGATACACTCCTCATGATCCAATTGGACCAACCTGCGATGGCTTTTCAGGAGCCGCAGCAGGTCGAAATTCGTACCGGCCAGGGTGTTGTCGATGCGTTCCCCCTATCGATTGGCCGGCCGGAATTGCGCCGCATCTCGCTGACAGCACAGCAGATGGGCAACGGTGACACCGTCGACGTGACGGTGGTCGTCGACAAGACGTTTGTCCCTGCTTCAATCCCCCAATTGAAGAGCTCGGACGCCCGCGAACTTGGCCTGCGGGTATTCCATGTCTTCGTCGAGCCGAAACAATAGGTCGCGAGGTCTAAACGGGCGAAATGGAGTTCCGCTGTCGACTCGGCACACCGAACGGTGAAGTTGTCGAAGGAGTCTATGTCGCCGACAGCGAGGCCCGGCTCCGTCGAGACCTCGAAGAAAAGGGCCTGTTCGTCCTATCACTGCAGCCCCGGGGGTGGGTCACCGGCCTTCCGGGAGGGGCTCGCCGCCGCCGCGTGGGTCGCCAGGAATTCGTGGTCTTCAACCAGGAATTGGCCACTCTCCTCAAGGCGGGCATGCCCCTCACGCAGTCGCTCGACATCCTCCGGCAGCGGGTGACCAATCCGACGTTCAAGGCCGTGCTCGACGGCGTTTACGAGAAGGTGGTCAGCGGAACCGCGCTCTCGGACGCCTTCGGTGCACACGCTGACATATTTCCGCCCGTGTACTCGGCCTCACTAATGGCCGGCGAGCGAAGCGGCAGCCTCGATACCGTCATCCGCCGGTATGTCGCCTACGAGAAGCTCGTAGGAGCCGTCCGGCGGCGAACGCTCTCGGCGCTGATTTACCCGGCCATCCTGATCACGATGATGCTCGGGCTGATCGCGATCATCCTGCTCAAGGCTGTGCCTGCGTTCGCAGAGTTCTACGCGACGTTCGACCGGCCGCTACCGCTGTCGACGCGGATGATCATGACGGTCTCGAGGTTGGCAGTGACAAACCTGCCGCTGATCGTGGTGGTCGTCGTGGTCGGCGGTTTCGTGCTCTTTACCTGGGGCCGGCAGCCCAAGCAGCGCGCGAGGCTCGATCGACTCATACTCGAGATTCCGTGGGCGGGTTCGGCCGTCCGCAAGTTCTTCACGGCTCAGACCGCCCGGATGTTGTCGACGCTCCTCGGTGGCGGCATCCCGCTCGTCAACGCGCTGGAGATCGGCGTCCGTTCACTGGGAAACCGGCACATCGCGCTCGGTCTGGATGAGGTGCGCCGCCGCGTGCAGGAAGGTCAGAGCTTCGCGGTCGCGCTCAGGGCCCGCGAGGTGTTTCCCGATGTCGCCGTCAAGATGGTGGAAGTCGGCGAATCGACCGGCGCGCTACAAGACATGCTGAACAGCCTCGCCGAGTTCTACGACGAGGAGATCGAGACGGAGGTCGAGCGGGTCACGCGACTGATCGAGCCGGTCCTGCTCGTGGTGATGGGCGCCATCATCGCGCTGGTGGTGCTGGCCCTTTACATGCCGCTGTTCGATCTGAGCTCCGTCGTGGGGTCGTAGCAATGGCAATGACTGGAACTACACACGCCGTCCAGAGTCCCGAAGAGCATTCGGAAGAGATCGATCGCGCCCGTGCGCTCGCCGAACGCTACCGGCTGGACTTCGTGGACATGAACGAGTTCCGCATCGATCAGGACCTGTTCCGATCGATTCCAGCGGACTTGATGTTGCGCTACGGCTTCGTGCCGCATCGCCGCGAAGGCAAGGCGCTCGTCATCGTCGTGTCCGACCCGACGGATCTGCCCATGATCGACGAGCTGGGCGTGATCCTGCGCACGCCGATCAAAGTCACGGTCGGAGCGCCGTCGGCGATTCAGTCGATCCTGAAAAAGAGCGAGAGCTCCCAGCGCGTGCTCGAAGAGGCCACTGAAGGCTTCGAGCTGCAGGTCCTGAAGGAAGACGAGACCGGCGACGAGAACCTCACGGTCGAGCGGCTGACGAGCGACATCAGCCCCATCATCAAGCTCGTCGACTCGACGATCTACACCGCGATCCAGCGGCGGGCGAGCGACATCCACATCGAAACGGGCGACGATGCCGTGCACGTGAAGTACCGCATCGACGGCGTGCTCCAACCAGCGATGCGGCCGATCGGCAAGCAGTTCCACAGCTCGATCATCTCGCGCATCAAGGTCATGGCGGAACTGGACATCGCCGAGAAGCGCGTGCCGCAGGATGGCCGCTTCAAGGTCCGCATGCCCGGCAAGACGATCGACTTCCGTGTCTCGATCATGCCGAGCGTGCACGGAGAAGATGCGGTCATCCGCATCCTCGACAAGGAATCGATCAGCGAGCAGTTCACCGAGCTGAAGCTCGACATCCTCGGCTTTCCTGCGCAAGAGCTCCACCGCTTCCGCAAGTACATCCGCGAGCCGTACGGGATGGTGCTCGTGACCGGGCCGACCGGTTCCGGCAAGACCACCACGCTCTATGCCGCGCTCTCGGAGATCAAATCGGTCGAGGACAAGATCGTCACGATCGAGGATCCGGTCGAGTATCAGCTCCGCGGCATCACACAGATCCCGATCAACGAGAAGAAGGGACTGACGTTCGCGCGCGGTCTGCGGTCGATCTTGCGTCACGACCCCGACAAGATCATGGTGGGTGAGATTCGTGACCCGGAGACGGCGCAAATCGCGATTCAGTCCGCGCTGACTGGTCACCTCGTCTTTACGACCGTCCACGCGAACAACGTGGTCGACGTACTCGGCCGCTTCCTCAACATGGGCGTCGAACCGTACCAGTTCGTCTCGGCGCTCAACTGTGTGATGGCGCAGCGGCTGGTTCGCCTCATCTGTTCGCACTGTAAGCGGTCGGTTCGCGTCGAGCCCAAGGCGCTCGAGGAGGCAGGCCTGTCGGCTGACTATGCGAGCACGCGGACGTTCTACGAAGGCGCGGGCTGCATCGAGTGCGGTGGCACCGGGTTCAAGGGACGCACGGCGATCTGCGAGCTGCTCAATTTGTCGGATCGCATCCGTGAGATGATCCTCGACAAACGACCGACATCTGAAGTGAAGAAGGCCGCTCACGAAGACGGCATGCGGTTCCTCCGTGAGTCGGCGGTGGAAAAGGTGTTCACGGGGTTGACCACGCTTCGTGAAATCAACAAGGTGACGTTCGTCGAATGAGCCTGCTGACCTCCTGGCTGACCAGCCCGCCGCTCGACGCGGCGATCGAGATCGCACCTGAGGCGGTCTCGATCGCCGTGCTTGGCGGCCGCGACCCGAACCACGTCGTCCAAGGGTATGCGGTGGAACCGCTGCCAGTGGGCGCGGTGACGCCCGCGTTGATGACCGGCAACATCATCGATCGCGGCGCAGTCGTCCAGGCCGTACGTGCGGCGTGCGAGAGCGTTGGCGTCCGCCCGCGCCGCGCCGCGCTCGTCATTCCCGATCTGGCCGCGAAGGTGTCGCTGCTGAAGTTTGAGAAGGTACCGACGCGCCGTGACGATCTGGATCAGTTGATTCGCTGGCAGATGAAGAAGTCGACACCGTTCCCGCTCGACGACGCCTGTGTCACACACTCGCCCGGGGCGCGCTCAATCGACGGCAACGAGTACATGGTCGTGGCGGCGCGGCGCGACACGATCCGCGACTACGAAGGTGTCTGCGAAGAAGTCGGCATCGAAGCAGGACTGATCGATCTGGCCACTCTCGCCGTCGTGAACCTGTTTCTGACCTCTGGCTCGTCGGCGTCGGGCGATTGGCTCGTGGTCCACATGCGTCCGGAGTACACCTCGATTGTGATCCTGCGCCGCGAGGACGTGATCTTCTTCCGCAATCGCGCCGAGGGAGATCCCGAAGCGCTGCAGGACGTCGTCCACCAGACCGCGATGTATTACCAGGATCGACTGAATGGCAAGGGCTTTGCTCGTGTGTTGCTGGGCGGCATCGGCCGCACGCCGGGCGCCGTCGATCTCGCCCGACGCAACATCGAGGAACACATGGGCACGATCGTCGAGCCGATCGACCCGACGCGCGGCGCGCAGTTGACCGACCGCATTCACGCAACGCCGGAGCTGATGGCGACGCTGTCGCCGCTGGTCGGCATGCTGCTGCGCGCGCGGAAAGAGACGGTGGCCGTCTGATGCTGCGTACGAATCTTTCGACCAAGCCGTTCTACAACATGCGCGCGGTCCAGGTGAGCCTGGCCGCCTTCAGCGCGCTCGTGATCGTGTTCACGCTGTTCAACGCGTTCGAGCTGATTCGACAGGGCTCGCGGCAGCGTGCGCTCGGCGCCCGCGCGGTCGAAGCGGATGCCGAGGCCACCCGGCTGCGCGGCGAGGCGGCGCGGATCAGGGCACAGATCAATCCGAAGGAGCTCGAGATGGTGGCGGCGTCAGCACGCGAGGCCAACGCCATCATCGATCTCCGTGCGTTCTCGTGGACGCAACTGCTCACGCAGTTGGAAATGACGCTGCCGGAAGGCGCGCGCATCACCGCGATTCAGCCGCGCATCGACAACGACGGTCGCCTGATCATCGGAGTCGGTGTGCAGGCTCGCCGCGGCGCCGACCTCGAGACCTTCCTCGACGCGCTCGAGACGACCGGCGCCTTCCATAACGTGCTCACCACCGAGGAACAGACCAACAATGACGGCCTGATCGACGCCATTGTCGAAGGCGCCTACATGCCTGTCCCGCGCGCGGCGGCACCGCCAGCTGCCCCCGTCAAAGCGCCGCAGACTGGAGCCGCCGGTGAGTGATACGACCCACGGCGTCCCACTCGTGCGGCGGGTGATCCAGGAACACCGGCGTGCGGTGTACCTGCTGTTGGCCACCTTCGTGGCCAACATCGCGCTGTACGCATTCGTCGTATACCCGCTCTCGCAGCGAGTGGCGAACGTCGAGCAGAGCACCGTGTCGGCCGAGCGGGCGCTTGCCGCCGCCCGTGCCGATCACGCGAAAGCGACGGGCACTCTTACGGGCAAGGATCGGGCGTCGAAAGAACTGGCGACGTTCTATTCGACCGTGATCGCCCAGGACCTTTCTGGTGCCCGCCGTCTCGTTTACGGGCGCCTCGCGCGCCTGGCCGAACGCTCTCACCTGAAATACGAGCGGGGCCGCTATCAGCCCGTCGAGGAGAAGGGCAGCAGCCTGACCAAGTTCAAGGCCGGTATAGACGTTGAGGGCAATTGGACCGATATTCGTACATTCATCCACGCGATTGAGACCGCCCCCGAGTTCGTCGTCGTGGATACGGCTGAGTTATCAGAGGATCCCCAGGGACGCGGCATCGTGCGCGTCAACCTGGAAGTCTCAACGTATTTCCGGAACGACACTCCATGACGATGCCCGCTCCACGCCAGTTAGTCCTGCTCGGACTTCTGCTCGTCGCGGGCGTGGTATTCGTGGTCTTCGGTCCGTTCGGAGGATCTTCGCCGGCGGCTGGAGGTGCGACCAGCGCCGCCAATCGCGCGGGCGCACA
This sequence comes from Vicinamibacterales bacterium, assembly GCA_035649635.1. Taxonomy (GTDB): domain Bacteria; phylum Acidobacteriota; class Vicinamibacteria; order Vicinamibacterales; family UBA2999; genus Gp6-AA40. Next base: position 1,175 of record DASRJE010000017.1, on the reverse strand, counting down.
GGGCAAGGCCACCGACGGCGATGTGCCCGATGTACGGCTGGAGCAGTTGCAGCACGACGAAGGCCCGTTCCAGAGTCCGATTCGCAATCCGTTCAGATTCGAACGGCGCGCCGGAGCCGAGGCGCCGCGTGGGCCGGTGCGTCCGAGTCGGGTCATCGTCGCACCACCGCCGGAGCCTGTGGGACCGCCACCCGACCCGCCGCCGCCTCCAATTCCGCTGCGATACATCGGGTTTCTGGAGCCGAAAGATGGGCCGAAAGATGGGCGGGGCCGCATTGCGGTGCTGAGCGACGGGCGCGGCACCGTGATCGACGGGAAAGAGGGGGACGTTATCGAGGGCCGTTATCGACTGCTGCGAGTCGGGAACGACTCGGCCGATCTGGCATACCTGGATGGCCGCGGCCGGCAGACGATCCGACTGTCAGGACAATGAGACACCTACACGCCATCATCGCCATCGTGGTCCTCACCAGCACGCTGACTGCCGGCTGTGCGGCCGGTCGTGCATTCGGGCGCGGCGAGAGCGAAGCGCGCGACGGCAACTGGGACAACGCCGTCGAGCACTACCGCACCGCCGTGCAGAAAGATCCGAACAACCCCGAGTACCGCATCGCCTACGAGCGCGCAATGATCAGCGCCTCACAGGGGCACCTCGAGGCCGCACGGATCGCTGAGGCCCGCGGCCAGCTCGAGGACGCGCTGCGCGAATACCGGCGGGCCAGCGAATTCGATCCACCGAACCGTCAGCTGGCGGCGAAAGTGCTCGAGGTCGAGCGGACCCTGCGCGATCAGATCGAGGCGCAGCGCCCACGTCAGTCGATCCAGGCGTTGAGAGAGGCGCAGCGGCAGACTGGACCGCCGCCGCTGTTCAATTTCAACACCGTTGTGGCGCCGCTTCGCTTCACCCAGGCAAGCCTCCGCGACATCCTCTCGTCGATTGCCAAGGGCGCCGGGATCAACATCACCTACGACAGCACCTATCAGGATCGCGTCTACTCGGTCGAGGCGAGCGATATCACGCTCGAGCAGGCCCTGAACCAGATCGTCACGGCGAATCAGCTGTTCTACAAGGTGCTCGATCCCAAGACGATCATCATCATCCCGGATAACGCACAGAAGCGCGCTCAGTACGAAGAGCAGCTGGTGCAGAACTTCTTCATCTCGCACGGCGATCC
>DASRJE010000016.1:0-9161 GCA_035649635.1 Vicinamibacterales bacterium | reverse complement strand
CGTACTCGCGCGCCTGCATCTGCCCGATCTGCCACGGCCCGTCCATCTCGTTGCCGAGACACCAGTAGCGCACGTTGTGCGGCTTCTCGAAGCCGTGCGAGCGACGGAGATCGCTCCACTTGGTGCCGCGGTCGTAGTTGCTGTACTCGACGTAGGCGACGGCCATCTCCGCAGAGCCGGTCCCGAAGTTCATTCCCAGCACCGGCTCGGTGCCCACCATCCGGCACCAGTCGATGAACTCGTTGGTGCCGAACTGATTCGTCTCGATCGAGTTCCACGCCCGTTCGAGCACGGTCGGCCGCTGTTGCTTCGGTCCCACGCCGTCCAGCCAGTTGTATCCCGAGACGAAATTGCCACCCGGATAGCGGACGATTGGCACGCCGGCTTCCTTGACCTCTCGCGCCACGTCGCTGCGGAAGCCGCTCGAATCGGCCAGTGGCGATCCCGGCTGATAGACGCCTGTGTAGACCGCCCTCCCGAGATGCTCGAGAAAGGCGCCGAGAACCCGGCGATCGAAATCGGCGCGCACGCGCGGCTGCTGGATGAGCGCACGCGCGGAACCGCGGACGCCTTGTGCATAGCCGATGGCGTCCAGCCACGATCCAGACGCCAGCATGGCGCCCGTCCCACCCAGCTTCGCGAGAAAGCGACGACGACTCGACGGAGTCATGGTGACCATTTATCGGCTCCGCAAATAGCCTCACCGCGCCGCTCGGGCGCCCTCTATGAGCGTCAGGATGCCGTTGACGATCGCCGATTCCGCACATCCGGGCTGCAGGCGCGAGGACAGAACTTCAAACGTGTACTTCCCGAACGATGCATCGTCCGGGATGTAGCCGGAGCGGGCCGCCCCGTTGGTCAGCGTCGCCATCATCGTCGCTTTGTAAGGCGACTCGCGTTTGAGCCGCTGCACGATTGGATTGAACACCTCGGCGTTGACGGCGCCGATCATCACGTCGCCGATGCGCAGCAGCCCGAGTCTGATCTCCACCGGGCTGCCTTCTTTGTACGTCCCTTCGAATCCGGCACGACCTTCGTTGGTTCGCTCGCGGCCGGGACATTGAACGCTCGCGAAGTTTCCATACAGTGGCACTGTCGTTTCGGTGCGTTCGATCCCACGCATCACGTGCATCACTTCCTCACCGAGGAACTGCCCCATCGACGACACCATCTGTCGCTGCTGATTCATCAACCGCGCGACGACGGGATCGCTTCTGTTCAGCCCCTCACCACCGGGCGGCATCGCATTGCTGATATCGACGCCGCGTTTGGCGTAATCCCTGGTTCGGATGTCACGAAGGTCGTAAGTCTGCTGGTAGTAGATCGGATTCTGATCGCCCGCCGCCCCGCTCGACCACAGCGCGACGATGCGATCGTCGAACGAGTCTTCAACATACCGGGAGGCGGCGCCGGGAATGTCGCCGCTGATCTGATCCAACTGGCCGGCGAGTACAGCGTGCACGGCGTAGTTGTAGTGGACGGCGATCGGCTCACCGCTCGTCGTCTCGAATTTGAGAACGGCGACCGTCTTGTCGGACGGCCCTTCACGGTTTGGACCCTCCCACCATCTGTGGGTCTCGGCGTCGATGATCTGGCGATTGACGTTGATATACGACAGGCCGGTGCCATAGCCGACGCGCGCAGGCGTCAGCTTCTGCTTCGCCAGCCGAACTGCCTCGACGATCTTTTGACTGTAATTTGATCCGCGCGGTCCGCCGGCGCTGTGTGTGTGAGTGGCCGTCAGGAGGACTCGCTGGGGCGGGATCCCGAGTTCCTTTTCGATCTGCGACGACACCGTCTGCCAGAGCGGATCGGGGATTGCACCCGCATCCAGCGTGATCAGCGCGGCGCTCGTCGTGCCGTTTTCCAGAACAATTGCTCTTGCATAGAGGTGGTCGAGGATACCGAGGTAGTTCTTGGGGAGTTCAGCTGCAGAGTGTGTGATGTCGACCTTCGCGGCTCCCGCACGCAAGGTGGACTGTGCCAGAGCGGGGTTGGACATCGCCAGGGTCAGACTCACCGCCGCGATTGCGCAGCCGCTCCTCATCTCATGCCTCCGTCCAGCCCTGGATGATACCCTTGCCGCGAGCCGATGAAGAATCAGGCGCAGTTGATCGCCTACGTCGATCGCCTCCCTGGCCGAACGTTTCGAGATCTGCAGCACCTGCTCGACGGACCTCTCGCCGGCGCCTTTGGCGGCGTCCACGTGCTTCCATTCTTCCATCCGATCGATGGTGCCGACGCGGGCTTCGACCCGATCGATCACACGCAAGTCGATCGACGTCTCGGATCGTGGGATGACGTCGCGGCGCTTGCGGCCGGCACTGACGTGATGGCCGACGTGATCGTCAACCACGTGTCTCGTCATTCGCCGCAGTTCGCCGACTACGACCAACGCGGTGAGGGCTCGCCCTACGCCGGGATGTTTCTGACCTATCGCCGTGTGTTTCCCGACGGCGCGAGCGAGTCGGATCTACTGAGGCTGAACACACCGCGCCCCGGCCTTCCCTTCACTGCCCACGAGACTGCGCGAGGGGAACGCCTTCTCTTGTGGACTACCTTCACGAGCGATCAAATCGACATCGACGTATCACATCCCGAAGCGCAGCGGTACCTTGCCAGCATTCTCCATCGTCTGCACGGCGCCGGCGTCTGCGCGATTCGGCTCGACGCAGTCGGCTTCGCAATCAAGAAGGCGGGCACCAACTGCTTCATGATTCCGGAGACGTTCGCGTTCATCGCCGGGCTCACCGCACAGGCGCACGCGCTCGACATGGAAGTGCTGGTCGAGGTTCACGGTCATTACCAGAATCAGCTCGACGTGGCTGACCGGGTTGACTGGGTGTACGACTTCGCCCTGCCACCGCTGGTCCTGCACACGTTGTATACGCGCAGCGCCGCAGCCCTGAAGCATTGGCTCCACGTTCGTCCGCGGAACGCCATCACCGTCCTCGACACGCACGACGGCATTGGCGTCGCGGACGTGGACGCCGCGCGCGGCAACGATAGATTGCGAGGCTTGCTGACGCCAGACGAAATCGACACGCTGGTGAAGACGATCCATCATCGCAGCCGGGGCGAGAGCCGGATCGCAAGCGGCAGCGGGGCGAGCAATGTCGATGCGTCGCAGATCAACTGCACCTTCTACGACGCGCTCGGCCGCCGCGACTCCGAGTACCTCGTCGCACGCGCGATTCAGTGCTTCGTACCAGGAATCCCGCAGGTCTATTACGTGGGCCTGCTCGCCGGTTGCAACGACGTCGACTTGCTCAGCCGCACCGGTGTGGGCCGTGACATCAATCGCCACTACTTCACAGCGGACGAACTGCGAGTGGCACTGTCGCAGCCGGTCGTTCAATCGCTGCTTGCGCTGCTGCAGATCCGGAATACGCATCCCGCCTTTCAGGGAACGTTCGACACCCGCGATTCGGCAGTCGACAGGATCGCACTCGTCTGGACAAACGGCGACGCGTTCGCTCGTCTCGACGTGGACTTCACCGCGATGTGCGCATCGATCACGTGCTCGAGCAGCGCACAGTCGACAAGCCGTGTGGCATGGCACACGCTCGCGGAGGCACGGGCATGACACGCGTCGCCACCACGTCGCGCAACATGGCCGTCGTCAAGACGCTCACGTATCTCATGTTCGCGATGTTCGCGATGACGACCGACTCGGTGGGCCTCATCATTCCTGAAGTAGTCAAGACGTTTCGGCTGTCGCTGACTGCGGCAGGAACGTTTCAGTACGCCACGATGACTGGAATTGCGCTGGCGGGGCTGATGCTCGGCCAGCTTGCCGATCGGTTCGGTCGCCGACCCACGATCGTCATCGGCCTCACCGTGTTCGCAGCCGCCTGCTTTCTCCTGGCTGCGGGAGACACGCTCTCCTTTTTCGCGGTGATGCTGGGGGTATCGGGACTCGCGATCGGCGTGTTCAAGACGGGCGCGCTGGCGCTCATCGGCGACATCTCGACGTCGACTGCGCAGCACACGTCGATCATGAACACCGTTGAAGGGTTCTTCGGAGTTGGCGCAATCATCGGCCCGGCGATTCTCACGCGCATGCTGGCCGCCGGCATGTCGTGGAAGTGGCTGTACGTGATGGCGGGCACGATATGTGTCGTCTTGATCGTGCTTGCGCTCCTGGTGCAGTACCCGCGAACCGTGACACCGGCGCGTAGCGGCTTGTCTACAGGAACGATGCGCGCGATGAAGAACGGATACGTACTCGCCTTTTCTGGCGGGGCATTCCTCTATGTCGGCGTCGAAGCTGCGATTTACGTCTGGATGCCAACGCTGATGGCCGGCTACGCCGGTTCTGCGGTGACACTGGCCACCTACAGCATCTCGATCTTCTTTTTGTTGCGCGCGGCCGGGCGCTTTCTCGGGGCCTGGGTGCTCGCGCGTGTTCAGTGGCAGACAGTCCTTGCCCTGTTCAGCGGATGCATCCTGATCTGCTTCGGGCTCAGCGTCGCCGGTGGCATGAACTGGGCGGTGTATCTGCTTCCCCTGTCGGGTCTGTTCATGTCTGTCGTGTACCCCACGCTCAACTCGAAGGGAATCAGTTGTCTACCAAAGTCGGAGCACGGGGCGGCTGCAGGCGTCATTCTCTTCTTCACCTGCGTATCTGCTGTTTTGGCGCCGCTCGCCATCGGCGCCGTGAGCGACGCCTTCGGCCATATTGTCTACGGCTTCTGGCTCGCGACCGGCCTTGCGGCGCTGCTCTTCGTCGGTCTAAGCCTGAACTGGGCATTCAACCCGACGCGGGCGATGCTCGAGCAACTCGATGTTACGGAGTACCGGCAAAACGCTACTGCCTGATTCAGGGAGTCGTCATCATGTCCTGGTCTTGCCGCCTGTCGCCCACGCTCCTCGCCGTCACACTCACGCTCGTGCTGTCGTCGATGCCTCTGGCGGGACAGCAGAACGATCTGCCCAGGGGAACGATCGAGCGCATTACCGTCCACGGCCGCGCGCTCGAAGGCAACCTCGAAGGCGACTCTCCCGATCGTCCGGTGATCGTGTATCTCCCTCCGAGTTACGCGAAGGAGACCTCGCGCCGCTATCCGGTGCTGTACTACCTTCACGGCTACACGGCGACGGCAGAAGCGTACGCGAAGGTGCTCGCCCTTCCAACCTCGGTCGATCGCGCCATGGCGGCGGGCGTTCGCGAGATGATCGTCGTACTCCCCGATGCCTTCACGAAATACAGCGGCAGCATGTACTCCAATTCGCCGACGATTGGTGACTGGGAGACGTTCATCGCGCAGGATTTGCCGGCGTTCATCGACAAGCAATACCGCACCATCGCGTCAAGAGACAGCCGCGGACTGGCCGGGCACTCGATGGGTGGATACGGCACGATGCGAGTGGGAATGAAGCAGCCTGCGTCGTTTGCCGCACTGTACGCAATGAGCTCGTGCTGTCTGATGAACGATCCGGCGGCTCGCGGCGCAGGACCTGGCGCTCGCGGCGATGCAGCAGCCCGCGGCGCTGGCGCCGCCGGGCGAGGAGATGGACGTGGGGCGGGCCGCGGCGGCGGAATGGCCAACGCGCTGTCTGCGCAGGCCGCGGCGTGGGCGCCGAACACGACGACTCCGCCATACTTCGACCTGCCGACGAAGGACGGAGAGATCCAGCCACTCATTGCCGCAAAGTGGATCGCCAACTCGCCGCTGGTCATGGTCGATCAGTACGTCCCGGCGCTCAAATCGATGCGCGCGATCGCGCTGGACGTCGGGGACAAGGATCCATTCGTGACCACGAATCGACAGCTCAATGAGTCGCTCACGCGGCTGGACATCACCAACTCGTTGGAGATCTACGACGGCGATCACGGCAACCGTGTAGGCGAGCGATTCGTGTCGAAGGTTCTTCCGTTCTTCTCGCAACATCTCGACCTACGCTGACCCGCAACGATGACTCACCACCTACACTCGCGCAGGGAGAATGCACGATGACCTCTCATGACATCCGGCATCTCATCTCACGTCCACTCGTCGTCGCCCTTGCGACGACATGCGTCACGGTCGTCGCCATCGCGCCGCAGCCCGCGCCGCCGCCGGTGGATCGCGCGGCGCTCGAACGACAAGCCGAGATCAACAAACAGCCGGATACGCCCGGCACGGGACTCTTCGCGGCGATGAAGGAGGAAGTGGCTTCTCTGCCGCGGCACGTCGTCTACAGGCCGAAGGATCTCGCTGCACTCGGCCGGACGAAGCTGGGGGTCGTGGCATGGGGCAACGGCGGGTGCTCTGAGGACGGCGCGAGCAGCCGGTTCCATCTGCTCGAGATCGCGTCGCACGGGTATCTGGTGATCGCGAGCGGCCGCATCCTGAGTGGTCCCGGTGCGCCGCCGCGCGAGCCGCGTCCAGCTGCGCAGCCCGGACAGATCCAGCCGCCGCGCACGCAGCCGTCCGATCTGACCGAAGCCGTCGATTGGGCGCTCGCCGAGAATCAGCGGTCCGGCAGCCCGTATTTCGGCCGCATCGATCCGGCGCTCGTCGCATATTCAGGCTGGAGCTGCGGCGGACTGCAGGCCCTCCAGGTTGCGAAGGACCCGCGCGTGAAGACGCTGGTGCTCCACAATACCGGCGTGTTCAACGAAGGCCGCAGCGCGATACCGGGTATGGACGTGCGCAAGGACGTGCTGTCGACGCTGCATACGCCTGCGATCTACATCCTCGGCGGTCCCAAGGACATCGCGTTTGACAACGGCATGGACGACTTCAAACGAATCGCCCATGTGCCAGTGGCCGTTGCGAATCTCCCGGTCGGGCATGGTGGTACGTTCAACGAACCCAATGGCGGTGCGGCCGCATCGGTTGCCGTGAGCTGGCTCGATTGGCAGCTTCGTGACGACGTTCAGAGTGGCAAGCGGTTCGTCGGCGAGGACTGCGGACTATGCAAGGACGCGCAGTGGTCGTTTGAACGCAAGCAGTTCCCGGGCACTCGCTCTACCAAGTAGCGGGCGGCGACGTGCACGCATGAGCATGACGACGAGAAGCCTGGTCCTGTTCGGCTGTATTTCAGTGGCGCTGGCCACTGTTGCAGCGCAGTCCGGTTCACCGAAGCAATGGTGGGCACCCGGCCAAGGGACGAGCCTGCCGGCGCTCTCGACGTACGAGAACGATCGCGGGCAGGTGGGCGTGCTGAATGCGTCCGGCCAGCTCGATACCAAGGGACATCCGTTCTTCGAGCCGATCGGTACGAACGGGCGCGCGTGCGTCACTTGTCATCAGCCCGCCGACGCCATGTCCCTGTCGGTGCGCAGCATTCGCGAACGCTGGGCAGCCACGGGAGGAAAGGATCCGCTGTTTGCGGCCGTCGACGGGATGAACTGCCCTACTCTGCCAAGAGATGATCCGCGCTCGCACTCACTGCTGCTCGAGCGCGGACTGATCAGGGTGGCGCTTCCCTGGCCACCCAGGCGTCCCGATGGGACGCGCATCGATCCGGAGTTCTCGATCGAAGTCGTCCGCGATCCCACCGGCTGCAACACCGATCCGGTCTACGGCCTTCAGAGCGCGAACCCGTCGATTTCCGTGTTCCGCCGTCCTCGCCCGGTGGCGAACACGAAGTACACGACGCACCAGAACTTTGGCGTCAGTCCCTTCATCGGCAAGAACGGCATGCCGGCCGCGACCGATCCGCTCACTGGCAAGCCCACAAGCATGAACCTGATGTCCGATGCGCGTGTCCCGACATTGGCCGTCCAGGCAGACGACGCCGCGAAGAATCACCTGCAGGTGGCAGGCTCGCTCAGCGCCGCTCAGATCGCGCGCATCGTCGAGTTCGAACGCCAGGTGTACGTCGCGCAGGTGGCAAGCACCGGCGCGGGCAACCTGGTCGAGCCCGATGGGCCGCCGGCGTTGGGACCGCGCAATCTTGCGGCGGGCGACGCCGGAGTGCTCGGCAACAACACGACGCGCTACGTTTTTCCGCTGGGCGGCAAGTGGGCAACGCTGCCCCGCACCCGCAGCGAAACAGACAACGCGCGCAACGCCGCACGCGAGTCGATCGCGCGCGGCCACGACGTCTTCATGTTCCGCACCTTCTGGATCAAGGACTCGATGCACCTCAACTCGGTGGGCCTGGGCAATCCCACGAAGCGAACGTGCGCCACGTGCCACGGGATGCACATGACTGGCATGGACACGGCGAATGGCTGGATGGACATCGGAACGACCAACCTGCCGTGGGCGTCGGAGGTCCCGCTCAATCCATGGAACGAGGCAAAACCGCAGATGCCGCTCTTCCGCGTCAGCTGTAAACCAGGGGTGAAGGAGCATCCGTTCCTCGGCCGCGTCATCTACACGCAGGACCCGGGGCGCGCGCTCATCTCCGGTCAGTGCAACGACGTCGGCACGATCGTCATGCAGCAGTTCCGCGGGCTGGCCGCACGTGCGCCGTATTTCTCGAACGGCTCGGCCGCAACGCTTCGTGAACTGGTGGACTTCTACGACCGGCGTTACACGATCGGCTACTCCGAGCAGGAGAAGCAGGACCTCGTCAACTTCCTGGGAGCGCTCTGATGAACGCGCATCGTCTGACCTGCGTCGGCGTTCTGTTGCTTGCGGGTTGGCTCGCATCCGGCGGCGCCGCATCTACTCGTGCCGACGAGCAGCGCAAGAACTTCGTGGCTTGCCCGATCGTCCGCGACACCGCCTCGGTGCCATGCTGGCTAGCCGAGTACGAGGGCGAGATGTATTTCCTGACGTTGCAGACCGACGTGAGCGCACCGGTGACACCGCCCTGGCTCGGTCATCAGGTGCTCGTCGAAGGGGTCGTGTCATCGGAGCCGCGCATCTGCGGCGGCGTCGTGTTGAAGCCGGTTCATCTCTCCGTACTTCCCGAGCGAGATGCCTCGTGCAGTACGATTCTGCCGGCCGAGGATCGCTACAACCTCACGTTCGAGCCACCGCGGCCTCCGGGGCCCAGCAAGGGACGCCTTGCGTTCGACAACACGCCACCTGCCGCACCGCCCGCTGCCACGACGCCCGCGTCGAAGGAGTTCGTGATTGCTTACGACTTCGACGGGCTCGTGGGCTTTAGGCATGCCGGTCCGCTGTCGCAAATTCTGAACTTTGCGCGCGACGTGAACGCGCGGGAAATCGAGATCGTCGGCCACCGAGGCGCCGTTTTGCTATCGAACGGTCGGA
>DASRJE010000015.1:0-132009 GCA_035649635.1 Vicinamibacterales bacterium | reverse complement strand
AGACAATGGAGTCCATCGCGACCGATGTCGTTTACCTTCACGATGCGGAATGAACCTCGGCCGGGTATCGCGAACGCCGAAGCCGGTCTCGCCGTGATCTCGTTTTCGCCAGAGGTGAATCACTGGTACGAGATCGAGATTCGGAGCGATGGCGCCTCGTACTCGACGCGAGTATGGCGACGCGAGGAGTGGGCACCGGTCGTGCGCGACCGCACGACCGACGCAATTGTGAGCAGCGCGCCACGCTGGATAGAGCGTGGTTGCTCCTAGGGGCATTCTCGATGACTACGTGGCTCCTCGGCCTGCTCGACGATGCCGCTCTAATCGGCGCTCCTCGCTCATTTCCCAGTTAAAGTCGTAGAACACACGCAGCTGATTGCCGTCCAGATCCGCGACCCTGAACTCACGGTCTCGGGAACCGCTGGTGGAAAGTGGGTCAGCATTGGAGCTCCCGTGTTTTGGAGTGCAATCAGATCAGCAACGTCTCTCCAGTCATAGCCGCAGTCCGCGACCTCTGTGCCTCGGTGTGTCGTGATTACAAATGAAGTCAGTTGAAGTTTGAACCGAGAGCCTCGACTTCCGCTGGGTCGCGCTCGTCAACGTCGCGCGAGGAAACCCGCCCGCAGCTTCTCGCGATCGACCCGATGCCCGCGTAAGTAAACGCTCGCGATCTTTCTCGTGTTCGTGATGTCGTCGAGCGGGTTAGCGTCGAGCACGACGAAATCGGCACTTTTGCCGACAGCCACGGTTCCCAGGTCTGTCAGTTCGAGAATCTCGGCCGATGTGCGCGTCGCCGCCACCAGCGCCTTCGCCGCCGGAATCCCCGCCATCACCATGTTCTCCAGCTCGGTATGCATCGTCCAGCCGATGAACTGATCACCCTGTTGACCGCCGCCATCCGTGCCGACGCCGATCTTCACGCCCGCGTCGTTGAGACGTGTGATGCCGCGGGCCAGCCGATCCCAGGCATCCCTCGATCGCGCGAGCTGCTCGGGATTGGTTTGTGGAAATCGGCCTTGCAAGCGCTTGATTTGCTCGGGCAGCACCGTTTCGAGAATCAGGGGATGAGCCGGGTTGAGCCACGGCGCGTACACGGCACGGTGCGGCCCGCCCAGCGCAGACAGCACCGCGGTGTTGGGGTGCTGCTTGAACAGCGAGACCAGTTCCTCGTCCACATCGCTGATCATGTGCGCGAACACGTCGATGCCGGTGCGCAGCAGGTCCTTGGCGTCTCGAAGGTCGGTGGCATGAACCGCGACGCGCAGCTTGTGCTTGTGCGCCTCGTCGATGATGGCGCCATACAAATCGGGGGTGAGCTTCTTGATGGTGCCGCCGCGATCGTCGACCCACGTCTTGATGAGCGTGACTTTCCGTGGCACGAGCTCCTGAACCGACGCGCGCGCGCCTTCAGGCGTCGTCACGGGAAACGCCGCCTGACGCATGTTGTCCGGGCTGATCTCGACAAGCGGCGCGAGTCCACGTCCGGCCGTCAGAAATCGTGCGGCGTCTGGATACTTCCCCGCGAGAATGTCGTCGCGGATTTGAAACGGCAACTCGCCGAAGTCGCTCCCCATCGACTGACTCGCGGCGACTCCGAAATACGCGAACCGGTACATGTGGTCGAGGATGTTTTCGCGCGTGTAGTTGACGGCACCACTCGTCAGGTTCTTCATGTAGCCGATGTGCGAGTGGCCATCGACGAGCGCGGGAATGACGGTCTTACCGGTCAGGTCGACGCGCGCGGTGCCCGGCGGCGCCTCGACCGCTCCTCGCCGTCCGACGCGGGTGAACCGCGCATTCTCGACGAGGAATGCGGCGTTCTCAATTGGAGCCGTGCCATCGCCCGTGATCAGGCGTGCCCCTTCGAACAACGTTGCAGGGACGGCGGGGGGTTGCTGCGCCACCGCAGGAAGCAGCGACGCCACCATCAAGACGCACGCAATCGTCACGACCGACCTCGTCATGCCAACCGAGGGAGATTATACGTTCCGCCTGCCGAAACAGGGGGCGGCGTCAGCCCGCAATCACGCCGGCGCTGCGCATCGTGACTCGTGCCAGCAGCGCGCGCAGCATAGGAACGCCGAACACGCCGGTCCCCGACACCACCGGCAGCAGGCTGTCGACCGAAAAGTCCTGCGTGGTCAGATAGAACAGTCCTCCGGCAATCAGGCTGCTCCCGATGAGGCGGCCGGCAACGAGCCACAAGCCGGTGCCGTCCTCTCGCTCCCACTGCTCGACGACATGGTCGTGCTCGATGCTGCGAAGAAAGAGCCGGAAGGAGTTGTTGAAGATCGTCGGCCGCGGGCGCGCGACGATCAGGCCCTTGTGGATCAGCCCCCACACGATTTCACAATTCTGGGTAGTGACGAAACCCTCCTGGGCGAGCTGGATCAACACGATCTTCTCGCAGCGCGTGCAACTCGCCCAGAGGAGATCGTATGAAGCCAGCGCCTGGCTGAGGAAGGTTCGCGCGAGCTGGCCGCGTGAAACGCTCTTATGCGGCGTGCCGCCTCGCGAAAAGGCCTGCCTGACGGAATTCGCCACCTCCACGAGCGGAGGATAGTGAGCCGCTTCCCAGTCAAGCGTTGACGGCCACTTTGTCCTGTCGTAATTCCACCAGGGGTCGGGAAGAGGGCTGGTTTTGATCGGCAGATAACATCGTTGGAATCGACTGAGCACGAGCGACGAGCGGCTCAACTCCACTTCAGGAACATCATCAGGACTATCGTTGTCGTAAATCCCCTCGCGCTCCTGCGTGAAGATCTCGTGAAAGTGCGCGATGGGATCGATGCTCGTCGTAACGACGATGACGCGTGAGGGCTCACCAGGGGAACGTTCCAACAGTTTTTCGAGCAAACCGAGCACTGCCGCCCGACGTTCCGCCGTAATCAGTTGCGTCTCGAGGTTCGAGACATGAATCCACAACCGGTTCTTCGAGTCGAGCGTTCCTCGTTCCTTCAGTAGCTCAGATACCTTGTCCAGACATTTCAGAAACTCCGCGTCAATCGCCGCTTCCAGAAGTTTGATGCGATAGATCGGATCCACCGCTTTCGCCTCGCGTTTCGGATACGCGTACTTCAGCACGGCATCTTTGACCAGGCAATCTTTCCGCGTCCGCGGCGGGCCCACCAGCATGATGCCCTGGTTGCCGTCAGCGGCTGTCAGGTTCAGCACTTCCTCCAAGGTCGATACGGCGACCGTTCTTGGTGTGGTCAACCGTTTCATTGCCCAATACGCCACGAGAATCGTGCCGCCCAGAATCACGAGCGCCAGGACCCATTGCTCCCAAACGAGGTCGCTTGCTGGCGGCTCTCCAACCTGACCCACGCCGGCGCTCCGAACCCTCGAGTCAGCCCCAACCATCGCAGCCAGCGAGATCCCGTTACCGGTGATTTGCAGGCGATTCGATCCCGCACATGCCTTGACCTCGGCAACACCTCTTCGGTCCGACGCGAAGAGTGTCCAACTGAGAAGGCGCCGAACGGGTATCTGGCCGGTCTCAGGCGCGTCCGTGCATGCTTCGTTCGACGGTGTCTGTGCCGAGACCGGTGAGCCTGAAACGTAGTAATGGAGTGCCGGCGGACTCGTCCCTCCCTGGAAGGAAGCATGGTTGACCAGCAGCGCGCGTCTCGCTTCGGTATATCCGGGACTGTTCGCACGCGCGCGCGCTCGATCGGCATGCGCCACGGTACGCTGATGCGCAACTTCCAACCAACGTTCCGTTGCCTGCACATCCTGAACCTGCTGCACGATGCGAGCGAATCCCGCGGCCGGCAACGCACCCACGAGCACCACCAGCAGAGCAAGCTCGGAACGGGTCACCCAGCCGCCGCAGGTGCGAAGGATCTTTCTCTCCCGGCGGCGAGTGGCATCGGACAGTGCCAGTTTTTGTTCGAGGCGAACCAAAGACCGGAGGCGACGGCGAATACTCACGAATCCGTCTCGCCACCGAGCGGAGATAGACACAAACACGGCGGCGAAAGGCAGCGCGACGAAAAAGGAATAGGAGTAGGTCGTCCACCGGTGTGCGCTCGGGAGTCCGACGGCAAAGACCACCACCACGCCAATCACCGTCAGCGGCGTAAGCCACAACAGCCGAACTGGATCCGGTGACACCGGAGCGGTTATCAAATCGCGGATGTCACGGCCGTGCGACCTGGTATACCACCACGCGAGGAAACCGATGACAGCAAGGAGCAACAGGACATTGAGGAGGCTCAGTCGAAGCGTCCCGCTCTGATGCTCGACGATCGCCGCCAGGCCCGGACTGAGATCCTGGAACGTGACGATTTTCCAAGGGCAGCCTTGCAGCTTGTTGACCGGCTGCATGTGGATGCGATGCGGTACGCCGTGGTAGTCCCCGCTCCACGTCACGGGACGTCCCATCTGCATTCGCTCGCGCACGCCAGGCGCGTCACTCACCTCTTCAAAGAAGTTCTCCTCGAGACTGAGACCTTCATTGCTGTGGAAGAGCACCCTGCCGTCGGACGCCACGATCGCAAAGCCGTAACCGGGCGGCATGACGGCATCGACCACGGCGTGGGGGCGAACGTTGAGTGCCAGGAACTGCGCATCTCCAACGCCGTGGCCCGGCGGGTTGTGCGCCGATCGCAGGATGGACTTCAGCGGCATCGCGAACATGACGCCGAGGTCCGCTGTCGTAGGCGCGCGCAGAGACTCGATCGTGAACTGTTCTGGGTGTTTCTCGGGCTCTCCCTTGAGTGACCACAGGTTTCCCGCAATCAGGTCCTGAAAGTGGCTGAAACCGCGGTGCGATGCCTCGCCCGTCAACTGTGCCTTGGTGGTCCACTTGCGAACCTGCTCCGCGCGGTCGTTCAACCAGATCACAACGTCGAGTTCCGGAACGATGTCATTGTTCAGAGAACTCTGCATCGGCTCCCAAAGATCACAGAGGTCGTCGGTGCTCCATCGTTTGACGTTGAGGCGCACCTCGCACGTCTTGAGCTGGCTCGTTCGGTCCGCGAGCTTCACGACGTCACGCGCGAGGCTGACGACGGCCTCGGTCTCCTGTGCCAACCGCGTCTCGATGAGGTCAGCCACGCTGGCGAGCACTTCGTCTCCCGCATTGCTCACCGCCCGCGGACCCAGCGGAATAACGGCACCCAATCCCGCTGCAGCGACTGTCCCGACGGCCATCAGGATCAAATTGACAAGGCTGAATCGTTCCTTCGCATTGATCGTTGCGAGCTTGATGAACGGCAGTACCAGGAACAGGACAGCTATGGGCAGCCAGACGACGACGAGCCAGGTGAGCGGGATTCGCATGGCCTGCTGCTGCAGGCGGCCGCGCGACACGAAGCCGGCCACGTAAAGAGTCTTTCGCGACGCGTCGGTGACGTAGGGTGATTCGAGGTGAACGGCCTGGACCAGCATCAACGTCGACGTCGTGCCAATCCTCACCGCCTTCAGGGCCGCCGTCTTCGGTAGTTCCTTCTTGGCATCAACCACGGGGAAGGCGGTACGAATCGCCCACGAGGGCGACATCAGCGTTCCCTTGTCGTCCTCCGAATACAAGAGCTCGCTGAGATTGCCCAGCCGCGGGCTGGTCTTCTCACGCTGCCAGACGACTTCACCCTGCGCGTCAGCCAGCACGAGATCGTCGAACTCGGGCGCCGACGCCGCAGCGGCCAGGGAGGCAACTCGCTCCCACGCCACTGTCGTGCGCAGGGTCTTCTCGGGTTCTTTCGGGTCAAGCCGATCCAGTTGCAAGCCTGGTAAACGCGCGCTGCTGTTTGGGTTTTCGAGCTGAATGTCGGGCACGAGGAGCCGCAGGTATCTGGCCGTATCCTTTTCGCGGTTTTCGTCGGTGTCTTCCTTATTGTTTGCGGCCCCTTTGTCGCCCTTCTTCTCGGCCTCGACCGCGGTCTTCGCGCCGGCAGGATTGATCGATGGCTCGGGCTCCGGCGCAACCGGCACACTCGACAGAGACCGGCCCAGGCTTTCAGCCTTGCCTTTGATCTGTCCCGAGGCGACGGCCAGCGTCCGGAATCGCAGACCGACGAAGTATTCGAGCTTCTGGGGAACAAACACGAAGAAGTACCAACCCATCGCGACAGCGGCCAGAAGAGCCGCTATGAAATAGGGGGTGGCACTCGGGGGAATGGTGAAAATGTCTCTTACCGTCTTGGCAAGACCAGCCCGTGATCCATTTGTTTTGTCACCAGCTGCCTTCGTATCAGCCGACGCTTTGACTTCTGCGGGATCGCCCGGAGTTTCCTGAGAAACAGGCCTCTTGTCTGCCATAGTTCAGACCGTCTGCAAACCGCCAATATTCTGCACACGACCACGTATCTACCGAAACGATCGATGGGGCGACATCGAACAGGGCGCCACAAGGGACAAGACGTTTGTCGATGCGCGGATTGGGTGAGACTATACACGCACGCTTTGAGGTCCGCCGCGAAAGGCAATCGATGGAGCCGACACCATGAAGAACTATCTGGGTCTTGCAGCGCTGACCTCCGTGCTCGTGGCACTTCCGGGCATGGCGGGTGCCGCGGACTATCACCACGTTCACCTTGCGGCGCCCAACGTCGCGGAAGCGGTCCAGTGGTACATGACGAATATGGGCTGCACGGCGATGAATCGCCCCGACGCCTGTCAAATCGGGACCACACAGCTCATCTTCGCCAATCGGAAGCCCGATGCCGGCAGCCAGGGCTCCGGCGTCGATCACATCGGGTTCTCATTTCCCGATCTCGCCGCGAAGATGCGCGCCTTCGAGGCAGCGGGCGTGAAGATCGTGACGCCCATGCGAGACGCACCGGGCCTGTTCAAGCTGGGCTTCATCGAGGATCCGTGGGGCACGCGCATCGAGGTCGTCGAGGATCCCGAATATCTCGGCTTTCATCACATCCACCTGCGTTCGGCCGATCCCGACGCAGCGCTGAAGTGGTATCAGAACGTGTTCGGCGGCGAGACCGACAGCCTGAAAAAGCGCATCAATGGTCTGCGCTACGGAAAGGTCTGGCTGCTCATCGCACGCGTAGACGAAGGGCAGAAGCTCGCGGCCACACAGGGACGATCGATCGATCATCTCGGTTTCGCGTTTGCCGATCTCGATGCGGCGGCAGCAGAGATCAAAAAGAAAGGCGTCGCGTTCCAGACGGAACCGCGCCCATTCACGAACGCCGCCGGGCAGAACATGAAGATCTCTTTCGTCGTCGGCCCCGACGACGTGCGTATTGAAGTCGTACAGCCAAAGGCCTAGGAGCTTGCATGTCTATCGTCGATGACCTGGTCGAAAATCTCGTCGAACGCAATGTCATCAAGCTGAACGGCGCACTGACCGTCTCTTTGGTCGACGGCGGTCTGGCGGTCAAGGGGCGGCTCTTCTCGACGCTTCGCGATCAGAGGAAGGGCAAAGATCTGCTCAACGTCGAGATCCCGGTTGACGCGCAGGTCAAAGTCAGCGAGGTGGTGATTCCGCTGCCACAGATTCGCTGAGCCCATATCAACCCACCATCGCGCGAGGTAACCCGCACATGTCGGATGTGAAGGTATTCATCGACACAGTCGGCCAGGACGTGACGGCTGTCGCCGTCCCCAAGATCGAGACGATCGCGGCAGCGATCAACGACAAGGCCTTGAACCAGTACGGACCGCGCGTGTCGGCGTTCGCCAACGAGCTCGCCACGGACGTCATCAAGGACCTGTCGCTGAACGTTCGCGATTTTGTGACGTCGCTGATCCAGGATCTCTGTCAACGCTATCGTCCCGAGATCCTTGGAGAGCTGCATGCGCGTATTGCGCAGGGCGGCGTCGATCTGACCGGCCATGGCGTGAAGCTCGATCTGAAACGCCAGGACACCGGCGCGGTCGTGGCGTCGCTGGACATCCCCATCGCTCTACGCATCAACGTGAGCGATATCGCAGTGGCGCTCCGCGACACGACGATCAAGCTGGACGTCGTGAAGTAGAGGCGGGTCTTCAGGCCCGCCTGCGCCCGCAGGTCCGCCTGCGGCTTCAGCGCGGCGCGACGCAGCTGAAATTCGCCGCCTCGGCGAATTCAGCGTGGGGCCACACAGCTGAAATTCGACGCCTCGTCGATGCTGCCCTGTCCCTTGTAGCGAGCGACCTGCGGATACGGACAGAGCGGCCTCGTTCGCACGACCTTCCCCTCAGTCACTTTGCTGGCAATCAACTGGTCAGGTGCCTTGCCCTTCTCCACCCAGTCGATCACGGCCGTGACCGCATCGTTCCGGTCCGGACCTACGCCGCCGGCGCAATGCGCCATGCCCGGCACCATGAACAATCGCGCGAAGTCCGCGGTGTCCTTGCCGTTCTTCGCCACGACCTCTTCGTAGTACTTCACGCCCATGAGTGGCTGGAGAATCTGATCGGCCCAGCCGTACGTCATGATCAACTTGCCGCCGCTCTTCCGGAACTTCGACAAGTCGGGGTCCTTCGCGTCGGCCAGCCTGCTCCAGCGCTCGACTGTCTTCGCGGCGTGGTCGTAATCGAGTTTCATCGAGTCGTATTCCGGCTGCGGCGGGTCGAGGATCAAGTAGCGCATCACGCCTTCGGCGAGATTGAAATCGGCCGGCTTCGCGCCCGGTTGCGCTGCGACGATGGCATTCGCCCATCCGCTGGCCGCCCCATTCGGCCCCGCGTTGATTGCCTCACTGCCCACCATGAACCCAGGGAAGAACGGCTTCCCGTTGCTGACCGGACCACTGTAGACCTTCTTCACCGCCGCCGCTTGGGCGGCGGTCAAACAGTCCGCCGTGTCGGCGCCGGCCTGGCACGCCGGCACGTCGCGCGTCGGATCGAAGCTGCATTTGCGCGGGTCGTCGATGAGCCCGTCCTTCAGGCCGTCCACCTCGTCGCACTTCGCCATCGCCTTCTCGGCGACCAGCTTCATCTTCTCCAGCGACACCGGTGCTTCAGTCAGCGCCTTCTGATTCCAGATTGCGCCGAGCGTGAAGCCGGTCTGATCGACCCACGGCGCGTTGGCGACGATGCCATCGAAGTCGTCGGGGAACCGCTGCGCCTCGAGCAAGCCCTGACGTCCGCCATTCGAGCAGGAGTTCCAATACGAGAACGTGATCGGTTGCGCGTAGTAGTCGGTCGCGATCGCCTTCGCGGTTTCGGCCGTGACGTGCACCGCGCGGTATGCGTAATCGATCGCCTTCTGTGGGTTGCTGAGGATGAACGACCCACTCGGTTCCTTTCGCGCGTCGTGACCCGTGTTCGTTCTCGCCATCACGAAGCCGTTGGACAATGCCGACGTGCGATCCCCGTTCATCGGGGTGTCAAGCGCGTCACCGGCGAGGCCGCCGTTACCGGCCATGTAGAAACGGCGATTCCAACGGTCCGGCAGGTTGACCTCGAAGGCCACCTCGGGCGAGATGGTGCCGACGACCCGACAGTGTTGCGGCGTATCAGCGGTCGCGGAGACCACGCGCGCTTGTATCGCAACAACATCCTTGCCATTGAAGGCAGACAGACTCTCGCACGCCTTCTTCGGCACTGAATCCGCGACGGAGTAATTGGCGAGCGAGCTCTTCGCGTTGGCAAACGCTTGCGCCCAGGCCGGGGTGGCACTGGCACAGAGAACAGCGGCAGCAATCAAGAGGCGCATAGTCTTCCTCATAAAGACACCGGGTGTAATTTCGTCGCAGAGAAGGGAAATCACACCCGGTGTCGTTCCTCGTCGGCATTCAACCCGACCGCCGCCGTGGTGTCAAGGCGTAGGCGTTACCGACGCCTCCGAGCGGTTTACTTCTTGATTGCCGGATGCACGTACCCGGCGGGCAGCACATGATTGGGATCGGGCCGCACAGCCAGGTAATCAATACCCGTCGTCACATCATCAAAGCCGTGATACACGCCGGGAGGGATGATCACCACGTCGCCTGGGCCAACCTTCCGCTTTTGCGCCGGAGTCTTGAACGTCCCCTGGCTGCTGGGACCGACGGCGACCTTGACGATCTCGCTGTCGGCAGGCGTCGGTCTGGCGTTGATCACCTCGCCACCGGTGAAGAGCGTCCCGGTGCCGGAGATGATGTAGTAGACCTCGGTGATGTGCTCGTGCATGATGGCACCGACGGGCGCGCCGGGCTTGGTCGGCGTTCGTCGAAGTACGCCGACTCCCACGTTGTAGTTTCCGATGTCGACAGCAGTAACGAGTCGGTCTGCACTCGCAGAAGGAGCAGCGAGGACGGCCTGGATCTGCGCTGCCGTGATGTCGGTGGCCAACACCGGCGGCTTTGGTCCCTGCGTGAAGGTCACCGCCTGAGAGAGCACGACAACGCTTGCGATGATTCCAACGATAGTGCGCTGCATAAGGTCCTTTCTCGGAGGATCCGCGAAGGCTGAAGCCTGCGCTCAACGTCCCTAAGGACGCGTCAGCCCCCTCCAACTTCTCGCAGGTCGTCAGCATACTCGACGATCCAGATTGGGAGTTGAAGGTTGGCCTACCTAAGTTGGGTAGGTCTCCCGCTCGGCGACGACACACCGAGGCACTGAGGGCACAGAGAATTATTGGTTTCTCGGCGTCTCGGTGGCGTCGCATCGATACCTCAGAGTAGGTAGTGCGACCGTTCGCGTCGAAGACTAAAATTCGGAACCGCCTACCTTGCAGACGGCGTGGACTTGGTCCGTCACGGAGGATCTCAATGAAGCGAGTGATGATGTTGTTGGCAGTGCTCTCAATCGGGTACACCGCCGGCGCGAGTCTGCCCAGCGTCATGCAGGCGCAAGGCGGCCAGGCACGCGAGGGTGGCGCGAACCCCAACGCTGGCCGTGGCCAGGCCCCGGGCGGACGCTTCACGGACAACCCGCGTGCTGCAAGGAACATGTTCCTGGTAACGGCGGGACCTGAAACGCGCGCACAGCCGGGCAGGGCAAAGCTGTACACGACCGAGTTTCAGAACACTCAGAAGACTCACTTCGAGTGGGCGCCGGAGTATCGACTTACGGCGACAACTCGTCCAGGCGCAGCGGCGGGCCAGGAGCCGGCAACCGGCGAGCTCCACACGGACAACACGCAGATCTACCTCATCACTGCCGGGACCGGCACGGTGATCGTTGAGTCTGATGTGGCTCCGGAGAATGTGTACCTGGTGGCCCCGGGCGAGCAGCGCGGCGGCCCCTTCATCGGCGGACGAAAGGTCAAGGTGAAGGCCGGCGATTTGCTCTCGATTCCGCCGAACACGTGGCATCTGGCGTACGGCGACCCTGGAGTTTCGCTGCAGTACACGATCATTCACATCCATACGCGCACGACGCTTCCGTGAGCTACACTTTCGTACGCGGGAGGGAGCGATGACGATAATGCGTGGCGTCTACGTTTGCTCGTTGATCGGGATCGCGTGCATCACCCTTGCGGCCGCGGGTTCGCAGGTTGACAAGCAAGCCGCACCGTATAAAGTGCCGAAGAACTCGTTCGGCCAACCGGACCTCGAGGCCGTGTGGACCAACAACAGCGCTACACCGCTTCAGCGTCCTGCCGCCTGGGCAGACAAGCAGTTCCTCACCGACGCCGAGGTCCAGCAGGTCGAGAAAGCCGCGAGGCAGCTCGAACAGGATGGCGATGCCCTGTTCGGCGACGAACTCATCGGCGACACGCTTCAGGGACAGACTGAATCGAAGTCGCACGACACCGAGACGGGAAACTACAACGGCTTCTGGCTGCCCGCGCGCGACTTCGAGCGACGCACGTCGCTCATCATCGATCCGCCCAACGGCCGCATCCCGCCCGAGACACCGGACGCACAGAAGCGGCGGGCTGCGGCGGCAGAACGACGACGGCTGCATCCGGCTGACGGCCCCGACAGCCGCGGCCTGAGCGAGCGTTGCATCACCTTCGGCGTGCCCCGATTCCAGGCGGCCTACAGCAGCGTCTATCAGATCGTGCAATCGCCCACGCACGTGGTGTTCAACATGGAGACGATCCATGACGCGCGAGTGATCCCGGTGGATGGCCGGCCGCATCTCTCCGATCAGATGCCGCAGTGGCTCGGCAACTCGCGTGGACGCTGGGACGGCGACACGCTGGTGGTCGAGACGAGAGGCTTTTCATCGAAGAGCAACTTCCAGGGATCGTCGACCGGTCTCCAGCTCGTGGAGCGGTTCACCCGGATCGCAAAGGACACGCTCCAGTACGACGCCACCATGAGCGATCCGACGACATGGACGAAGCCATGGACGGCGCGGCTCTATTTCAAGCGCACCGACGAGCCTCTCCTGGAGTACGCATGCCACGAGGGCAATGTCGGGCTATATGGGATTCTCTCGGGGGCAAGGAAGCTGGAAGCACAGCAAACCAGCCCGCGATAGTACAGCCGGGTCGTGAGACCGGCCTGATCGCCTTCACGGCGGGTCTGCCTTCGACATGGCTCAGGCCAAGGAGACCCGCGCTACTTCTGCTGTGGCACGAACGTCAGGAAGCGTCTCGGATTGTCCACGGTGATCCGGCGAATCGCGTCCACCGGTATTCCCGCTTTTATCATCTGAGGAACCGCGAGAATGAAGGGCCTGGCGTATCCAGGCCCGCCGTCACGCGCGTGGAGTGAACCCGGATAGCCTGGGATCTCTCCCACCGCAGTGTTGATGCGCCCGATATAGTCAGACGAAATCAAGAGTCTGTCGACGAGGCCGGCGTCGAGCAGCGCCTTGATCATCTCGATGCGTTTGGCATCGGACACCCACTGCTGCTGCCGCGTCATCCGATCGAATGCGACGAAGGCGCCCCGGCGGGCGACGCGCTTGGCGACGTCGACCATCGGATCGTAGTGACAACAGACGTGGCCGATAGCGATGCTCGACGGCTTTCCGCCGGCCGATTCCAATGCGTCCAACTGCCGCAGCGCCATGTCCATCGAGACGTTCGGGCCGGTCGAGTAGTTCGTGTGAGTGAAGATTGGCAGGTTGGTGCGCGCCTGTGCTTTGCCAAAGGCGCGAAACACTTTCTTCTCGATCGGTTGAAGATCCGCTTCATCGTTCAAACAACCGAGCTCGCCGTATGCCCCCAACGCGATCTCGCCCGCCCCCTTGACCAGGAGCTCCACGATTTCGTCTTCACTCAACGAGTCGGTGCCTTTGGGATACGACTGAGGGTTGTAATAGGCGGCAGCGGCAACGATCCTGACCCCGCTCGCCTGCGACAGCCTGGTCAGGTACGACAGGTTGTCAGGACTGGGCATGTTGAGGCCGGCGGCCACGATGCATCCGAGGTTTCCGTTCTTCCGCGCCAGCGTCAGCTCCTCCGCCATCCATGCCGGATCCTGCGTCGGGTTGTCCACCGGCAGCGGAGCGCCTCCTCCCCTGGCCTGCGCGGGGCGCCCGTTGCCAAGATGCTCGTGCATCAAGGTGCCGCCGGTGTAGCCGTTGGGATCGATATCGCCGCTGACGGTACGGATCACGCCGCCCGCGGGCACTGCGATCTTCGCGCCACCACTCGGGGCCTGCGCGAAGAGCGCGGCGTGTGGCCTCCAACCCAGTCGCGCGACCACCCCTACTGCGGCGCCACCTCCGAGCAGCCGCAGGGCCTGTCGCCTCCGCATGTCACACGTGCCTGCGTCGCGTCTCGGTTGCGTCATAACCTCACCTGCGCTGACCCTGGCTGCCGAACGTGCCGGGTCTATAGAACAAGACCCGGGCTACGCGAGCGTGTGCCTCAGAAGTCATACTGCGCGCTGAATTTCCAGAAGCGCCCGTCCTGCACCTGTGTCGGCTGCAACCACGGCGTTGTCGTCACCGCTCCGGGCGCCGTGTACGTGTTACGAATGAAGGTGGCCGTGCTCCCGTTCAGGGCGTTGTACAGGTCGACGTTCAGCTGGAAACGCTGGCCGCCAAGGCGGAACAATTTGCTCGCACGAAGATCGAGCTGACGCAGCCGATCGCCATACATCGAAAACGGTTCGAGGATGTCGATAGTTCGCGTGGCCATGCGCAACGGACGCCCGAGACCGCCCGTCGGCTGAGCGTTGATTTCAGCACTCGTGTAGACACGATTGGCCACGATCAGCGGACCGGGCAAGTCCTGGTACACGCCGGACACGATCACGGCCTGCCATGGAAGCTCGAACGAACCGCTCATGCGAAACCGATGTTGGTAGGGTGTGTCGAACTTGCATGGCGACACTTCGCTCGTCAACTGCTCCGGGTTGTCGACGACGAAGCAGTTCGAGCTCGAGTTGTTGATGAGACCGCCATTGGCTGAGATGGCCGTGTTCTGAATCGTGTTGCCGACACTCCATCCGGCGTTGAAGGTTCCGGATCGCGGAAACCGTGCGGCCATCGACAGATCGAACCCGTTGAAATGCTCCGTCTGCGGACTCTGCTTCAATGCCCCGAACGCATACTTGTCGACGTAGTCATCAGCGAATCCAACGAGATTGCTCGTCGCAACGTTGATGCGCTGATCGTAAAGTCCGCACAGCTGCTGTCCGCTGCGCGGCAGCCTGGAATCGACCGGTAAAGTGATGCAGTACGGGTCGAAATCAGCCGGAGTCAGATTGAGATTGTCCGTCACGGAGAAGTTGCCGTAGATGGTGCGCGCGTACGAGGCGCTCACCGCGAGCCGGTTCATCAGTTGCTGCTCGACACCCGCGCTCGCCCGCCAGTTGTATCCGCGCTTGAACCATCCGTTTGTGAAATCTGAATTGGCGACCGTTGTGTTTTCGCTGAAGGTCGCCACGCTGGGATTGTTGTAAGCGCCACACACGTCTCCGCCCCGCGAACGCAGGTCTTGCGCTGCCGGGTTCGAGAGGTCGCAGTCGGGATAGAAGTTCGTATTGGAGTCGGTCCAGTTGCGCGTGGTGTTGAAATTGGCCGTCGGGCCGAACTGCGTAGCCACACCGGTCGACCCTCCCGCCACATACCGGTTGATGCCACCCTTGATCGCAGTCTTGCCGTTCCCGAACAGATCGTAGGCCGCCCCCAGCCGCGGGCTGAGGTCCTTCCAGGTCGGCACCCCCTCGCGCGCCGGCGAACTATAAGCCGGAAAGATCGCGTTTGCGGGATTGTCGACGGCGCCCAGGGACTGGCTCATCCAGTCGAAGCGGAGACCGAGGTTCAACGTGAGGCGGTGCAACGCCCACTGATCCTGAACGAAGAGCGCAAGATCTTGGTCGAGGTGCGCGTCGCTGTTGCGGCTCGCGAAGAGCGTCATCGAGGTCGGCACGCCGTTCGTGAACGTGTAGGAGATTGGCAAGCCGTTGACATCGTCTGCGCGGTTGATGGTGTTCCCGGTGACGTTGCCGCGAATGAGTGTGAACCCCGTCTTCAGATTGTGCGCGCCGGTGACATATGACGCCGCGAATCGTGAATTGAACTGATTGGACACGCCGATGCTGATGGCGCCCACACCATGGTAGGTGGGGCCGCGAGCCGCATCGGCGATATTTACCCGGAACGGCTGACTCTGGCCGCATTCCTCGTAGTCGGACCCATCGAGTGCAGTGCCGAAGTTCGCCGTGCCGAACGTGTTCAATCCAACCGTTACGCCGCCCTCGAACAGCAGCACGTTGGACTGCGGCCGGCTCCACGTGGCCTGGGTCAGGGAGTCGTTGTGGCACATGGCAGCATTGGCTTCGATTCTTGCGATCCCTTGATCGAGCTGCCCGAATGCCTGGTCTCTGAAGTGCCGCTGGATGTCGGTGGATGCGCCGAACTTGTCCTTGGCCCCAAGCTGAAAGGTCGTCCGGAACTGATAGTTGTGGTTTCGCTCTTCGGGATCCACGGGACGACTGGTGTCCGCCGAATAGACCCAGTCATCGATGTTGGCGTCGTGGAAGAGGCTGGCGGCTCGGAGCGTGCTCCCGCTCACCCGGCCCGACGACACGAACCACCACTTGTCGGCGACCACAGGTCCCCCAACCAGGCCGCTCAAATCAGCGATCGACCGCAAGCCGTTCACAGTGGTCAATCCTTGTGATTTGAGGTCGTCGCTCAGGTTGCTCGACTGTAACGAGTGATTCGTCCAGGCGCCGAACGTCGTCCCGGACCATTGGTTGCCACCTTCCCTGGGAATTGTGTTGACCACGGCGCCGGCGAGTTGATATTGCGCTGACCCAGCGGCACCGAGATCGATGACGTTCTCCTGAACAGTGACGGGATTGACGAAATACAGGCGGCCGGCGCCATCACCGTTCAAGTTGCTGTAAAGCATCCCGTTCGTCATCTGGCGCATGTCGCCTGGCCTCGCGCCAAAAACAGAGATCCGAACGGACTGTTCGCCTTTGGTCCCGCCCGTGTCGACACCGTTGGCAGGTGACACGGCGCCTGGCACGAGCGCGAGCAAACCACCCACGCTCTTGCTCGTCGGCAGTACCGCGAGCGTTTCCTGGCTGACCACCGTTCCCTTCGAGACGCTGCGGACATCGACGAGCGGTGTCTCCCCGGAGACGACGACGGTCTCCTCCAACGTTCCAACGCGGAGTTCCGCGTTGACAGTGGCGACGAAATTCGACGACAGCTCGAGGCCGTCGCGCTTGAAGGTACTGAACCCTGGAAGAGTGAACGTGACGGTATAGGTACCGGGGCGCAGCTCCGCGATCTGGTACCGACCTTCGCCATCCGTCGTCGCGGTCCGCACTTTCTCGATCAGCACCGGGCTGGCGGCCTCTACCGTGACACCCGGCAGCACCGCCCCGGACACGTCGCGGACGACGCCGACGATGCTGGCCGCGCCGATTCCCTGCGCCCAGCTGTCATGCGCCCCGACAAACGTCGCAAGAGCTCCGACCACCACGAAACACAGTCGCCTCATGACACTTAGTCCTCTCCTGATTTGGCTGGAGTCAAAGCGTCACGAGTCTAGCGACCGGATCCGGGCACCGCACTACCTAACAAGAGTTACGACGTGTCAACTCCCAACACCCAACTCCCAACTCCCAAAACCGAAACTGCCAGCTGGAATCCAGGAATTGGGAGTTGGAAATTTGGGAGTTGGGAGTTAACGGGTGCTTTTTACCGAATATGAATGATGCCGCGGCGCACTGCGACGGCCACGACGGCAGAGCGATCGCTCACGTTCAACTTCGCGAGAATGTTTTTGACGTGAACCTTGGCAGTCTGTTCGCTGATGCCGAGCGCGACGGCGATTTCCTTGTTGCGCATCCCCTGAGCGATCAGGTGGACGACCTCGATTTCCCTGGGTGTCAGAGATGGCTGGACTTTGCGGACGGCCAGCGCGGCCGCGACATCGGGCGGGATGGGACGGTTGCCGGTGTGTACCTGCCGGATGACATTGACCAGATCTTCCGCCAGAGTGTCCTTCAACAAATACGCGGCGGCGCCCGCCTCCAACGCGCGATAGATGTCCTCATCTCCCTGGTACATCGTCAGGACGACGATCCGTGCGTCGGGATGGGTCCTGCGGATCTCGCCGATCGCTTCCAGACCGCTCATCGTCGGCAGCTGGAGATCCATTAACGTGATGTCCGGCAGATGACATGAATAGAGCTCGACCGCCTGTTCGCCACTCGTTGCTGACGCAACGACCTCCATGTCCGGCTGACGGCCAATGAGCAGCGCGAGACCATCGAGCATGACGCGATGATCATCGACGCAGAGCACGCGAATCATGCGGGGACGACGGTTTCGATCTCGGTGCCGCGGCCAGGTGCCGATGCAATCGTGATTCGCCCGCGCACCTGCTCGGCCCGCTCGCGCATACTCACCAGGCCGTAGTGACCGGACGCCTTCAGCGCCGCCTCCGGGTCGAAGCCGCACCCGTCGTCAGCTACGCGAAGAGACATCTGTTCGTTACCGTAGTCGAGTTCGACGGCAACGCGACGGGCCTGGCCGTGAAGGACGGCGTTACTGACGGCCTCCTGCCCGATCAGGAGCAATTGCTCTTCGGTTGACGCGGCATACGGGTGAGGACTGCCTTTGACCGTCACGTCGAGTGCGACCTGCCGTCCGCCGATCACGCGTTCTGCCGCCTCACGAATTGCTTGAGGCAGATCGCCCGACGCAAGCGTCGGTGTGCGCAAGTCCAGAATCGACCGGCGCGCCTGCCGGATGTAGTCCTCTACTTGTCGTCGTATCCGCAGGATCCGGTTACGGCCGGGTGGAGACGACAAGTCCGTGTTGTGAGACAGATCATCCACTTGCAACGCGAGAGCGGCCAATCCCTGCAACAGCGTGTCATGAATCGCGCGGCTCATGCGAATCCGCTCTGCGAGCACGAGCGCGAACTGACGACGCACCTGCCGAACATGCAGTCGCCAGGACATGTACACAATCAAGAACACGGTCAGACCGCAGACGAGATAGAACCAGCCAGTCTGATAGAACATCGGCCGGATCCCGAAAGCCAGCGCCGCGCTCGGCTCACTCCAGTTCCCGTCGCCACCGCTCGCGATGACCTGAAACTGGTATTGGCGAGGCGGGAGGTTCGTGTAGGTCGCCTGACGGGCAGTACCTGCGTCCACCCAATCCCGGTCGTAGCCAGCGAGACGATAGCGATACCGCACGCGCATCGGATCCGAGAGCCGGAGCGCCGCGAAACCGATCTGCAGATGCGATGTCCTTGCCGGCAGTTGCAGCGGTGGCACAGTGTCGAATGATCGCGTGTCAGCGGCAATTGATTCAATCCGGACGGTCGGCGGGATTGGCGCTTCGCCGATGTTGCGTGGATCGATAATGGTCACGCCGCTGCTGGTGATGAACCACAGGCGTCCGTCGCGCGATCGAAGTCCACTGCGACTTCCCTCGCCGAATGACACTCCTGCCACACCATCGGCCATATTGAACAGGCGGAAGCGAACCTGGTGGTTCGCGTTCTCCGCGACCTTGTCGACTTCGCTCGGGTCCAGGCGAACGATGCCGCTGTCATTGCTGACCCACACGAAGCCGAGCCCATCCTCGACGATGGATTTGATGCCGCCGCTAAAGCCATTCTGACGCGTAACGTTCGTGAACCGCCCGTTTGCGAAACGACTCAAACCGTCGTCTCCGCCGATCCAGACGGCCCCGCGCGCGTCCTCGATCACGCTGCCAATGTTGCCGATGCCTGGCTCGTAGGCGCGAACCTCGCCGCTCGGCGATCGGACGATCAGCATCTCGTTGGACGATCCGATCCAGAGACTTCCGCTCTTCCCCGCATGGATAGACGACGCGCCCTTTCGGTACTCTTCGGGGACATCGACCGCCGGTGACAACTGTCCATTGCGCCATCGAAAAAGCTGCAAAGAGAAATCGCGCAGCCAAAGGGTATCGCCCGCACCCGTCATGCTGATGATGCGCTGCGTTTGACTCCTCGGTGCGACGAGCAACGGCGAAAAACGTCCCTCGGAGAAGCGTGAGACTCCGCGCTCCGCGGACACCCAGAGATCGCCGCGCTGGTCCGCAAATAGACCCAGCACCACAGAGCCAGGTAAGCCGTCTGCTTCCGTGTAAAGCTTTCGTCCTGTCGATGTGAAGCGCACGAGACCGGATGCGGTCCCGGCCCAGACACTGCCATCAGGCGTCACTTCGAGCACACGAGGGATTGGAAGATCCCTGATTGGTGTTACCCGGTGTGGCGTTAATCGCTGCAATCCGGCGAGCGTGCCCACCCAGACGTTGCCTTCGCGGTCCTCGAGGAGGGAATACACAGCGTTGCTGACGATTCCATCGTCGACCGTGATCATGTCGAGGCTCTCGCGTGCCTTGCCCGCGCGATCGCGAATGCGCCACAGCCCCTGTGACTGGGTCCCCACCCAGAAGTTTCCGCGATGATCGTGAAGGAGCTCGATCCCCCAGCCGCGATGTGGTCTGCCCTTCGCGCGGTCAGCGGAGCCGGGAATTCTGAACCCCTCGTTGGAATCGCTGATCCACACCGTGCCGGCGGCGTCCTCGCTGAAACCCTGCCAGACGTTGCTCGATAGCGTTATGACGTCGACCTGCTCGAACCTATCGTGTCCAGGGTCCTTGCGAAAGACGCCAGTCAGCGTCGCCACCCAAATGCGTCTCTGACGGTCTTCGTATATCGCCGTTACCGAACCTTCACCCAGGCCGTCCTGCTGACTGAATTTGTGCCAGCCGTCGCCGCGACGACGAAAGAGGCCCTGGATGGTCCCCGCCCAGATCGTGCCGTCACGATCCTCCAGGAGCGATAGCGTATACACGCCGGTGAAACCCTCTCGTTCGCCAAAGAGGGTCAGCTTTCCATCCTTGATCTGCCCGAGCGGCATCCGGCCGTTCACGCCGATCCAGATCGACCGATCGCGAGCGCTGATCAGCGCTGTCACCGCTCCAACAGGAAGGCGCGTTTCGCCCAGGGCGCTCAAGGTATCGAATCGGACTCCATCGAAGCGGACGAGGCCCGCATCGGTACCGAGCCAGAGATATCCGTCCGGATCCTGTGTGATTGCGCGGATGCGGCCGGCGGGCAGGCCATCGTTTTCGTTCCAAGTCGTGACCGTGTAGTCGGAGAGCGGGCCGTCCACTGATCCCGCTACGGTGGCACAAGGAAAACAGGTCAAGGCTGCGAGAAGAACGAACGGAAAGACAGCGGAGCGTGAGGCGGTCACAATTGTCCTTAATTGTTTGTCGCAGTGCCGGCGCGGGCGCGATTTTGAGCGCGGCCGAGCGTGCAAGTCAAATCGCGCGATCGTCTCTAGTTCATCGCCTCGAGGGCCGCGACCGCCGTCCGCAATTCAGCGACATGGACGGCTCTCACCGGCAGCCCCGGCAGGCTCGCGTCTGTATACGAGGGCGTTGGTAGTCCGGCTGCCGTATACGCTCCGCTCAGCGCGCTCCTCATCTCGCTGATATGTCGGCCGCGGATGATCGTCGCTCCCGAAACTGGAGCCGAATCGGTGTAACTATAGGCCGCCAGTCCGCGCAGCGCTCGTGCGCCGTCGATTCGCGCGCGGAGCTCCGTGACATGCACCGCGCGGATCGTCGTCACTCCCGGCACGATGGGGTCGTCTGTGAACGGCATGCCGATGTAAGACGAAAGGGTCGCGCGGCCACCCGTCGCCACATAGAACGGGTTGCATGAACCCTGCAGGAATCCTTCGGCACATGACAGCGGCACCCTTGACGACGCGCGACGTGTGAACCAGTCGTAGAAGGAGATGGCGTAATCGTCGAGCGGCTGTTCCGACAGTACGACCGTCGCGACGCTGAACGCCTTCGGCGACGTCGTGCTATCGGGCACACGCGCCCCGTGCACAGCGATCACATCGTTCACCGTCACCAGCGTGTACTGCGACGGCTGCAGCGTTTCACCGACCGTCACGTTGTAGTTCTGGTCGTTCAGCACGAGGAAGGTTCCAACCTCTCCAGGTGAGACGAGGCCCATCAAATAAAGCTCCAGTGAGTTGAACGTGGAGAGGTCGGTTTGCGTTGCGGTGCCGACAACGTGACCCGATCCGACCGGTGTGAACGTGAATGGATACGATCCTCCGACCCCACCGGGTAAGGAAAAGCCCATGACATTGGTGGCGGCGCTCCCTTTCGGCCAGTGCGGGGCCCCGCTGCCAAACGGTGTCCCGGACAGGAAGTTGATCCACTGGTGCCCTGTCTCGTGATCGAAGCCCCTCGACGCAGTGTCGAAAAAGCTCGAAAGCGGAAAGACAGTGGCGCCACGCAGGCGTCCGGCACTCCCCCACCCAGCTGTGTTGTTAAACGGCGCGATGCCTATACCGGAAACGTCGTTTTTGATACCGACGTGAAAGCGGTTTCCGCGCAGGCCGGCGACGTAGACAAGGTTGATGAAATCGAAATTGTCGGGAGACAGCGCATAGAAACGGCGCGCCATCGCCGCGTAGTCAGGCGCTAACACTTCGCTCGTCGAGATGACGATGTTCACGAGATGGGTCGTCTGGCGCGTATTTGCGTTCCACGTGTACGTGGGAACAATATCCATCGAGGCTGTCCAGACCTCGGCGAACACGTTGAATTGCCCCCCACCCGCTGGCTTGCAGAACCCGATGAAGGGTCGATTCACCGACCCCGCAGTCATCTTCGACAGGATTTCGTTCGCCGTGAACTGAATCGTCCAGATGCCGTCGCCGGCAACGCGATCACCGTTCGTCCAGTCGTCGAACATCGGCCGGTCGACTCCGTTATAGGAGAACGCGACCGATGCCGGACTTTCAGTGATCATCGCCTCGAAGGTGACAGGCTGCGTATACGTCTCGGGTACGACGGTCGGTGTGAACCACATACGCCGCACATCAGGGGCCGCCCAGGAGGTTGCCGGCACGCAGAAGACAAGTGCCAGGCAAAGTCCCACCGGGGACAAACAGCCCCTGATGTTCACGTCAGGGCGAAAGCACCGACGCCTGGTTGCGCAATCGTCTGTGCTGACCACGGAAGGTTTCGGTGAGATGGTGGAGTCTAGTCCAAGCCCATCAGTGACTCAACCTGCCGACTGAAGCGCATGATTGTAGGGCACGATGGGCGCGCCGGCTCCAATTGGATGTCAGGCTGGCCCGTCTGCGTTGTCCCGAGTCGCGGACCACGAATGAATCGCTGAATATCGACCGGGCTTAAGCGCCTCGGCTTCTTCACGGGATCGAAACCATGCGAGCTCTTCGGCACCGTCTCGACGAATGGAACGTGCCACGACGCCAAGTCGCTCGCGAACCACGACGACCTCGCCGGAGCACAGGTCACGCACAAACTGCCTTACTGCAGTGACGAGGTCGCCTGGCGTCGCTGTCGCCGAAGGAATAAACTGTTGTTCTGCCCGGATGCCTGCTATCCCGCAATCGTACGCGACTTCGATCGTGCTGCCGCGCAAGGCAAGCTCTAAACGGTGTGTCGGGTCGCAAGGACTCGGCACGACGAATCTCACACTACCTTCTTCCGCATCCGCATCGTCGGTCGGTCCATAGGCCTGGGCGTATCCCCGCCACTGAGGATGGTCGGCGAGCACACCTCGTATCAGTTCTTGCGCGGGGCCGTTGAATTCCGTGACCATCTTCGACGGATCAGCCTAACTAAAGACCTTTCTGGATTCGCCGCATCAACTCTTCCTGGGCCTGAGACGATGACGCCTCGAGGCTCGTGACATCGACGATGGCTCCCTGAAACACGCCTTCGTGTCCTTCCAAGGCAGAAACGAACCGGCCCTCGACCAAAACATACTTGCCGTTCAGCGCTCGACGTTCTGGCAATAGCGGCCAGTTCAACTGCAACCAGACCGCCTGAGGTGCGGCGCGCGCCTCCTGTGCCTCTTCCGTCGCATAGAGTGCGCTTCCTTCGAACTCGATGTGACAAGGGGCGATGACACGCACGCGCGCTCCATTGAATTTGTCCGGTGCCGCCAACAGTTCTTGAATCGATACTTCTGAAACCGGCGCGCTCGCCACCGGTGGCAATGGTTCGCTGGAAAGACAGCTGCTGACCGCCGCCAACGCCAACGGTATCGCGATAAGTCTTCGCGCTCTCATGGACAACGTGGTTGTACCGGCCGAACGCCATGCCGCTCAACCGCGACCAGCGCTCATTCCAATCGCGACTCGCCCGGGCGGACCGACTCCGCTCGTCGGCTGCCGCGGCGTTAGGCGGCTACTACATATTCACTCTGGACAAGACCGCTGGCGTAATGGCGCGTTGCCACATGCGTTAGGGCTATATCCCGCTGTAGTGGGCCAAAGAGCGGAATTCCAGCACCGATCAGCACCGGAACGCGAGTGATGATGAGCCGCTGGATGAGCCCAGCCTCCAGAAACCTCTGGATGGTGATCCCGCCATCCACGTATGCGTGGCGGATCCCGCGAGCCGCAAGCTGCGACACGATGGCAGCCGGTGGCCCGGACATACGCTCGACAACCGCTCCGTTAGGCGCAGGGGCGAGCGGACGGGTGCTGAGCACGATTACGAGCTTCTCACCATAGGGCCAGGCATCGAACGTCAAGACCGTTTCGAATGTCTTGCGGCCAATGACCAAGGCATCCACCGTGGCCATGAACTCATCGTAGCCATGTGGTTCCCCGCCCCCCGGCGGTAGGAAATCGAGGTCACCATTCTCTCGGGCAATGAACCCATCGAGGCTGGTGCCAATGAAGACTGATGCCTTCACGCCACAATTCTCCTGTTGCTGCCAAACGCTCGAAATGAGCCGCGCGCGGTCACGAGCCAGCGCGCGTCGGTTCCACTTGCGTGTTAGGCCGTCATTGTCTGATTAACACGACGACGACTCTGAACCAGGCAGACCGCTGTCAGGAGCAACAGCACGCACGTCAACCCGGTGCCGACAACATCCGCCCAATCGAAACCAGTGATTCGTCTGCGGTATAGGTCGACAAAGACATCCAATGTAACAAGAACGATAGAAAAGCTCGCCAGTAGAAGACCACGTAAGTTGTTCCTGCGCAGAACTCTCGCGGCGCTCACACTGGTCAACCCAACAGCGCAGTAGACGAGCCCGATGACGAGAAAACGTGTCGGCGGCGGCATTCCGTTGGACGCGAACCAGACGGCCAGCTCTGCGGACCCGGCCCGCATTTGAACGAAGGTTGCCACGGCCGCAAGACCACCAACTACATAGAGTCCGCCCAGCAGGACCAAGGACGTTCTGGCAATTCTCAAGGGGGTCACGTTCGAGCAGGTCTCCTCAAAATGGCCGACATCTCGTGGTCGAAGATACGATTTGGTTTCGGCAAAGCAATCGGTTTATCTCTCTTGGCCGTCGTCCCTACCGGAGCATTAGCCGCTCCGCTGGCGTAATGCAACGGGAAACGTTGGTTGTGGCTTCCTCTTCGTGACCGGCGTGGTGATCTTTTGTCTGCTCATGATCCGAACGCGGACCGAAGAGGAGAACCTGCTGGTTCGATTTGGAGACAGCTATCGAACGTACTTGGAACGGACCGGGCGCTTCTTGCCTAGAATTGGCGCGAACCGGCGTGGCGCCTAACATGCCGCATCTGCAGCCGCCGAGCGGCGCCGATTTGACGAGGTAATTCGCAACGGCAGTGAACGCCGCTCGCGGCTGAGCGGCAGGTCGTTAGACCACTGAACGACAAGATGAAGGCACTGCTCCTGCTCTCGATCCTTCCGGTAATCGGTCTGGCTGGATGCAGCAAAGTGGGAACGGGCCGAATCTGCGACTGGCAGCCAAGCGATGACGCGTCCCCGCTAGATCTCTCGAAGCGAAGCGCCCAGCTGCATCTCATGGGGGAAGCACTCCGGGCGGAAGACCTGGCCGTGCGATACGCCGATATTCATCGTGGAAAGCGGTCCGGACAGTTTGCTGGCGGAGACGCGTATCTCGCCACTCGCGAGCAGTGTATGGCGATGGCGTTCGACACGTTGGCCAACCACCACGGCGTGACGAGGGCGCAGGTACGTGATTCGCTCCTGCATCGACGGAAAAGTGTCGATGGGTTGATTCTGCTGCTTTTCGTTGGCCCGTACGTCGCAGTGGCCAGTGCGATTGTTCGATGGATCAGCGACAGTGCCCTGTCAGAGGCCACGTCGCTCCGCTGGGTTCTGACCACGCTCGCGGCGTGTGGCGCTGCCGCGATCGGGTCGGTACTGTTTGGCCTGTGGGTGGCAACGTTCGAGATGATTCGAATCGGCAACACGCACATGAGCTATCGAATGGCCAGAAACCCATGGGCTGACCACTGGGGTGACCTACTGATTGGTGGGGCGGTCCTTTTCCTCCTGGTGGCTGCCCACGGGCATGCGCGAGAACGAGCGCATCGCGTGAGTGCAACGACCTGAAGCTCGTGTTCGCGGCCGGCGTCATCGAGCACGCTTCGCGGCGTCACCGCTGACGCTCGCGCTCGGCCCGCTGCTTTCGGAAGTACAGCACCTGGTGTTCGTAGACGTTTGCGTTGTGCTGAGCCAGGGTCGACGCAAACGCATGGGACCCATCGTTGCGACTGACGAAATAGAGGTAATCCACATCAGCGGGCGCGAGCGCGGCTGCCAGAGCGGCACGGCCCGGCGAGGCAATCGGTCCCGGCGGGAGCCCTGGGTACTTGTAGGTGTTATACGGCGAATCGAACTCCAGGTCCTGCTTCCTGATGTTGCCGTCGTACGTTCCCGCCATCACCAGCGCGTACACGACCGTCGGATCCGCCTGCATCAGCATCTTGCGCGTCATACGATTTCGATACACCGCGGCCACCATCGGACGCTCATCCGCCTTGCCCGTCTCCTTCTCGACAAGTGACGCCAGCGTTACGATCTGCCTGAGCGAGAGATCCAACTCGCCACTTTTTTTCTGTTCGAGGTCGGTGTAGGTCGAGCGGAACCTGTCGACCATCATCGAGATGACCTTCGACGCCGATACGCCACGAGGCATCGTATAGGTCTCAGGAAACAGATATCCCTCGAGATCCGTCGCCGCGGGATCGAGATCGCTCACGAGAGAGACGTCGCGCGCCGCCTTGATGAACTCGTCTGCCTTGCCGAATCCCTGCGACTGAAAGATCGCCGCCATCTCCCGGATGGTCAGACCTTCGGGGAACGTAATCGCATGTGTGTACACGTCGCCGCGGGTGATCTTGTCGATGACCTCGATGGCGC
Organism: Vicinamibacterales bacterium; assembly: GCA_035649635.1. Classification (GTDB taxonomy): domain Bacteria; phylum Acidobacteriota; class Vicinamibacteria; order Vicinamibacterales; family UBA2999; genus Gp6-AA40. The sequence continues at coordinate 105,558 of DASRJE010000015.1, read as the reverse complement.
TCATCGGCCGATCGAACCGATACTCGCCTGCCTGAAGCGCTCGTGACTGCCCGGTCCACGCAAGCGCGGCCCGGAACGCCAGTTCATCGGACACCACGCCGGCATCCACAAGGCGGCGACGGATCCCGGCTGTGCCGGTGCCCGAGGGGATATCGACGAACTTCTCAGCCTCCGAGAAGCCCTTGTACGGTGCCTGCATTCGGTTCCACAGATAAAAGCCGACCGCAGCAGCACCGGAGGCCACGATGAGAACCAGGATCGCGAGCGCGACGAACAGCTTCTTCAACTGGCGGAACTCCTTGGCTGGCTATCCAGATAGTCCTGCAGGATGATGGCCGCAGCCGCGGCATCGAGCCGCTCCTTTCGGACACGCCAATCTTTTTCGCGAATGGCGAGGCGGCTTTCGGCTTCCAGGCTGGTGAGCCTCTCGTCCTGCAGCACGATTGGCAAGGACGTTCTGCGGCCGAGCGTTTGTGCAAATGCTTCGACGCGTGTGGTCATGTCGTTCGCCGAACCATCGAGACGGCGCGGCAGACCGACCACCAACGCCACCAGCCCATCATCTTCTGCGGCCAGCCGGGCAATCTCGGCCGCCGCGCGATCGAGTGCATCTCCGTCGAGACCGGACGTTCGGACGACGCCGACCGGGCGCGCAAGCATTCCCGTCGCGTCGCTGACGGCAACGCCGATTCGCCGCTCCCCCACGTCCAGTCCAGCTATGCGACCCACCCGGTATAATTCTTACACTTCGTAGCATTTCAAATGCCACGCGCCTTCAACCTCCCACTGTTTTGTGTGTCGTTTCTTTTGCTCGTCATTCCCCCGGCGCTCATCGCTCAGGACTCGGGCGACGCGCAGCGCATTACAGATCGGATTCGGGCATTACAACGAGAGGCTGAGCGCCTCGCGGGTGAATCAAGGACTCTTCTGGGCGATCTGAGGCAGCGCGAAATCGATCGCGACATCAAGGTCGAACAACTCAAGCAGGCCGAAGCGGCGATGAGCGAGGCAGAGAAGGCGCTCCAGGACACGACGACGCACTTGTCCGATCTGGAGGTGCAACGCATCAATCAACTTCCCGATCTCAAGACACAACTGGTCGACGTGTACAAGCGTGGGCGAAGCGGATACGCGCGAATGCTGTTCGGCGCCGGCGACTTTCGAGACTTCGCTCGCGCGACGCGTGCAATCGGTGCGCTCTCGGCCATCAACGAACGCCGCATCGAAGAACATCGGAAAACGCTTGCGGCCATGCGGGCAGAGCGCTCCGCGTTCGAGCAAAAGGCCAAGGAACTGCAAGCCAAGACAAACGAGTCGCGACGCGCCAAATCGACGGCCGACGCCGCTGTCGCGTCCGCGACCGAGCTCATCCGGCAGATTGACTCCCGGCGCGATATGACGGCGCAGTATGTTGGCGAGTTGCAGGTCGCTTATACCCGCCTGCAGCAGCAGGTGACCTCACTCTCGACAGAGAAACCGGCGGGGGAACCGGTACCGCTGCGCCCATTTCAGGGTGCCCTCGAGTGGCCGGTCCCGGGACGCCTGGTCGGCACCTTCGGGCAGCCTTCGAATCGACTTGGCGGCACGGCGGTGAGGAACGGCATCGAGATCGCCGCGGACGAGGACACGCCGGTTCGGGCCATTCATGGTGGGTCAGTCGGCTACGCCGGTCCTTTCACAGGTTTTGGAACCCTGGTGATACTCGACCACGGCGGCAACGGCTATTCTCTCTATGGATATCTGGGGTCCACGGCCCTGAAGCAGGGTGACGCCGTAGAGACTGGTGCAGAGGTGGGCAGGGTCGGTTTGGCCCCTGCCGGCCCCCCTACCCTGTATTTTGAAATGCGAATCGACGGCCGTTCAGTCAATCCCGTACAATGGTTGAAGCCACGGCAGTGAAGCCGGGTGTCTACCGCTTCACTGCCGCAGCGTTGGCTTTGCCCCGCTCCGCGGGGCGAAACATCTCCAAAGGCGGGGGTAAACTAGCTTCACTCGTTGCGATGTCAGCCTTTGGAGATGTCTAGTAATGAGCACGGTCCGGCTGCTCGCCGGACACTACGAAAGAAGGCGGTCTATCCGTCATGACCTCACGCACTCGCCTCTGGATTCTGGCCGTTTCGATTCCCCTCATCGCGTTCGCCATCATCGGCGGCTATCTCGGCCAGGCACGTGGAAAGGACGACACTTACCAACATCTGCGGGTGTTCGACGATGTGGTGTCGCACGTCGTGAACAACTACGTGGAGGAAGTGAACATCCAGCAGGCCATGCGAGGCGCGATGCGCGGACTGTCGGACGCGCTGGATCCCGACAGTGCCTATCTCACGCCGGAATTGGTCAAAGCCGTTGAACAGAACGCCACCCCTGGAGCGGCTGACATCGGCGTCGAGCTGACGCGTCAGTACTATCTGCGCGTCGTGTCTGCGCGCGACGGATCACCGGCGGCTCGCGCCGGACTTCGAACCGGTGATTACATCCGCGCCATCGATGGTCGAGCCACGCGTGACATGTCGGCCTACGAGGGAATGCGCCTGCTGCGCGGCGCGCCGGGCTCGAAGGTCGCCTTGCTCGTCATTCGCAACAACGCGGCAGATCCGCACGAGTTGTCGCTCGTTCGCGAACGAACGATGGCGGCCGAGATCACAACGAAAATGGCGAATGGGTCGACGGGGTACGTTCGCGTCGCGGAATTCAGCAAGGACGTACCGGCAAAGCTGACGCAGGCCGTGGGTGCGCTCACCAAGGCCGGCGCGACGAAGTTCGTCGTGGATCTGCGCGGCACTGCTGCCGGCGACATCGATAACGGGATTGCCGCCGCACGCCTGTTCGTGCCGAGCGGCACGCTGGCCATCCGTCAAACCAAATCGCAACGCGAGACCATCACGGCATCCGCCAACGATGGATCGATCGGAGCTCCTGTCATTCTGCTCGTCGATCAGGGAACCGCCGCAGCGGCGGAACTGTTCGCAGCCGCGCTCAGCGGCAACGGCCGCGCCGAACTGGTGGGCGAACGGACGCTTGGGCGCGCGGCACGACAGCAGCTGGTTAAACTTCCCGACGGCAGCGGGCTGCTGCTCTCATCGATGCGTTATCTGACCCCTGCCAACGCCGGCATCCACGAGCGCGGGCTGACTCCCGACGTCCAGGTGCGACAGCCCGACGTGGAATTCGGCGCCGCCCCGCCTGCCAAGGACGAAACGCTGGACACGGCGCTCGCGCGTCTGGTGGAAAAAAAAGCAGCCTAAAACATCGTCAATTCCCAAATCCCAACGCCCAACGCCCAACTCCCAAACCGTTCCGGGTGCCTTGGGAGTTGGGAATTGGAAGTTGGGAGTTGAGACCGAGCTTCCCTGCGTTATACTGAAGGTTCGGGTTTTCGCCTGTTTTTGCGACGGACAGGCGCGTAGCTCAGTTGGCTAGAGCGCCTCCCTGACACGGAGGAGGTCAGTGGTTCGAGTCCACCCGCGCCTACCATCCTTCGCTCATGAATGCAGGCGAAGGATGTCCACCGTAGCTGCGTAGCAGCGAAGGTGGACCTGTTCGCATGACCCAACGAGCTTCGGATGGCAGGCCATCCATCGCGCGAAGGGTACGGCGTCCCGAGCAGGTTCATCGCTGATCAGATCTCTTTCATGAGTCAAGTCAACGTCACGCTGCCAGATGGATCGAGTCGCAGTGTGCCTTCGGGTACGACGGTCGGCGATCTGGCGACGTCGATCTCGCCTGGCCTGGCGAATGCGGCACTGGCGGGCAAGGTCGGCGATCGACTGGTTGACCTCTCGTTTCCGCTGACTGCCGACGCACGGGTGCAGATCATCACGTCGAAGAACGCGACTGAGGCGCTCCCGCTGTATCGTCACAGCACTGCTCACCTGCTGGCCGCCGCTGTGACGAACATGTTTACCGGTGTGCAATGCGGCATCGGCCCACCAACCGACGAAGGCTTCTTTTACGACTTCGTCGTGCCCCGGCCGTTTGTCCCTGAGGATCTCGAGGCCATCGAGAAGAAGATGCGCGAGTTCGCGGATCAGAACCTGATCTTCGAGCGTCAGATGTGGCCGCGCGAAGAGGCCAAGCGTTTCTTTCGCGATCGCGGCGAGCCGCTCAAGGTCCAGTTGATCGACGAGAAGACCGAGGGACAGAGCGAGGTCTCCTGCTACACGATCAATGACAAGGAGACCTTCGTCGACTTCTGCGTCGGTCCGCACGTCCCGTCGACGGGCAAACTGAAAGCCTTTAAGCTGCTCAGCACGTCGAACGCCTACTGGAAGGGCGACGCGCGCAATCAACCGATGCAGCGTGTCTACGGCACCGCATTCCTGACCGAGAAGGAACTGAAGGAACACCTGACGCGGATCGAGGAAGCCAAGAAGCGCGACCATCGCAAGCTCGGTCGCGATCTGAAGCTCTTCATGTTCCACCAGTGGGCCCCGGGCGCGACCTTCTGGCTGCCCAAGGGCACTGTGCTTTACAACACGCTGGCCAACTACATGCGTGACGTCCTCATTCCCGCCGGATACACGGAGGTGAAGGCGCCAATCGTATTCAACAAGGCGCTGTGGGAGACGTCCGGCCACTGGTCACACTACCGGCAGAACATGTTCCTGGTCGAGTCCGAAGGCGAACAGATGGGCCTGAAGGCGATGAACTGTCCCGGCCACATGCTCATCTTCGGAAGCGAAGTTCGCAGTTACCGGGACCTGCCGATTCGCTACCACGAGCAGACGCCGCTTCATCGGAACGAGGCGTCCGGCGTCCTCTCTGGGCTGACGCGCGTTCGCCAGTTCGCCCAGGACGATGGCCACTGCTTCGTGATGGAGTCGCAGATAGGCGACGAAGTCGAGCGAGTGCTGCGGCTGGTTCAGCGCGTCTACAACGACTTCGGTATGAAGCCGGAGATGAAGCTCTCGACGCGGCCGCCTGAGTACCTGGGCACGATCGAGCAATGGAACCACGCGGAATCGGAGTTGAAGCGCGCGCTCGATGCCGTCGGCGAGCCCTACACCCTCAATGAGGGCGACGGTGCATTCTACGGACCGAAGATCGACTTCGATGTCGTGGACGCCATCGGCCGCAAGTGGCAGTGCGCGACGATTCAGCTCGACTACCAGATTCCGCAACGGTTCGATCTCAAGTACATCGGCGCCGACAACGCCGAGCATCGGCCTGTTGTCATTCATCGCGCGATTTACGGCAGCTTCGAGCGGTTCATCGCCTTACTGATCGAGCACTTCGCGGGCGCGTGGCCCCTGTGGCTGGCCCCGGTTCAGGCCGTAGTTTTACCGATTTCAGACCGTCACCGGGACTACGCTGTCAGCGTGCAGACTCGGTTGGCGGCAGTTGGGCTGCGAGTCGAGTTAGACGATCGCCAGGAGAAGATTAATTATAAGATCCGGGAGGCCCAGCTGCAGAAGGTGCCGTACATGCTCGTAGCTGGCGACCGGGAAGTTGCTGAGGGGACCGTCGCTGTGCGCAGCCGGTCCGGTGGCGATCTCGGCGCGCGGCCGGTCGACGCGTTCATTGTCGACGCGTTGGAAGAAGTTCGACGCAAGAGCCGGAACGAAGAACTTGAACCGGCCCGTAGCCTGTAGCCTGTAGCCCGAGGAGGCCGTTATCGCATTCGATCGCTCGCCTAGACGTGATGACCGCGTTCGCACCAACGAGCGCATCCGGGTTCGTGAAGTTCGGGTGATCGACGAAACCGGTCAGCAACTCGGGATCATGCCGCCGCCGCAGGCGCTCATCATTGCACGTCAGAAAGGCCTCGACCTCGTCGAGATCTCTCCGACCGCGGTGCCGCCTGTGTGCCGGATCATGGACTTCGGGAAATATCAGTACCAGGAGCAGAAGCGATCTCGCGAGGCCAAGAAGCACCAGAAAGTGATCGAGGTCAAGGAGATCAAGTTCCGACCGAAGGTCGATGAGCACGACTATCAGTTCAAGAAGAAGCACATCGAGCGCTTCCTGAGCGAAGGTGACAAGGTCAAGGCAACGATCTTCTTCCGTGGTCGCGAGATGGCGCACCCCGAGATCGGGCGGCGCATTCTCGAACGGCTGCTGGGGGAACTGTCGGAAGTCGCGTTGGCCGAAACGTCACCACGGCAGGAAGGCAACCAGATGCACGTCATCCTGAGCCAGCGAGCGAGTCGCAAGAGCGCGCCGCGGGCCAAGACTGACGGCGGCGATGGCGCCGGCGCAAGCGAGGAATAGAGACGTAGAGGCGAGCCTTCAGGCTCGCCTGAGAGACAAAGAGATGCCAAAGCTGAAGACACATCGAGGCGCCGCCAAGCGCTTCAAGAAGACCGGGACGGGCAAGATCGTCAGGGCCAGCGCGTTCAAGCGTCACATCCTGACCAGCAAGACGACGAAGTCCAAGCGCCACATGCGCGGGACGAAGGAAGTGTCGCCGGGCGATGCCCCCAAGTTGCACAGGATGTTGCCCTACAAGGGATCGGGTTTCTGATCGAAGGACGAGTAGACAATGCGAGTAAAAAGAGGAACAGTCCGGCGCGCGAAGCGCAAGAAGCTACTCGATAGAGCCAAAGGGTTCTACCAGACCAAGAGCAAGCTGTATCGCCAGGCCAAAGAGTCGGTCGACACCGCGCTGAAGTACGCCTACGTCGGTCGCAAGAACAAGAAGCGCGAGTATCGGCGCCTGTGGGTCGTCCGCATCAATGCCGCTGCACGTGAGCACGGTCTGACTTACTCACAGTTGATCCGCGGCCTCAAGGCCGCCGGCAGCTCGCTCGATCGCAAGATGCTGGCAGACATGGCCGTCGCGCAGCCCGCCGCATTTGCCAAAGTCGCGTCGCAGGCGAAAGCCGCGCTTCCTGCCGCCTAGCCGATGACAATGCTCAAGCTTCAGTGCTCACAGCTTGGGCATTGAAGGGTGAGCATTGACCCATGTCAGAAACCGCTTCCGATCGGTCCACCATCGACGCGCTGCGTGCGGACTTCCAGGTTCGCCTCGCCGCGGCCGGCAGTGATGCGGCCGTCAAGGCGATCGCCGACGAATTTCTGAGCCGCAAGTCCGGCAGCGTGACCGGGCTGATGAAGACGCTCGGCACGCTCGCGCCCGACGCGCGTCGCGAGTTCGGTGCGCTGGTCAACGCCCTCAAGCAGGAGATCGAGACCGCAGTCGAGGAACGCCGGCTGGCGCTTGCCGCTGTACGCCCGCCTGCTGACGCCGTCGACGTCACGCTCCCCCCTCGCGTGCGGCCGGTCGGCCGTGTCCATCCGCTGATGCAGGTGCGGCAGCAGGTCGAGGACATCTTCGCCCACATGGGTTACGAGATTCTCGAAGGGCCGGAGGTCGAAGACGACTTCCACAACTTCGAAGCGTTGAACATGCCGCCGGATCATCCCGCGCGCGACATGCAGGACACGCTGTATCTCGAGAGCCCGATCGCCGGCGCAACCTGGGGTGCACACAAAGGGCGCACTCCCGACGCCCAAGTTCGTGCCGCGACGTTGCTGCGGACCCACACCTCGGCGATGCAGATCCGCTACATGAAGACCTTCCCGCCGCCGGTCCGCATCATCGTGCCCGGACGTGTGTATCGGCGCGACAACCTCGATTTGACGCACACGCCGAATTTCCAGCAGTTCGAAGGGCTGGTGGTCGGCGAGGGTGTCACGATGGCGGATCTGAAGGGCACGTTCGAAGCGATGCTGACGGCGCTCTTCGGTGACGTGAAGATACGGCTTCGACCCAGCTTCTTCCCCTACACCGAGCCGAGCGCGGAAGTCGACATCAGCTGCCACAAGTGCGCCGGCGTCGGATGCGCGATCTGCAAGCAGACCGGTTGGCTCGAGATTCTCGGAAGCGGCATGGTGCATCCGGCGGTCTTCGAAGCGGTCGGATACGATCCCGACCGCGTCACTGGCTTCGCCTTCGGGATGGGCATCGAGCGAGTGGCCATGCTCAAATACGGCGTGGAGGACATTCGTCTCTTCTACGAGAACGACGTGCGGTTCCTCGAGCAGTTCCCGGCGCTGTGACGGACAGGTTTCGCGATCGATGAAAGTCCTCCTCTCCTGGCTTCGTGACTTCGTCGACGTCCCCGGCGAGCCAGAAGACATCGCCTCAACGATGTCGCTTCGCGGTTTCGCCGTCGAGGGGCTGGAACGACTCGATAACGATGACGCCGTCATCGATTTCGAAGTCACCGGGAACCGCCCGGACTGCATGTCGGTGAGCGGAATGGCCCGCGAGGTGGCCACTGCTTTCGGCTTGCAGGTGCGACGGCCCGCGGTGGCAACGAATCTGCGGCGAGCGCGCGAGGAGGGACCGGCCCTCCACCTGGCGTCGCTGAAGACGGTCGATCGCGCAGACATCGACGTGGTCATCGAGAACCCCGACCTGTGTCCGCGCTATGCGGGCGCGGTGGCGGATGTGACCATCGGCCCGTCTCCCGAGTGGATGCAGGCGCGGCTGCGCGCCGCCGGTGTTCGACCAACCAGCACTATCGTCGACATCACCAATTACGTGCTGCTCGAGCTGGGGCAGCCGATGCACGCCTTCGATCATGCCCGCGTCGGCGGTAGTCAGATCCGAGTACGGACGGCGCAGCCGGGCGAGACGTTGAACACCCTCGACGGCAAGCGACGCGAGCTGTCGCCGGAGATGCTGGTCATCGCTGATGCGGATCACGCCGTCGCCGTGGCGGGAGTGATGGGTGGCGCCGATTCGGAAGTTACCGAGACCACCAGGACCATCGTGTTCGAGAGCGCGCACTTCGCCCCCCTCTCGGTAAGGAGAACGAGCAAGGCGCTGGGACTCAAGACCGAAGCGAGCATGCGCTTCGAACGAGGCACCGATCCGCGGCTGCCACTTACCGCCATGGAGCGCGCGTGTGCGCTGCTGGAGATGATTGGCGCCGGCGCGTCGCGCGGCACGGTGGTCGATCGCTATCCCGTCCGAGTCGAACCGAAGGTGTTGAAACTTCGCAAGGCGCGCATCGCCGGACTGCTGGGTGTCGCGATTGCAGACGCCGAAGTGCGCCGAGTCCTGGAGGCGCTGGGATTCGCGCTACGCGAAGTGGAGGCCGGGTGGGATGTGACCGTCCCAACGCGTCGTGTCGACGTGAGCCGCGAAGTCGACCTCATCGAAGAGATCGCCCGCCATTGCGGATTCGATCGAATTCCAGCCACGTTTCCTCCGCTTGCAGTGGCGCCACCCCCTGTGGATCCGCGAATCCTTCGCGCCAGACAACTCCGCGCTCTGGCCATGGCCCAGGGTTTTTCGGAGGCTGTCACCTTCGGCTTCACGTCCGCGCCCGCCGCGGAGGCGTTCGTCACTGACGAGGCGGTCGTGCCGATCAAGAACCCGCTCTCGGAGGCGTTTGCCGTACTTCGTCCGTCACTGCTGCCAGGGCTCGTGGAGTCGGCCGGGCGGAACATCCGGCGTGGTCAGCGCGACGTGCAGCTTTTCGAGATCGGCAATCGCTTTACCCAGCAGGGCGGAGAAACACAGGCAATCGCGTTCATCTGGACCGGCGTGGGGCGCGCGCCGCATTGGAGCGAACGCACACGCGAAACCGACTTCTTCGATGCCTCGAGTCTCGTTTCCACGATCGTTGATGCATTCGACGCGTTTGCGCTCCTTCAGCCACTGGGCGCTCCGCCGTCGTTCCTGGTCGCGGGGCAAGCGGCTGAGGTCGTCGCTGACGCAAAGGACTCGCCTGACTCGACCGCGCGCGCGCGTTGCCGCGTGGGTCTGGTAGGCCGATTGACGCCTGCTGTCGGGGAGTCGCTAGGCCTCCCGGCCGAAGTGCCGGCATATGTGGGTGAACTGGCGATCCAGCCGCTCGCCACATTCCTGCGCGCATCGCTCAAGGCAACGGCGCCCCCACGCGTTCCTTCGGTCGATCGCGATATCTCGATCCTGCTCGACGACACCACGGCCGCACAATCAGTACGAGACACCGTGCGGGCAATCGCCCTGCCTCACCTCGTCAGTCTTCGTGAATTCGATCGGTACGCGGGAAAAGGCATCCCGGAAGGAAAAGTGAGCCTGTCACTGCGCCTCACGTTCAGGGCACCCGACAGAACGCTCACCGATGCCGAGGTTCAGAGCGCGATGGACCGCGTCCTCTCTACGCTGAGGGACACACACGGCGCGATCCAACGTTGACGCGCTTGCCAGCACCAGCCATTCGTGGCACCATCTCCTCGCACACCCGCACTCATATTCAGAGGACCGTACCCGGATGGCAAAGCAGGCTGTCGCAACGCGAACTGATCTCGATCCCATCGATCGGCTCGAGGAAAAAGTACGAATGCTCGTTGGCATCGTGACGCAGCTTCGAGCGGACCACGCCCGAGCGACGGAAGAAAACGTTCGACTGGCGCGTGAGCTCGACGGCGTGCGCGCGCGCCTTGCCGAGAGCGAGGCCACCAGCGGCACCGAGCTGACAGCGCTGCGCGAGGAGCGCGATCTGATTCGGTCGCGTGTCGCCGAAATGCTCGAACAGTTGGAAGCGATTTAGTTGTGACTGATATTTCCTTGGCGTTTACGGTTCACGAAAGCAACTGACTCGACCATGAGCAGCGTGGTGACTGTCGAGATCGGGGGCCAGCGCTATCCAATTCGCAGTGGGCTCGATGAACGGTACATCACCGAGCTCGCGGCTTACGTCGATCAGAAGATGCGAGCCGCCTCCGACGCCGCGCCATCGAGCGACTTGCTCGGACTGGCGGTCCTCGTCGCCCTCAATATCGCCGACGAATATTTTCGCCAGCGCGATCAGAGCTCCAACCGGAGCGACGATCTGCACGACCGTGCACTGCGTCTCGAGCGCATCGTCGACGAAGCGCTCGCCCAAATCGCGACCAAGCGTGCAGTTTAGTGGACTGTTTCCGCTGTCTTGACCCTCCCCGAATCGCACAGTAAGATCGTTAGGCTCCTGCTTTGCTCGTGATGGTTTCGGAGGCTCGTCTGAGCCAACGTAACAACCTAAGAGAGCCGCGAGGTCGTGCGGTGTGCACGCCTCTGTTTCGAGGAAGCCTGAAGCGCGGCCGACAACAGCGGCTCCACCTGCTTTCGCAGGTTCATTCGACCTCCCCACACGGCAAAGCGGGGCTCTTCGCCCCCTCATTTTGAATCCTCCTACGGTCGCTGATTGCGGTGAGCGCGCGCTCATCGCTCGCATCTCACAACGTCTCTCCACTGAACCCTGGGTGGTCGTTGGCCCGGGAGACGATGCCGCTGCGATCGAACCGGTGCGAGGCGCGCTCGAAGTGCTGACCACGGATGCGCAGGTCGAAGGTGTCCACTTCGATCGCCGATTCGTGCCGCCCGACGCGATCGGACATCGTGCCTTGGCCGTCAATCTGAGTGACCTGGCAGCAATGGGCGCCAGGCCGCGAGCCGCTCTCCTGTCGATGGCGCTTCCGGCATCGCTCGAGATCGCGGCGTTCGATCGGATGATCGATGGCTTGTTGGCGCTGGCCGCGCGCCACGGTGTGACCCTCATCGGCGGAAACATCACTCGAACGCCAGGTCCGATGGTGCTCGATGTCACGGCGATCGGCACGGTGCACCGGCGCAAGGTTCTCACTCGCGCGGGGGCCCGCGTCGGCGACGAGGTTTACGTCACGGGATCACTCGGAGACGCCGCAATTGGTTTGATGCGCTTGCAGAATGACGATACCGACACTGGTGCGGCCGCCAGATATCTCCGCCCGGAGCCGCGCGTGCGGGCCGGGCTATTGCTGGGGCGAAATCGCGCGGCGACGAGCTGCATGGATCTCAGCGATGGCTTGGCAGACGGTGTGCGTCAAATTGCGCAGGCCTCATCTGTTGGCATCACGTTGGACGCGGCGCAGATTCCGATTACGGCGGAGTCCAAGGAGTGGCTGAGCCAGCATCAGCAAGATCCCATTGACCTCGCGCTTACGGGAGGCGACGATTTTGAGCTGATCTTTACGGTGAGGCCCAGACAAGCTGGACGGTTGAGGGCCGTACGACGACATCTAGGCAATCTGCCGATAACCAGGATCGGCGTTGTTACCCGAGCGCCCCGCCTGCTCGTCAAGGACGGGCACAGGGAGCGAGAACTACCGGAGGGTTACGAACATTTCCGGTAGTGGCCACCTTGGGACGCCTGGCTGCTCCTATGCGGGTCATCATCTCCCGGTCGACGTGGCGAAAAGTTGTCGTGCTGGTGATCGCCGTGGTCGGCTTCCTCTTCATGTACGAAGCCGAGATGTTCGACTCGCGCAGCGCATTCTGGCAATCGCTGAGACAAAGCGGCCCTCCCAGTCCCGGCAGCCAGATGCCGTTTGCCGCAACCGCATACTGCAAGGGCACCACGACCGCCTCGGGGGTGGTGGCGCGAACGGGCGTCGCTGCGGCCGACCCGACGCTTCTTCCCGTTGGTAGTGTCGTGAACATCGGGGCTGGGGACACCCGCTACAGTGGCGTCTACACCGTGATGGACACCGGCCCTCGCGTTCAGGGTCGCGTGCTCGACTTGTATATGTGGAGCTGCCACGAGGCGCTTCGTTTTGGACGTAAAGAAGTGCAGGTCACCGTGCTACGCCTCGGATGGGATCCGACCGCGAGCTCACCGAGCCTGGTCGATCGCGTGTTCAGACGACGAGAAGCCGCGCGCCGAATTCCTCCGCCCGATCCTCCGCCGCCCGCAGGCATTGCGCCCGAGGGCGAGTTGCCATCAGACGCGGCGCCGACAGAGACACCGGAGATCGCGCCGGAAGTTCCCGCCGAATCTTCAGCGCCCAATCCCACGCCGACTGCTGGTCAGCAGTAGCGTCCTCTCCCGTCGTAGCTTCCCTTAACTCCGCCCCCTCCGTTCCACTCTAAGCAGTAGTCGACTCGAACTGCAGCTCGTACAACCGATGATAGATCCCGCGCAGGGCGAGAAGCTCCTGATGGGTGCCCGATTCGCGCAGTTCCCCGCGGTGCATCACGAGAATGCGATCCATGTCCTGGATCGTCGACAGGCGATGCGCGATGGCGATCGTCGTTCGCCCTCGCATCACGACCTTGAGCGCATCGCGGATCAGGAGCTCGGTATCTGTGTCGACGCTCGACGTCGCTTCATCGAGGACGAGCACGCGCGGATTGAACGCCAATGCGCGCGCAAACGAGAGCAATTGCTTCTGCCCTACCGATAGCGTCGAACCTCGCTCGGCGACGACGCTATCGAGCCCCTTCGGCAGTCGATCGACGAAGCTCGACGCGTGTACCGCCTCGAGCGCGCCGCGCACATCGTCATCGGAGATCGACTGATTGCCAAGCCGGACGTTCCCTCCGATCGTTCCCGCAAAGAGCTGGACGTCCTGCAGGACCAGGCCGAAGAGCGATCGCAAGTCCGACAGATCGATGTCCCGAATGTCCGCACCGTCGACCGTGATCCGTCCCACCTGCACGTCGTAGAACCGCAGCAGCAAGCTGACGATCGTCGTCTTGCCGGAACCAGTGGCGCCAACGATGCCGATGCGTTCACCCGGCCTGACCTCGAAGGAGACGTTCTTCAGTACCGGCTCGCCTTCGACGTACGCAAAGCTCACGTTCTCGAACCGAATCACACCGGGGCCATTCCACGTGGTTCGTTCTTCCCGAGATTTCGATGTAATTTCAGCCGCGGTATCCAGCAGGCCGAAAATTCGCTCAGACGATGCCATCGCGCCCTGCAGAATGTTGAACTTCTCAGACAGGTCGCTGATCGGTCGAAAGAAGCGCTGCGAGTACTGGAGAAACGCGACAAGCGACCCGAGTGTCAGCATGTCGCCGCTATCGGCGATGATGCGTGCCCCACCGACCCAGAGAATCAACGAGGCCGCAAGCGCGCCGACGAGCTCGACGGCTGGATAGAACACGGCGTAGTAGAAGATCGACTGGACGTTGGCGTCGCGATGACGACGATCGATCTCATCAAACGCTTCGAAGTCGCGTGACTCGCGGCGGTACAGCTGCACCGTCGCCATGCCGGTGATTCGCTCCTGCAGATAGGCATTGATTCGGGCAATCCAGGTCCGCACCGTCCGGTACGATTCACGCGCGTTCACGCGGAACCAATGCGTAATCGCCGCGATGAGGGGCAGCACCGAGAACGCCGCGATCGCCAGGCGCCAATCCATCCAGACGAGCACGGCCATGATGCCGGTCAGCGTGAACACATCTCCAAAGACCGATACCACGCCCGACGTGAACAGCTCGTTGAGGACGTCGACGTCGGTCGTGAGCCTTGTCATCAGGCGACCAACAGGATTGCGGTCGTAAAAACGAAGATCCAGCCGATGCAGGTGCGTCACGAGCTCCATCCTCAGGTCGAACATGATCCGCTGTCCGATCACCTGCATCGTCCACGTCTGGAGGCACTCGAGAAGGAACGATGTGATCAACGCGATCAGATACAGGGCGGCAATCGTGCGCAAGCCGCCAAGATCACCGAGCGGGATGTAGCGGTCGATGACGATCTTCGTGAGATACGGAGGCGCCAGATCGAGAACCGAGTGGCCGATGATGGCGACAACGGCAAGGATGACCTGACCGCGGTACGGACGCAAATACGTCAGCAGCCGCTGCATCAAACGGCTGTCGTAGGCTTTCCCGAGGACGTCCTCGTCGATCATGACGCCTTCAGTTCTTCCTCGAGGAGCTGCTTGCGGTAGAGGTCGGCGTAGAAGCCGTCGCGGCGGATCAGTTCCTCGTGAGTGCCACGCTCGGCGACCCGGCCCTCGTGCAGCACCACGATCTGGTCGGCGCCACGGATCGTGGATACGCGGTGGGAGACGATGATGGAGGTCCGCTGAGACATCACGACTGAAAGCCGATCGAGAATCTCCTCCTCGGTATGCGTGTCGACGGCCGACAACGCGTCGTCCAGGACCAGGATCTTGGGATCGATCACGAGGGCACGAGCGATGGCGGCTCGCTGCTTCTGCCCACCTGACAGCGTGATGCCGCGCTCCCCCACCGGTGTGTCGTACCCCTGGGGAAATTGCGCAAGATCTTTGTCGAGCCGCGCGATAGACGCCGCCTCTGAGATGCGATCTCGATCGCCCTGGTTCGCGCGCGCCCCGAACGCGATGTTTTCAGCCAGCGTCGTGCTGAAGAGAAACGGCTCCTGGTTGACGAATCCAATCGCGCCTCTGAGCACGTTCAGCGGAATATGGCGAATATCGATGCCGTCTATGAACACAGTGCCGGCGGGCGGCTCATGCAACCGCGGTAGCAGGCTGAGTAATGTCGACTTGCCCGAACCAGTCGCACCGACGATGGCCGTGGTCGTCCCTTTTGCCACCTTGAACGACACACCTCGCAGGACAACGGCGTCACCAAACGAGAACGTCAGGTTGCGGAACTCCACTTCCCCATCGATTGACTGGACCGCGTCATTCGCGTTGGCATCGGAAACGAGAGGTTCCACATCGAGGACCTCGAGCAGGCGCTTCCACGACGCCATTCCACGCTGGAGGAGATTGCTGACCCAACCAAACGCAATCATGGGCCATCCGAGCATGGTGAGGTAGGCGTTGAAGGCGACCAGTTCTCCAAGCGTCATCTGTCCGGCCACGACCCGCCGGCTGCCCAGCCAGAGCACGAGGAGCGCACCGATGCCCATCAGCAGCCCCATGCTCGGAAAATAGAATCCCTGAAGACGAATCAGGGCTCGATTGCGCTGCACGTATTCGGAATTGGCCGCCCGGAACCGGTCGATTTCGAAGGCTTCTTGTCCGTAGGCGCGAACGACACGCACGCCGGCCAGTGATTCCTGAGCGATGGCGCTGATGTCGGAAAGCTGCTCCTGGATCTTCTCGAAGCGGTTGTGAATCGCGGTGCCGAAATACTTGACGACGACGGTCACGAACGGAAGGGGCACGAGCGCCGCGAGCGTCAGCCATGGATCGATCGAGATCATCAAGGCGGTCGCGACGACAAAGGTCAGCACCGTGCTCGCGGTGTACATCACCGCCGGCCCCATCATCATGCGCACGGCGCCGAGATCGTTCGTGGCCCGTGACATCAGATCGCCAGTGCGATGGTGCTGAAAGTACGAGAGCTGCAAGCGCTGAAGCGCTGCGAAGAAATCGTTTCGCAGGTCGTACTCGAAATCGCGCGACGCGCCGACGATGATGCGCCGCATGAGAAATCTGAAGATGCCGCCCACCGCCGCGAGCATGAACAGCAGGACTCCGTACCATCGGACTTTGTCGAACGTCAGCCCCTGGCTCAGGTCATCGACGGCGTATTTCAAGACCCAGGGCCCGCCTGTAGAGATTGCGGTGGCCAGCACCACACAAATAAAGCCAGTGATGAAAGCTCGGCGATAGCGCGCCAAATACTTGATCAAACGGCGCTCGGGGGACATTTCCGCAGTATAACTGTCCGATTCCAAGCCTCAGGCGCTGTACGCTAAAGGGTGTCCACTGCGACGCCGATAGACAGACGAATGCGAATACTGCTTGCAACCATCCTGTTGAGTGCCGCGATCGCCGCGCAGGCTGAGGCACAGTTCAGCGTGCCAGACCCCGCCCCGGCGGAGAACTTCCACGTCGAACTCGGCTTGATGTTCTGGAAGCCCTCGCCGGGCATCGAGATTCAGACGGGCGGGCTCGCGGCGGCCGGCATTCCGGGCGTCGACTTCGTGCGGGAGTTCGGGCTCCTCGACGATCGTTTTGCTGAATTCCGGTCGGTCCTCAAGACCGGGCGCAAACACAAGTTCCGCATCGCTCATGTGAACTTCGATTACTTCGAGCAGGCAACGGCTCAGCGGACGATTTCATTCGGTGGCGCGACTTTCCCAATCACGGTGCCGGTTACCGCCGACCTCAATTGGGATCTGTGGCGGTTCGGTTACGAATACGATTTCGTGGCAGGTGACCGCGGGCTGATCGGATTCATCACCGAGCTGAAGCACAACCATCTCACTGCCGATCTGAGCGCGTCTGGCTTTGGGGGCCAGTCAACCGACGTGACAGCTCCCATCGTCACGTTGGGCGTCATCGGCCGCGTGTACCCGCATCGGACGTTCTCCGTCACGGCGGAGTACACCGGTTTCAAGGTCTTCGGATGGGTGAAGCCACTGACCGACCGCATCGTCGCTGAAGATCTCGAGGCGTCGATGTCCGACTTCGATATCTACGGGACGATCAACTTCGGAAGTCATGTAGGCGGGCAGTTCGGATACCGATCAGTGACCGGAACCTACGCAGTTGACGAGGACGAAGGCGATCTCAAGATGAACGGGCCTTACTTCGGCGGGATTCTTCGGTTCTAGCGTCAAAAGACCCGCCGCTGCTTTCGAGCTTCCTGCCGACCACGAGCAACGAGCTCCCGACCGGCATCGGGACGTGTCGAGCCACCCACGCCTCCGCGATCACAACTGCTGTCAGCAGTCCATTCACCGGCGCTGATGGAACCGCGATGTCGGTATCGGGACGATAGGTGCGAAATGGCCGCAGAAGGCGCTGCGCCATCCTCACCGTCAGCATCAGCGGAAACAGCGAGCCAAAGAGAAACGACACTCGTTCCACGTTCAAGCCAGCTTGAGTAAAAAGCTGTCTTGCCATGGCCGGTGTGTAACGCCTGACCTCCTGCCACGACACCGAGTGATCGCCGCGAAGCATTTCGAGCGCCGCCATCGAGACGACCACTGCCCCGCCGGGCCGAACCATCCGCGCCATCTCGCGAACCGCAACTGCATCCGGCTCGATACACTGCAGGACGTCAAATGAAGTCGCGATGTCGAAGAGCCCGGAAGCAAACGGGGCGCGCGCGACATCGCCGCGCACCACCGTGGCTCCCGAGGCGCGGGTCATGGCGACGCCACCATCGTTGAGATCGAATCCGACGACGCGGCCGTACGAACTCAGCATACGGATGTTGTGCCCGGTACCGCACCCGCAGTCGATGATGCGCAGGTCACGGCGCCCGCGACTGAGATCGCGAATAACGGGCGCGAGAAATTCGCGGAACCCTCGAAACCAGAAGTGAGTCGCCTCGGCGCGACTCGTCAGCTCGAGGGGACTTGCCGTCTTCACCGCCTGGCCTCGTGACATTTGAGGCAATTTTCCTCGGTCAAGACGGCACGCCCGCGCAGAGCGCGGGCAAAGCCAACACTGTGACTCGCGAGGCGGACCAGCGTCCGCGAGCATTGGTCCGGCTGAAGCCGGACACGACGGAGCTCGCGGATCTGAGGCGGAGCCTCGCGAGTCATCAATCAGCCGTCGGCCGTCGGCTCGCCGTCAGGCTGGTTCCGTAAAGGCGTCGATAGTCTTCCGTCGTGCCCAGGATTCGCTTCACGTAGTTCTGAGTCTCGGGGAACGGGATGTTGTCGATGAACTCGTCCTGCGCAAGATCCGGCGCTTCCTTGATCCACTCTGCCACACGCGCATCGCCGGCGTTGTAGCTCGCGAGCGCATAGTGGATTCCGCCGAACCTGTCGACGAGGTCCTTGAAATACTGAGTGCCGATCCGCACGTTCGTTTCCGGCTGCGACAAGGAGGCCGTCGTGAACGGACGAATGCCCAGCTTCCGGGCGTAGAGGCGACCGGTGCCCGGCATGACCTGCATCAGTCCGCGCGCGTTGGCCGACGATCGAATTTCAGGAGTAAACGTCGACTCCTGCGCCATCAGCGCCGACACCAGATACGGATCGAGGTTCTTGGCCGTGGAGTACTTTTCGATCAGATCCCAGTAGTCGAGCGGAAAAATGACACGCAGCACCTCGGTTGGCAGCGTTTCGCCCTCTGCCGAAAGGAACTGCGGATACGCCCGACGCATGGTCGTGATGGACCCACGGAGCGCGGCGAAACGCTCATCGGCGCGAAGCTCCTTCGCCTGTTGGGCCCGAATCCACGCAGAGGTCGCCTGGAGCGCCGGCGAGTCGCCCCATGTCCGCTGCGCGTACTGCACCTCCTTCAAGGCGTCATCGAACAGTCCCGCCGTCATGAGGGCGCGCATGAGCGGCTCTGTCGGGGGCGCACTGCTCGTCGCAGGTGCGGTGACCGCCCGGGCCGGCGTCGGTGCGGCTGCCTCCGCGCCCGGGCGCGAGCTAATCAGACGCGATGCGAGACGGCCGTAGTACGAGTTGCCGTAGTCGATCACGGCCAGGCGGTAACGCGCGAGGGCGCCTGCGGCGTCGCCCATGCGATCGCGCGCGCGCCCTGACCAATAGATCCAGGCCGGCCGGTAATCCGCTCGCGGGAACGCGACCGCCGCGGATTCGAAGACCCGTGCCGTCTCAGCGAACTTCCGGTTTCGATACGCGGCCCACCCCACTTTCCACGCGGCGCGCTCGGCGTACCGATGGCGCGGAAAACGATCGAGCAGTTCGCGAAAGACCTCGTCGGCCTTGTCATCCTGATCGTCGACGACGTAGTAGGACGCCAGGTCATCGAGCGTCTCGGCGGCCCACGGCGAGGCGGGATGATCCTTGACGAGTTCGCGTCCGAGGCTCACGAAGGTGGTGCGGTCTCCCAGGCCACGGACGGCGCTCAGGTAGTAGTAGCGTGCCTCGGGTCCCCGCGATGGACTTTCGAGATGTTGTTTCAACCGATCGCGCGCAGGGCGATGACGACCGAGATGGAAATCGGATTCGGCAAGGTGCAGCGATACCAGCTCGCGATCGTCATCGGAAACCACATTGACCAGCGGCTCGAGCGCGACCCGAGCTTCAGCCCAACGCCGGCCTGTGAACAGTCGTTCCGCTCGGGCCAACTCCTCTGCCACTGGCGCGCCACCGGCCACACCGACTGGACTCTGAAGGCGATCGAGTCCGGTCTTCGCATCGGCGACGCGGCCACCGAGAGGAAAGCTGTAATAGACCTTGCGATATGCCTCGATGGCGTGGTCGCGATGATTCAGTGCTTCTTCGACCTGCCCCAGCAACATCCACACATCGTCGGACGCGCCCTTGGAGCCGGAGGTAATGCCGCGAAGCAACTGCTCTGCGCGCGTCGCGTCGGGGCGCGCCAGCAACACTTCGGCAAGCTTTTGTTTTGCGGCTTCACCCAACGCGCCTTCCGGCGCGCTCGCCACGAGCGCCGTGAGAACCGTGTCGGCTTCAGCGAGACGCGACAGGCCCTGGAGCGCGGTTGCCTGGTAGTACCTTGCATAGTTATTGAGGCTGGTCGCGCTCAGATCCGAGCGGCTGACCAAAGCAAGACCATTCGCGTATTCGCCGTCGGCAATCGCCTTCGCGCCACGTGCCAGGCTCGTAATCGAGCTGTCAGGTTTCGCGGCGGTCGTAGCTCGACCCGCGCCGGGGACGAACCAGTACAGTGAGAGGTCTTTCGGAAGTGGAAAGTGATCGGTGGCCACCAGGGCCACTGGCGTCGGTGGAACCAGATCAGGTGTCTCGAGCGGCTGTTGCGCGATGGCATAGCCAATCGAGCCGATCACGAGGCCAAGCAGGAGGACGACGAACTTCTTCATTCCGTTCCTACCTATGATCGTTCGCCACCCGCTTGTGAGCGGCGCTTCGCTCCGTGGCGTGGTGTCCAGAGAGCGGCCGCCTGGCGGACCGTCATCGCCTCCAGGGCTCGCCCCGCGTGCTTCGTCATCGTGTCGATCGTATCCAGCCATTCAGGGTCTTCCGGTGTATCGGTTCTCGCCGAATCGGCATACAGCACGGCAATAACCGAGCCACCGACCTGAACCGGCAGAGCGACTGCGTCCCGTGGTCCGGCGGCGGCGGAAGCAAATGAAGGCAGACGCGCGTTATCGCCATTTCGATGCCGCTGGCTGGCTGCCAATCGTGCGGCCCGTCCCACGACACCCGCCCCAACCGGCTCGAAATCGGATCCGACGATCGGGTCACCGTTCTCGAACCCCAATGCACGCCAGCCACGGAGCTTCTGGCCGTTGACGAGAAACACGGCAGTGCGGCCGGATTCCTGACACGCTGAGTGCGCGAGATGGTCGAGAATGTCGCCGAGCGAGGTGGCTTCGTCGAGCGTCCGCAACGCCGATGTCAGACGCGTAGTCTGCGCAAGCCTCGCTCTGATCGTCTCCAGCTCTCGGGTGGATGCATCAGCATCCGAGCGTGTCTGCTCCGCTTCGCGACCGGCGCGCTCGATCGCATCCTGCAGTTCTCGCGTGCGGCGCTCGTGCTCCTGTCTGATCTCTTCGAGTTGAAATCGTAGCGAATCATGAACGCTTTGCGCGTCATCGAGGTTTCGCCGCGCGGTTTCAAGTTCGTCGCGCGCCTCGCCGAGAGCGCGCTCGAGTCCTGCAATCTCGGAAGCGGCGCCTTGCTGGACGTCTTCCTTCTCGCGTCGCAGCTCTTCTTTCTCCTGAAGGAGAGCGCCGTTCTGCTGCTGGAGGCCTTCGTTATGGCGTTCGAGGTTTTCTCGGTGCCGGTCGAACTCGCCCCGAACTACCGTCAGGTGCTGCTCGGCTTCCAGCCGGGTCTCGGTCGCAGTTCGCTCCGTTGCCTCGATGAGCGCCTGCCGATGCTCGTCAGCGACGGCTCGAACGAGGTCGCCGGTCGATGCTGCTACCTCTGCTTCGAGTTGACCGCCCAATGTGACCCGCAGGCGGTCTAACACCGCGCGGATGTGGTCGTCGAAAGGTGAGGACACAGTTGAATTCGATTATACGGCCGGGGGCGAGCAGCCGAATCGATGGACCACTCAGATAGAGACGGCCGTCCTTGAACTCAACCCATCGGGTTATTTGAAGACCTGATTGAGTCGTGCTTCGCTGACGAATCGCGCCTGCCGCACTTTCCACTGCCCTGCCCCCAGCACCCAGACCTGGGAGATAGGTGAGACATGCGGCGAGGGAACCGATCCTGACTGCTCCATCATCACCGCCGTCAGCACGGCCGTGTCGGCAGCAATTTGAACGCTCACGCGGTCGAGCGTGCGTGTCACGTCGGAAAGGCCCGGAGGAAAACGCTCGTCGGCGCGCCGTTCATCGGCGAGCAGGAGGTTCTCAGTTGATAGCGCCGCCATGGCCGCCCGATCCTGACGATGGTAGGCGTCGAGCCACTGACGCGCGACCGCGACCACGGCAGTCGCAGGCGATCCACTGGGAGAAGGTACCGCTGCTGGAGCGGCTGCGGGAGCGGCTGATGGTGCGGCTGCGGGAGCGGCTGAGGGAGCGGCTGATAGTGCGGCAGCCGGAGGCGCACTCAGTTGATTGACAACGCCAGGGGCGGTCGGCTGCGGTGGGTTGGCCACCAGTTGATTGACTGACGGTGCGGGCGCGGGCGTTGGAGTTGGAGCAGTGGGCAGCAATGAACCGATTCCCGCGGACGGCGCCGGGCTCGACCGAGGTGTTTGCACTGGCGCCGCGACAGCAGGACCTGCGGACGCTATTGGCGGGGCGGGACGGGTTGCTGCCGGCCGCTCTGGAGCAGGGGTCGCGGGCGCAGGCGTCGGAGTGGACCGAGGCGCTCCCGACTTCTCCGCCGCAAACTGCCGCGTCACCACCTGACCGTCGCGTCCAAGCGGCCGCTTCTCGCCCTTGTTCACAGAGACGACGATTGCACCGGCATCACCGACCAGCAGGGAAATGCTTTCCTCGGCTGATACATCAAGGATCTGACCGGCGGCAAGCGTGCGGCCGTTATCAGCCTGCCCATCGATCGTCGTGCGCACCCACACCTGACGGAGAGCTTGCCCAATCAGCGACAAGTTCGCGGAATTCGTTGCTGTCGTTTTCGCCGTCGAAGCTGCCTGCGATGAGGGCTGCCCGGTAGGACGAGAGGACGTGGGGGGGCCTGGCGTCGTCGATGGCGCACCACTCGCCACTTCCGTGGTTCCGGTGTTGCGGTGTGCCACCCACCAGACAGTGATACTCACGAACAATACACCAACACCGACCAAGGCACCGACGAAAGTACTGAGCCTTCGTGCGACGGGAACAGCCACCGCGTCGCTTGGAAACGGCGAGGCCAGCATGGCCTTTGACACCGATTCACTGAGGTCCGGGAACTCGACTGGCGCGACAAAGGGCTCCGGCTCCGGTATTGTCTCCATCACTGGCGTGATGTCGGGTTGCAGAGACGCGGGCCACGGAGACGGGGGTGGAATCGGTGCTGGCCGTGACGGTGGCAGTGCGCTTGGTGAGGGTATCGACGCCGAAGGCCCAATCTGGCGGACTGCAGGAACGGCCTTGAGAGGAAGTGTCTTCGCATCCTCCGCGAGAGCCGTCATATCGTCCTGGACTTCGCTCAGGATCTCGTTGACGGCATCCTCTGGAGCAAATATATCCGTCGAACCCGTCAGTGCCCGCACAGCCGATTCGGAGGTGATCCCGGCTTTGTTGAGGAGGATGGTCGGATCTGTCTTCGCGCTCGAATCGCCGAGAGCGGCCTGTACTTGAGCAGAGAGCACGAGAAGCTCCCTGCGAGCCTCCATGATCACCTTACGTACGTCGCGACGGGCCGCGGTAACGATTTCCATCGCCTCGCGCTCCGCTGAACTACGGACTTCGTCACGGAGACGCGCCAGTTCATCGGCCTGAGCAATCCAGGCGTCCCGCCGCAGTCGGTAACGTTCAATGAGATCTGGAACCGGCGTGTTACCGGTCTGCGGTGGCTGCGGCTGGTCGGTCTGTCCCGCCATGGTTCGACTTCCCCCCGGCTGTTCCTCGTTTGGCTTGTGGTGGCTTAACTAATGCCGAAGTACGTAATTTTGCGCTCTCCACGGTCCAAAGTCGAGCGCTTCAGCTCCGGTGTTTTCCCGAGCAAAACCTCGGCAGTGGCCCTTCTTAGCGCCTGATGAGGTCAGGCATTTATATGATTCTCACAACTGCACCGCCACCTACAGGTAGTGTCGGCTCTTGGGTCTGATTTGTTCAGGGGTTCTCCCCCAACCGCAACGATGAGATGCTGACTACCAGATGCAAAAGGCGCTTGCGGGTTTCATCGTCGCCGCGGCGCTGGCGGTAAGCGCCAGCGGCGCCACATTCTTTGGCATCGACGCCTGGAAGATTGTTCTCGCTTTAGCGGGAGCGGTCATCTTCGTGATAGGCGGCACCAAGACCGCGAAGGATTCCAGTGGCTGACGAGCGATGCGTCTATGCCGAGGCAAGGGATCGTGCGTGCGCGTGTGGTGTGCGCACACAAAAGCGGCGATGGCCGTAGGCGGCCTATGTGCAGTCGGAACGCCGAAGTCGTTCAGACTTCGGCGATGTGATGGCGAACGGCGTAGCGCACGAGTCCGGCGGTGCCGTGAATGGCCAGTTTCCTCATGAGGCGCGTGCGATGCGAATCGGCAGTCTTGACGCTGACGCCAAGAATCGTCGCGCACTCCTTGGTCGAGTAGCCTTCCGCAATCAGCTTGAGGACCTGACGCTCGCGACCTGTGAGCGGATCGTCGACCGCCGCGGACTTCGTCCGAACCGCGTCAACCACGACCCCAGAGACGCCGGGACTCAGGTAGAAGCCTCCGGTCGAGACGTCATTCAATGCCTGGAGGAGCTCGACAACGGACTGCGACTTCAAAACGTAGCCCTTGATGCCGGCCCGCATGGCGGCGAGCACGTAATCAACGCCGTCATGCCGTGAGAGCACGATCGACTTCGTGCGGGGTGATAACCGCCGCAGCTCCTGGGCGGTCTCGAGACCGTTCATGATCGGCATGCTCATGTCGAGAACGGCCATGTCGGGCTGGTGATTCGAGGCGTGCGTGAGCGCTTCCTGCCCGTTGGACGCTTCGGCCACCACGTTGAAGCCGCCGCGCGTGATCAGGATGCCGATCCCCTCTCGTACCAGCGCATGATCGTCGGCGATGAGAACCCGATTCAACATTGAAGCCTCCAGTGATTCCGGTTTAGCGTCGACGACACCACTTCGTCGCCGTGATCGTGGTGCCCTGGCCGGCCTCGAAACCAATGTGGAAGTCATCGACCAGGCGGAAGACGTCGGGAAGGGCGAGAGCGGGAGTGCCTCCGCTGCGGCAGTCGTTCGCGGCGTCTCGCGCGATCGGATCGCGCGCAACGATGATGACGCCGACACGCTGGGCCTCGTAGACCTGGTGCAACCAGATTTCTCCCCGGACCGTGTGGGAGAGGAGCGCACGGGCCAATTCCGAAACGGTCGTCGCGATGAAGGCAGAATCGGTGAGCGAGAAGTTCATCGCGATCGCGAGCGCTTTCCCCTGCTGCCGCGCGATCACGATATCGGTATCCGAGCTGATTGAGATGCGTAGGTCGGATGAGGTGGTGCGCCCGGTCCAAAGGCTGCGATCGTTGATTCGTCTGACACCGACTCTCGGCACGCCGAATCCGCGGTCAAGGCTCGACCATTCCGGTTTGTCTACGATGGATACTCGCTGCATTTGTCGGCCTTGCCAGCCGCGCGATCGTGCAACCTCGGGGCCATCACGGTTCGATTTGAGGTATTGCCTGATATCGTTCTGCGGAAAAGGCCCTAATCGCGCGAAACGGCCACAAGTGCCGAGCCTGATTGTGAAAAACCAAGGCATCGGAATTACCCGACGATGGCAATGCTTACAAATGGACCTCGGCCAATCGTGGCAACTCACGAGGGAGCACATCTTGTACGGGGAGCCACGCACTCCGCTTTGGCAGTTCCGATCTGTTAAGGTCGGTCGCCCAAAAGACACGAGGGGTGAAGTGCGAGCGAGTACCGAGTTGACTTTCTTAGTGCACGACCGTTGACACGACGGCAGGCGGCAACTCGTCGCCCAGTGACTTCTGAGTCTGACTCACATTGATCGTGCTCGAGGAATCGAGCATGTACCACCGCGGCGGGAGCAACTTTCAGGTCGTCTCGTACTCAGTAACGACTCCAAATCGAGCAAGCGTGCGTCGCACTCGCATGAATGTCAGGGGCCTAGGAACGTTGTGAGATCGCCCTTAGTACCACCGTGTGCCCATAGCTTGTGGTACACGCTCACCAGACTGTCTCGGGTGACGACTCGCATCGCGATCTGGTTGGCGAGCTTTTCTGTCTGAAGGTACGGGTGATGGGTGAACACCCACACATGACCCAACTCGTGCGCCATCGCGGCATCGAGTTCCTCTGAGCTCAATCGAGCGAGGAAACGATCTTCAATCGCAAGACGGAACGGCTCTTCCTGATCCAGCGGCGCTTCGACAGAGACGATGAGCGCCACATGCGCGTGAACCGACACGCGCACGCGTTCGGGTATACCGAGTTCACCTCGCAATCGATCGACGACGAACTGGATCCGCTCGACGAGGGCCGCGGCTGGTTCTGCGGGTGCGGCAGACGCGAGACGCGTGATGGTGAAAAGGATGAACCCACAGGTCGATGAGAGAACGACCCATGGCAGTGAACGAACGGCACGAGATCTCGACGGCAAATCGGGGCCTGCTTTGCGACTAGGTTGTGCGGAACGCGGATCAGGATATCACCTGCGGCCCGCTGCAGGTGAAAACTTGCAACATCTTTTTTTTCCGGCACTTGCGGGGGTGTCACCAGTGGAAACGCACCCGGAATAAGTTACGTTCCTACTCACGGGCTGGGGCAAAACTGAGCCACTAATTCGGGGCACAAAAGATCGAAGAAGATTGCGGCATCAACGGTGTCGGCCGCGTGGCATGGCCTTCGCTCTTCCTGCGGGCAAAGGAGTTTTGACCATGCTCAGGACACACACTCGTATTGTTCCGGTTTTCGGCATGCTGCTGGCCTTCACGTTGATCGCCGCCGCGGCTTCCGCGCAGGTCTCCGATCAACCACGGCCAGAGCAGCCGGGCGCACAAGCGCCCAGTCAGCCTCGACCACAGCCAGGTGCGCCGGCGCAGCCGTCGCCGGGCGCGCCGTCGGCCCAGGCCAAGCCGCAGGCGCAAACGGCGCGCGGTGAGCTCTCCGCCATCGACGCGACCGCGAAGATGCTGACGATCAAGCCGACCGACGGTGCGGAACAGAAGTTCCAGTACAACGACGACACCAAGGTCACGGGCGCTCGCGGCGGTGTTGCGGGACTCGCGACGCAGAGTGGCAAGCAGATCGTCGTGCATTTCAACATGCAGGGCGCCAATCGCGTGGCGACCGAGATCGAAGTGCAGGACGACAGCAAGGGCGGAGCTGCGCCTGCTGCGCCCGGCGCGCCTGGTGGCGCACCACGCGAACCTGGCGGCCGCGAGCCTGGCGGCGCCCCCGGCGACAGGAAGTAACAACCGAATACGCCCCTGGAGTCGGGGACTGAGAAGTCCCCGACTCCACGACCCATCGAGAAAAACCACGGAGGTGATGTCATGAGAGCGCGCGGTTGGCTTGTCGGGACGCTGTGTTTGTTCCTGCCTCTCGCGTTCGCGTGCAACCGACCCGATCAGTCGTCATCACGAAACGGCACGGCGATTGAGTCATCTCAGGCGGGAGATCGAGCGAAGGGTGACCGCGTGCTCGCGGGACAACTGCGAACGATCGATCCCGACAGGAAAACGCTTATCGTGGCGTTCGGGGACGACTTGTACGAATTCGCGTACACGAACTCCACGGAAGTTGTGGGAGGAGGCACGGCAAACGTGCGAGGACTCACGGGCAATACGGGAAATGAGATCACGGTGCACTACCGGGAGAACCCGATTACGTCGACGAAGACGGCCGTGAGGATCGAGTTGCAGTGACGCTGTGAGTCTGGCAGCGCCCGGACTGCGATCCAGGCGCTGCGACGCGCAGCTCGCCCTCGAACCTGGGCAAACATCGACACGGCTCAGGCGCTGCTTGGCTCCCCCCTAGTACCGCTCCTACTGACGACATCACTCGCTTTGCGGCATGGCGCGAGCCGCACCCGACTCGTCTTCGCGAAAAAACCATCGAAATCTCGTGAATCCGACGATCGCCAACGGCCGAACCACGGTCTAGACCTGTCCGCAATTGGGGTGATCACCGTATTTGCGCCCTGTCACAGCGCAAGTACTGTCAGAAACCGAGTGTTTGACGCGACCCGCTGAACGCCGGGCCGGGAGACCGACATGCAGCAGACTCACCGGGACCTCTTGCCGATCGATGCAGCAGTTGAACTCAGACGCGAGCTCGTCGCGCATCTTCGAGAGAATCGAACGGGGCTCCGCGAGGAATGGGTACTACGCATCACCGGGGCACAGCTGCTGAGAGCGATGACGAACGAAGAAATCTTCGCTGAGGCAACCTCGGTTTACGACAACTACGTCGAAGCACTCGAGACCGACACGCTGGAGGCGTTGCAGGCGTACGCACGGAGTCTCTCCGAGCGCATCATCCCGCGCGGTGTCGAGACCGATGAAGTCGTTGGCATCGTGCTGCTGCTCCGCGATGTGCTGGCACGCTCGCTCTTCGGCAAGTATCAGAACAACCCGAGCAAACTGAATCGAGTGCTCGACGCGTATGAACCAGCCGCTAATCGCATCGCCAACACCGTCGCCGTCGGGTTCGTCCAGGAGCGCGAGCGCGTCATCAGCCAGCAGCAGGAGGCCATTCGCGAACTCTCGACACCCGTGCTGCAGGTACGCGAGCGGCTCCTCATCCTGCCAATCATCGGGGTCGTCGACCCGCACCGTGCCCGACAGCTGACCGAACAACTGTTACGTGGTATTCGCACGAATCGCGCGCGCGTCGTCGTCATCGACATCACCGGCGTCGCGGCGATGGACGCGGCCGTCGCGAATCATCTGGTGCAGACCGTCGAAGCTTCTCGCCTGCTTGGCGCCGACGTCATCGTGACCGGCCTGTCGCCCGAAATCGCACAAACGCTCGTGAACATCGGCGTCGACCTTGGGAAGATGAAAACCATGGGCGACCTTCAAGGTGGCATCGAAGTCGCCGAACTGTCACTGGGATATAAGGTGGTACCTGCGACTCAGGCCGAGGCTGCCGTCTAAGCTCGTCCGCAACGGCGAATCGAAAGCTTTGATCCCATGATGGTTCCAATTCTCAAGCAGGGGCACGTCCTCATCGCCACGATCATGGCGGCGCTGTCGGACGAGGACATGCGCCAGTTCAGAGAGGCGCTGCTCGACCGCGTGGTCACCAGCCGAGCTAGCGCCGTAATTATCGATGTCATGGCAATGGATGTGCTGGATTCATTCGCGACGCGGACGCTTCGCGAGATTGCCTACATGACGAAACTTCGTGGGGCCAAGACTGTTCTCGTGGGCGTACAACCCGAGGTCGCCCTGACTATGGTGCAGCTTGGTCTACATCTCGAAGGTGTTGCAACGGCACTGGATTTGGAAGAAGGACTTGCCTACCTCGACCGCGTAAATCGGCGACGTTGAGGTTGGCGCGGTTCCTGCTCTGCGATCGACACGTGGTGAAATCGATGGCTCCCCCGTGCGCGATTCGTGTGCCCATTGATTCAGACGGCGACATAATCATCGCAAGACAAAAGGGACGCGCGCTCGCAACCGAGCTCGGCTTCTCTCCTACTGACGTTGTCAGAATTGCCACGGCGATTTCCGAGTTAGCAAGAAATGTTCTCTCCTACGCCGCCAGTGGCGAGATACGACTCGAAGCACTGAACAGCCGGAACCGCTGCGGACTCGCTATCGTGGCCATCGATCGCGGGCCGGGGATCGCAGACGTCGAGCAAGCCATGCAGGATGCCTATTCCACATCGGGTGGGCTAGGGTTAGGGCTCCCCGGCGTGCGCCGTCTCATGGATGAGTTTAAAATCGACTCTGCCGTCGGCGAAGGCACAACGGTCTCGGCGACCAAATGGTGTCGCCGCTGAGCGGCGCATGCGTCGAGTGGGCGGCAGCGCGGGCGGTCGCGCCCGGCCATCGCGATTCCGGCGATGAGTTCTGCGTCCGTCAGTTCGAGCATCGCACCATGGTTGCTGTGCTCGATGGCTTGGGTCATGGGGCGGCGGCGGCCACGACCGCCAGGGAGGGAGTACGGCTCCTGGAGGAGGCCGCAACGTCGGACCTCGTGCGGCTGGTCCGGGAGTGCCACGCGGGGTTGCGCGGAAGCCGAGGTCTCGTCATGAGCATGGCTATGTTCGACAGCCACGAGCAGACGATGTCGTGGATTGGGGTCGGCAATGTCAACGGCACCCTCCGATCGCCGCGATCGTCAGAACGGCGAACGCTCCTGCTGCGTGGCGGTCTCCTCGGCAACGCTTTGCCGCGTCTTCAGTTGGCGGTTGTCCCAGTCAGCGACGGCGACACGTTGATCCTCACCACCGACGGGGTGAGGGCCGGCATCGATGACCGTTTCCTGCACGGGCCGTCCCTGCAAGCCATTGCCGAACAGATTTTGGTGCGTTATCGCAGCGGTCGCGACGATGCCCTGGCGCTGGTTGCGCGATATCGAGGTACGATCAGATGACCGCGGGACCACATGAAACAGCACCGTTCAATCGTCAGACGTTGGGCGATGCATACACGGCGGCACTCGAAGTGTATCTCGCCTGCCCGGAGGAGAGTGCCCTGAGCGGCGCGTACGAGTTGGGACGACAGGCCCTGCACGATGGCCTCGGGCCCCTCGACCTGGTGTCGTTCCACGAGTCAGCGATCGAAGGCGTGCTGAGCCTCTCGCTCGAAAGCAGCCGATCAACGCTGACACGCGCCACGGCGTTTCTGTTGGAGTCGCTCTCTCCTTTCGAGATGACCTACCGCCGGTTCCTGGCGTCGAACGTCGCTTTGCGAGGCCTCAACGAGGCGCTGGAGAATCAGTCGCGGCGCACGGCACGGCAGATTCACGACGGGGCCGGTCAAATTCTGTTCAGCCTTCAGCTCGCGCTCGCTGAGTTGATGGCCAACCTCCCGGCTCAATGGAAGGCCCAGCTCGACCAGGCCATGCAGCTTGCGGATCATCTCGATCAGCAGCTTCGCGGACTCTCACGCGATCTTTATCCGGTTGCCCTCGATGATCTCGGTTTGAACGCGGCTGTCCGCCATTTGCTCGACGGCGTCGCAACGCGCGACGGCCTGAAGGTCTCGCTGCGCTCCTCAGTGCCGGATCAGCTTCCGCCTCAGATCGGCATCGGGTTGTATCGCGCGATCCACGAGGGCATCACCAATGTCGTGCGCCACGCACATGCCACAGAGCTCGACGTGGCGATGGAAAAAGACGCCGACGGCATCGTGTGCATCGTCAGGGACAACGGCGTGGGCATCCCGAAGGGCGGCACAGAGCCTGCCGGTCTCGGCCTTCGCGGAATTCGAGACCGGCTCAAAGGGTTGCATGGCGAGCTGGAAATGACCTCGGCACCTGGGCGCGGGACCGAGATGATCATCTCAATCCCGATTGCCCTCCGGGAGCAATCCGATGGGAATTAGAGTCCTGATTGCCGAAGACCACATCATGGTGCGACAGGGCTTGCGCGCTCTGCTCGATCGGGAAGGCTTCGAAGTCGTCGGTGAAGCGTCAAACGGGTATGAAGCGGTCCAGTCGAGTGCCGAAGCCGAGCCCGACGTGGTCGTGATGGACATCAGCATGCCCGTCATGAACGGCGTCGATGCCGCCCAGGAGCTGTCGCAACGTTCTCCCAAGACCAAGGCCGTGCTCCTGACTCGGCATGACGACGATCAGTACGTCCTCGCGGCGCTGCGCGCCGGCGCGCGCGGCTACGTGTTGAAGTCGCAGGCGGCGACCGATCTCGCGCACGCCATCAGGCAGGTCTTTCGCGGAGATCTGTACTTGAGCCCGGGTGTATCGAAGGTCGTCGTCGAGGCATTTCTCTCGAAGGCCGATCTGCCTGGCGATCGCCTGACAGTGCGCGAGCGCGAGGTGCTGAAGCTGATTGGCGAGGAGAAGACGACCAAGGAACTGGCGGCGTTGCTCAACATCAGCGTCAAGACTGCGGAGTCGCATCGCACGCGCCTGATGCAGAAGCTCGACATCCACACGACGGCCGGTCTCGTGCGCTACTCGATTCGATTGGGGTTAGTCGAACCGTGATGTGAACGGCGGGTCCAAAGAGCAGGGCCCACCCTACCCTGTCGTAGACCGGGTCCTTGTTCTTTAGACGCGGCGTCGTGCTTCTCACTCGTAGCGCAACGCGACCAGCGGATTCACCGTGCTCGCGCGGCGTGCCGGGAGCCACACGGCGACGACCGACACCACCGTCAGCAGCACGGGCATCGCGATGAATACGGCCGGGTCGCGCGCCTGAACGCCGAACAGGAAACTCGCGATCAACCGCGTCAGGCCAAACGCAGCGACGAGGCCCACCACCACGCCGATCACGGCAAGCCGCATCCCCTGGAACACCACCATCCGCCTGACCTGCTGCGCCTCGGCGCCAAGAGCCATCCGGATCCCGATTTCGCGCGTGCGCTGCGCGACTGAATACGCCATCAGACCGTAAATCCCGATCGCCGCGAGCAACAGCGCGGACGCGCCAAAGACGGTCATCAGCAGGACGTTGAACCGCTGCCGCGAGATCGAGCGAGACACGACCTCCTCCATGCTGCGAATTTCAGAGACCGGGAGTCCGCTCGCCTGCCGCAACTGCTCCTGGATCGCCGTGCTGTAGGTGTAGGGCTCGCCCTTCGTCCGCACGACCCAGGCGACGGGCGTGATGCGTACGTTGAGCGCGTTGAGCGCATCGGGGACCTGCGCGTTCGGCACGTACATGTGCGGCCCGGGTTCGTTGTTCAGTCCACCGTCGCGCACATCCGATGCGACGCCGACGATCTGCCGTTCACGTTCCGCGTTGAGCTCTTTCATCACCCCGGCGCCGATCAGGATCCGATCGTTCAGCGGATCGCCATCCTTCCAGTACTGCTTCGCCATCGCCTCGTTGATGATTACGACGGGTGGCGCGAGGCCGTCGTCGCGATCGGTGAACGCGCGCCCCTTCTTGATAGGGATCTTGAATACGTCGAAATAGCCGGACGACACCGTCAGCCATGCTCCGCCGCCGTGGAACGGGCCCTTTTCGAGCGGCCGGCCCAGGATCCGGAACGGCAGCCCGTAGCCACCCTCGAGCGGCACGCAACAGGTTGCACTGGCGCGCTCGACGCCCGGAAGCGCCTGCAGGCGCTCCACTCCGTCACGGAGCAACTGTTCGACAACATCGGTCTTGACGTATTTCGCGCCGGCAAGCGACATGCGCATCGTCAGGATGTTGCTCGCGTCGTAGCCCGGGTTCACATTCCGCAAGTTGACGAGCGTGCGGATCAACAGCGCAGACCCGACGAGCAGCAGCAGTGCCAATGCCACTTCGACGACGACGAGAATCGAGCGCGCCTTGTTGTGGCGGAAGCTGGCGCCAGACTGGCCGATGCTGTCCTTGAGCGTGCGATTGAGATCGGTCCGTGTGCTTTGCAGCGCCGGCATCAGGCCGAACACAATCCCGGTGACGACCGAGACGACAGCCGTGAAAGCGAGCACGCGCCAATCGATGCCGACGAGCGCGCCCTGTTCACCAATCCGTGGCAGGCCGGCGGTGTTGATCGTGAGCAGCGCGCGAATGCCCAGGATGCCAAGCACGAGCCCGATCGCGCCACCGATCACCGACAAGGCAACGCTCTCGGTGAGGAGTTGCCGGATTATTCGCCCGCGGCCCGCGCCTATCGCCGCGCGCAGAGCCACTTCCCTCTTGCGTGCCGTCGCTCGCACGAGCAGCAGGTTCGCCACATTGGCGCAGGCGATCAGCAACACGAACGCAACCGCCGCGCTCAGGATCAGCAGCGTCGGGCGCGCGTTCCTGACGAATACCTGCTGAAGCCGCTCGGCGCTGAAGCTGTTGTTGTCCTGTAGCGCCTGAGGGAACTTGGTGCGGTATTCGTTCGCCGACAGCTTCAATCGCTCCTGCGCCTGCTCGAGCGTGACGCCTTGCCTGATTCGCGCGGCTGCCTGAAAGAAGTGCCCCTGGTCGACGGTATTGGGATCGAGTTGAAACGGGATAAAGAGAACGGGCTCCTGTCCGAACTCGGCGATGTCGAACTCCGGACCGATGACGCCGATGATGACGTAGGGATCGCCGCTGAGAGAGATCGTCTTGCCGATGATATTGGGATCTGCGGAGAATCGCCTCGTCCAGAGTGCGTGCGTCAGCACGGCGACCTTCTCGCCGCCTGGGCGATCTTCCTCGGGCGTGAACGTCCGCCCCATGACAACGCGCGCGCCGAACAGACGGAAGTAGTCGGCGCTCACCTCTCCGGCCCGGAGCTGTTCGGGAACTTGCCCTCCCGTGTAGTTGACGACGTTCGTGCGGAACGCAGTCGCGTCCTGGATAACCGTGGTCTGTTGCCGCCAGTGCGCGAACTTGGCAGGCGACGCGGCCGGCCCGGATCCCTGGGGCGACGTGTTCATGAAGAGGACGACGTTGTCCGGGTCTGGAAAGGGGACTGGCTTGAGAAGGACGGCGCTCACGACCGAAAAAATCGCGGTGTTGGCGCCAATGCCCAGGGCAAGCGCCGCAACCGCCGCTGCGGTGAATGCCCGATTCTGCCGGAACATTCGAAACGCGTGCTTCAGGTCCTGGATGAGCAGTTCCACACGACCTCCCTGGCCCAGTACTGGGGACTGATGATTACGTATAGACCCCCGAAAGCAGCATTTGGTTGGCTAGGGAAGGTGTTTAATCAGGGCTTCGGTCCCTTCGTAGACCAGGGATGCGGCCGCAAGCATCGCAAGAATGACGGCAGCCGGCCGATGGCCGCAAAGTTGGTGCCGCTGAAGGGATCCTTTTCCGCGAGGGCAAACGGCTTCCACACTTCAGGCCGCGCCGCATCGAGAGGAATCGAATAGAGACGACTCTGCGCCGGAAACCGAAAGTCGTCGGGCAATAGGCCGACGATCTCGTACGGCTCGCCATCGATGGCGATGGTCCGGCCGACAACTGAAGGCGGCGGCGATCGCGATAGACCTCCTTCATCTGTTCGATACCACCGAACGCCCGCCGCGCCGCATGTCGCGCCTGCGTCGGCGCCATGCCCTGCCGCTCGAAGTCCGAGGTCAGCAGATCCAGGTGCGCTCGCACTTCGTCATCGAGACGCCGATCCTGTCGATCGCTTTCCAATAGAGCGAGCAATCGTTTGAGCCAGATCGGCATGACTTATTCGCTTCTGAGTACTTCCGCAGGATCGATGCGGCTGGCACGGATCGCCGGGACGCTGGTCGCCACGAGCGCGCTGATGCCAAGCACACCACACGCGACCGTGACGGTCGCCGGATCCTGAGGTGCCACTCCAAAAAGGAAGGCGTTAAGCATCGACCCCGTGAGGAGTGCGAGCGGAACACCGATGATGACTGCCACGCCAGTCAATGTGACCGCTTCATAGAGGAACATGGCCACCACCGAACGCCGCTGGGCCCCGAGGGCCAGGCGGATGCCGAACTCCCGGCGCCGACGGGCCACGGCGTAGGCCAATGTCCCGTGAAGACCCAGAGCGGCGAGCAGCATGGCAAACAAACCAAATGAGGAAGAGACATTGAGCAGAAACTGTTCGCGCACCACGGTTGATTGCACCAGGCGATCGAGCGTCGTGCTCCTTCGAACCATGACGAGGGGATCGATCGACGACAGCGCACGGCTCGCCTCACGCGTGATACTTCCCTCGGTTCCTGGTGTCACTCGCAGGCTGATCGAGGTGATTGGAAATGGCGCTTGCGCCAGCGACATCCACGCCATAGGGCCGGTCTGGGTTTCTCGCAGGCTGTTGTAATGGGAGTCGCGGACGACACCCACGACCGTGAACGGCTGTCCTTGCTCGCCGGGATAGTCCAGGATAAGTCGTGAGCCGAGCGCCTCGCGTCCGCCGAAACGCTCACGCACGAGTGCTTCATTGACGACCATGACGCGAGGTGCCTCTCGTGTATCTCGCACGGTGAACCCGCGGCCTCGCACGACCGTCATGCCGACGACGTCGAAATATCGAGACGAGACGAAGTCCACCCTGGCCTCCGGGCGACTCTGCGGATTGTCGACGGACACAAGGGGAAGCCACATGTTCTGCATGCTGAACAGCCCGAGCCAGGAGAGGCTGGCCGCCTGGACCCCTGGCAGCGCCGCCAGCCTTTCCTCGAGCCCGCGATAGCGCGCTGCCCGCCGGACCTTGATCTCGTTCGGCTCTTCTCCAAACGTGACGCGAGACGCCTCATCGGCCACCTCCAGCATCACCACGTTCGCCGAATCGAAGCCGAGATCAATTGCCGACAGACCGGCGACGCTGCGCAGCAGCAGGCCGGCGACCGTCACCAGCAGAAGCGACAGCGCGAACTGCACGACCAGCAACGTCCGCTGCACGCGCTGATTTCCTCGAGCGTCGGTCGCGCGCTCACCAACCGTCGCGCGAACGGCAGCGGGAGGTCTACTGATCCGCAGCGCCGGAATCAACCCCACCACGACCGCCACGATCATCGACGCGGCTCCCGCGACCAGCACGACACGGTAATCGGGTGAGACGTCAAGTGCGCGCCCCGCATAGGTAAACAACAGGAACGGCGTCAGCCTCGGCGTCGCCAAAGTGGCGAGGGCCATTCCCACCACATCACCCACCAGCGCGAGGACCGCGCCTTCGGTCGCGAGTTGCCTCACGATTCGCCACCGGCCTGCACCAAGCGCCACCCGAATCGAAATTTCAGGAGCCCGCGACACGCCGCGCGCAATCAAGAGACTGGCGACGTTTGCCGACGCGATGATCAGCACCACGACGACGGCGGCGAACATCAACATCACGGACTGACCAAACTCACGTCGCAAGCCGCCGAGACCGGACGCGCCGCCGGCCACATCAATCCGCAATTCGTTGGCGGGCGGTGGTTGCCTCGCCTGCGGCGGCAATGGAGGTTCGAGCGCCTGTATCTGTCGATAGAGGGCCGTCAGCTCACCTTCAGCCTGTTCCCGAGTCACCCCCGGTCGCAGCCGTCCCATCACGCCGGAAAAGAACGCGCTCGTCTGGCTGGCAAGCAGCCGCGCCTCGGTCATTGGCCTGAGCGGCAGCCACAGATCCGGTTCGGAGCCGGCCTGGTGCCCGGTGAATCCTTCCGGCGCGATGCCGACGGCCAGGCAGTCCCGGTCCTGTATGCGGAGTTCAGTGCCGACAACGTCGGCGCTCCGCGAAAATCTTCGACGCCACAGGGAGTCGCTGATGACGGCGATGCACGGTCCGTCACGTACGTCATCGGCGGCTCTGAGAAGCCGCCCCTGCGACGCCGTGATACCGAGGACATCGAAGTAGTCTCCCGACACCAGGCTCGCGGCGAGATAGACCGGTGCCGCGGAACCGATCTCGGCCCTCAGGAACGGACGCTCGCTGACAGCGAACACACCGATGAGCGATCGCTGCCGCGCACGCAGTTCCTCGAACTCGGGATTGAAAATCAGGAACCGAGTGTTGTTATGGCGCGACGACAGCACGACGAGCTGCCCGGGATCCCTCGCGACCAGGGGCCTGATCATCATCGCGTTGATCACGCTGAACACCGCGGTCGTGGCGCCAATCCCCAGCGCCAGCGACAAAACAGCAACCACCGTGAACGTGCGATTGCGAAACAGTGCGCGGGCGGCATATCGAACGTCCTGAGACAGAGAATTCAGTGACGAGAAGCCTCGCCGATCCCGATAGACCTCCTTCATCTGTTCGATACCACCGAACGCCCGCCGCGCGGCGGCGCGAGCACGCTCGCGCGTCATGCCGCGACGCTCGTAATCGGCGGCGAGCAATTCGAGATGCGTACGGACCTCTTCATCGAGCTCGTCATCGAGCTGCCGGCGCCGGAAGAACGACGCGATGCGAGCGATGACGGTGCGAATGGACATCGTCACTCCGCACGCAACGCCATGATGGGATCGACGAGCATCGCACGCCGTGCTGGAAGCCACGCGGCACCGACAGCGGCCACGATGAGAGCCGTGATCGCGAACGCATACGTGGCGGCATCGCTTCCGCGGACACCAAACAACTGGCCCTCGGAGAGAGTGCCAGCGGCAAACGCCAGCGGTACGCCAAACATGAGGCCGATGACCACGGGACGCAGCGACTCGGCCATC
Organism: Vicinamibacterales bacterium; assembly: GCA_035649635.1. GTDB lineage: Bacteria > Acidobacteriota > Vicinamibacteria > Vicinamibacterales > UBA2999 > Gp6-AA40. The sequence goes on along the minus strand of DASRJE010000015.1, from coordinate 67,719 downwards.
ACTGCGCCGATCAGCCGTGTCGCTTCAGCGCCGAGTGCCATGCGTATCCCGAATTCGACCGTTCGCCTGACGACGGCATACGCCAGCGTGCCGTACAGGCCCACGCACCCGAGCAGCAGCGCCAACGTCGCAAACCAGGTCGAGATCGTGGCGACAACCTGCTCGCGGACAAGTCCGGCGTCCACACGATCCTCGAGTGTCTGCAGACGGGCGATGACGAGGCCCGGTGCTCGCGACCGCACTTCACGTCGCAGCGCAGCAGCCGTCGCATTGACGTTGCTGGCGACGCGACCAGCAATGAAGACTCCGGCCACGCCGGATGCAGCGCGTCCCTGGAAATATGGCAGATACACCATTTCAGCGGGACGCCCGCGCAGGTTGTTGTACTTGACATCGGCCGCAACGCCCACGACCTCGAATTCCGTACGGTCATCACGTATCCGCCCGCCGATCGCATTCATGCCCGGAAAATACTTGTCCGCAACCGATCGACTGATCAGTGCGACGGCCGGCCCTCGCTCGTCGTCCTGGTCGGTGAAGTCACGCCCCTCGACCGCGATCCCCATCGTCTCGAAGAAGCGCGGGCCGACGAAGTTGAACCACACAGTGGTGTCCGCCTCGGGTGAAGGGCCGCCGGGCACCGTGATGTTCTTCCCCATCGAGAGTCCACCCAGCGGGATGTCCATCGTGAATGTGACTGACCGTGCGTCGATGGTGTCCGGCCGTTCCGCGAATTCCCGTGCCAGCTGCACGACACCACGGCCATCGTTTCGAAGGTCAATCGGGCGAACGCTTGCCAGCAAGACGCTGCTGCCGTTCACGAAGCCGGCATCCACGCCGCGGAGAGCGGACAGACTGCGCGCGAAGAGTCCTGCCTCGACGAGCAACAGGAGTGAGAGCGCGACCTGGATCGCGATCGTCGTCTGACTCCAGCGTCCGACGCTGAGAGCGCCTCCCGCCGGCACGCGTGCCGCCGTCACCACGCCGCGACGTGCCGCAAGAAGTGCCGGGACGATGCTGAAGATCAGTCCAGCTGCCACGCTGATGAGAAGCGTAAAGATCAGCGTTCGTACGTTTGGTGAGAGGTCGAGCACGATCACGAGAACGCCCCGCGACATGATTTGCACGAGCAGGTCGCTCGCCAGGTAGGCCAACCCGACACCCAGAACGCCGCCGATGACAGAGAGCACCAGGCTCTCGGTCAGCAACTGCCTCACGAGACGGCTCTGACGGGCGCCCAGTGCGAGACGCAGGCCGACCTCCTGCCGGCGAGCAGCGGAACGCGCGAGGTACAACGTCGCCAGGTTCGCGCACGCGATCAGCAGGACAACGCTGACCATCGCCATCAGAATCCGGAGTGGGACCGAGAACTGATCTCGCAGCGCATTGAGTCCTTGTGTCCCGTCGATGAGCGCAAACGGCCACCTCACCAGCTCACGACCGGGCGGCGTCCGAGCCGCCCGCAGCTGATCCCACGTCAACGCCAACACCGCGCTCGCCTGTTCGCGAGAGACACCCGGTGCAAGACGGCCGACCACGTAAAGCCATCGCGCTTCACTGTCATCGCCAAGGAGCGGCCTGCTGCCGAACGTCTGAAGCTGCGTCGAGAGTGGGATGGTGATCTCGACTGCGCGACCGGGCTCGGTTCCGAAGAAGTCATGTTCGGTGACACCGACGATCGTGACAGTATGACCGTTGGCCTGCAGTGACTCGCCGATCACGGTCGACGCGCCGCCAAATCTTCGCTGCCAGTAGCCGTAGCTGATGACGGCCCAATTGCCGCCGCCGGGGGCATCATCTGCAGCCGTCAGCGTCCTCCCCAGGACAGCGCGGACTCCGAGCACCGAATGGTAGTTTCCAGAAACCAGCTGGCCGATCACGAAATCCGTCTCGCCGCGATAGTTGACCGCCAATGGCAAGGGACGGAACGCGGCCAGATCCGCAAGCACATCGCGTTGCGCGCGCAGTGCCCGAAACTGATAGGCCGCAACCGGGAACTGCTCACGACCGTCGATTACGTAGCTGCCGACGACGAGCTCGTGCGGCCGTTGAACGGGAAGCGATCTCAACATCACCGCGTCCAACAGACTGAAGATCGCCGTATTGGCGCCGATGCCGAGAGCGAGCGTCAGTATGGCGACCGCGGCAAATCCCGGACTCGCGATCAATACGCGGACCGCATATCGCACGTCCTGCACCGCATCCTCGATCCAGGGCAACCCGCGCCGGTCCCGATAGATCTCTTTCATCTGATCGACGCCGCCGAATGCCCGACGCGCCGCCGCTCGAGCCTCGCCGTCCGACATGCCATGACGCGCGTACTCCGCTGCGAGGAGATCCAGATGGGCACGAACTTCAGCGTCAAGATCAGCGTCGAGCCGACCTCGACGAAAGAGTGACATCACACGCGTGAAGAAGATGCGGGAGGAGGACATCACTCTGCCCGCAGGGCGACGATGGGATCGACACGTGTCGCTCGCCGCGCGGGAATGAAGGACGCACACAGGCACACACCTACAAGGAACAGCGAAACCACAATGTAGGTCAGCGGATCGAAGGGGCTGACGTTGAGCAATAACGTTGAGAGTCCTTGTGCTGCAAAGGCCGCGAGAAGAGCGCCACCAACGATGCCGAGCGAGGCGAGGCGCAGTGCGCGACCGAGAACATCGCGTAGGATGGCGCGACGACTGGCGCCAAGCGCGATCCGCACACCGAATTCCTGCGTGCGCTGCGTCACCCGTCCCGCGATCATCCCGTAAAGCCCGATGGCGGCCAGCAGTACGCCCGCTGCACCGAAGATGCCGGCAAAGGTGGCGCCGATCTCGAACGCCAAGAACCCGCCACCCTCCCTGACGAGATGCTCGTCCATCGTTCGAACATCGAACGAGCGGACGGCGGGATCAACCTCCCGGAACACCCGCTGAACCTCCGTCATGAGGCCCGCCGGATCGCGACTGCCTCTGACCAGCAGCGTGGCCCGTTCCGCCGGCACTTGCGCCAGCGGTTGATACAGCATTCCGCGCGGTGATTCCCAGATGAACAGGTACTTCCCGTTTCGCGCAACGCCAACGACCTCGACCTGCTGGCCACGAAAGACCAGCGAACGGCCGATTGGGGTCTGGTTCGGCCAGAAGTGCCTGGCAAGAGTCTCATTGACGATGGCGACCTGCCTTTCTGTTTTCGCATCCCGGTCGTCGAACGCCCGTCCCTCGAGAATCGTGACCCTGCTGGCGCTGAAGTAGTTCGCATCGACGGATGCGGACGCCGCCATGAACGCCTGCTCACCGCTCCGTGGTCGCTGGCCATCGATCCAGACGGGCCCGCCTTCGCTGACGGTGGCGAGCGGAGCCCATTCGGTCCAGGCGGCCTGTTCCACACCGGGCAGCGCGCGGACTCGATCGCGCGCGCTCGCAAAAAAGTCCAGGCGCTCGGTCGCGTTGTAACCGTTTTCAGTCAATATGACAGATGCGACCATGAGGTTGGCCGGCTCAAAGCCAAGCTCGATCTGGCGCGCACGATCGAGACTGCGGAGGAACAACCCTCCGCTGACGAGGAGCATCAGTGACAGCGCTACCTGAAAGACAACGAGGGCGCTGCGAAACCTCGCCCGCGGTTCCCCCGCTGGTCCGCGTCCCCCAGCCCTCACCGCTCCGTTGAGATCTGTACGCATCGCCATAACCGCCGGTCCCATCCCCGACACGACACCAGCGATCACCACCAGCAGCAGCCCCGCGCCCAGCACCCGTGCATCGAGGCTGAAATCAGGTCGTATCGTCGCGATCGAGGTGCTCGAGGCCAGGCCCTGCGCCACGAGGCTCAGCGCCTGAACGACCAGAGGAAGCGTGATGATCCCGGCCAGCACCGCGAGGACGACGCTCTCGGTCAGAAGCTGGCGCACGAGCCGGCCGCGGCCTGCGCCAAGCGCGGCTCGCAGGGCGACCTCCCGCTCGCGCGCGACCGCGCGCGCCATCAGCAGGTTGGTCACGTTGGCGCTGGTGATGAGCAGCAGCAACGCGGCCAGCCCCGCAAAGGCCATCGCGGCGACACGGAAGAACGGGCCGATGTTCGGATTCGGCCGCGCATGCGTCTCGGGGATGACGATCAACGAAACACCCTGGTTGGTCTCCGGATACTGACGGGCCAGCGCCGCGGTTTTTACTTCCAGGGCGGCGCGTGCCTGCAACAGCGACACGCCTGGTTGCAGTCGTCCGAGTACCCACATCTGGTGGCTCTCGCGACTCTCGAAGAGCGAGCCGACGGCGGCGTCGCCGGCCAGTTCGTCGTGCATCCACAACGGCACGTACGCCGACGGTCGGATCAGTGAATGCGCCCGATCGAACGACTGCGGCGTGACGCCGATGATCGTGAACGGGCGGCCGTTGAGTCGCACCGCGCGACCGACAATCGATGGATCACCACCGAACCTCGCCTGCCAGTACTCGTGTGTCAGCACGATCACGGGCGCGTCGCCACGCGCACGCCCTTCATTCGGCTGGATGAGGCGGCCAATCGCAGGCTGCACTCCGAGCAGCGCGAAGTAGTTGTCGGTGATCGAGTACATGGTGATCCGCTCGGTCACGTTGTCGACGTTCAGTCCCGCGACGTCAACGTTGTAGCCGAGGAGATCGACAAACGTCGTGCGCTCCTGCCGATAATCCTCCATGTCGAGGAACGAGACGCCGTGCGGAAGCGGCACGTGTCGATCTGGTCCGCTCCCGATCGACACGAGTTCCTCCGGGCGATCCACCGGCATCGGACGGAACATGAAGGCGTTGAGGATCGCGAAAATCGCCGTCACGGCCGTGAGACCGACGGCCAGCGTCAACACGGACGCGCCCGCGAACACCGGTGCCCGACGCAGCGACCGAAGCGCGTGGTGCACGTCCTGTCGCGCATCCTCAACCCAGCGGAGCCCACGGCGGTCGCGATAGGTTTCCTTCATTTGCTCGATGCCTCCAAATGCGCGGCGCGCAGCCAGGCGAGCCTGGCCGGCGCTGAGGCCGCGCCGCTCGTACTCGGACGCCAGTAATTCGAGATGCGCGCGCACCTCGTCATCGAGATCGGCGTCGATTCGCCTGCGTTGGAACAACGACAGAACACGATTCATTGCGGCGCGAAAGGACGCCATCACTCGGCTCGCAGGGCCACCATCGGATCGACACTGGACGCCCGCGTCGCGGCCAACGACGCCGCCACTCCCCCAACGAGGATCAGCGCCGAGATCGCAGCCGCGAATGTCACTCCATCGTCGACGGTGAGCCCAAAAAGTACGTCTGAGAGAAACTGAACGGAGACGCGCGCAAACACGAGCATGAGCGGTACAGCCGCGATCGCACCCAGCCCGACGAGCACGACGGCTTCGCGCGCGACCAGTGCAATTACACCCGACCGACGCGCACCAAGCGCGACTCGAATCGCGAGCTCTCGCTTGCGCTGAAGAACCAGGTACGAGAGCAATCCGTGCAAGCCGATGGCCGTGAGCAGGAGCGCGAGCAGACTGAACGCCATCGAGACCGTCGCCAGGAGCCGCTCGCGGACCACGACGCCATCGACTTCCTCCGCCAGCGTGCGAACCTCGTACTGCGGCACGCTGTTATCGGCCTCCCAGATCGCATCGCGAACGGCGGGCACGATGGCCCGAGGATCTCCATCCAGGCGGACGTAAAGAATCATCTGACCGCGGCCGGTATTGGACTGGAAGAACGGTGTGTAGACGACCGGCTGGACCGGGGCTCGCGGGTTCGAGTAGCGGGAGTCATCCGCAACGCCGACGATCATATACGCGCGCCTGGGCGCGCCCACAGAGATGCACGTCTTGCCGATCGGATCTTGGTCGGGAAACGCGATGCGCACGAACGCTTCGTTCACGATGCATACGGGTGGAGCGTCAAGCCGTTGGTCGGCCTCGGTGAAGTCGCGCCCGCGAAGGCCGATGCCAAGCGTCGCGAAGTATCCACGATAGATCGCCTGCATTGATGCGGACGGACGGTCCACTGATCTCGCGTCCTGCATTCCCACGGTCCCGCCCGGTGTGATCGCGACGGCTGCGCCGGATTCGGGTTTGCCCGGCGACACGTTGCCCATGCTTACCGAGCGCACTCCGGGTGTGCTTCCAACTCGAGCCATCAGCGCCGTGTAGATGTGGTGCAGTCGTTCGGGCATTCCGGGTGCACCACGCTGATTGCTGCCGCTCGGCTCCACGCGGACCACCAGCACACGATCGCGGGACACATCGTGATCCGTGGTGGTGAGATTGATCAGGGTTTGGACGAACAAGCCGGCTCCGACGAGCAGCACGAGCGAGAGCGCGACCTGTGTAACGACGAGAAGCCGGGCGGAACTCACACCGCCAAGCGTGCGTGCCGTACCATTGACACTGCCAATCGCGGCCGTTACTTCGACTCGCACCGCGCGAATCGCCGGCACGAACACGAAGACCACGGTGCACAGGAAAGACGTCGCGATGGTGAAGGCGAGCACACGCAGGTCGGGCGTGAGATCGAGCGCGATCGGGACGCGACCGGCCGAGGCGTACAGTACCAGGACGCGCGTCAGGACTGTCGCCAGCGCGAAGCCGCCCAATCCGCCCAGGGCGCCGATAACCAGCCCTTCGATCAGCACCTGCTGCATCAGGCGCGCACGGCCCGCACCAAGCGCCAGGCGCAGCGTCATCTCAGGCCGGCGCGCGGCAGCGCGGGCCAGCAGCAGGTTGGCGGTGTTCGCGCATCCAATCAACAGCACGATGCCGACGATCCCGAGCAGGATGAAGAGCGAGGTCGAAAAGTGCGCGCGCAGATCCGAGATGCCGGTCGCGGCCGGCGTGAACACGATTCGATCCTCCGCGCCCGACCGCGCGCGTAACGCTGGCGGCACCTGGGGAACGTTCTCTCGGTAAACGGGCTCGAGCAGCGAGGACGCACGCTCGCGGCTGACGCCCGGTTCGAGACGCGCCAGCAACTGCACCCAGGTGCGATTCACGTTGGGCTTGACGATCAAATCGCCGACGACGGGCATCACGGAGGCCTGCATCATCATCGGAAGGAAGACATCAGGGGAGAGACCGACCTCGACCCCGAAGAATTCAGGCGGCGTCACGCCAATGATGTCGAAGGCGCGCCCGGAAAGCAGCAGCCGCTTACCGGCAATCGCCGGATCGCGTCCAAACCGGCGGCGCCAATAGGCGTCACTCAGCACCGCAACCGGATGGCCCTCCGGGACCCGATCGTCATCCGCGCGAATCAGGCGCCCGGCCTGCGGCACGACCCCGAGCAGATCGAAGTAGTTGCCGGAGACGAGCTGTCCGTTGATTGGAGGCTCGAGATTGCCGTCGACCGATGCCGTCAGCCGTAACGGAAACGCGGACGACGAATACGCCGCCAGCCTGACGCCAGCGTCCACCGCGCGCAGCGCGCGCGTCTGCGGAAAGGTGAAGCCGGTCTCGCTGCGACCCAATCGAATGCGGCTGACCAGTGACAGAGACTCGGGATCCTGCACTGACAAATTGCGCCAGCTGATCGCGTCGATCAAGGTGAAGACCGCCGTGTTCGCCCCGATGCCCAACGCGAGGGTGACCACGACGGCAACGGCGAAACCAGGGCTCTTGCGAAGGCCTCGTCCCGCATAGGCGAGGTCGCGCAAGATGTGCTCGATTGCGCTCACACCACGCGCGTCGCGATACGCATCTTTGATCTGCTCGATTCCTCCGAAGTCGCGCCTCGCCGCCAGCCCTGCTGCTTCCGGCGTCAGCCCACGACACTGATGGTCAGCGGCCAGCATCTCCAGGTGCGCGCGGACCTCTTCATCGAGGGACGCATCGAGCGACCGTCGCGTGAACGACGCCTGGATACGCTTCAGCGCCGATCGAAGAGTCACGACGAGGGCTCTCCAAGCATCCGGCTCATCATCGCGACGGTCCGCGACCACAGATCCGCTTCGAGCGCGAGTTGCTTCCTTCCGGCGCGAGTGATCGAGTAGAAGCGGGCGCGCCGATTGTTCTCGCTCGTTCCCCAGTCGCTCTCGATCCAGCCCTTCTGTTCCAGCCGAAGCAGTGCCGGATAAATCGTGCCCTGGTTGAGTGCCAGCATCCCCTCCGCCATCTGCTCGATGCGCCGCGCAATCCCGTAGCCGTGTTGCGGTCCCATCGCGTCGAGTGTCTTCAGCACCATCAAATCGAGCGCGCCGTAAGGAACTTCCGCGGATGGAGGGCTCATAGCCACCTTCTGTGGACTGTCAACATGAGCAGATAGCATGCCATGTAGATGGGCAACAGGAGCGGCTCGTCTGCGCGATCCATCAACGACCATTCACCCGACGGACCGTCCGCTCGTGGGACGCCGCTGTCCATCGGCGCACGAGCCAAACAAGCCTGAATGAAGAACAACCACTATCCATCGACCATCAACGACCTTCCGGCTATGGCACGCCGATTGAGAGAAGCGATGACATGCTCGCCACCAAGCAATCACGTGTCCTCGTGGCCGACGACCAGCAGGACGTCGTAGCTGCTATACGAATGCTGCTCCGCGGCGCCGGACTCGAAGTCGATCCCGCGACGTCGGTGCAGGAAGTCAGGAATCGTCTCGATTCACAGGCCTACGACCTGGTGTTGATGGATCTCAACTACGCGCGTGACACGACATCGGGCCGCGAAGGACTCGATCTGCTGACCGAGATTCACACGCGCGATCGTCTCCTGCCCGTCATCGTCATGACCGGTTGGGGCAGCATCGACACGGCGGTCGAAGCCATGCGGCGTGGCGCGCGCACTTTCGTCCACAAGCCGTGGGATAACCACTCGCTGGCCGAGACGGTCTGCCGGGAAATCGAAGAGGGGCACGCCCTGCGGCAATCGGACAAACTCGCGGCTAACGAGCAAGCCGACGCTCAGGCGATTCAACGCGCTCTTCTTCCACCGACTCTCCCCTCGGTGTCCGGTGTGAGCCTGGCGGCGCGATGGGAACCGGCGCTGGCCTTCGGCGGCGACTGCTACGACGCGATTCGGCTGACCGACACACACCTGGCGATCTCGATCGCCGATGTCTGCGGAAAGGGACTGCCGGCCGCCCTCCTCATGTCGAACCTGCTCGCGTCGCTGCGCGCGTTCGCGACTTCACAACGATCGCCACGCGACATCGTCTCCAGCATCAACCGCGCGCTCTGCCGTCAAAAGGATCTGCGGCGGTTCGTCACGCTGTTCTATGCGCTCTACGACTCGACTACCCGCGTGCTGACCTACACGAACGCTGGTCACAATCCGCCGCTGGTTCTGCGATGGGACGGGACATGTGAACGACTGCCCCTGGGAGGCACCGTGACCGGGATTTTCGACGAGGGTACCTACGAAGAAGGCAAGGTCGTGCTCGAGCCAGGCGATCGACTGGTCCTCTTCACGGATGGCATCACCGAAGCGCGGTCCGAGAGCGGCGATGAATTCGACGACGGCGGGCTGCTGCGAACGCTGGATCGATGCCGCCATCTCGACGCGCAGTCGATGGTCGATGCGATTTTCAACGACGTCGGCGCCTTTGCGGGTGGCCGGCTCCAGGACGATGCGACCGCGGTGGTGGCGGCCATTGCGTAGAGATTGCCGCGTGCCCGTGCAAAAGCGAACAGCCAGTCCCACAAGCGGACAGACGATGAGCTTCCGAGGCCCCGAAAACGAGCTTCAACCTCCCATGAACAAAGTACTTAACTCCAGGGCCCTCGTGGCATACGCTTTGACGGTTGTACTTTTTGATCTTTGCCTTTTGACGTTGCTTGGACCTTTGACTTTTGACCTTTGATAGATGCCTGACATCCAACGCGACCCCGCGATTCTGAAGCGCAAGAAGCTGCGCCACACCCTTTATGCTGCGGTTGGCGTCCTCATCGTCATAGCGGTGTCGATCGCGCTCGCGCGGATGGAGCCTGCGGCCCCGACCGTCGAGCGTGCAACCGTTCTCACGGATACCGTCAAACGCGGCTCGATCATCCGCCAGCATCGCGGTCTCGGCACTCTGGTCCCCGAAGACACCCGTTGGCTGCCCTCGCGAACCAATGGGCGCGTGGAGCGAATCATTCTGCGACCGGGAGCAGAAGTCGGACCTGGCACGGTCATCCTGGAACTGAGCAATCCGGACGTCGAGCAAGAGGCGCTCAATGCAAAGCTGGCGCTGCATTCCGCAGAAGCCGCGCTGGAAAACCTTCGTGTACAGCTCGAAAACGAGCTGTTGACGCAGGAATCCCAGACCACCGCGATTCAAGCCGAGTACGAGCAGGCGCGCATGCAGGCCGAAGCGGACGAGGCTTTGGCCAAAGAGCAACTGATCTCGGAGATTACCCGCCGCAAATCGCACCTCACTGCTGAAACACTCAAGAAACGGTCGACTTTCGAGATGCAGCGGCTACAGTCCGCCAAACAATCGCTCGAGGGCCGGCTTCGTGTTCAACAGGCTGCCGTTGATCAGGCACGGGCGGTCGCTGATCTCCAGGCAAATCGTCTCGAGTCGCTCAAGGTGAGGCCCGGTTTCTCTGGCGTCCTGCAAGTGGTGTCCGTCGAAGTCGGCCAGCAGGTGGCTCCCGGCGCAAACCTCGCCCGGGTCGCCGATCCGAGTCGTCTCAAGGCGGAACTCAAGATCGCGGAGACCCAGGCCAAGGACATTGAAATCGGCCAGTTCGCCGAAATCGACACCCGCAGCGCCGTCATCCAGGGAAAAGTGAGCAGAAAAGATCCGGCGGCAGCGAACGGAACGGTCACCGTTGACGTCTCATTGACGGGCGAGTTGCCACGGGGTGCCGTGCCCGACCTGAGTGTGGACGGGACTGTCCAGCTCGAACGGCTCGACAACATCCTGTATGTTGGCCGCCCGTCGCTCGGTCAGGACGACAGCACGGTGGGTCTGTTCAAGCTGACCAGCGCCTCCGGCGATGCGGCGCGAGTGCAGGTGTCATTGGGAAAGAGTTCCGTGAATGCGATCGAGGTGAAGTCGGGACTGAATGAAGGCGACACCGTCGTCCTCTCAGACATGTCCGCCTGGGACGCATACGACAGGGTGCGATTGCGGTAACGATTCGAACACGACAAAGGATCATCAATGAGTGAGCCGCTGATTAAGCTGGAGAGCGTCCGCAAGGTGTTCTACACGGACGAGGTCGAGACGCACGCACTCGATAACATCAACATCGAGATCAGTAAAGGTGAGTACGTGTCGATTGCCGGGCCGTCAGGCTGCGGCAAGTCGACGCTGCTGTCGATCCTGGGGTTGCTCGACACACCGACTGAAGGCTCGTACGTCCTGAACAGCCGGCCGGCGACTGCCTTGTCGCTGTCCGAACGTGCGCGCGTTCGCAATCGTGAGGTCGGATTCATCTTCCAGAGCTTCAACCTGATCGGCGACCTTACTGTCTATGAGAACGTCGAGCTGCCACTCACCTACCGCGGCATGCGCGCGGCCGAGCGGAAGCAGCGCGTCACTGCCGCTCTGGAACGGGTCGGCATGGCGCACCGTGCGAAACACCTGCCCAGCCAGTTGTCAGGCGGTCAGCAGCAGCGCGTCGCCGTCGCACGCGCGGTCTGCGGAGAGCCCTCGATCCTGCTGGCGGACGAGCCGACGGGAAACCTCGACTCCAAGAATGGCGAAGCCGTGATGGATCTGTTGAAGGAGCTTCACCAGAGCGGCGCCACGATCTGCATGGTGACGCACGACGCGCGTTACGCGTCGCACGCGGAACGCACGATTCACCTCTTTGACGGCCGCGTCGTCGAAGAGTCGATGGCCACGGCGACTCATTAGTGATTGCTGATCTTTGATCTTTGATTCGTTGTTGAATGTTGATTGACGATTTGGCGGGCACTTAGCCACAGCGGCGAATCAACAATCGAAAATCTGAAATCGACAACGAATCGCAAATCAAAGATCAAAGATCAATAATGCTCTACCACGCGATCCGGTCGCTCGGCAGAAGTCCGACCTTCACAGCGACCGCGATCGCGACACTGGCGCTCGGTATTGGCGCCACGACGGCCATCTTCACCATCGTCAACGCCGCGCTCTTCCGACCACTTCCCTATCCCAATCCCGAAGAACTCGTTGTCCTGACCACGCCCTCGGCGCGGGCGTCGACGGGACAGCTGTTTCTGTTCGTGCGCGATCGAGTGCCCGCCATGGCCTCAATCGCCGCGCAAGGCGGCGGCACCGGCTGGAATCTGACTGCTGGTACGGTCGTGACCTCTGTTCGCGATCAGCGCGTGTCGGAGGCATTTTTCGCCACGCACAGGATCGCACCCCTCCTCGGCCGCGAGTTCTCGCGCGCAGACGAGACGCCGGGCAGTTCCGACGTCGCCATAATCAGTGAAAGGCTCTGGCGTCGCGCGTTCGACGGCAACGTCAATGTGCTCGGTCAGAGCGTCCTTCTTGGAAGCGCGCCCTACACCATCGTCGGTGTCGTCCCTGACAGCCTCGGCACGATGGCCGACGTCGATCTGTGGACCCCACTGCGGACCAGCACGTCCGACAATGGGGCGAACTACCTCGTCGTCGGGCGACTTCGGGGTGGCGTCACGCTTGCGCAGGCGGCTGCCGCCATCGATAGCATTCGACCGGCGATCCATCAAGAGTTCCCGCGCTACGCCGCCGAGTACATCGGCCTCCTGACCTGGATACCGTACCGGGCGTATGTGGGATTCGGCATGCGCCGCACGTCGCTGATTCTGCTCGGCGCCGTTGGGTTCCTGCTACTCATTGCGTGCGTGAACGTGGCGAGCCTTCATCTGACGCGCGCGCTCGGCCGGCGGCAGGAGATGGCGCTTCGCGGTGCGTTGGGCGCCAGCCGCATGCGTTTGCTGCGGGACGTCTTCGTAGAGTCGATGGTCCTGTCGGTGATCGGCGCGGCAGCCGGGCTGGGACTCGCCCTCGTCAGCGCGCGTGCGCTCGTCGGCCTCGTTTCCGAGCAGACGGCGGCACAAATGCTCTCCGGTGAAACGCTCGCCATCGATTGGCGGGTGCTGGCGTTCACGATCGGCATTTCAGTGGTTTGTGGTCTGTTGTTCGGCATGGCACCGGCCTTTACCTCGATGCGCGCTGACCTGCGCAGCCGGGCCAGCGAGGGGCTCACCACGACAATGAGCACGAGAACGGTGTTGCTCCGGCGCACCTTCGCGGGGGCGCAAGTTGCGCTCGCGGTCGTCCTGCTCGTGGGCGCGGGGCTCCTTATCCGAACGCTATCGAACTTGGTGGGCACTGATCCTGGATTCAGACCAGACGGCGTTCTGATCGGACGCATGTCGCTCCAGGGCGCGATCGATCCCAGGGAACTCGAGATGCTGGTGGAGCGCGGACTCGAATCCGTTCGGCGGATTCCGGGTGTCGCGTCTGCATCTGTGAGCAACGCTGTCCCCATCGAACGGGCGCTGAATCTTCCACTGGCGCCTCCTGCGGACGCGCAAATCACCGACGTACGGTCGGTGGATTGGCAATTTGCCACGCCGGATTACTTCGACGTCTTCCAGATCCGTGTGGTCGCGGGACGAGCCTTCGACGCGTCTGACGGCGCCGGTGGGAACCCCGTCGCGATCGTGAACGAATCGTTCGCGCGCGGCTACTTCGGGCGGCTGAACGCTGTAGGCGAAACCATCGGCCTCATTCAGAATTTCAACGATCCGCCGCGACAAATCGTCGGCGTCATCGCCGATGTCAAAGGCAGGTCCGGTGCGGGCTGGACGCGCGGACTCACTGCGCTCGGGTCGGATGTCGCCCCGATGATGATCGTGCCAACAGGACAAGCCGTCACAGTCGTGGCGAATCGAGGCAGACAACGCGTCTGGGATCTCACATGGTCGATACGGACGCAGGCATCGCGGCCGCAGCTCGAGCGCGACATGCGCGACACGGTCCAGACGATCGATGCCCGGATGGTGTTCCGCGAATTCGAGCCGATGGCTGCCCTCGTCCGCCGCGATCTCGACGCCCCGCGCCTGGTTGCGACGCTGCTGACCGGCTTCGCCCTGCTGGCCATCGTCCTAGCCAGCATCGGCCTCTACGGGCTCATGGCGTACGCGGCTACGCAGCGGGCGCGGGAGGTCGGCATCCGGATAGCGCTCGGCGCAACGGCCGCGGAGATACTGAAGCGTTTCCTCTCCGAAGGATTGGCAGTGGCTGCCGCCGGCATCATCGCCGGCTTGATTGGCGCTGCGTCGATGTCACGGGTGCTGACGACGTTGCTGTTCGGGGTGAGACCTCTGGATATCCAGACGTTTGCTAGCGTGCTGTCGGTGTTGCTCGTCGTTGCCACACTGGCTGCGCTGGTGCCGGCGCTCCGGGCTGCCCGCATCGATCCGGTCAAGGCGCTACGGGCAGACTGAGTCACGGCGCCCTCGAGACTTGTCCGGATACGGTCGTCCCGTCCCGCAGGCGGACGACAAGGAGTCCGGCAAACGCCAATTCGACAGGGTTTTGCGGGCACGCCCCTTGAACAGCGGTCGGATTGGTTCCCCGGCTGAAGGCAGGGTCCGGCTAAAGCCGGACACTACGCCCGGAGACACGCGCCATCATGGTTCAAGGACTGAGTCAGGATTTCAAGCACAGCGCCCGGACTTTGCTGAAAAACCCGGGCTTCACCTGCGTCGCGATCGTCTCGATCGCGATCGGCGTCGGAACGAACGCCGCCATGTTCAGCATGGCCGATGCCCTCGTCCTGCGTCCCCTCCCGGTGCCTCGTCCGGGCGAGGTGATCACAGTGGCCGCGGTGCCCCCCGTCCAGGGGCTTCGTAACCCGGCGATGTCTTACCGCGATTACGTCGACGTGCGCGATGGCGCGCGAAGCTTCGATCGGCTGGCCGCCTATCAACTGGTGGCCGTAGCCTTCGCAACCACGAAGACTGAGATCGCTCAGAGAAGAGTCGGGGTCGCAGCGACCGAGAGCCTCCTGGAAGCCGGTGGGGTCTCGCCTCTGCTTGGACGCTGGTTCCGCGGCGACGAGAACGACGTGGTTGGAAGGAATCCGGTCGTTGTGCTCGCCTACGACACCTGGACGGATCAGTTCGGCGCCGACCCGAACGTTGTCGATCGACGAGTGCGCTTGTCGGGCATCGACTTTACCGTCATCGGCGTCGCGCCAGAAGGCTTTACGGGACTCGACTCGTACATCCGGCCGGGATTCTACGTCCCCCTGGCGATGGCCCCTGCTCTCAACCTGAGCGCACCCGCTGATGCGCTCGAGCGTCGAGACGTGAGGTGGCTGCGTGTGAAGGGGCGCCTGAAGGCCGGCACCACGCTGACCCAGGCGCGTCAGGAGGTTGCCGCTGTTGCTGCTGCACTGGAGAAGCAGTACCCGGGCAGCAATCGAGGTCTTGGATTCACCGCGCAGACCGAACTGCAATCGCGAACCACGGACAGCACCGACACGCTGCTCGTCACGGTGCTGATGACGCTGTCGTTCGCGGTGCTGCTCGTCGCCTGCTTCAACGTCGCCGGCCTGCTGGCCAGCCGTGCGCCGGCGCGTGCGCGCGAGCTGGCACTCCGCCTCGCAATCGGCGCGGGACGATCGCGGGTCATTCGTCAACTGCTGACGGAGAGCCTGCTGCTTTCGATCGGCGGCGGTGTCGTCGGCCTCGGGTTGGCCTATTGCGGCATCGTGCTCTTCCGCCAGATCGATATCCCGACCGACTTGCCGGCGGCACTCACGTTCCAACTCGATCGCCGGGTGCTCGGCGTTGCATTGACGGTGGCGATCGCCAGCGCGCTGCTCTCGAGCCTGCTGCCCGCGTGGCGTGCCACGCGAACCGACCTGGCTGCGACGCTGCGCGACACGTCGGGATCGATGCCCCGCCGCTCGCCGCTCTGGACCCGACACGGTCTCGTCTGTGGGCAGGTGGCGCTATCACTCGTGCTCGTCACGGTTTCGGTGTGGCTTTATCGAGGCACACTGCTGACGGCGGCGAACGGGCCCGGTTATCGCACCGAGCAATTGCTGATGGTGAACTTCGACCCGGCGCTGGCGCGATACAACGAAGTTCAGTCGCGTCAATTCTTCCGTGACCTCACCGAGAAGACGCGTGCGCTCCCCGGCGTCTCGTCGGTCGCGTTGACGTCCGACATCCCGATGGGCACGGACACGCGAGACATCATTACAGTCGCGCCTGAGGGATATCAGTTCCCGGCGGGCAGTGACAGCATCACCGTGCAAGGCGCGCGCGTGGACGAGGGGTTTTTCGTCACGATGAACCTCCCGATCGTCGCCGGGCGCGCGTTCGAATCGACCGATACGGCTGACACGCCACATGTGGCCATCGTGAACACCACCTTCGCAAACCGCTACTGGCCCGGCCAGAGTGCCATCGGGAAGCGAATGCGGGTCAAGGAACGCGACGAGGTTTCCGTCGAAATCGTCGGCATCGCCGCGACCGTTCATTACAACTGGGTTGCCGAAGGCCCCACTGAGTACATCTACCTTCACCGGCTGCAGCACCCGGCACCGACCCCACGCACTACGATGCTCGTGCATACGCAAGGTGGTGCGGCGGCCATGGCGGCCCCGATCCGTGACGTCGTCCGAGATATCGATGCCAACGTCCCCGTGTTCGGCGTCCGAACAATGGAGAGCTTCTATCGTGCCCGTGCGATCACAACATCCAACGTGATCGTGGGCTCCGTGGCTGGCATGGGGCTCATGGGACTTCTTCTGGCACTCGTTGGGCTGTACGCGCTCGTGGCGCATGCGGTGAGCCAGAGAACTCGCGAGATCGGCATCCGAATGGCTGTTGGGGCTCGTCCCGGCAATGTCCTGCGCATGGTCTTGCGTCACGGCATTGTCCTGTCGGCCGCAGGCATTGCGCTCGGCCTGGCGGCCGCTGCCGCGATGAACAATCTGTTGCGTGTCGCGTTTCCAGTCAGCAGCGGCGTGAACCCCGGACTGTTCCTGTTCGTAGTACCGGCGCTGCTCGCGGTAACGCTGGCCGCCGCCTTCATTCCGGCACGACGTGCGGCGCGCATCGACCCACTGATTGCGCTGAAGCAAGACTGAGCTTATGAGACTTCAGATCCTCATCGCGACTCTTCTCCTCTTTTCGGCTGCGACACGCCGCCGCAGAACCTCAAGGGCTTACCTCTGGTGATCATCCTGACGCTCGAGAATCAACCTGACGGGACATCGACGGGCCGGGTGTTCAACCCGGGAGACGGGCTCGAAATTCCGGTCGCATCGATTACGCAGAACGCCCCGAACGTCACGCTCGATCTCAGGGCGGTCGGCGGCTCGTACTCCGGGCGGCTCAACGCCAAAGGCACTGAGATGGTGGGCACCTTCATTCAAGGCGCGACTGTTCTGCCGCTAACCTTCCGTCGTGCGCCGGCCGCGGAGACCGCGAGGTGAGACTCCGGCTGCTCACACTCACAGCAATCAGCGGGCTCGCGCTCCTGTCGACCGCAGTCACGCTGCGCGGTCAATCGGCTGCAAACTGGCTGCAGTGGGGTGGCCCGACGCGCAATTTCGTCTCTGATTCGAAGGGATTGGCGTCGACCTGGCCGGCCGCAGGGCCGAAGAAACTGTGGAGCCGCATGCTCGGCGAGGGGCACTCATCGATCGTGGCCGAGAACGGTCGCCTCTACACGATGTACCGCCTGATCAACCGCTCACCAGAGGGAACGACGCAAGAAGAAGTCGTCGCCGCCTTCGATGCCGCCAGCGGCAAAACAGTGTGGGAGTTCAAGTATCCCGCGTCGACTGCCGGCATCGATTTCAGCCAGGGGCCGGGTCCGCACTCCACGCCGCTCATCGTCGGTAATCGTATCTACGCGACGAGCTCTCGCAGCGAGTTGTTCGCGCTCGACAAAGCGAGCGGCAAGCGAATCTGGTCGCATGACATGGTGACTGAGTACCGCGCCATCCCCACGGGACGTGGCTACACGTGCAGCCCGATCTTTCACAACGGCCTGGTGATCGTGACGATGGGAGGCCCCGACCAGGCGGTTGCGGCCTTCGACGCACAAACAGGAAAGCTGGCGTGGAAGGGCGGTTACTTCGTGTGGGCCCCGGCATCACCGATCCTGATCGATGTCGATGGGCAGACGCAGCTCGTCGTGTTCGGCGGCGACATCATCACGGGCATGAACCCCGCCAGCGGCCAAGTACTCTGGACGCACCCGCACAAGACCGACTGGGGCCTGAACATCAGCACACCAGTCTGGTCGGCTGCCGATCATCTGCTTTTCGTCTCGTCAGCGTATGGCACCGGCAGCCGCGCCCTCGAGCTCCGTCAGAAAGGCGGCAAGACGGCCGTCGTCGAGAAATGGGCAAGTCGGCGGATGCGCGTCCATATCGGCACCGTGATCAGAATCGGCGACTACGCGTATGGATCGAGCGGCGATTTCGGGCCCGCCGTCATTTCCGCGGTCGACATGAAGACGGGCACGATTGCCTGGCAGGATCGCAGCTTCTCGCGCGCGCAACTCCTCCTGGCCGACGGCAAACTGGTCGTGCTCGACGAGGACGGCACTCTCGGGCTCGCAACGGTCTCGCCCCAGGGCCTCAAGGTGCTCGCCCGCGCGAACGTGCTCACCAATCTCGCGTGGACACCACCTACGCTCGTGGGCACGTCACTCTACGTGCGCGATCGCAAGACGATGGCGGCATTCGATCTCAGCGGTACGTAGCGGCGCGTCTTCAGACGCGCCGTCACGAGGCCGTCTTCAATAGAGGCGGGTCTGAAGACCCGCCTCTACATGGCGGAGACTATGTGGAACGACATCCAGTACGCCACTCGGCTGCTCCGTCGTAGTCCGTTGTTCACGGCGACGGCCGTCTTGTCTCTTGCGATCGGCATCGCCGGGAATGCCGCGATCTTCAGCGCGTCGGACGCGCTCCTCATGAGAGCCCTGCCCGGCATCTCCCGTCCCGACAGGCTCGTCGACCTTGGCCGGACACAGAATGGCCGGCCGATCGACACGATGTCGTACCCCAACTTCGTCGATCTGCGCGAGCGGAATACCGTCTTCGAGGGTGTTGCGGCCTACCGTCCCACGGCGGTTGCTTTCGGCCTGGCCGACGAACGCGGTTCTCAACAGGCGTACGGCACGATCGTATCCGGGAATTACTTCGACGTGGTCGGAGTCCCGATGGCACTCGGTCGCCCGCTCACCTCTGGTGACGATCGTACGGACAGCCCTAATGCTGTTCTGGTGCTCTCGTTTCAACTGTGGGAACGTCGCTTCACTCGCGATGCCGATGTCGTCGGCCGAATCCTTCGCGTCAACGGCATACCTTTCACCGTCGTCGGCGTTGCGGCTCAGGGCTTTCGCGGTACCAACGTGACGCTCTCGGAATTCTGGATGCCGATCGCGATGCAGGCGCGGCTGACCGACACGTCGCGAACCGTGGCCGACGCGCTCACGTCGCGCGTGGCTGTCTGGATAGTGGCCATTGGCAGACTGAAGCCAGATGTCTCGCTGGCTCAAGCACGCGACGAAGTGGCCCGCATCTCGCGCGACCTGGAGCGCGAGTACCCCGACGACAATCGCGGCCGCAGCATCGGTGCCGAACCCTCTC
Source organism: Vicinamibacterales bacterium (assembly GCA_035649635.1). Lineage (GTDB taxonomy): Bacteria > Acidobacteriota > Vicinamibacteria > Vicinamibacterales > UBA2999 > Gp6-AA40. The sequence goes on along the minus strand of DASRJE010000015.1, from coordinate 48,201 downwards.
GGCCGGTGCCGTCACCTGGCCGGACCCCCGCAACCCTGTTCATGACGCTGCTCTTCGCGCTGGTGTTCCTCGTGCTGCTGGTCGCGTGCACAAACATAGGCGGTCTGCTGTTGGCACGGGGCGTCGCGCGTTCCCGCGAGATGTCGCTGCGCCTGGCGCTGGGCGCGAGCCGCGACCGCATCGTGCGCCTGTTGATCACCGAGAGCGTGCTCCTGTCGTCGGCTGGAGCGCTTGTCGGAATCGGACTCTCGCTCGCGCTCATCCAGTCGATGCGCGATATCGTTCCAACGCTTCCGCTTCCGGTCAGCGTCGAGTTTCGGCTCGATTGGCGCGTCGTATCGTTCTCGATTCTTCTCTCTGTTGGAGCAGGTCTGGTCAGTGGCCTGCTCCCAGCCATCGAGACAGCAAGGACCGACTTCGTTTCAGCCCTCAAGACGCATCCACTGACCGCCGGTACGAGGCGGCTCCGGCTGCGCGGGGCATTCGTTGTCGCGCAGATGGCCATGTCCGTCCTGCTCATCGTCGCGGCTCTCCTGCTTGGGCGCTCCTTGATGAAGGCCGCCGTCATCGATCCCGGCTTTGTCACAAGCGACGTCGCGGCACTGAATTTCAATCTGCGGCTGGCCGGTTATGACGACACGCGTGGAGCGCTTTTCGCGGACGCTGCGCTGCGGCGGATCGAACAGCTTCCCGGAGTCGTGTCGGCCGCGCGAAGTCTCATCGTGCCGATGACACTCGCCGGCGTCGGCTTTGGTCCGCTTCGACTGCCGACCGAGCAGTTCGACGTCCGGACGGCGGTCTTCCCGGATTGGAACGTCGTCAGCCCCCGCTATTTCGAGACACTTGGTATCGAGATCGTGCAGGGTCGCGCGTTCATGGATAGCGATCGAACGGGCTCGACGGAAGTCGTCATCATCAACCAGACGTTGGCCTCGCGTCTGTTCCAGGGACAAAACCCGATTGGCTGGACGGTCGTGCACCAGTCCGGTCCACCGCCGGGGCGTAGCCGGACGCTGGAGGTCGTCGGTGTGGCGCGCGACAGTAAGTACCGCTCACTCGGAGAAGAGCCGCGACCGTTCGCGTACGTTCCAGCCGCACAGATGTACGATTCGCAGGTCTGGATCCTCGTGCGCACGACCGGTCCGAATGTTCTTGCAGCCATGCGCGAGACCATCCAGCAGATGGATGGCAGCCTGCCAATCTTGCGGGCCGGCATGCTCTCTGAGCTGACGGCATTTGGACTGCTGCCGCAACGCCTCGCTGCCTGGCTGGCAGCGGCCGTCGGGCTCATCACCGTCTTGCTCGCGATGATCGGAATTTACGGCATTACAGCGCACGGCGTCGCGCAGCGACGACGTGAAATCGGGATTCGAGTCGCGCTCGGCGCGCAACGTTGGCAGGTGCTCGGGATGGTGGTGCGTCACGCGATCTCGTTGACCGGCACCGGCGCTATAGTTGGCCTGGCGATGTCGGCCGGGGTGGCGCAGTTGCTGACCGGATTCATCTTCGGTATTTCAGTGCTCGATCCGGTTTCATTCCTGGGGAGTGCGTTTCTGCTCGGCGCCGTTGCTCTCATCGCCAGCCTCGTCCCCGCTCGGCGCGCCGCGTCCGTCGATCCAGTTCAAGCGCTTCGTTCCGAATAGGACCGTGATGCTGCAGGACCTTCGCTACGCCCTCCGATCGCTCAGCGGCAGGCCGCTGGTGACAACGGTCGCCGTGTTGTCGCTGGCGCTCGGCATCGGCGTCAACACCGCGATGTTCTCGGTGTTCGATCGCCTCCTCCTTCGACGTCTTCCTGTTCCAGCCGCACACGCGATCGTGAATGTCACGTCCCCCGGCCCGCGACCGGGATCGCAATCGACTGGTGACGGCGGCCGCCTGGACGCGATTTTCAGCTATCCGCTGTTTCGTGATCTCGAGCGACTCGACGGCGATGCCGTGCAGACGGCGGCGCATCGCGACTTCCGCGCCAACCTCGCGTACCGCGGGCAGACCTCCGACGCCGAAGGCGTGCTCGTGTCCGGCAACTACTTCCCCGCCCTTGGTATCCGCCCGGCACTCGGCCGCCTGCTCGGACCAGACGACGATCGCGTGCAAGGCGCACATCCCGTGGTCGTGCTGAGCCATAGCTACTGGAGCACGCGCTTCGGAGCCGACCTCTCCGTACTCGGTGGCACTCTCGTCGTCAACGGCGAGCCGATGACGATCGTCGGTGTTGGACCGGCTGGTTTCTCCGGGAACACGACGACGGATCGTCCGCAGGTGTTCATGCCGCTCATGATGGCCGAACGGGCGTTTCGCGACGCTCAGTGGAACGGCATGACGGCACGCAACAATCACTGGCTCTATGTGTTCGCGCGGCTCCGATCCGATCTTTCGCGCCAGCAGGCCGAAGCGCTCGTCAACGTGCCGTTCGCCGCATTGATCAAGGACGTCGAGTTTCCGGCGCTACGAAGGGGAATGGGCGATCGCGATCGAGCGGAGTTTCAGCAGCGTCGCATCGTCCTGCAGGATGGATCGCATGGCCGCGACTCGAACCGCGATGAGACCAAAAGCATCCTGCTCCTGATGTTCGCGATCACGGGGTTCGTTCTGGCCATCGCTTGCGCGAATGTCGCCAATCTTCTGCTCGCCCGCGTGGCCGATCGATCGACGGAGATGTCGGTCCGTCTTTCGCTGGGTGCGTCATCGGTGAGGTTGATACGCCTCCTCCTGGCCGAATCACTCGTCCTCGGCATCGCCGGAGCCGTGGCTGCGCTGGCAGTTGGGCGGATGACGTTGAGCGGCCTGTTCGCGACGATGCCGGCCGACGATGTCGCGATTCTCGACTTTACGATGAGCCCGACGGCGTTCCTCTTTGCTCTGGCACTTGGTGTCGGGACAAGCGTTCTCTTCGGGCTGTTCCCGGCGATTCACGGAATCCGCTCGTCAGTCCGGGCCGGACTGCAAGCAGAGTCGGGTCGCACGGCTGGATCGCGCACGGCAAATCGCTTCCGTGCATCGCTGGCAACGTCGCAGATCGCGCTTGCGACGGCGCTTCTCGCCGTGGCGGGACTGTTCATCGTCAGTCTCGTCAATGTCGCTCGTACCGAACTGGGCATCAGACGCGATGGCCTCGTCACGTTCCGTCTCTCGCCGTATCTCAATGGCTACTCCACGGCACAAGCGCTCGTGCTTTTCGATCAAGTCGAGGAGCAGCTGCGGGGCCTGCCCGGCGTCGTCTCGGTGACGGACTCGACTGTGCCGCTTCTTTCGAACAGCAACTGGAACAACAACATCACGGTCGAGGGGTTCGATGCAGGGCCCGATGCCGATACGAATGTGTCGGTCGCGCGGGTGGGGACCGACTATTTCCGCACCATGGGAATCCCGCTACTGGCCGGCAGAGAATTCACACGCGCGGACGCCGCAAACGCGCCGCGCGTCGCGGTCGTCAACGAAGCATTCGGGCGCAAGTTCAACTTCGGCGCCAACGTGATTGGCAGGCGCCTGGCGATGGGGGCAGGCGGCAACCGACCGCTCGACATCGAGATCGTGGGATTCGTCCGCGACGCCAAGTACAGCGAGATCAAAGAACCGCCACCGCCGCAATTGGTCATGGCGTATCGGCAACCTGATGCCCCTGGTCGTCAGGGTGCCGTCGGGCCACTCACCTTCTATGTCAGAACGACTTCGGACACAGGCGCGCTGCTCGGGGCAATCCCTTCGCTCGTCGCACGGCTCGATACCAATCTGCCAATCGTCAATCTGCGGACGATGGACGATCAGGTCTGGGACAACACGACGCCTCAGCGGGTACTGGGCACGCTGTCATCTTCGTTTGCTCTGGTTGCCACGCTGCTGGCAGCGATTGGGCTTTACGCCGTGCTCGCGTACGGCGTGGCGCGGCGACTGCGAGAGATCGGGATTCGCATTGCGCTCGGCGCGCAGCCTCGTGACGTGCGCTGGCTCGTATTAGCCCAGATGGCACGCATGACACTCGTTGGAGGTGCCGTTGGAGCAGCGCTCGCTCTTGGCCTCGGCCGCCTCGCGCAGACCATGCTCTTCGGCGTGGAAGGAAACGACGCCGCCATCATTGGCGCCGCCGCTCTCGTGGTCGTAGTCGTCGCGCTCGCGGCTGGCGTGTTGCCCGCTCGTCGTGCGACGTCTGTGAACCCAATCGTCGCACTTCGAGTCGAGTAGCAGTAACACGCGGGAACAAGACCGCCCGGCGTTGACGTTTGAGGGAAACCCACGTGTCCGACATCCGCTACGCCTTCCGCTCACTCTCGCAGCGACCGCTGCTGACCGCGGTCGCGGTGCTCTCGCTGTCGCTCGGTATCGGCGTCAACACCGCGATCTTCTCGATGTTCGAGCAGCTCCTGTTGCGCCGCCTGCCCGTGCCGGCGCCCGATGAGATCGTGCTCCTGACGTCGCCAGGGCCGCACCCTGGTGGGCGGGACACGAGCAACGCCGGCGGCACCGACGCCATCTTCAGCTATCCATTGTTTCGCGATCTCGAGCGGCTGGAGACGGGAGCGCTGCGGCTCGCCGCGCATCGAGACTTCGGGGCCCATCTGGCCTATCGAGGTCAGACGTTAGCAGGCATTGGAGCACTGGTATCGGGGCAATACTTCTCCGTTCTTGGTATCGCACCGGCGCTTGGCCGACTCTTCGGACCCGAGGACGACCGCGTTCCGAACGGCCACCCGATCGTCATCCTGAGTTACGACTACTGGAATACCCACTTCGGCGCCGATCCCCAGGTCGTCAACCAGACGCTCGTCGTCAATGGTGAACTCGTGACGATCGTTGGTGTGACGCCGAGGGGATTCACCGGCACAACAGTCATAGACGTGCCGCACGTGTTCATCCCGCTCGCGATGGCGCGGCTGGCTTTCCGGGATCTCACTTCGCGCAACATGCACTGGCTGTATGCATTTGGGCGTCTTGCGCCCGGCGTGTCGCGCGAGCGGGCCGAGGCCGCGATCAATCTGCCGTTCGCAGCGCTGATTCGCGACGTGGAGTTTCCTGCGCTCCGCAGCGGCATGGGCGATCTGGAGCGGCAACAGTTTCAACAGCGCACACTCGCCCTGAGCGACGGCTCCCTGCCTCGCGCGCGCGATCGCGCCGCCATCCGGGTGAGCGGAGTGTTGTTGCTGCTCGTGGCGGGATTCGTGTTGGCCATCGCCTGTGCCAACGTTGCGAATCTTCTGCTGACGCGCGTCACCGATCGGTCGATCGAAATGTCTGTGCGCCTGTCGCTGGGAGCGTCCGAAGGCCGCGTGATTCGCCTGCTCTTGATCGAAGTGCTCCTGCTGGGAGTCCTTGGCAGTGCAGGTGGGATCGTGGTCGCCAAGGTCGCACTGGGGGGCATCCTCGCCATCATGCCGCCTGAGATCGGCGCGCTGTTCGCGGTCGAAATCAACTCCACGATGCTGACATTTGCGTTGGCGACCGGGCTCGTCACGAGCCTCTTGTTCGGTTTATTTCCCGCAGTCCACGGCGTACGTGTCGCTGCTGCCGCGGGGCTGCATACACACTCCAGCCGCATGTCGGGCTCGCGAGCGGCGAAGCGGTTCCGCACCTCGATGGCGACCTCGCAGGTCGCTCTCACCACTGCGCTACTGGGAGTCGCGGGTCTGTTCATCGTGAGCCTCATCAACATTTCACGTGTCGAGCTCGGCATCCGTCGCGAAGGCCTGGTGACGTTCCGCGTGTCGCCGTCGGGGAACGGCTACACATCGGAACAAGCGCGGTCTTTCTTCGCACGCAGCGAAGACGAGCTTCGTGCCGTCCCCGGCGTTTCGTCCGTAACGGCCACGACCGTGGCCATCCTGTCGAATGACAGCTCGGGCAACTTTCTGACGGTGGAAGGGTTCGAGGCAACGCCGGAGATGGATACAAACGCCCGATATGGACGAATCAGCGTCGACTACTTCAGAACGTTAGGGATCCCTCTTCTCGCGGGTCGCGAGTTCACCACCGCGGACAACGCGGCCTCCCCTCGCGTTGCCGTGGTCAACGAGGCGTTCGCGAGAAAGTTCAATCTGGGATCTCGAACCGTTGGCACACGTATGGCGCTCGGGAGAGGGAACCGGTCGCTCGACATCGAGATCGTCGGTCTGGTTCGTGACGCGACATACAGCGAGGTCAAAGATCCGCCGCCGGCACAGTTCTACTTGCCTTACCGGCAGGCAGACGTCGGCAGCCTCACGTTCTATGTGAGAGGCGGAACCGATACACGTCCGCTCGTCAGCATGATTCCGTCAGTCATCGCCCGGCTCGACGCGAACCTGCCCATCGAGAATCTCCGCACGATGGACGATCAGATCTGGGAGAGAACCACGCCTGACCGAATGCTCACCACACTCTCATTCGCGTTCGCGGGATTGGCCCTCGTGATGGCGGCGATCGGTGTTTATGCCGTCCTCGCCTACGGTGTCGCCCAGCGCCTGCGAGAAATCGGCATTCGCATGGCGCTGGGCGCGAAACCGCGTGATGTGCGCGCGCTCGTGCTGTCGCAGGTGGGTCGGATGACGGTTGTGGGTAGTACCATCGGCGCCGTGCTGGCGCTCGGGATCGGCCGCCTCGCGCAGGCCATGCTCTTCGGCGTGGAAGGAAACGACGCCGCCATCATCGGCGCAGCCGCTCTTGTCGTGATCGTGGTCGCGGTCGCCGCCGGCGCGCTCCCCGCGCGCCGCGCGACCACCGTGAATCCGATCGAGGTACTTCGAATCGAATAGCCCCAGCTACCTCGATACCTAGCTACGCAGCTACTAGATCACCCCTGCCTTGAACTTGAATCCTGACTGGGCGTCGCCCTCGCGATAAGCCTTGTGACAGGCGCCACAGGTCATGCCGCCAAATTCCTTGGCCGCCGCCTGAGCCGCCATCTGGTCGACCGTCGCCGCCCCAAGCATCTTGTCCAGGCCATCCAGCCTGGTGAGACCGTCCTTCACGATCATGATGGCGTCATTCTGCTTCTTGTCCGCCCAGAACCCCTGCAACGCCATGTAATTCGTACGCAACGTTGCAACCTGCATCCGCGCGTCTGCATACATTCCCGAACCGATTGCCTTGTTCATCGCGCCATTGGCCTGCGCGTTCGCTTTCATCAGCTTTGCGTATTCTTCAACCGTCGTCACTTTCTGAGCGACCAGACTCACGCACATGACCGCGACCAACGCCGATGCACATAGAAGGAATCGCCGCATACATCCTCCTTTGGGGAGTGGGGCCAACGAGGAGAGGCCGGCATGCTATCCCACGATCGACGCGGATTCAACGTGCGGCGTCGAACAAGGGAGTCCCACCGGCGAACACCTCAGCTCGACAATGCAGGCAAAGGGCGCGATTTCTTCGAACAAACCGGCGAGACTCTTCGTCCGAGGTGGCATAGGCTTTGAGCGCTGGGTCTACGAAGCAAGACCTGGCCTCGCCGGTCTACAAAACAAGACCGGCCTACTGCTCTGACGATGTCCAACTGGCGTCACGCCATTCGCACGCTGACCCACAATCGCGGAGCCACCGCGGTCGTGGTGCTCACCATTGCGGTCGCAATTGCGGCGACGACGGTCATCTACAGCGTGATCGACCTCGTCTGGGGATTTATTCCGGTCGTCAATCGCGACGGGATTGTCTACGTCGCCTCTACCGACCGGCGCGTGATTCAGGCACAAGGCACGGCGCAGAGCGTCGTGCTGCGAATGCGCGTGTCCATGCCGGATCTCGCCGACTGGTCTGCTCGTTCCAAGACATTCGAACAATTCGCTGGCCTCGAGATGGGCTCGGCCAACCTGACCGGGATCGATATCCCGATACGCGTCTCCTCTGTCCGCGTCACGGCCAATCTCGTCGGGTTATGGAGCTACACACCTGTCCTCGGCCGCCCGTTTCAGCTCGATGACGGACGCGCAAGCGCCACGCCAGTGACGATGCTGACGTTCGGATTCTGGCAGCGCCAGTTCTCATCGGATGCCACCACGATTGGACGCACCGTGCTCCTCGACGGCGTGGCTCACACGATCGTCGGCGTCCTGCCTCCAGAAGCGAGTACAGGGCTGCTCAAGGATACCGATCTATTCCTCCCGATGGTTCTCGATCCGCTGCGTGGGCAGCGCAGCCAGCGTGAGTTGCTCGTGACAGGCCGGCTGCGACCCGGTGTGACTCGTGCACAGGCGGACACCGAGTTGGAGGCGATCGCGGCTCAACTCCGAAGCGAGCACCCCGACACCAACCAGGGCGTCGGGGCGTCAGTGCTTCCGCTCATCGAGGCCACCGGCTTCAACGTGCGGATCCTGCTTGCGATTCTCGGCCTCGTGGCAGTGCTGGTCTTCGTCGTCGCATGCGCGAACGTCTCCGGCGTCCTGGTGGCGCAGTCGATTGGCCGTCGACACGAGTTGGCCATTCGCGCCGCGCTCGGCGCCAGCCGATTCGATCGCGTGCGTCAGCTCATGACCGAAAACGCCCTCTCCTCGGCGCTGGCCTGCCTCGTCGGCCTGATGCTCGCCGCGTGGGGCATCTCGGCCCTACGCTGGATTGGAGGTGGTGATGCGTTCGCTCTGGCTGATATTCAGATGAACTGGCGTGCGCTCGTGGTCGGTGTGGTGACGGCGCTGTTGGCGCCGTTTGGCTTCGGACTGCTGCCGGCCCTGCGCACCGCAGCACCCGACCCGCAAGAGCTCAAGGACGGCGCGCGCGGCGTCGGAGTCGCCGTTCGCGGACGCCGTGCACGCAGCCTGACCGTTGCCCTGCAGGCGGGCGCCGCCATGATCCTGATGGTTCAGATCGCGCTGCTGGTGAGAACGACGTGGGCGCTGAGCGACATCGCTCTCGGATTCGATCCTGCGCAGGTACTGACGTTTCGGGTCGGGCTTTCAGAATCGCGCTACGGGAGCCGCGACGCGATCGCACAATTCACCACCGAGTTGTTGTCGCGGCTTCGTGCCATTCCGGGAGTCGCGTCCACTGCCATCGTCGATCGACTGCCCATCGCCGACCGCGAGCCGCTCGCGAGGCTGACCGTGGAGGGCACGGCGCCGGTGCCGCCCGAGATGCGGCCCACGATCGCAAGCGCGGCGATCGCGGGTGACTATTTCGCCACCATGCGCATTCCAGTGCGGCGAGGACGAACATTTTCCGAGGCCGAGATGTCGGAAGCCGCGCCCGTCGCGATCGTCAATGAAGAAGCGGCGCGCCGGTTCTGGCCTGGCAGCGATCCGCTTGGAACGCGCCTCGCGCTCGACGCGACGTCAGGCAAGGAGGCCTGGCTGAACATCGTCGGCATCGTCGGCAACCTGCGGAATTCAGACATCGATCAGGGACCAGTGCCGCAGGTGTTCGTTCTGATGGCGCAGCGTCCCGAGCGGGACGTGGCGGTGGTCGTCAAATCGGTCACCCCTGGCACACTCCTGCTTGTGCCAGCGATCCGCGCGGCAGTTACCGGCATCGATCGCGACCAGCCAATTCATGACGTCGCGTTGATGACGCAGGTGTTGTTCGACGATATGGCTGGAACGTACGTGCTCACCGCGCTGCTCACGGCCGTCGGGCTCATCGCCCTTTGTCTCTCGGCTGTCGGCGTCTACGGCCTGGTCTCGTCAGCAGTCGCGCAGCGCGGGAGGGAGATTGGAGTCCGCATGGCGCTCGGCGCGCGACCGGGCGCGGTGGTGCGAATGCTGATCGCCTCGGGAGCCAGACCGGTCGCCGCGGGGAGCCTCGTCGGATTGGTTACGGCGGTCGTGATTGCCGCAGGAATTGGTTTGGCAGTACCAGGTGTCGACGCCCGCAACCCGTCGAACTACGTGGCGGTCGCGTTGACGATTGCCGTCGTCGCTCTGGTAGCAAGCTATCTTCCGGCGAAGCGGGCGGCGACGATCGATCCCGTTATTGCCCTGAGACAGGAATGACTGTATTGGTGATTTGGGATTATTGATCATTGATGCGTTGTTGATTGGAAATTGGAGATTGTTGATTGTTGATAGAAGCTCAGTCGTCCATGAATCACCAATCACCAATCCATAATCGCCAACGAATCAACAATCAAAGATCGGTAAATCAAAAATGTTTGACGGTATTTTGCAGGATCTGAAGCACGGCGCCCGGATGCTCGTGAAGAATCCGGGATTCTCGCTGGTCGCTATCGCCTCGATCGCGATCGGCGTCGGCGCCAATGCGGCCATGTTCAGCCTCGCCGATGGCCTCGTGCTTCGGCCACTGCCCGTGCCGCGCGGCAACGACGTCGTGGCCGTCAGCGCCATCGCTCCCCGCGCGAACGAAGTGTTCTTCACCAGCGACAGCGGGGTCTCCTATCCCGACTACGCGGACCTGCGAGGAAGCGCGCAGAGCTTTTCCGGCTTGCTGGCCTATAACGTTGTCGTCACCAGCTTTGCAGACCGCCGCGATCAGGCGGCGCAAAGCAAATTGGGACTCGCCGTCAGCGCGAACTTCTTCGACGTGCTCGAGCTGCAGCCGGCGCTCGGCCGTACCTTCCGCGCCGACGAGGACCGCGTGCCAGGACGCGACGCCGTGGTTGTGCTCGCGTACGAGACATGGGCCGACCTGTTTGGATCGGATCCGTCGGCAGTCGGGAAACAGGTTCGACTCGGCGGCCTCGACTTCACCATCGTAGGCGTCGCGTCGGCAAGCTTCACTGGAATGCACCTGGCGCTGCCGCCGGCCTTCTATATCCCGATCGCGATGACGCCGTCGCTTCCCGGCGCGCCACCCAAGCTGCTCGAACTCCGCAACGTCCGGGGTCTTGGTGTCCGCGGCCGGCTCAAGTCCGGCGTCTCGATCGAACAGGCCCGACAGGAGGTCGCCGCGATTGCGCGTGGCCTCGAACAGACGTACCCGGATACCAATCGCAACTACGGATTGCTGGTAAAGACAGCGTTCGAAGCTCGACTCGAAGAGCGTGGGCCGTCGGCGCCAAGCTCGTTCATGCTCCTGACTCTGGCGTTTGTCGTTCTGCTCGTCGCGTGTGGAAACGTGGCCGGCCTGCTCACGAGCCGGGCGCCAGTGCGCGAGAAGGAAATGGCGCTTCGCCTCTCGATCGGAGGTGGACGAGTCCGCATCATGCGCCAGTTGGTCACCGAAAGCTTCCTGCTGGCAGCAGGAGGAGGCGCGTTGGGGTTGGCGATGGGCTATGGCGGAGTGTTGTTTCTTCGTCAGTTGCCGATCGTGAGTGACATTGGCGTTCGCCTGACCTTCGATCTCGATCGTCGCGCGATCGTCGTCGGCATCGTCCTCGCCACGGTAAGTGCCTTCTTTTCGAGCCTGATCCCGGCGTGGCGCGCGAGCCGGGCGACGAACCTCGCGTTCACCCTGCGCTCGGGAAGCTCCAACGTCCAGCGACTATCGCGTCTCTGGGGACGAAACGGACTGGTGGCCGGGCAAGTCGCGCTCGCGCTCATGCTCCTGACCGTGACGGTATTTCTCTCTCGAGCGTTCGAGGCCGAGCTCAGTCGACCGGGATTCCGAACCGATCACATGCTGCTCTCGAGTTTCCAACCGCGGCTCGCCGGCTACGACAACACACGAGCAGAAGCGTTCTACCGGCAGCTCAAAGAACGGGCGCTAGCCTTGCCCGGCGTCACGTCGGTGGGTATGACGTCGGTCATGCCGCTCAACCAGGACAATCGCGAGCCTGCGCGAATCGTCCCCGAAGGGTTTCAGCTACCTCGCAACACCGAGAGCGTCACCGTCCTCTCCGCGCGAATCGACGAGGGCTATCTGGACACGATGGCCATTCCCCTCGTTCAAGGCCGTGGCTTTCAAGCGAGCGACACGGCGACAACCCCTCGCGTCGTCGTGGTCAACCAGGCAATGGCCTCCCGCTTCTGGCCGGGAGAGGATCCGATCGGGAAGCGAGTTCGCCTGTTCGATCGCGACGGCCAACCGTGGGCAGAGGTCGTCGGCGTCGCCACGAACAACAAGTACAACTGGATTGGAGAAGGGCCCACGCCGTGGTTGTACTTCGCCCAGCGGCAGGACCTTGGATTTCGGACGACGCTGATCGTCGCCTCCGAAAGCGACGCTGCCGCGCTGGCAGCGCCGCTTCGCGAGATCGTCAAGGACCTCGATGCGAATATGCCCTTGGCGGGTGTGCGCACGATCGAAGAGTTCTACTACGGGAACGCCTCTGGAATCGTGCGGGCACTGACACAGGTCACCGGGACGATGGGACTGCTCGGACTTCTGCTCGCGTTGGTTGGTCTGTACGGGCTCGTCGCATACTCGGCCGCGCGCCGCACCCGTGAGATTGGGATTCGGATGGCCGTCGGCGCGCAGTCCTCAGCGGTTCTTCGAATGGTCCTCCGTCATGGATTTGTGCTGTCGGCAACAGGCGTCATCCTGGGCATCGTCGGAAGCATCGGCGTTGGCGGAGTGCTGCGCGGAGTTTTCCCTGGACCCGGTGCTATCGACCTCGGAACGTACCTCCTCGTCGTGCCGCTGCTCGTGGTGGTGACGCTGTTCGCGGCATGGATCCCGGCACGCCGCGCGGCGCGCATCGATCCACTGGCCGCGCTCCGGCAAGAGTAGGCGCGTGGAACTGATAGTTCACACCCGGACATCCCGTCCCATCCGCGGACGGTCCATCCCCGCATGGCAGCATCCAGTGCTGAAGAACAGGCGGAATTTAGACTGAGGCGTCGTGGCGGGATGGCATGGGCTTTGACCTTACGGACCGTGTAATGGTCCCTGTCCGCCATGCCTTCCGGACGCTCAGGAAGACTCCCGGGCCCAGCTTCGTCGTCATGACGACGTTGGCGATTGCCATCGCCGCTACAACCATCATTGCCAGCACTATCGACAGCGTCTGGCACGCGATTCCCGCCACTAACACCGAACGGCTCGTCTTCGTCGCGTCGACCGATCCGCGTCCCAGTCAGGCTCAGTCCGGCATGATCGGCAATCTGGCCATGACCGGCACGTCCGTTCCTGACCTGGTCGACTGGACCATGCAAGCGACAACGGTCGAGCAATTCATCGCCTTCGAGTACGGCACCGCAACTGTGACCGGACGTGAGGCGCCCCTTCGCGTCTCAATCGTCCGCTCCACAGCCGAGATGTTCTCTGTGTGGGGCGTTCCCCCTGCGCTCGGACGAGTGTTTGGGAGCGACGACGGCAGGATTGGCGCAGCACCGGTCGCGCTACTCAGTCACCGATACTGGCAGGAGCAGTTCTCGTCTAACGCCTCCGTCATCGGGACGCGCCTCGTGCTCGACGGCAGCCCGCACACGATCGTCGGGGTGCTGCCCCGCGAGACACGCGTCGGAATCTTTGGCGATGCCGAGCTCTTTGTCGCCAAACCACTCCACTCAGCGCGGGCTGCGCGAGACGAACGACGGCTTTTCGTGATGGCGCGGCTCAAACCCGGCGTGAACAGGACACAGGCCGAAGCCGATCTCTCGAGCGTCGCCGCGCGGCTGAGAGCTGAATACCCCCACACGAACGGACAAACGGGCGTGGTCGTTCGCCCACTGATCGAGCAACTCGGAGGAGGGATCCGGACACTGCTCGTCCTGCTCGCCCTCATCGCGTTCCTCGTTGCGGCGATGGCGTGCGCCAACGTTTCAAACGTGGTGCTCGCGCAGGCGACCGCGCGGCAACGCGACCTGTCGGTGCGGACCGCTCTTGGCGCACGGCGCTCTGACCACTTGAAGCAGATCGCCATCGAGAGCCTCGTGATCTCACTGGCAGCAGGTGCGATCGGTTTACTTCTCGGCGGATGGGGACTCGCGCTTCTCAAGTGGCTGGCAGGGCCGCAGGCACGTTTATTCAGTGACGCTTCTCTCAACTGGCGGATCGTGGCTGCAGGTGTTGCCATGGCTTTCGTCCTGCCACTCGGCTTCGCCGTGGTCCCGGCGATTCAGTCGTGGCGTCCTAATGCCGTCGACCTGATGGACGGATCGCGCGCGGTCGGTGGTGGATCTGCTCACCGCATCCGACGCGGGCTGGTCGCAGTACAGGTCGCACTGGCCGTCATCCTGCTGGTCCAGATTTCTCTCTTTGCCCGAACCGCGTGGAACTTCAGGACGATGGAGAACGGCTTCGAGCCGGGAGGTGTCCTGACCTTTCGGGTTGATCTTTCGCCGAGCTACACCAACGAGAAGACGCTCGAGTTCTATCGCACCCTGTTGGCGCGTATCGACAGCCTGCCAAGAGTCGCCTCGTCGGGATCGATCAACCGCCTTCCGGTTGCGGATCGTGAGATGAGCGCACGAATCAAGGTCGATGGCGCGGCACCGGTCGAGGAGGAGGCGCTGCCGTTCACCGCGCTTGCGACGGTGAGCACTCGCTATTTCGACACGTTGCGAGTGCCGTTACGTCGAGGCCGCGGCTTCACGGATGCGGACTTCGATGCCAGCGCGCAGCCAGTCGCGATCGTGAGCGAAGACGCCGCGCGCCTCTTCTGGCCGGGCGGCGATCCCGTCGGCGCACGCGCGACGATGGTCGCCCCGAACGTACCGAATATCCCGGTGCAGATTGTGGGTATCGTGGCCAACGTGCGAAAGGGAGATATCGATCAGCGGGTCGCGCCCCAGGTGTACGTGCCAAGCACATGGAAGCCCGATCGCACAATGGCCGTCGTCGTCCGCGCGGATTCGACCGATCCGCTGCAGCTGGTGCCGGCAATCCGCGCGCAGGCGGCCGCGATCGATCCAAGTGAACCCCTCTTCAACGTGGCGTCGATGCAGCAAGTGCTCTACGAAGACCTGGCGAGTACCTACACGCTCGCCGGATTGCTCGGCGCGATCGCCATCGTCGCCCTCTGCCTGGCTGGCGTCGGCATCTATGGCGTGGTCTCGTTCATGGTCACGCTGCGAACACGCGAAATCGGTCTCAGGATGGCGCTCGGTGCCCGACCCGGCGATGTGCTGGGTATGGTGATTCAGCAGGCCGCGCGGCCGGTTGCAGGTGGCGGAATGCTCGGCGCGCCCGCTGCACTCGGACTTGTTTACGTGGCGTCGAGCACCTTCGTCGAGATCGACGTCACCGATCCGATTCACTACGTTGCCGTCACGTTGTCCATTTTGCTGGTGGCACTGGTCGCAAGCTATGTTCCGGCGCGTCGAGCCGCGCGGATGGATCCGCTGATAGCGCTGAGACAGGAATAGAACATTTGGGATTGGCTGACAGCATCCTCCAGGACGTCAAATACGCGCTGCGATCGTTCAGTGGCGCACCGCAGTTCACGGCGGCGGCAGTGCTGACCCTGGCTCTCGGTATCGGCGCGAATACGGCGATGTTCAGCTTCGCCGATGCCACTGCGTTACGGCCGCCGGATGTTCCCCGCCCCGGCGAAATCGTCAGAGTCTTCACCAGCTCAAAGGACACGCCCTTCGGCGAGGTTTCATACCCCGATTACTACGATTTGCGGACTCGCGCCAGGACGCTGGCGAGTCTTGTCGCATACGAGACGGGCGACTTCGCGCTCGCAACGAGCCCGCAGAAACCCGCGAACTATCTTGGCGGCTGGCTCGTCAGCGCCAATTTCTTCTCCGCGCTTGGCGTTGAACCGAACATGGGTCGGGGATTTCTTCCCGAGGAGGACACTGTCTCGTCGGCTGTCGCCGTGATCAGTCACCGGGTATGGCAGCGCGATTTTCAGCAGGCGCCCGACGTCGTCGGCCGCCGCATCCTGCTCTCCGGAGCCGCGTTCACGATCGTGGGGGTCGCCCCTGAGCACTTCACGGGATCGGAGTTGTACTTCCATCCCGACATCTTCGTTCCGCTCTCCGCGATGCGCAGTGTGTATCCATCGCTGCCGGATGACGCCTTGAATCGCCGCACCAACCGGATGCTGACAGTGTTGGGACGCCTTCCCTCTGGCGTCACAGCGACCCAGGCGGCAAGCGAGCTGGCGGTGATTGCACGGGATCTCGAAGTCGCGTATCCGGACTCGAATCGAGGACGAACCGCAGTCGTGCTCCCGGAGATCACCGCTCGAGCCCGGCTCGACGCCGGCGGCGCGAAGGGAGCACTGGTGATCCTGGCGCTCGTTGGCCTCGTGCTCCTGCTCGCCTGCGCCAATGTCGCCAATCTCGTACTGTCGAAGAGCACAGCGCGGGCTCGTGATCTTGCACTGCGACTGTGCGTCGGGGCGACGCGCATGCGCCTCGTGCGCCAGTTGTTGATCGAGAGCTTTCTGCTGGCGATAGCCGGGGGCGCCGTGGGCCTGATGATCGGTGGCTGGGTACTCGCGTACCTGTCTCGCGTTGTGATCATTCCAAGCGCTCTACCGCTGTGGATCGACCTGCGCCTCGATGCGCGAGCGCTCTTGTTTACGGCGCTCACCACCATCGTCGCGGCGATCCTCTTCGGTCTGGCTCCCGCGCTGAAGATTTCCGCATCGTCGAGCCTCAGCAGCGTGATCAAGAAGCAGGCGGAACCGCTCTCGCGCAAGCTGACACTGCGGACGGCCCTGGTCGTCCTGCAGGTCGCAATATCCGTCGTGGTACTCGTGTGTGCCGGTCTGATGGTCCGTGCATCCATCACTGCCCAGCACGTGGACCCGGGATTCCGGACCGATCGCGTCTTGCTGGCATCGTTCAACCCGGGTTTAGTCCAGCTCAATGCGGACGAGACGCGCAGATTTTACGAACGGCTCGTCGAGCAGATGCGCGCGCAGGCTGGTGTCGCCGCGGCTGGACTCACACGATACGTACCGCTCGGTGTCACCAGCGGTTCTCTTGGCATCACCGTCGATGACGCGCCGCTTCCCGAGGGACAGGATCGCATCTCAGTGGCCGAGACGGTGGTCGACTCGGGTTATTGGGATGTCATGCGTATACCGATCGTGCGCGGTCGCGGCTTCCAGGCGTTTGATACCCCGGCGAGCACTCGGGTTGCGATCGTCAACGAGACGATGGCCAATCGCTACTGGGCTGGCGACGATCCAGTGGGCAAGGTGCTTCGAATTCCGGATGTCGCTGGACCGAACGGACCTCAGACGTTGATTCTCGAGGTCGTCGGCGTTGCGAAGGATGGAAAGTACTGGCAACTCGGCGAAAGCGCGCAGCCATTTATCTATCGACCGCTTTCGCAGGCACGGCCCGGGTCGATGACGATGGTCGTCCTGGCCGAAGACGGGACATCACCGCTGGCTCTTGCCTCCGCTGTCGGATCGGCCGCCGCCAACGTCAACGCCGCGGTGCCTTTGTACGATCTGCGGACGATGGAGGACTTGTATCACGCCCGCGCCCTCCTGCCGTCTCGGATGATGTCGCAGATTGTGACTGCGCTCAGCGTGCTCGGCCTCGTACTGGCCTGCGTCGGTTTGTACGGCGTCGTGACCTTCCTGTTCTCGAGCCGTACCCACGAGATCGGCATTCGGATGGCGGTTGGCGCGACACCATCTCGCGTGCTGCACATGGTTCTGACTCACGCGATGTTCCTCGTCGGCCCGGGCCTCGTTCTGGGAGTGAGCGTCGCCGCGCTGCTGACCCCGCTCTTGGCGAGCCCGGCATTCGACTTCGTGACAGCGAATGATCCGATCGTGCTGATGGCGGCACCGTTGACAATGGCACTGGTGTGTCTCGTCGCTGCGACGCTTCCTGCGCGGCGAGCCGCACGCGTCGATCCTACGCAGGCGTTGCGACAGGACTGAACAGCATTCTTGATTGGGTGATCTTTGATTGTTGATTCGTTGATGATTGGTGATTTTGGATTGTTGATTGGAGTCGCAAATCAACAATCACCAATCCTCAATCAACAACGAATCACCGATCAAAGATCGAGAAATCAACAATGATCGATGGCCTCGTCCAAGATCTCAAATACGCGATCCGGTCGCTGAGGCGGTCGCGCGGCTTCACGTGCCTTGCGGTCGCATCGTTGGCGGTCTGCATCGCTGCGGGGACCTTCATCTTCGGCACCGTGACGTTGATGCTTGGGTTCTCGAAGCCGGTCGAGCGCGTGGACCAACTCGTCGACATCTTCACGAACGTCCGCGATCAGCCCTTTCAGACATCGTCATATCTCGACTACCTCGATGTGCGCTCGCGAAACACGGTGTTTCAAGACGTCGTGGCATCGGGGCCGGTGATTGCTGCGCTGAATCCCGGCGGTGGCACGCGGATGGTGATTGGGGAATCAGTCAGCGGCAACTACTTCGAGACCCTGGGCGTGCACGTGCTTCACGGTCGTCCAATCGTCGCCGTGGACGATCGGCCTGGTGCTCCTCGCGTCGTTGTGCTCTCACATGGTTTATGGCAGCGAGAATTCGGCGGCCGCGCGGACGCACTTGGCCGAACCGTGCGGATCAAAGGGCAGACCTATACCGTCGTAGGTATCGCGACGGCGGACCTCGTCGGCATGACACCGTTTCCCGCGCAGCTCTGGGTGCCACTGACCTGGCTCGCTGATGTCGGCACCATGGGTATCACCGACTTCGTTCCGTCACCGGGAACGACTCCGCTCGAACGACGAGGCGAGCGTTGGCTCTTCGTCAAAGGACGACTCAGTCCGGGCCAGACGATTCAGAGTGCACGAACGGACCTCACCACCGTCATGAGCCAGCTCGAACGGGAATATCCCGTCAGCAACAACGGGAGACGGTTTGCCGCCGTCCTGACGAAGAACGTCCGCTATCACCCCATGGCGGATCAGATGCTGGCCGCAGGTGCGGGCGCCCTCAGCGTCGTCATCGGACTCCTGCTCCTCGTGGGATGCACCAACGTGACGGGCATGCAACTGGCGCGCACGACCAGTCGACTGCGTGAAATGGCGATTCGCCTCGCCCTCGGTGCAGGTCGCGCCCGCCTGATCCGGCAGCTCCTCACTGAGAGCCTGTTGCTCGCGGGCGCCGGAGGACTCCTGGCGCTCTTGCTGATTTGGCTGCTCATGAAGAGCCTCGCCGCCACTGACCTCGCGATGCCCATTCCGATCACGATGGACCCTGAATTGGGAACGGGGCTCGTTTGGTTCGCGGCGTCGGCTGCCCTCCTCAGTGGTTTCCTCGCCGGCCTGGTGCCGGCACTGCGCGCCACGCGTTCAAGCCAAGCCATGTGGCTCAAGAATCAGATGCCTGGCATTCAACTGCGACGTCGGTGGACGCTCCGCGACGGACTCGTGGTTACGCAGACCGCGGCTGCTGCCCTCTTGCTGATCATCGCGGCGCTGTTGATTCGAAGCATGGTCATCGCCGGCAGGATCGACGTCGGGTTCGAGGCATCGAACGTGACCGCCTTCACCACCGGCACGTCGGCGATTGGGTATGACAATCTCCGCGCGCAGCGCTTCTATGCGAGCGCGCTTGACGCCATTCGCCGCTTGCCTGAAGTGCAGGAGGCGTCCCTCGTGTGGCGTACGCCATTCGACCTGACGTTTTACCAGGACCCCATCCTGCTACCCGACCGCCACACGAGCAACGATCAGGTGGTTCCGACGGAGCGGACAATCGTCTCATCCGAATACTTCGCAACGCTCGGCATTCGCATCATCGAGGGGCGTAATTTCGGCCCGCTGGATACGCTCGACTCGCCGCGAGTGGCCATCGTCAACCAGTCGATGGCGCGCCGTTACTGGCCGACAGGGAGCGCAGTCGGGCAACGGTTTCGGATCGGTAGCCTCACGGGTCCGGAGCACCTGATCGTCGGGGTGTCGGCGGATTACAAAGTCCGGACCGTCGGGGAGCCACCGACGCCGTATATCCACTTCGCGCAGTCGCAACGGCTCGACGATGAGTGGACGATCCTGGTGAAGTCGCGCGCTGGATTCAGCGCACCAGTCGAGGCCGTTCACCGCGTACTCGCGAATCTCGAACCTGACCTGTTATTCAGGGCGAACTCGATGGACGCCAAACTGGCGACCGTGCTGCTGCCGGCATCCGCAGCCGCATACAGTCTCGGGATCGCAGGCACGATGGCTATGCTTTTCGCCGCCATCGGACTCTACGGCGTTGTCGCCTTCATGGTCGCGCAACGGACGCACGAGTTCGGCGTCCGACTGGCGCTCGGCGCAAGGCCCCGACAGGTTATCGGACTCGTCTTGCAACGAGGCCTCACGATGGCAGCCGTCGGCGTCTTTGTCGGCGGGGTCGCAGCGGCGGCTGCCGCGAAGGCACTCGCCGGAGTGCTCTACGGAGTCGGTCCCGCCGATCCGCTCGCCTGGCTGATGGCGTTTGCTGTGGTGATTGGAATTTGCCTCCTTGCTCATGCGGCGCCCGCGCGTCGAGCGGCGACGGTCAACCCGGTGGATTCATTGAGGGCTGAATGATGGACACCGTATGGAAAGACGTTCAGTACGCGCTCCGGTCATTACGCCGCACTCCCGGATTCACGGCCGCTGCGCTGGTGACCCTGGCGCTCGGCATCGGCGCGAACACCACGATCTTCAGCCTCATCGAGGCCGTGATGCTCCGGACGCTCCCGGTCAGCGCGCCAGAAGAGTTGCAGTTCGTCGCCATCGGCGCCGGTGGCCGCGGCGACGCGATGAGCACGGCGTCGAACTATCCGTGGTTCGAGCGAGTCCGCCAGCGCACCGACGTTTTCACAGGCGTCACCGCTTTTAACATTCGTGACTTCAAGATCGCATCCGAGAGCGGCGCCGAGCGGGTCGTCGGCCAGTACGTCAGCGGTAATTTTCACGCCTTGATCGGCGTCGCGATGGCGCTCGGACGCGGGTTCTCGTCCGAAGACGATCGCGCGCCGGGCAGCAGCCCGTTCGCGGTGATCAGCTACGACTACTGGACGCGACGCTTCAACAGGCGCACTGACATCATCGGCCAGACGCTGGCAGTGGGAGGACGGCCGCTGACAATCGTCGGCGTCACCGCGTCAGGCTTCTATGGGCTGCAGCCGGGTCGATCGATTGATATCACCCTGCCGCTGTCGATTCGCATCCAGGACGAACCCGACTTCCTCACCTGGCTGGACAGTTGGACCAGCATGCCCCTCATCGCTCGTGTGAAGCCGGGAATCGACGTCGGTCAGGCCGAGTCCGTTCTGCAGTCGGTCTTCCGCGAGCACATGTCCCTGCCTGAAACGCAGGGATTCAGCCGGACCCCCGATGGCAGGCTCCGTTTCGCCTCGCTGCTCCCCGCGGCGAGAGGTCACAATCAACTTCGGACGCGATACGAATTACCGCTCACTGTGCTCATGAGCATGGTCGGCGCGGTACTGCTCATCGCGTGCATCAATGTGGCGAACCTGCTCTTCGTCCGCGGCACCGCGCGCGCCAGCGAAGTGGCCATCCGCATGTCGGTCGGCGCCAGCCGCCCGCGACTCGTGCGACAGTTCCTCACCGAGAGCCTCGTCCTCGCGGTCAGTGGTGGCGCGCTCGGTCTGGTTCTCGCCGGTTGGGCCACACGATTTGTCGCGGCATTGTTTCGCGAGAATCAGAACCCGATCGTCATCAATGCTCAGCCGGACGGCGCCGTGTTGTTGTTCGCCACGGCGCTCTCGGTGTTGACCGGCATTCTATTCGGTCTGACACCGGCATTCGGTGCGACGCGCGCCAGCGTGGCGACCGCGCTCAAGCCCGGGACCTCGGCGAGTGGCATGACCCGGCGATGGTCGGGGCGATACGTGCTGGTCGTGGCACAAATCGCGATGGGCCTCGTGCTCACCTTCGGTGCCGCGCTCCTGGTGAGAACCCTGCAGAATCTGCAGCACGTCGATGGCGGGTTCAACACCGGTAACGTGCTCGTGTTCGCACTCGATGCCCGCGACACGCGCTTCCCCGCCGAGCGTGTGGTCAGTCTGTGCGGCGATGTGCTGGATCGCGTTCGCAGCCGAGCCGGCGTCCTCTCCGCATCGTGCTCGACGATGAGCCCGATCGATACGGCGATGGAAGGACGCGCGATTGGCATTCCAACGCCGCCACCGGGAGCAGGAGCCAGTGACGTCGTGTTTGCCAACACCGTCACGCCTGAGTACTTCGAGACTTTTGGCATTCAACTCGTACGCGGGCGGCTCTTCACCACGCAGGACCGATCGACGTCGATGCGGGTGGCGATCGTCAACGAAACCGTTGCACGCACCTACTTCGGCGATGCCGATCCCATCGGCCGTCCACTCGCCTGGGGCCGCAAGCCGAATCCCAGCCAGGCATTGACGGTCGTCGGCGTAGTGAGAGACGCACGTCATTCGCTCAGGGAGTCGCCCCCGGCAATGGTCTATCAGCCTCTCGAGCAAATTCTCGAGCCACCGCTGAACCTGACGGCTGCCGTTCGTACATCTGGCGATCCAGGCCTCGTCACTGGTGTCGTTCGTGCTGACGTGCTGGCCTTGACCCGCGATGTGGCAGTGTCGTGGGTCCGGACCATGCGGCAGCAGATCGACGCGGCGCTCGTCACCGAACGGCTGCTGGCCACGTTGTCGACCGCATTTGGCGTGCTTGCGCTGCTGCTGGCGTGCCTGGGTCTCTACGGCGTGATTTCGTTCGACGTCACGCGGCGCCGGCGGGACATCGGCATTCGCCTGGCCCTCGGCGCGACGCGCACCACGGTTCTGGCTGGCGTCCTGCGACAAGCTGGAACGATCGCCATCGCGGGCCTCGGCCTCGGGCTCGTGGGCGCCTGGTTCGCCTCGCAACTGGTGGCGGACTTCCTCTATGGCCTGCCGCCGCGCGATCCGTACACGCTGACGGCCGCGGCGCTCGCGCTCGCAATGACGGCGCTCGTCGCCGGCTACTTGCCGGCGCGTCGCGCGGCGCACGTCGATCCAGCGGTGACTCTACGAGCGGAATGACAAGAACATTTGGGACTGGTCGATCTTTGATTCGTGATTCGTTTTGGATTTGTGATTGCTGATTGTTGATTTGGTTTTGATTGATCGTCGCCGGATATGGCAGAGACCTGACTGAACAAATCACGAATCACAAGTCGACAATCAACAACGAATCGCAGATCAAAGATCACCTATTCAACAATGATTGAAACTATCCTTCAGGATTTGAAATACGCCGTTCGGTCACTTAGACGCACACCCGGCTTTGCCGCGGCGGCGATCATCACCCTCGCGCTCGGTATTGGCGCCAACTCCGCAATCTTCACGCTGCTCGACGCGGTGATGTTCAAGCCGCTCAACGTGCCGGCACCACAGGAGCTCGTCGCGCTGTACGAACAGCCACGCGAGGGCAGCCCGGATGCGAGTGGCGGGACGGGTCGATACACGCGGTTCTCGTACCCACGCTTCGAGCGACTTCGAGACGCCCTGGGCACTCGCGGATCGCTGGCGGCGATGACGCGAACCACTTCCCTCGTGGTTCGCTTTCCAGGAGAGACACAGTCGGAAACCGTCCGCGCGCAGCTGGTCTCCGGTGAGTATTTCGCGACGCTCAATGTCCGCGTTACGCAAGGAAGGGTCATCGGCATTCCCGATGTACGACCTGTGAGCCCTGCTCCGGTCGCCGTGATCGGCGATCGGCTGTGGAGGGAGCGCCTCGGTAGCGCCAACGTGTTCGGCCAGACGCTCCTCGTCAGCGGAATCCCCACCACCATCATCGGCATCGCTCCGCCCGGTTTTATCGGTGCGTGGAGCGACGCTCGCGCCGATTTGTGGTTGCCCCTGACGATGCAGCAGGGCCTGCAGTACCGCAACAATGCCAGCTCGTATGGTGAGGTCGACGTCGATCAACCGTGGATGACGCAGGACCGCATGGCCTGGCTCAATATCATCGGTCGCATTCCTTCAGTGGACCTGGGGCAGGCTCGCGCGGCGCTCGAGATCGCAAATCGCGCAGCGGTGCAGGACATGGCCCCCGCGATCGATGACTCGCGCGTACGTTCAGAGATCTTGTCGAATGCCCTCGTCGTGCAATCGTTCACGCGAGGGTTCTCCCGGATGCGTGCGCAACTGTCGCAGCCATTCATCGCGCTCACGGTGATGGTCGCGGTCGTGCTGCTCATCGCGTGTGCCAACGTCGCCGACCTCCTGCTCGCGAGGTCGGCGGGGCGGGCGCGGGAGATCGCCATTCGCATCGCGGTTGGCGCCAGTCGTACGCGACTGCTGCAGCAGGGGCTGGTTGAAAGCACACTGCTGGCGGGACTGGGAGGAGCCGCCGGGTGGCTGGCTGGACTTTGGTCCAGTGGTCTGCTGGCAAGCGCGTTCCTCTCCACGTCGCGCGATCGACTACCCGAGGTCTACACACCGGATAACCGGGTCTTCATGTTCACCGCCGGCGTGTCGTTGGCGACTGCACTCCTGTGCGGGTTGCTGCCCGCGTTACGCGCCGGACGCGGCGATGAAGCCGCGACCGTCGTCAGCACATCGCGAACCAGCCTCGCAATGCCTTCGATCTTGCGGGGCATGCGGCCGTTGGTTGCGGCGCAAGTGGCGCTTGCCGTCGTGGTCGTGTTCTCGGCAGTACTTCTCGGGCGCAGCCTGATGAATTTCGCGAGAGTCGATCCTGGCTTTGACACGGAGCACCTTGTTTCGGTGTCGTTCAATCCGGCCGCCAGCGGTTACCGCCCTGACCAAATCGCTGCGCTCAACTCGCGACTCGTCACTGCCGTCAACTCGACTGGTGGAGTGGTCTCGGCGGCCGTCTCGACGTGCGGGCTGCTCGCCGACTGCTCTTACAGTGGCTTGTATGCACTGGACGGTCGCACTGACGACGACATCGATCTGAACGAAAACTACGTCGGGCCGGGCTACTTCTCCACGGTCGGCATTCCAGTGACGGCCGGGCGCGAGTTCGATGACCGCGACAAAGAAGGTGGAGCCCTCGTCGCTATCGTGAGCCAGTCGATCGCAGACCGCTACTTTCCTGGGGGAGATCCGATCGGCCACCGCATCGGCGACCGTGAGTTCACGGCGGAGATCGTCGGCGTCGTGGGTGACGTTCGCCCCTACATGCTCAGGGACGCACCAGTGGCGATGGTTTACTTCCCGATTCGCCAGTGGCCCAGCCAGTCTCACAACCTCGCCGTACAAGTGAGCGGTGATGTGAACCAGGCAGTGTCATCTGTCAGTGCTGGACTGCGGCGCGCGGAACCCGGACTGGTGCTCGACAACGCCGCCACGATGGCGCTTCAAATCGAACGCAACGTCCTCCGCGAACGGCTCGTGACGTATCTGGCCGCCGTATTTGGTGCGCTGTCGTTGCTGCTCGGCTGTGTGGGACTGTACGGCGTATTGTCTTATTCCGTCGCCCGCCGCACGCAGGAATTTGGTGTGCGGCTCGCACTCGGCGCCAGGCCGCGCGACCTCACGCGCGATGTGTTCCGCGATGCGCTGGTGTTGACGGCTGCCGGTACGGCCGCAGGGCTGGTCGCTTCGCTGTGGGTAGCCGGGCTGCTTCAAGCGTTGCTCTTCGAGGTCAGCACATTGGATCCCGTCGTGGCTCTGGCTTCGTGCACCCTGCTCCTGGCCGCGACGCTCACGGCCAGCTACCTACCGGCACGGCGCGCGGCTCGCGTCGATCCGATCGCTGCGCTCAAAACTGACTAGATCTATTGCTGATCTTTGATCTTTGACTATCGATTCGTTGATGATTTTGGATTGTTGTTTGGTGATTGATGGCACGAAACGGCCAAGCTGATCGATCAATCAATCGCTAATCTAAGTTCAACAATCGACAACGATTCAACAATCAAAGATCAAGAATCAGAAATGGAAGCCGTGAGTTGGGCGTTGGGACTTCTGGGGCCGGAAGTTGCCCCTGTCCGCTTGCGGGACGACGATTTCCCGTCGTCGAACAAATTGCCCCCCGGATCGCGTAAATTTCGTAGTGGTTCTGGCCTGTTGTGCGGCCCGAAACGTGTATTTTGTCCTGGTTGCTGGTCCGCACAACGGGCTGCCGCGCGAAGCGCGGCGAGAGATACTGCCAGACTAGCCGGTCACGCTGCCCGGATATCAGGGGCAGCGTCCTGGCTAGTCCGGACCACTTGGCAGCCACCCGGCACGGGGATTGATGGGATTCGCCCAAGCCCTGGGATTCGCCGGCTCACAACAAGGGATTGATAACCATGATCTTCAGACGCTCGTCCTCCTCGGCCCTGACCGAGCCCCCGCAACTCGATCCGACAGCTCCGCTCATGTCGCTCAAGAGCGTCGAGAAGTCGTTCCCCGTCGGAGCGGGGCAAGTCTTTGTCCTGCGTCGTATCGCACTCGACATCAAGCCAGGCGAGTTCGTTTCGATCATGGGGCCGTCGGGGGCTGGCAAGTCCACGCTCCTCCACATTCTCGGCATGCACGACAGCGCCTGGAGCGGCGAGTACTACCTGATGGGACATCCCATCCATGCGCTGGCGCAAAAAGATCGCGCCGCCCTGCAGAAGCGCCACATCGGGTTCGTGTTCCAGAGCTATCACCTGCTCGACAACCTGACTGTCTACGAGAACATCGAGCTTCCGCTGTCGTATCGCGACGTCAAGAAATCGGAACGCCAGGGCACCGTCGCAAGCGTGCTCGATCGCTTCGGCATCGTGGCGAAAAAGGATCTCTATCCCAATCAGCTGTCCGGCGGACAACAACAGCTCGTCGGGGTCGCGCGCGCGATCGTTGCCAACCCCGCCGTGATTCTGGCGGACGAACCGACGGGGAACCTGCACTCGTCGCAGGGACAGGAAATCATGGAGCTGTTCAAGCGGCTCAACGAACAGGGCACGACGATCGTCCAGGTGACGCACTCGGAAGCCAACGCCGCGTACGGCGATCGTGTCATCAAGCTGCGCGACGGATACATCGAGCAGAGTTGAGATCACGGCCCGGCTAAGGCCGGACACTCCAACTGAAGGTGAGCGTGATTGCCGATATCAGATTTGCCGTTCGGTCTCTGCGAAAGAGTCCTTCTTTAACGGCGATCGCCCTCATCACACTCGCTCTCGGGATCGGCGCCAACGCGACCGTCTTCAGCGTGCTCGAAGCGATCCTGCTTCGACCGTTGCCGATCGCGGCACCGGGCCAGGTGTTCTTTCTCGAGACGACCGATGGCGGGATCACGCAATCCGTACCCGATTACCGCGATCTCAAAACGCGGGTGTCCACGTTCTCCGATCTGGCAGGGTACCGGATCAGCCCGATGGCGCTGCAGAGTGACGCCGGCGCCCAGCACGTCTGGGGATATCTCGCGACCGGCAACTATTTCGAATTGCTTGGTGTTCGACCTGCCCTCGGCCGCCTGTTCGCGGCAGCAGACGATGGAGCGCCGGGGGCCTCGCCGGTCGCAGTCCTCAGCTTCGACAGCTGGCAGCGGCGATTCGGCGGCGATCCGTCGATCGTCGGCCGCGCAGTTCGTATCAACAACCTTCCCTACACCGTGCTTGGCGTTGCTCCGCAAGGCTTTCAAGGCACTGAGATCTTCTATCGCCCCGACGTTTGGATCCCGATGGCGATGCAGCCTCAAATCGAAGCGCGAAGCTGGCTCGACATCCGCAATACCCGCAATTTGTTCCTCGTCGGCCGTCTGCGCGACGGCATCACCGCTGCTCAGGGCATCGCGGATCTGAACAGCGTCGCGAATGCCCTGGCGCCTATCTACCCTGACTCCTTCAAAGGTGTCGGTTTTCAGCTCGTCCCGCCGGGTCTTCTCGGCAGCATGGGCCGTGCGCCTCTTCGCGCGTTCATGCTCGGGCTGATGTTTCTGTCGGGGCTCGTACTTCTGGCCGGCTGCGCCAATCTCGGCAGCTTGCTCTCGTCTCGCATGGTCGATCGCTTCCGCGAAATCGCGATTCGCCTGGCGATCGGCGGTTCACGAGCCGATGTCCTCCGCTACGTGTTCACCGAGATTGCGCTCCTCTCGGCGATCGGCGGCGCCGCTGGCTACGTCCTCGCCGTTGCGCTCCTGCACATCCTCAGCGGATGGCAGCTACCGTTGGCGTTTCCGGTTCAGTTCGACGTTGAGCCTGATCTCATCGTCATTGCCTTCACCACCGTGGCGACGACGGGTACGGCCATGATCGCAGCCCTTGCCCCGCTCCGGCAGGCGTGGCGGACAAATCCGGCGCGACTCGTTGCCTCGTCCTCGGCCCCTGTGGCCTTCGGATGGCGCTTGCGTGACATATTCCTCGCCGCTCAAGTGGCCTTGTGCTGCGTCGTGATCTCGGCCAGCGTCGTCTCGATTCGAAGCCTCAATGCCGCGCTGAATGTTCCAATTGGATTTAATACGGACGGCGTGGTCGCCATCGGACTCGACGTGTCATCTGCAGGATATACACCGCAGGACGGACTCCGCTTTCAGCAGCGTGCGATCGATGCAGTGTCCACACTTCCGGGAGTCACGGCGGCCGGCTTCACGAGCGCCCTTCCGCTCACCCTGGAACGATCGACCGCGACAGTGATCCCGGCGGATGTCGATCCGGCTGCGGCGCGCCGCATCGAGGCTCTGGTGTACGAGGTGTCGCTTCAGATTCTCGAAGTGCTCGAAATGCCCGTGGTTTCCGGCCGCACATTCACGGTGAATGATCGTTTCCAGAGCGAGGCGGTGGCGATCGTCAATCGTGCTTTTGCCCGGCAGGTCCTGCTCACCGAGGATGCCGTCAACATGCGATTTCGGACGTTGGCCGGTCGCTTGGTCCGGGTCGTGGGCGTCGTGGACGACGGCAAATACGGTTCGCTGGTCGAAGCACCACAACCGGCGATGTTCAGGCCGGTCGCTCAGTCGTACTCGTCCTCGATGGTATTGCTCGCGCGATCGTCGCGTGCGGTCGCAAGCCTGCAACGCGACATCGAGCGGATCCTCACCGCTCTCGATCCGCGCGTGCCCTTGCTCAGTCGCGGCAGCCTGGCAGACGCGATCGCAGTTGCGTTTCTCCCAGCCCGCGCAGCCGGTGTCGCCCTCACCGCGTTCGGTGTACTCGCTGTGTTGCTCGCGATCATTGGTGTCTACGGCCTCGCGACGTATTCGGTGACGACACGAACGCGGGATATCGGGATCCGCGTCGCGATTGGCGCCCGGCCGTTGCAGGCCGTGCAATCGGTGCTCACTCGAACATCGGCACTCCTCGCAACCGGCGCCCTCATCGGCATCGCGCTCAGCGTCGCCGGCGCGCCGCTCCTCCGCTCGGTCATGTTTCATGCGTCCGCGCGCGATCCGCTCGTCATCCTCCTGGTAGGGATCGTGATGGCTGCCATCGGGCTGAGTGCGGTGTGGGCGCCGGCACGGCGGGCGCTCAATGTCGATCCAGCGCGAACGTTGCGAGAAGTCTAGGGCCCAGAACGCCAGACGCGCGCTCGCGGTGGATCCGGCACAGACGCTGAAATCCGAATAGGTAACGGCGGGTAGACCCGCCGTGGTCACAAGCGCGTCTAAGGACGCGCCTCTACTTTGGTGTGTGGAAACTCGACGAGGTGTCGACCGAGAACTTCTTGTAGCCCGAATACTCGGATGAGCCGCTGCGCCGCAGCGTGAAGAGAAGACCGACGCGGGCGCTGCCGTTGTAATTCGCGACGGCGGGAAGCCACACTTCACCGTTGACCTTGCGCCGCAGGAATGAC
Organism: Vicinamibacterales bacterium; assembly: GCA_035649635.1. Classification (GTDB taxonomy): domain Bacteria; phylum Acidobacteriota; class Vicinamibacteria; order Vicinamibacterales; family UBA2999; genus Gp6-AA40. Next base: position 18,832 of record DASRJE010000015.1, on the reverse strand, counting down.
AGGTGGGCTCCCTTGTGCAGCCGCGCAAGGACCCCGAATCCCCACGAGAGATTGTCAATCGCGTTGGCCTCGAGCTTCACGAGCTCGTGGTCGCTCTCGCTGATCCACGCCTGCACCGAGAAGTGCTTCATCATCTCGCCTTCACGGGTTTTGGGCTTCGAGTCCGGCCGTGGGGTCAGCGTGAAGGCGATCGTGTCATGACCCTCGATGCGCTCGCGCCCGGTCATCTTGACGTCGAACACGGTATAGATGTCGGCGACGGCCTCGTCGCGCTCGTCACGCAGCTTCTGCCAGTCGCGTTCCTGGCGGGCCTGTTCTTTGACGGGCTCGGTCTCGAGCCGCTTGGCCATCGCGTTGGCTTTCTGAGCGCGAGCGCGATCCTGTTCCGCCAGTTCCTCCGCAGACACTGGCTGGCCGTTTTCCGAGATCAGGCGCTCCCACCGAGGCTGGCCGGGAAGCCCGGGGTAGCTCTCGAAGACTTTGGTTGATTGCTCCTGGATGACCCCATCCTTGTCGAGCTTCACCTCGCGCCGGGTCTCGACATACATGTAGCTTCGCTGAACCGAGCTGTCCCTTTGGAGGTGTTTTCGGGTCTCCTTCAGGAAGGCCTGCTGATCCGGCAAAGGCCGTTCCTGCGCCCCCGGAACCGACATCGACAGGGCCGCAAATGCCAAAGCGGCCATCAACCACCGGCAACCTTTGATCATCTCTTCCTATCGTACCAAACAGGGCCGGCCTGCGGGTCCCCGTCCGGGTCCGGACGCCGTGTCCCAAGAGCGAACAGCGGTCGATATCCCAGGACAGTTTTCAGGCCGTTGGCGGCGGCACGCCACTTGATGCGCCCATCGACAGGCACATGGAGATCGTCCTTCGCGACATTCGCCGCCCCCCAGATGCCTCCGACGCCGCGTCGGCCTTACGGCCGCCGCCACGTCGACCCCTGCTCCTTGGTATCGGCGCGACGACGGCAGTATTCAGTGCCGCGAGCGGCGACGGGCCATCATTCTTTCCTGAGGGATAATTTCGCGTCGTGCCTTCCACTTCGCCCCGCGTCCTCATCGCCGACGATCAGCGCGATGTCCTTGAAGCCCTTCGCCTCTTGCTCAAAGGGCAGGGTTATCAAATCGATACAGTCGAGTCGCCCGCCGCGGCGCTGACGGCGCTCAGCCAACGTGATTACGACGTCGTGCTGATCGACTTGAACTACGCGCGTGACACCACGTCGGGCGAGGAAGGGCTGGAACTGCTTCGTCAGATTCACGCGGGCGATGCGGTCCTGCCCGTCATCGTCATGACGGCCTGGGGCTCGGTGCACGTCGCCGTGGAGGCGATGCGCCGCGGCGCCGGTGATTTCATCGAGAAGCCCTGGGACAACGACCGGCTGCTCACCATCCTGCGCACGCAGATGGAGCTCGGTCGGGCGCTGCGTCGCGCCGGGCGCCTTGAAGCGCAGACCCGCGCGGCGACCGAGGGGAGTGCCACGCTGATCGCTGAAGCTTCCGCGATGCGGCCGGTGCTGCAGATGATCGATCGCGTGGGCCCATCGGACGCCAACGTGCTCATCACCGGCGAGAACGGCACCGGGAAGAGTCTCGTGGCGCAGGCGCTGCACGGCGTATCGCCTCGCACGGCACGCCCGATGGTCACCATCAACGCCGGTGGTGTCTCCGAGGGTGTGTTCGAGAGCGAGCTCTTCGGTCATGTGAAAGGAGCGTTCACCGACGCCAAGCAGGATCGCGTCGGACGCTTCGAGATGGCTGACGGGAGCTCGTTGTTCCTCGACGAGATCGCGAACGTACCACTCGGCCAGCAGCAGAAACTGCTGCGCGTGCTCGAGACCGGCGAATTCGAGCGGCTCGGGTCGTCGCGGACACGCAAGGCCGATGTGCGCCTGATCTCGGCGACCAACGCCGACCTCAACGCTGAAGTCGCAGCCGGCCGTTTCAGGCAGGACCTGCTCTTCCGTCTCAATACCATCGAGATCCATCTGCCCCCGTTGCGCGATCGACGCGAGGACATCCCGCGCTTGGCCGCCTGCTTTCTGACGACGCACGCGCAGCGCTATCGCAAGGCGATCACCGGCTTCGATCCGTCCGCGTTGAGGGCGCTCGTCGATCACCGCTGGCCCGGCAACGTCCGCGAGCTGGATCATGCCGTGGAGCGCGCCGTCCTGATGGCGCAAGGCAACGTGGTGCACACGGCGGATCTGGGTCTGCGGGCCCCGGTCGCCATGGGCGAGCATCTGGACGAAATGAGCCTGGAGGACGTCGAAGCGCTGCTGATCCGCAAGGCCATGGCCCGTCACGGTAACGTGACGCTGGCCGCGAAGGCACTCGGTCTCAGCCGCTCCGCGCTCTATCGGCGCCTCGAGAGGTACAGGCTCTCGTAGACCTGTGTCCAAACGCACCTACGACACACCGAGACACAGAGACAGTCGCCTTCGCCGCTGGCTAAGGCGCCCAAGCAGACACGCCGGCTTGCCCGCCGAAGCTTTAGCGGAGGCGGGTGTCCTCAGTGCCTTTGTGTGTCGGAGTCATGGGAGGTTTCGTCGCAGGTGATGGGGTCTTTCTTTACTCACGATCGTCGAGTCACCCTCCTCACGCTCACAACGGCGCTGCCAGCCATCGTGCTGTCGATCACGCTGCTCTGGCTCGGGGGCTACTCGACGCTCGTCCGTGTCACCGCCCTGGTCCTCGCCCTCGGTGCGTGGATCGCTTTGACCATCGTCGTTCGCGATCGCGTCGCGCGCCCGCTGCAAACCATCGCGAACCTGTTGGCGGCGATGCGCGAAGGCGACTTCTCCGTCCGGGCGCGGGAAGCACCAGGCAGCGATCCGCTGGCGCACGTGATGCTCGAAATCAACACGCTTGCCGAGACCCTTCGCGTGCAGCGCCTGGGCGCGCAGGAAGCCACCGCCCTGCTCCGCTCTGTGATGGCCGAGATCAACGTCGCTATCTTTGCCTTCGACAACGAGCATCGATTGGTCCTCGTCAATCGCGCGGGCGAGCGACTGCTCGGTCAGGACGCCATCAGCCTCATGGGACACCCGGCGGGCGAGCTCGGATTGCAGGCCGCGCTGGGCGGCACGTCCACGATCCAGGAGTTGAGTTTCCCGGGTGGCACCGGGCGCTGGGAAACACGGCGCACGACGTTCTGGCAGGGAGGGACGCGACACGAACTGCTCGTGTTGTCCGATCTCAGTCAGCCGCTGCGCGATCAGGAACGCGAGGCGTGGCGTCGCCTCATTCGCGTGATCGGGCACGAATTGAACAACTCGCTCGCGCCCATCAAGTCGATCGCGGGCAGCCTCGAGTCGCTGCTCGCTCGCGATCCTCCACCGGACGATTGGCGCGAAGACATGCAGCGCGGCCTCGGCATCGTCGCGTCGCGCGCCGATGCGCTCAGTCGGTTTACGAGCGCGTACGCGCGGCTCGCGCGCCTGCCGGCACCGACGCGCAAGGCGTTGGCGTTTGGTGAGCTGATGCGCCGCGTCGTCGGACTCGATCCACGACTGCCGGTGACGCTCGACGGATGCTTCGAGACGACGGTGTCCGCTGACGCCGATCAACTCGAGCAACTGCTGATCAATCTCTTGCGCAACGCGACGGACGCCGCGCTCGAGACTGGTGGCAGAGTGGCGGCGATCTGGACGACGCAGGATGACATGCTGGTCGTTCGCATCGAGGACGAAGGACCCGGCCTTCAGAGCACGAGCAACCTGTTCGTTCCGTTCTTCACCACCAAGCCAGGTGGTTCAGGCATCGGCCTCGCGCTCAGCCGCCAGATCGCTGAAGGACACGGCGGTACGCTCGCACTCGAGAACAGGAGCGATCGACGCGGTACGCGCGCGACGCTGCGACTGCCACTCGGTTATCCCTCCTGACGCGAACCTCGAATCTTCGATTGTTCGATGCGGTGTCGTTTTGTGCACATGTGACTCAACCGTTGGTGTCCATACGAATTTTGCTTGACCTCGCTCGCAACGCCAGAGATCATCACATCCACCCCCACAACTGACCGTTCAATCCGAAGCTCCCCGGACCAGGGTGGATTCCGTACGTCCACAGAGGAGAAACACATGTCGAAACGAGTAGTGATCGGTTTCAGTTTGGCAGCGCTCGTCCTAATGGGGGCGGAATCGGTCTTTGCGCAGAGTTCGAAGGCGGCGTGGAGGTTCAAGGAGCTCATTGATCTCGCGTCGGCGGCGGCAAATCCCGCCAATCCCGGCTCCACCACCCCAAACGACACCGGATGGGTCACGATCCTGACGACCCAAATCAAGACGCCGAATGCGAAGGAGCTCGCGATCGGCGTGTCGCTTCAGTGTGGTCTTGTCACAGACACGACGGTCAGGAGCAAGGGTGGTGAGCTCGACAGCGCGGCGGCCCAGTCGCGGATCAAGGTCCAGGTGAAGATCACTCAGCCAGACGGCAGTGAGGTTTTGGCGCAGCCGAGCAATGGACGCGATCTGGAGGAGGTGCTTCTGGACGCAGATACAGGCGTCACCTACTGTGATCGATTCCAGAAACTCGCGGCGCGGTTCTCGGGACTCAACTGCACCGCCGGTGATGACGGCGCTGTCACTTGTGCAGACCCCGAAGAGCTGCAGCTAATTTTGAAGACTATGACCGTCCATCACTTCAACTTCCTGCACGCGAACGCGATCCCTGGAGTCCAGAAGGTCGAAGTGCAAGCCAGGGCGCAGTCGGCCGTAGCGCTCGATGGTACGAAGCTCGGCGCAGCCGGCACGGCGGCGTTCGCCGGCGCGGGGGCGTTGTCCGTGGAAACGATCCGCTTGATCAAAGACGTCAACGGAACTGTGGATCTGGAAAACTTGCGCTAGTCTCGGCCAGAGGCCGCGTTGGACAGCCTGGTGCCCAACGCGGCACTCTGACATCATCCCTTCACCCACCGAAGATATCGCCTCCAGGCCGAGCACGACTTGACTACAATACGCGCGACCGGCACGGCGCAGCACGCCGGTCGCACGCCGCGCCGAAGCCTTTCGGCGGAGGCGGGCGCAGCGGACTCTCCGGACCCCTCAACGCCGTACTCGTGGAGGCAACGCGACCATGCGATCGATGCTTCGCGCGATGTGTGCCCTGTTCCTGGGAACCGTGTCGACTGTTGTCATCGGCGCCCAGGAAGCCAAGCCCACGGGCCCGACCGTCTGGGATGGCGTCTACACCGACGCGCAGGCCGACCGCGCGGCGGGCGTGTTCAGCCAGAGTTGCGAGCGGTGCCACACACTTACCTCTCAGGGCACCCGGCCACTGAGCGGTGACAAGTTTTGGGAGGGCTACACGCAGAAGACCGTTGGCGATCTGCTCAACTTCGTTAAAACCAATATGCCCAACGGCCAGGGCGGCTCGCTCCCGGCTCCTACGTACAACGATCTCGTCGCGCTGATCCTGAAGTCGAACGGCTTCCCCGCAGGCAAGACCGAGGTCACACCGGAAACCGTGGCAAATGTCCAGATCATCCCGAAGGACGGCCCAGGCGAGCTGCCGAACAATACGCTCGTCCGAGTCGTCGGCTGTCTGGCCCCGAAAAGTGGAGCCGACTGGACCTTGACGAGTGCGACCGCACCTCAGCGAATCGAAAAAACCGGGCCTGTTCCGGAAGACGCCACCCGGCCGCTCGGCGATCGGACTGTGGCCCTCAAATTCGTCCTGAACCGGCTCGACACTTTCGTGGGTCAGCGAATGTCCGTGACCGGGATTCTCATCGGCGCCGGGGGCGTAAACGGCATCAACGTCGCGACCGTAAACCGCGTGGCTGAAGCGTGTCCCTAGGGCGGAATCTGGGCAAAAACCTGCAATAACCGCCGTTTCGTTTATACGCTGGCCGTATAGGTATTCCAGCCTGGCTGGACCCCGGCAGGTGTAATATCAGCGTGTCGCGATTCGTGTACGCGGAGCGATATTTGTGTAGTTTTTGACCGTCAGGGACGATGTCCCCGGGGTAGCATTTCGACTCAGTCTCGTTGCACTTCTCACGCTGTGGAAGACACAGTGAAAAGGTGGGGCCAAGATGCACGCCGCTCGTAATTCCGGATGGCTACTGATTGCGTTCCTGACAATTGTCTTTGCCTTCCCAGGGGCTTCGGGGCAGGCGGCAGGAGACAGCGCTCTCGTTGAAGCTGCCAAGAAAGGTGACGTTGCCACCGTCCGCGCATTGATCGCCAAGCGCGTTGACGTCAACGAACCCGGACGTGATGGATCGACGGCGCTTCTCTGGGCCGCCTATCAGTCCGATCTCCCGATGGCGCAGGCCCTGATCGCGGCCGGCGCCAAGCCGAACACATCTAATAAGTACGGCGTCACACCGCTGCTTCAGGCCAGCCGCACCGGCGCTGCGCCGATCATCCAGGCGCTGCTCCGGGCCGGAGGCGACCTCAAGGTTACCCACAGCGAGGGCGAGACCCCGCTGATGGCGGCATCGTACTCGGGTAACGCCGAAGCCGTCCGGTTGCTGCTCGAAGCAGGCGCGGACGTCAACGCGACCGACACCTATCAGAAGCAGACGGCGCTCATGTGGGCCGCCACCGAGGGCCACACAGACGTTGTCAAAGCGCTGCTCGACGCGAAAGCCGATCCGAACGTCAAAGCGCACGTCACCACGCTCACCGAGCGGAAGCACGCCGATCACCCGACCGGCGGCTTCACGGCGTTGATGTATGCGGCGCGCAACGGGCACGAGGATACGGTCAAGGCTCTCATCGCCGGCGGCGCGGATCCCAAATTGACCAACGGCGACGGCGCCACCGCCACCATCGTCGCCATCGTCAACGATCGACTCGATCTCGCCAGGACGCTGGTCGACCTCGGCGCCGATGCCAATGACGGCTCGCTCTACTTTGCTGTCGACATGCACGACGCAACGAACGACATGCGCGCGAAAGACGGATCGCGGCTTCGCGCTGACTTCCCCAACAAGCAGTCAGCGCTCGACCTCGTCAAGTACCTGCTCGATAAGGGCGCCGATCCGAACAAGGCCTTCGTCGGTCAGCTTCATTCCTACACGCTGTGCTGCGGCGACGACATCAATTCATCGCCGTTCTTCAGAGCGGCCGTGGCGGCCGACGTCGAGTCGCTCAAATTGATGCTCGCGCACGGCGCGCAGGTCGAATGGAGCCCGACTGAGGTCAAGAAGGAGAAGAAGGAAGGGGCGGCCGGCGGTGGACGCGGCAACCCGAATGTCGGCAAGACGCCAGCGATGGTGGCGATCAACGGTGGACGCGGCGCCTCGTTTGCCGCGGGACCGGGATTCGATCGCCTTGGCCCGCCACCGTTCCGCGAGGAATCGAATCGCGAGCCGATCGATGCCGTGAAGGCGCTGCTTGCCGCCGGCGCCGATGCCAACGCTAAGGCACCCGATGGCGCGTACTTGATGCATCAGGCCGTTCAGGCGCGACAGGTCGCGATCATTCGCGCGCTCGCTGCGGCCGGCGCCAAGTTCGATGTCGTCAACAAGGACAACCTGACGCCGCTGCAGCTGGCCGAAAAACCGGAGCCTCCGCCGCCGCCGGGAAACAACACCGACTCACGGACGTGGCGCCCGAAACGGGATTCGCGTGAAGACGTGATCGCCGCCGTGCGCGAGCTGATGGGGCTCGGGCCCGACGATCCGACGCCACAGCCACCGCCGCCGCCACCGGGCACGGAGGACAAGAAGGACGAAAAGAAGACCGAGGATGACGCAGCCGCAAACGTGGGGCAGGCTGCCAATCAGTGAAGTCAGCAAGGAACGGCGCAATGAACTTTGTCAGGCGGCAGCGGTTTGGAAAAGTCCTGGTGAGCGCGGCCCTCGTGTGGGTGGGCGCCGCCGTCTTGTGGGCACAGTCGACGCCCGCGTCTCGTCCGCAAACCGCGCCGGCGCCGCGCGCGTCATCTCCGGCTCCCGCGCAGCCTCAATCGTCCTCACCAGTCCGTACGCAACCAGCCTCGACCGCCAACACGCAGGCTGCGGCGGTGCCGGATCAGGCCGCGAAATACCAGGCGTGGCTCAAGCAATATTGCATTTCGTGTCATAACAGCCGGACGGCGTCACCGGCGAATGAGCCCGTCAACCTCGAAACCGCGAGCCTCACGAACCTCGTGCCGCATGCCGCGACGTGGGAGCGCGTGCTGCGGAAACTCAGCGTCCGGGCCATGCCGCCCCAGGGCATGCCGCATCCGACCGAGGCCGAGTACACGGGGTTCACGACCTGGCTCGCGAGCTCGCTGGATCGCGCGTGGGTTGGCAAGAGCACGCCCGGCCGTTACGTCGTGCATCGCTTGAATCGCACTGAGTACGCGAACGCGATTCGTGATTTGCTGGCACTCGAGATCGACGTCACCGAGTTGCTGCCAAGCGACGGGGCGAACTTTGGCTTCGACAACATCGCCTCCGCACTGGGCACGTCCCCGCTGTTGCTGGAACGCTACCTGACGGCTGCGCAGCGCATCAGCACGATGGCCGTGGGCGATCCGAACGTTCGCCCCGGGACAACCGAGTACCCGATCAGCCGCGAGTTCAGTCAGAACGCGCACATCGAAGGTCTCCCTCTCGGCACGCGCGGTGGCACGGTCGTCAATCATGTGTTCCCTGCCGACGCCGAATACAAGCTCTTCGGGCGTCTCGTGCGTGGAGTCGAGGAAGGTTACGCGGGGGTGGAGAGCAACGAGACCCCCGATACATTCGTCATCACCATCGATGGCGAAGAGGTCTTCACGGCTGAAGTCGGAGGCCAGAAGGATCACGAGATCCAGTCCAAGGACATGAACGAGGCGAAGGCCCTCGTCGATGCCCGTATGACCGGGAAGGTCTTCGTCACCGCTGGTCCACACGAAGTCGGTTACACGTGGAAAGAGCGACCGGCGCGACGGCAAGACGTGTGGCTGCCGGCACAGCGCGACAGCCAGGAAGTTCACATGATTGGTGGCCTGGCGCGGCTGAAGACCGTCGGCGTCGAAGGGCCCTACGAGGTCAAAGGCATCAGCAGTTCGCCGAGCCGCGATCGTCTGTTCGTGTGCAAGCCGACGTCAGCGGCCGACGAGTCCGCCTGCGCCGAGAAGATCTTTACCAATCTCGCGCGCCGCGCATATCGCCGGCCGGTCAATGCGGCGGACGTCGAAGCACCGATGACGTTCTACAAGCAGGCGCGCGCGGAGGAGAACGGTTCGTTCGACGCCGGGATTCGTGCCGGCGTCGCGCGTATTCTCGCCAGCCCATCGTTCCTGTATCGCGTTGAACGCGATGCCGTGGGCGTGCGGGCAGGTACTGCGCATCCTGTCAGCGATGTGGAACTCGCCTCACGGCTGTCCTTCTTCCTGTGGAGCAGCATCCCGGATCAGACGCTGATGAACCTGGCTGTCGCCGGCCGCCTGCGGCAGCCTGGCGTCCTCGCCGCTCAAGTGAAGCGCATGATCGCGGACGAGCGTGCCGACGCAATCATCAACAACTTCACCGGTCAGTGGTTGCAGCTCCGGAACCTCGAGTCGAAGGTCGCGCCAGACATCCTGATGTTCCCGGATTTCGACGACAACATCCGCAAGGCCTTCCGTCGCGAAACGGAGCTGTTCTTCGGGTACATCCTGCGCGAGAACCGCAGCGCGATGGAGTTGCTCAGCGCCGACTACACGTTCGTGAACGAGCGGCTGGCCAAGCATTACGGCATTCCGGGCGTCTACGGCAGCCGGTTCCGCCAGGTGAAGATCGCCGATCCGAATCGACGGGGACTGCTCGGGCAAGGCAGCATCCTGTCCCTGACCTCGGTCGCCACCAGGACGTCGCCGGTATTCCGCGGCAAGTTCATCCTGACCACGTTCCTGAACACGCCGCCTCCTCCCCCGCTGCCGAACGTCCCGACGCTGGAAGAAAGCAACAAGGACGCGGCGCCGAAGACCGTGAGGGAACAACTGGAGCGCCATCGCAACAACCCGGTTTGCGCCTCGTGCCACCGGATCATCGACCCGGCCGGCTTTGCGCTCGAGAAGTTCAATTCGGTTGGACAGTGGCGCGAGGTAACTGAAACCGGAGCGGCTATCGATACTGGTGGCGTGCTGGCGGACGGCTCGAAGGTAGATGGGCCGATTGCACTCCGCAATGCCATCCTCAGCCGCCCCGAGGCGTTGGCCACAGTGCTGACCGAGCGATTGATGACCTACGCCCTGGGCCGCGGTGTCGAACCCGCGGACATGCCAGTCGTTCGCAGCATCGTCAAGAAATCGGCCCCCACGAACTACCGTCTATCGTCTATCGTCATGAGCATCATCGAAAGCGAGCCTTTCCAGATGCGGACCCGGCTCGAATCCGCCGAACCCACGACCAGAGTCGCACAGTCTCAGGAACGCCCTGTGAGCGTTCCTTAGCGAGGGTACAGCAGCCATGATCATCACGAAGAAGCATCTGTCCCGCCGCACGTTCCTGCGCGGTACCTTTGGCGCCGCGATGGCGCTGCCCATGCTCGATGCGATGGTGCCGGCTCTGACGGCCCAGACGCGGACGGCGGCAAAAACGCCGTTCCGGTTCGGGGCCATCTACATGCCGAACGGCGTGTATCCGGATACGTGGCATCCGGCGACTGTCGGCAGCGACTTCGAGTTCAAGCCCGTGATGCAGCCGCTCGAAGGGTTCCGCGATCAGCTCGTCACGGTCAGCAAGATGAAGGCACCGTGGGGCGAATCGGTCCACCTGGGCGCAAGCTCGGCCTTCCTCAACGGCACCGGCCCGGTCGGCGCACGCGACGGATCGGGTGACGCATTCGGCAAGCTCGAGTCGAAGAAGACCCTCGATCAGTTCATCGCCGACGCGGTTGCCGACGACACGCCGCTACGCTCGATCGAAGTCGGCACCGAGGACATGGGCACGGCGGTGGGCGCCTGCGACGGCTTCCCCTGCACGTTCTTCAATGCCCTCTCCTGGCGCGACGACTTCAGCCCGCTGCCAATCGGGATCAACCCGCGCGTCACGTTCGAGCGCATGTTCGGTGAGACCGGCTCGAAGGAACAGCGGACCGCGCGCCTCAAGGAGAAGCAGAGCCTGCTCGACTCCGTCATGGCGGAAACATCCAAGCTGCGGAGCACACTGGGTGCACCTGACCGCGCGATTCTCGACGAGTACCTGAGCAACATCCGGCAGGTCGAGCAGCAGCTCGATCGAATGGAGACCCGCCTCGGGACAATCACGGGTACACCGGAAGCGCCCATCGGGCTGCCGGAAGCGTTCGACGACCACATGACGATCACCTACGACCTGATGCACCTCGCCTTCCAGGGCGACATCAGCCGCGTGTTCACGTTCATGATCGGTCACGAAGCGAGTGACCGCGGCTACGCGCATATCGGCATCCCCGAGACGCATCACAGCATCTCGCACCACGGCAACGACGCCGAGAAGCTGGCGAAGTACGCCAAGCTGTGCACCTATCAGATCGTGAAGTTCAGCGAGTTCCTCGACAAGCTGAAGGCCACCAAGGACGCCGACGGCAACCTGCTCGACCACTCGCTGCTCTATTGGGGCAGCGGCATGAGCAACGGCAACCAGCACGATCGCAGCAACCCGCCTGCGGTGCTGGTCGGCGGCGCTCAGGGCCGAATGAAGGGCAACCGGCACATCGAAGCCAAGGAAGCGCCGACGGCGAACCTGCTACTCGCGATGGCGCATCTGTCCGGCGCCGAGATAGAGAAGCTTGGCGCCAGCACGGGCCGGCTCGATCTCTAACGCCTCGCGTCACGACCCGTCGCGCTTCTTCACGGCGGGTCCGAAGAACAGGACCCGCCCTACACTGCAGACCAGCGTAGGGCGGGTCTTGCTTTGTAGACCCGCCGGGAGCCTGAATGAGATCAACGATCCTCGCAATCTCGCTCGTATGTGCCGCGATCTGCGGCGTGGAGTCGATCGCCGCACAAGCGCAGCCGTGCACGCCGGCAGGTGGACTGAACTTCATCTGCGGCGTCCAGAACCCAGAGGACCTCGTCGTCGTCCCGAACACGCGCTGGATGGTGGCGAGCGGTATGGCGCCCGGCAGCGGACTGCACATCGTCGACACACAGGCGAAGACGGCAAGAAATCTCTACGCGGCCGGCACCGCCAGCGCGCGCGCCGACAAGACGAAATACGCAAGTTGCCCGGGACCGCTCGATGCGAAGCAGGCCGTGCTCCATGGCCTCGCCCTGCGTCCGGCTGCAAGTGGCCGTTACAACGTGTATGCGACAAACCACGGGGGCCGCGAGTCAGTTGAAGTTTTCGAGCTCGACATCAGCGGTGCCACACCGGCTGCGACATGGGTCGGCTGCGTCGTGACACCGGACAAGATGGCGCTCAACAGCGTCGCCGCATTCAGCGACGGCTCGCTCGTCGCGACCGTGCTCATTCTTCCCGGCAAGACCTTCGAGGACGCGTTCGCGCAAAGGAACACCGGTGTCGTGCTCGCCTGGAAGCCGGGCGACAAGACGTTCCAAATGCTTCCTGGCACTGAGCTCTCCGCCAACAATGGCATCGAGACGTCGCCAGATGATCGCGAGTTCTATGTCGCTTCGACCACCACCAAGCGCATCATCGCCTTCGCGCGCAACGCTCCGTACAAACCGCTCCGCACCGCACAGCTCAAGGAGTTCGGCCCTGATAACGTTCGCTGGACTGCCGACAATCGCTTGATCACCGCGGGCATGATCGACGACGAACCGGCATGCGGTGGGGCTCCCAAAACGGAAGCCGGCATCAGATGCCCGCGCGGCTACGTCGTCGTGACGATTGACCCAAAGACGATGGCGGCGACCGAGATCGCGCGTGGGCCGGCCACGCCGTCGTTTACCGGCACGGCGATCGCGCTGCGCGTGGGTAACGAGCTGTGGCTCGGATCCTTCTTTGCCGATCGAATTGCCTATCGCTCCCTGACGAAGTAGCCGCCCGTTCGAAGCACGTCCGCGTCGATCGCTTACTCGACACGTTTGAAGAACCGGCTGCGGATCTGCCTGGCGATCTTTCGTCCGATCGCAGCGCCATCCTCGTCCGCGGTCCTGAAGTGGACGCCGATCATCATGCGCGCTTCGATGACTTCGTTCACGACGTCGCTCGCCTTCCGATAGATACGTTCGGTGTTCGTTCTGACGCTGTGAGCTGGAATCGGTACGTCATGGTCGAAGTAGTCTTCGATGGTGTGTGCGACGGCCGCTGTCGCGCAGGCATGCCCCGACGGATACTCGGGAAAGTTCGGTGTATCGAACATCGGTTCCCACGACGGCTCGGCCACCGTGTTCTCGTTGTGGTCGGTCTCGCCAGCGCGAATCGCCGTGACTGGACGCCAGAATCTGAAATGAAACTTCGCGTCCCAGCACGCGATGAGGCTGTCGGCGAACGCAGCAAACGCGGCGGCCTCGAAGTGCGCTCGTGCCAGCAGATCGAGTGACTGCTCTGCCGCCATTCGCCGGATCGTGGCCGGCCAGACTGTTCCGGCGAGCGGCTGCCAGAACATCGCCGTTTCGGTCTGCTCGGCTGTTCGCGCAGATCCGTCCTTGACGCCAAAGCTCATCACCTCGTTGTAGTCCCTCGCATATCGCCGTGAACCCAACCTCGGCGGTCCAGCTGGGCGGAACTGGGCCGCGCTGTTCATCGTGAAAGGCGTGATGTATGCGAGAAACTCGGAGTCGACTGCCTGCGACAGCGGCGGCGTCGGCACATACGCGCCCGGGCCCGTTCCAGGGTCGAACGCCGGCAGAACGGCATCCCTACCGTCGTGAGCACGCAACGCCAGCAGTTTCAGGGCAACCTTCGCACCAAGGCGGGCACCGTTCGATTTTTCAGCGCTGTCCGGCAGCGCACCGTCCAGCATTCGACGTTTCGCGTCCAGCGTCTCGGCATGACGAGGGAATTCGTTGATCAAGACGCCGTGGCCAGCCGCGACCGCGGCGGCATATGCAGAAGACCCGCGCGCGAGCGCGCGCGGAACGCTGGGACTGACAGCGTAAGCCTCGCGCGTCCCGCTTGCGGCGTTCACCGCGTCATACATGGCAAGATGCAGCATCGCGAGTGTGACCGGCGTCCGCAACGGGTGCATGGCCGGCGGCGCCGCGGCAAGTTGCGACGCGAGTACGCTCCACTCGTTAATAACGTCGGGGAGTACCGACTGAGCGGCGCAAGGCTTTGCAACAGCAAGCAACACGTAACATGTCAGGAACAAGCTCATCCGCCTCATAGCGACCTCCGAGGCGAACGCTACGTCCGCTACCCGAGCGGCGAAAGTTCGAACATCGGACTCCTCCAGTTCAAAATTCGAACTGGCGGCGATCCGACGCTGGTAGCAGAATCCTGCGATGGAGTACCACCAATACTGTCCGGTTGCCCGCGCTTCTGAAATCCTGGCCGATCGCTGGACGCCGCTGATCGTCCGGGAACTTCTCGCCGGCTGCCATCATTTCAATGAAATCGAACGCGGGCTTCCCGGCATCTCACGGTCGCTGCTGGTGAGCCGGCTTCGTCAACTTGAGGACACGGGGGTAGTCGAGCGGCGCGTCAGCGATCGCCCGAAGATGACGTTGTATGAGCTCACGCCGGCCGGGCGCGATCTGCAGCGTGTCCTCGATCGGCTTGGTGCCTGGGCGATCCGATGGGTCTTCCGCGATCCACGACCCGATGAAGAGGACCCGGTGCTGATGGCCTGGATGATACGGCGTCGCATCCGCAAGGAACTGTTGCCGCCGCAGAGAACCGTGGTCGAGCTCGATTTCACCGGGAGAGGGGCTCAACGACTCTGGCTGGTCCTCGAGCCGCATGAGACCTCCGTCTGCCTGAAGCCGCCAGGATTCGATCCGCATCTGATCGTCAAATCGGATCTCGCTTACTTTCAGCGCGTCTGGGCTGGCCAGATCGACTACGACGCAGCCGTTCGTTCGGGCCATCTGGTGATCGAAGGGGCACCAGCGCTGGTTCGCGCATTCCCGCGCTGGCTGCTCTGGAGTCCCATGGCCCGCTTCGTCCACGCGGAGCGCGAACGGCGAAGTCACGCGGCGGCTGCAGTCTGAGGCGAGTCGCTAATCCTTCTGGGCGCGGCTCTGTCGCAGATAGTGCGGGCTGTAGCTCAGACCGTACGAGGTCTGTTGCGTCGCCGCTGCTTTGTGATGATGGAACTCATCGCGTGACGCTTCGATGGCCTTCAGCTCTTCGCTCGTGCACTGGCGCATCGTGATCTGCTCGCGCGGCACGAAGAATACCTGACCGATGGGGATGCTGTGTTCCATCGTGATCCCCTCACCCGGCTGCAGCACGTAACGGAACTCGGTTTCGTGCGAGTACCAAT
Source organism: Vicinamibacterales bacterium (assembly GCA_035649635.1). Lineage (GTDB taxonomy): Bacteria > Acidobacteriota > Vicinamibacteria > Vicinamibacterales > UBA2999 > Gp6-AA40. The sequence continues at coordinate 3,552 of DASRJE010000015.1, read as the reverse complement.
CGGTTTCGACGCGGACCGACAGCATTGGCGCCATTGGCCGCTCAATCATGTTGAGGATCGGCGAGTAAACCGTGTCCCAGCCCTGCGGAGTCTGGAAGTTCGTCGCTCCACGGAGCGCGATCGCACCGGTCGGGGTGCCCATGTCCTCCGGCACGAGGAACGCGCGCATGACTGCCACTGCCGCTTCGCGCGACAACACCGGCGCCCCCACGAACGTCACGTCCTCCTTCATCATGCCAACGCCGCCGACTGACAGGCTCATCGTGACCTGAAAGAGAGGGGCTCGTTTCCCGGTCTGGGTTTGCAGGTAGTAAACGAACTTGTAGCGTCCATCTCCTTCGAACTCCACGTAGACCGATTCCTTGGGCTCGAGCGACGCATACACCATGAACCCGAGCGCGCTCCCCGCCTCGAGCACTGGGCAGTGGCGCGCATGCTGCGGCAGCAACGGACGCGACCCTTCCCGCTTCGGCGCCATACCAACGCCAGGTCGCCTGGAGTTCGAATAGATGCGGACTTCCATCCGGGTATCGTACGTCGGAACCACAAAGATCACGAACCTTCCCGCTACTCTTGCCGAAGCGCTTTGACGGGATCCACCCGAGTTGCCGCCAGGGCGGGCAGGCAACATGCGATGAGGGCCACGGACCCGAGCAGCGCGAAGACGCCGGCGTACGTCGGCGCATCAGTCGGCGTCACACCAAACAGCACTCCGCGCACGGCCACAGCGACTCCCAGACTGAGGAGCAAGCCCACCAGCAGGCCGACTGCTGTCAACGCGAACCCTTCGCCGAATACTGTCGACAGCACCTGTCGCGCTGATGCGCCGAGCGCGATTCGCACGCCGAACTCACGGACACGGCGCCGCATGTTGAAGGCGACCACGGCGTACTGGCCGATTGCGGCAATGAGCAGCGATATCAACGAGAAGATGAGCAGCAGCCTCGCGATCATGCGCGCCGTGAACGTCACCCCTTCGAGTTGAGCGTTCATCGTCCGCGTCGACACGATGGCAACCCGCGGCTCCAGCGCGCGCAGCGCCGGCCCCAGCGCCGACGCCACGGGATCGAGATCGGAGTTGCCATGGCGCAGGTAAAACGTGATCTCGCCGGGTGCGGCAGGATCGCGACGGCCCGTCGCGAACGCGCGCTGCTCTACGATGAACGCCAGGTTCGGACGAGGATCCGGCCGCTCGGGATTGAAACCGGTGACGAAGGCGTTCGGCGCCACACCGACCACCTCGACCTGATCCGTCCCCGTACCGATCGGCCCGCGGAAGCTCACAGTCCTGAACGTCATTGTTTTGCCCAGTGGGCTCTGGCCCGGCCAGAGCATGTCCGCGAGGTTCTGATTGATCACGGCCATGGCATCTGGTCGATCCCGGTCGGCAGTGCTCAGTGCACGCCCTGAGGTCAGCGAAAGCCCCATGGCCGGAAAGTAATTCGGGCCAACGATGTGCACTGTGGCTCGAGCGGCGTTGGTGCCGCCAGGGGTACTGACCATCTCCGTGCTCGGGAAGTTACGGACATAAGAAACCTGCTGGACACCGGGAATGCTCTTGAGCCGCTCCCCGATGCGATCGTGCAGAACGAGGTTGGTGTCGCGAGTCGTCGCGGTGCCGGTCGTGCGCACCGTCAGCAGGAGCAGATTGTTCGAGTCAAAGCCAAGATCCACCATCATGAGCGACGCCGAACGAGTGGCCAGTCCCGCGACGCTCAGCAGCACCACCGAGAAGGCGAGTTGCAGCACGACCAGTACATTGGACAATCGCGATTTTCCCGACGCGACACTGTGCTCGCCCGCCTTCAACCACGGCAGCGCGTCCTGATGCCAGACACGGAGCGCAGGAGCAAGACTGAACGCGATAGTACCGATGGCGGCGAGCACCATCGCGTAGGCAACGACTCTCCAGTCAGGACTGAAGTCGAGCCCTGATTGGGCGAATGGTGATTCCGGCATCAGGCGTGGGATCGCGCGTGCCGCCCACACTGTCATCAGGCAGGCGGCCAGCCACGCCACGACGGAAATGGACAGTCCTTCAGCCAGCAGCAGCCGAACGATCCTGAACCGCGATGCCCCCAGCGATTGACGGATGGCGGTCTCGCGCTGGCGGGCAACGGCACGAGACAGCATGAGATTCGCGACGTTCGCCGACACGATCAGAACCGTGAGCAAGGTCACGATGGAGAAGATGGCGAGAAATATCGGCGCGCCGGTCGGAATCACGCCTCCGGCCGTGGCCGCGTAGCGCACGACGTTGATCGACGGCCGATCGGCCACGGGAAACGAGCTGTTCAACCGGGCCTGCATCGTAGCGAAGTCTGCCTGCGCTGCAGCCAGGTTCCGGCCGCTCGCCAGACGTCCGATCAGGTCCACGGGCGTTTCGCTGCGCTCGGTTATCCAGCGTTGGCGCGTCTCCTCTGGAAAAGTGCCCCAGTACATCAACAGCGGCAGCCACACATCCGCCCGTTCCGCGAGCAGCGTCCCGCGGAAGTTCGGAGGGACGACGCCGATGACGGTAGCCGGGAGGTTATTGACGGCAATCTTGCGGCCGACGATGTCCTCAGCCCCGCCAAACAGGTCCTGCCAGGCGCGATAGCTCACGATTGCCACGAGTTCCGCGGCGTTTGTCGAGCGCCCTTCGCTCGCAGTGAACGTGCGGCCTCGCACCGGCCGAATGCCGACCGTGTCGAAAAAGTTCGGTTCGACCGCAGACGCCATCAGCGCGTAGTTGCCCGCATCAGACGTCATCGTGATGCGTCCGTTGGTGAACGCCGTCAGCGAACGGAGTGTCGTCGTCTGCGCCGTGTAGTCGAGATAATCCGGGTAACTGACGAAAGGCGCTCCCGGCCGACCAGCGAGAGCGATCCTGACCAATCCTTCCGCGCTCACGCCAGGCGCCGGGCGGGTCACCAGGCTGTTCACCATCGAAAAGATCGTCGTGTTGATGCCGATCACGAGAGCGATCAACACCGCCGCCGTGAAGCTCAGTCCGCGTGAGTTCGTGAGGATGCGAGCGCCAAATCGAAGATCCTGGCGCATCTGTTCGAACCAGCCCCAGGTCCACGCGGCGCGAGCGTCTTCCTGCACGAGCGCGACATTGCCGAAAGCGAGCCGTGCCTGTCGTCTCGCCTCATCTGGCGACATACCGCGCGCGATGTTGATATCGGTCTCGCGATCGAGGTGCTCCCGGATCTCATCGTCGAGCCCATCCAACGCTTTTCTGCGATGCCTTCTCCACATAGCTACTCCGCCCGGATAGAGACAAGGGGGTCGACACGTGTGGCCCGGCGCGCGGGAATGCCCGATGCCACGAGGGCGACTGCCGCAAGCAGCGCCGACACAGTGATGAATGTCATCGGATCCAGAGGCGTGAGCCCGAACAGCATTCCCTCAACGAGCCGAGAGAGAGCCGCCGCCCCGGCGACACCGATCACGAGTCCCGCGATCACCAAGCCCACACCCTGGCGCAACACCAACATGATCACGTTTCGAGGTTTCGCTCCCAGGGCGACGCGAATGCCAATTTCCTTCGATCGCGCAGCGACGTTG
>DASRJE010000014.1:0-5134 GCA_035649635.1 Vicinamibacterales bacterium | reverse complement strand
GTCTGGTCGGTGGCGAGTGCAACTGGACCGTCTCGGTCATCGTTCCCGATGCGAAGAAAGACGAAGTGCCTCGAGGCACGCGAGTCTTCGTCGACGAGAGCACCGCTCGAGAGTTACAGCTTCATCAATCGCGCTAGCGTTCCCCGCTAACCACGACCATCGCAGCGCGTTCACGTGTGCTGGCTGGCTGCCGCGGGCGCTGCGGCCGGGAACGTGTCCTCCGCTGGTACTCTGCCGACTCCCGCGTCGACTATTTGTTGGTTCGATGCAACATCTGTCACGCGGCTCAAAGCGCTTCGGTGCCGCGTTGCAACCAGAACGCGTGGACGGAAGTCGACGCGATGAATCGCTGCGGCCACGTTCCTGCTCTCAGCATCGCAGCGTCGCCGTGTGGTCGGCCTTGCTTACGCGGCTGCCAGCCAGCACACGTGAACGCTGAGAACGTCACGACAGTCTGACTGAAGGTTCGAAATGACGGTTCCCAGCGGGAAGCGGCGCCATTCAGTCCGTTCGCGCTTTCAGGCTGATACGTCCTGGAGCGCGGCGTAAGCGAGTCCCGAGGTGCGTCAGAACGCCAACGGCATCGCAGGCGACGCGAGGCGCGGAGGGAGGAGCAACTTCGTCAGGCTCTTGCGACGTGGGAGCGCCGAAGGACCGTCAGGCCAGCGCCGGAGATGTCGTTGGCCGGGCGAGCGATCCGCCGCGCGGAAGGACGTGTCAGCCTGACCAGCGTGAACGCTCCTTGTTTGCCGCCGATCGAGGACCAAACTCGTTAACGGCCAACGCAGATACACTCTCGCATATGAAACACGCGGTGATGGTGATGGCTCTGCTGTCAGTCGCGAGCGCGGCGGCGGCTCAGGATGCGGACGCCTATCGCGGCGGGTGGAGAACGGACAGCGGCGGGGCCCACACCTACGAGTTCTCGATCCGCGGCACGACGGTTCGAGGCATCTACTGCACCTCTTGCGCGGATGCGACAACGCTGGCGTTCGTCGACGGGACGTTCGGACCCGACGGGATCAGGTTCGAAGTCACCCACGTCAATGCGGACGGCAGCACGAAGGACAAGGACATTGCGATCGCCAGATTCAATCAGGGACGGCTCACCGTGACGGGCACGAGCGGCGCGCCCGGCGGGGGCACGTTCGTCCGCGTCCTGATCAAGGATCCGCGTGGACCGGATCCGATTCCAGCCAAGGTTTCGGTGCTGCCGAAGGACCGGCCTTCAGTGCCGGGCAATCCTCAACGACGCAACCCCGACGGCGCCGATGGACTCCCCTACATCCAGCCGGGTCCGTGGAAGTCGACGCTGACCGAGAAGGACGTCGTCGGTGTCTGGCTGGGATTCGGTGTCGGCGCGCCGAAGCAGTTCTTCATCATCAAGAAAATCGGCAATCGGCTCCGCGGCATGGTGTGCGGCACGTGCGACAACCCGTACACCATGACGGCGCTCGACGATTTCCGGATCGACGGCGACACGCTGACGTTCAACATCCTCCACGAGGACTGGGGCGACGGCGAGATTCCGACGTTCGACAAGCACGTGACGGCGCACGTGGGCTGGAACGAGATGCGCGCCTCGACGTCCGCCGATCACCAGCCGCCACCAACGCCGCGCCCGGGAAGCGCCGTTCCAGGATTCTCGCTCGTCGGACCGGTCCCAATCGAGGCGACGTCCGGCAACGTCTGGCCGGAGTGGCCGCCGAGAAACACATCGTCGCCCCGCTGAAACGCTACGGCATCGGGCTCACCGTCGATTCAACGGCGGCAGCAGTGGCTTCCGCTCCGGCGGCAGACGCTGATCGACGGCGTTCATCATGAAGCCCACTCTGAAGTAGTCGCCCATGATCATCATCAGCTGCACGGTGTGTTGCCGCCCGAACTGTTTCACCATCTTCTGCCATAACTCGCTGCTCACATGATGCTCGCGATACAACGTGCGGCCGAAGGTGATGAGGGTCGCGTCCTTGTCGGACAGCCCCGCCACGTCCTTGTCGTGCTTGACGACGTCGATGACCGACTGCTCGAGTCCCTGCTTCAATCCCGCGGGCTCGTGAGCGGACCACTCGTATTGCTGGTCGATTTCACGCGCGATGATGAGCACCGCCAGCTGAAAGTAGCGCGGCCCGACCGGGCTGTTCACGCCAGAGGGGATACCGAGGCTGCGCTCCCTCGGGCTGTAACTGGTGACATGCGTAGGTCCCGGCCCCGGTTTCACCGGCCTGTCAGCCAGGAGCTTGCGGCCCTCTTCATCGAGGTCTTCGGCCGTCACTGGCGGCAGCCGCGACAGCGTGACCGGATTGATGTCCTGCGGCAGCGCGCTTTGTTGTGCGTGCGGCAGTGCCGGCAGGGTTGCGAGCAAGAGCACGAATAATCGAACGCGCATGCAGTTACCTCCACGTCGCTTGTATCGCCACAGCGGCTGATGGTGCCACAACACTCCTTGGCGTTGGGACTAATATTCTTCTGTCAGCGGAGCGTTTCCTTTTTCGGATTTCTGGAGCATTGACATGCATCGGATCGCCGTCGTGCTGCTGGCGTCGCTTGGGGTGGCCACCGTCTGCATGGCGCAGGACGTCGCGCGGATGGAGCAGGTCGTACAGTCGTATGTCGGCAGCAAAACCTTCGCCGGTTCAGTGCTGGTCGCGCGCGGTACCGACGTGATCGTCAGCAAAGGCTACGGCCTGGCGAACGTCGAGTGGAATATCCCCGCCAGCCCGAACACGCGGTTCAAGGTGGCGTCGATCACCAAGCAGTTCACCGCCGCGGCAACACTTCTCCTCGAGGAACGCGGGCGTCTGAAGCTCGACGACCTCGTGAAGACGCACCTGCCAGAGGCGCCCTCGTCTTGGGACCGCATCACGCTCTTTCACCTGCTGACGCACACGGCCGGATTTCCGGGCCTGCAGTCGCCGCCCACGAATCGCCAATCGCCGGTTGAGAGCCCGGACGGCACGGTCGCGGGATTCGTCACCGCGCTGATGCAGCGGCCGCTCGAATCCGCGCCGGGCGAGCGGTTCAACTACACGAACTCGGGCTACTTGATCCTCGGCCACCTCATTCAGAAGCTCACCGGCCAGACCTACGAGACGTTCATCCGCGAGAACATCTTCACGCCGCTCGGCATGAAGGACTCGGGGCTCGACGGCCCGGCGGTCATCGCACGGCGTGCCGGGTCGTATACCGTGACACCCAACGGCCTGGTCAACGCGTCCTACGCGTCCGATCGCATCGTTCCCAACACGGCGGCAGGCTTCTATTCGACGACCGAAGACTTGTTGCGGTGGCAGAACGGTCTGTACGGCGGCAAGGTGGTATCGAAAGCCTCGCTGCAGAAGATGACGACGCCGTTCAAGGGCGAATATGGGCTTGGCGTATACATCCGCACGATCGACGGCCGCCGGGCCGCGACGCACGGCGGCGGCGCGCCGCCATTTGCCAACCTGACGTACTTCTTCGATCGCGGAATCTCGGTGGTCGTGCTCGGGAATATTAGCGTCGCGCCATCGCCAGAAATCGCCGGGTACCTCGGCGCCCTCGCCCATGGCGACACCGTGCAGTTGATCTCGGAGAAAAAGGCCATCACGCTCGCGCCCTCGGTGCTCGCGCGCTACGCCGGCGAGTACCAGTTTGCCAACGGCCAGACCATGACCGTCAAGGTCGAGGGCGGACAGCTCGCGCTCCATCCGACCGGCGGCAACGCGCTGCCGTTCCAGGCCGAATCCGAAACCCGGTTCTTCGTGCGCGACCTCAACCTCGTCATCGAGTTCGTCCGCGACGCCGCTGGCAACGTCGCCGAGTTCGTCATGCTTCAGGGGACGCGCCAGGAGCGCGCGACGCGCGTCAAGTAGCCGCTCGGGCACGCAACGGTCGTCAACAGATGCGCATGCGACATCGATGGAATCGCGGGATCCGAGCGCTCACGATCGCAGCAGTGATTGTGCTGGCGGTCGGTGCCACACGAGCGCAACCGCAAGTGAGAGGCCGAACCGAGGGGCCGTTACAAGACCGCCCCGCGCGCATTGCGGGCCGTCCCGATTTCAACGGCATCTGGCAGGCGTTGAACACCGCCTATTGGAATCTCGAGAGTCATTCCGCCGAGGAGCTGAAGGACTTCTGGCAGCTTGGCGCGATCGGCGCGATCCCGGCCGGACAGAGCGTCGTGCGCGGCGGGACGATTCCGTACAAGCCCGACGCGCTCGTGAAACGGAACGAGAACAGGACGAAGTGGCCGGCGGCGGATCCCGAAGCAAAGTGCTACATGCTCGGCGTGCCGCGCGTCACGTATCACAACATGCCGTTCCAGATCTTCCAGGCCGGCGACGACGACCTGCTGTTCGTGTATCCCTTCGCAGCGGCGAACCGCGTGATCTACATGAAAGACGCCTCGGAGCTGCCAGTCGATTCCTGGATGGGCAAGTCCATGGGCAAGTGGGATGGCGACGTACTGGCGATTACGACGAAATGGCAGAACGGTCAGTCGTGGCTGGATCGCGCCGGGAATCATGCGAGCAATCAGTTGACGGTCACCGAGCGATTCAGGCTGCTGGCGCCGAACCACCTTTCCTACGAGGCGACGCTCGACGACCCGCAGACGTACACGCGCCCGTGGACGATCGAGATGCCGCTGTACCGGCTGATCGATCCGCAGGCACAATTGCTCGAGCACAAGTGCGTTCCCTTCGCCGACAGGCTCCTCTATCAAGATCTGCTTCAGAAGGGCAGCAAATGAGCATTGCGGCAGTGGCCGTCATCGTGGTCGCGCTCGCGGCGCCGGCTGCCGCGCATCACTCCTTTTCCGCCGAGTTCGATGCGAACAAAGTGGTGACGCTCGAGGGGCAGGTCGTGATGATGGAGTGGGTCAACCCGCACTCTTGGCTGCACATCGACGTGAAGAAGCCGGACGGCTCCGTCGAGCGGTGGAAGATCGAGGGCGGCTCCCCCTCCGTGCTGATGCGTCTTGGCTGGAACCGCAACTCGCTGCCTGCCGGCACGAAGGTCACGGTCGTCGGCTTCCAGGCAAAGGACGGCTCGTTGCGCGCCAGCTCCCGCGATCTGAAGTTCCCTGACGGCCGCCGCATGGATCTCGGCGGATCGGGTTCGAACACGATCGATTCGAAGAAGTGAATCC
>DASRJE010000013.1:0-30252 GCA_035649635.1 Vicinamibacterales bacterium | reverse complement strand
AGTCGCACGAGGTTCGTGCTGCCGAGACCACCGATAAAGAGGCTGTTCTGCCACGCCGGAAACAGCTTGCCCGTATAGAAGATCATACCGCTCGGCGCGATGTTCGGATCCCAGTAGTAGCGCGGTTGCTCCATGCCTTCCTGCTGTTGGATGCCGCCGGTGATGGGCGGGCCCTGATACTCGATGCCATAGGCGATCGTAGGCCAGCCGTAGTCCTTGCCTTTGCGCGAGATGTTGACTTCATCGCCGCCGCGGGTACCGTGCTCCACTTCCCACAGTTCACCGGTCGCTGGATTCAGCGCAGCCGCTTGCACGTTGCGGTGGCCGAAGGACCAGATTTCGGGCCTCACGCCTTCTTTCCCGACGAACGGATTGTCCTTGGGGATGGAACCATCAGGATTCAGACGGACGATCTTGCCAAGCAGGCCGTCCATGCGCTGCGCCTGCATGCGTCCTTCCGTGATCGAGCGCTCACCGAGCGTAACGAACAGCGTGCCGTCACGGCTGAACAGGAGTCGTCCGCCGAAGTGGAGGTTCGAGGCGAGCGATGGCGCCTGGTGGAAAATGACCTGCACGTTCTCGACCTTGGGCGCCGCGCCGTCGACGAACTTCCCGCGCGCGACCGCGGTGTTGTTCATCATGTTGTCGCGCGGTTCCGCGTAGCTCCAGTAGATCAACTGGTTCTTCTGGAACGCCGGATCGAGCGCGATGCCGAGCAGGCCGCCTTGTCCACGCGAATCAACCGCAGGCAACCCGGCCACCGGCTCCGACATCTGTTTGCCATCAGCACTGACGACGCGCAGACGTCCGGGACGTTCCGTGACCAGCATCTTGCCGTCGGGAAGGAACTCGAGTCCCCACGGGTTGACGAGCCCTTCGGTCACTGTGACGACGTTGAACGCGACGCCGAGTTTCTGCTCGGGTGCGCGCGTCTGCCCCGCGAATGCTGGTTTCTGATCCGGGGCGTTCGGTGGGCGAACGTTCAACCCATCTTCCGGTCCGCCGCCAGGAGGGCCACCGCCTCGTCGCCCGCCAGCGGGGGCGCCTGCCGGTGGAGCACCAGGTTGCTGAGCCGTCACATACAGCGTGGAACCGAGGGCGAAGGCAACTGCCACAGCGAGCACGACTCTCTTCATCATGTGTCTCCGTCTCAACGCAATCACACGATCATGTCACGAATTGGCAGGGGGTCTGAAGCCCGCTGATAACGCCCAACTCCCAATCTCCAATTCCCAAGGGCCGGGCTGTTTGGAAGTTGGGCGTTGGAGGCTGGAAGTTGATCTCGGGATTGATCACTGATCAACCCGAGCGCGTCCGCCGGCGAGGGCTGACGGTCGACTCCCCGCCAGCCTTCGCAATCATGACCTCGGTCGACTTGATGATCGCCAGTGCATCGTCGCCGCGGCGGAGTTTCAACGCGCGCACGGCATCAGCCGTGATCACGGCGGTCAGCGATTGATCGCCGACCCGCAATCGAACCTGGGCGAGCAGGCCATCAATCCGGACTTCCTCGACGAATCCGCTCAAGCGATTGCGGGCGCTCAGTCCTTCAATCGATTCGTTGCCAGTCGGCGCCGTGACACGGCGCTTCGCCTCGGGCTGCTGCCGGGTCAGGAGTCGCTCGAGCTCCGCCTGCGAAACTCGATGGTGGCCGCCTTCGGTACGCGTGGTCCGCACCTGGCCGGTATGCACCCAGCGCTTCAGCGTGGAGTACGCCACCCCGAGTTGTTCGGCTGCCGCTCGGACGGTGAGGAGCGCCATCGGGCCCTATTCTAATGTGATGAGACTGAATAGGTCGATATGGTACGATCACAGAGTCGATTTAATGCGCATTATCGCTTTGATTGTCGCGGCTGGATTCGTGATGACCATGGGAGCGCGTCCCGCCGCCCAGCGGCCACCCGCGCTTGCCGCTGCTGCCAATCTCAATTTCGCGCTCACTGAAATCAAGGACAAATTCGTCCGCGAAGGTGGCGCCCCTGTCGACATCGTCTTCGGTGCGTCCGGGACGTTGACGCGACAGATTCAGGATGGAGCGCCATTCGAGTTGTTTCTGGCGGGCGACGAAGAGTTCCCGAAGAGGCTCGCCGCCGCCGGGCTGACTCGCGATGAGGGCGTGGTGTACGCCGTTGGACGCCTTGCCCTGTTCGCACCCAAGGGCTCGCCGTTGACAGTCGATGCGCGACTCGACGGCCTCGCGCGCCTGGTCAAGATGGGCAAGGGCGCGCCCGCGCGCGCGGGGAAGTTCGCGATCGCCAATCCAGACGTGGCCCCCTATGGCGAAGCGGCAGAGGCGGTACTGCAGAAACACGGCTTGTGGGAGGACATTCGCCCGCAACTGGTCCTGGGGGACACCATCTCGCAGGCGGCGCAATTTGCAACGACGGGAAACGCCATTGGCGGCCTGCTTGCGTACTCGCTCGTCCTGGCTCCAGGATTCGCCGAGCGGGGCACGTACGTGCTGATTCCGGAGAGCGATCATCTGCCGCTGCGCCAGCGGATGGTGCTGCTCAAACGCGCGGGTGCAACGGCGACGCAGTTCTACGCGTACCTGCAGGGCAACACCGCGCGCGCGATCCTTCGGAAGCACGGCTACGGAGTACCACAGTAACCCGCATGGATTGGGATGCTCTTCGCGTCTCGCTCTGGCTGGGCGCCGGCACGATCGCGATCCTTCTGCCGTGCGGCATCTGGTTCGGGCGACTGCTGGCCGTCCATCACTTTCGCGGCAAGCTGCTCGTCGAAGCGCTCGTCACGGTGCCGCTCGTGTTGCCACCAACGGTTCTCGGGTTCTATCTCCTGGTCGCGTTTGGCGCACGGTCGCCGCTCGGGCAGGCCTTTCAAGCGCTCGTCGGTCAGTCGTTGCCGTTTTCCTTCGAGGGACTGTTGCTGGCTTCGGCGATCGCCAACATTCCGTTCGTTGTCCAGCCGATTCAACGAGGCTTCGAGGCTATTCCCGCCGACGTGCGTGATGCCGCCGCGTGCTGCGGTCTGACACCGTGGCAACGCTTTCTCCGGATCGAGGTGCCGCTTGCCTGGCCCGGGATTCTCACCGCCGCGATGCTCACGTTCGCGCACACGCTTGGAGAATTCGGCGTCGTGCTGATGGTCGGCGGCAACCTCCCGGGTGAGACGCGGACCCTGAGCGTCGCGATTTACGATCGGATGCAGGCCTTCGACGATCGCAGCGCCGGCCTCATGGCGGCGACGCTGCTTGCGATTGCCGTGGTCACCCTGATGCTGACCACCAGGTTGTCTCGCCAGGTGAGCGGGCAACGTGGCTGATCGGCTGTCGGTCAGCCTCCGGCAGCGGGCACCCATCCCGCTCGATCTGGAATTCACGTGCGATCCCGGCCAGATTCTGGCCATCTTCGGACCATCGGGCAGTGGGAAGACAACGATCCTGCGCAGCATCGCGGGGTTGTATTGCCCGGAACACGCCTCGGTTCGCTCCGGTCTCGAGACGTGGAGCGACACGGCGACGCGCGTCTTCGTCCCGCCACATCGCCGCGCCGTGGGCGTTGTGTTCCAGGAATACGCCCTCTTCCCGCACCTGACCGCCAGAGGCAACGTGATGACGGCGCTCGGTCATCGACCCGCCACCGAGCGACGCGCGCGCGCGCACCAGTTGCTCGACCTCGTCCACCTCTCCGATCGCCATGACCGCCGCCCACAGGAGCTTTCAGGCGGTGAGCGCCAGCGGGTGGCACTCGCCCGTGCCCTCGCGCGCGAACCGGCCGTGCTGCTCCTCGATGAGCCATTTACCGCAGTCGATCGTGCAGTACGCCGGCGTTTGCAGGATGAGATCGACGAGTTGCGGCGAACCCTCGATATCCCGCTTGTGCTCGTCACGCATGATTTCGACGATGTGATCCGGCTGGCGACTCATCTATTGATCCTCGATCGCGGCCGCGCGATCGCGAGCGGGGCACTGACCGAGCTGACGAGTCGTCCCGACGTGACATGGCTGAGGGAAGCCGTTGGTCTTGGGAGTGTGTTCGACGCGCGCGTTGTCCGTCGCAATCCCGAACGTGGACTACTGGAACTGACCTTCGACGGAGGCACGCTGCTGGCATCCGATCGGATTCTGACCACCGGAACCATCGTGCGGGTGCGCATCGCGGCGCGCGACGTCATCCTGGCGACCAGTGAGCCGCGGGGCCTCAGTCTGCACAACGTACTGGCGGGTACAGTGTCGGCGTTGAATGCCGATCCCGCCCTCGATCACATCGTCGTGCAAATCGCTGTTGGCGGCGTGCTTCTATTGGCCGAGGTCACGAGAGACGCCATCGCGCGCCTCGACCTCGCCGGTGGCCAGCGCCTCTACGCGCTCATCAAGTCGGTCTCGATCAACGTGGTTCCTGAATTCCGCACGGTGCCATCAGCGTAGAGGCGGGTCTTCAGACCCGCCTAGGGCGTTTGGCGAATTAAGTCGGCTTGAGTCGATTTGAGGATCGTATAAAAGCGATCTAGAGTTTCTGAGGCCAATGCGTATCACCTCAACAAGAAGGTTGCTCTCCGTCTGCCTCACCATCGCATATGTGTGCTCCGCCGGAACAGTGCCCGCCCGGGCTCAGGTGGCGGCTGGGGAAATCACAGGTGTTGTGAAGGACCAGGCTGGCGCCGCTGTTCCTGGAGCGACTATTACCGTGACGGAGATACGGACCAACCGCCAGCGAATCGTCGTTTCGACTGAGGATGGTGTTTACACCGCCGCGAGTCTGGCGCCGGGGGAGTATCGTGTCGAGGTCGAACTCTCGGGCTTCACTCCGGTACGACGCGAAGGCATCCGGATTACCACAGGTGAAAAGGCGCGGATTGATTTCGACCTCAGCGTCGGAGGCATTCAGGAAAAGGTGACGGTTGTCGGCGACTCGTCGATCGTGCGTGCCGAAACCGCGAGCCTCGGTACGGTGATCGAGAATGAGCAGGTCGAGCAACTGCCGCTGAACGGACGCCTGTTCATCATGCTTGCATCCATCGCTCCCGGCGTCGCGTTGCCGCCGAATTCCGTGCTGCCCCGCATCAACGGCGGGCGACCTCGTACGAACGAATATCTGTTCGACGGCATCTCCGTGCTCCAGCCGGAGCCCGGGCAGGTCGCGTACTACCCGATCATCGATGCCATCCAGGAATTCAAGATCGAGAGCAACAGCCCGCCCGCGGAGTTCGGCCGGTTCAACGGCGGGGTGGTCAATCTCACGACCAAATCAGGCGGCAATGCGTTTCGCGGCACATTGTTCGAGTTCTTTCGTAACGAAAATCTGAACGCTCGGAACTATTTCCAGAAGACGAACCCGGTGAAGCCCGAGTACCGCCGCAACCAGTTTGGCGGCGTGCTCGGAGGACCGCTGGTAAAAGACCGGACATTCTTCTTCGTTGACTATCAGGGTCAGCGCCAGGCGATCGGACGAACGATCACGTCCGTCGTTCCCACGCTGTTGCAGCGGCAGGGCATTTTCACCGAGGCGATCGCCGGAAGAGTCCCGACCATCTACGATCCGCGAACCACCGCCGGGTCGACCCGCCAGCCGTTTGCCAACAATACGATTCCACGAAGCGCGATGGACCCCACCGCGCTGTCGCTGCTCGATCGCTACCCATTGCCGACGTCGGCCGGTACCTCGAACAACTACACGCGGACGGCCAACGAACTCGACAACCAGGATCAGGGCGATGTGCGCCTCGATCACAAGTTCGCGACTGGCCAGGACCAGGTGTTCGGCCGCCTGACGTACTTCAGCGGTCAGGCCGAACCGGTCACGGCGTTTGCAGATGGCAGCGGCACCATTCCGGCCGGCAGCGTGGCGGTGGGACCGCAGAAGACTGAGACGTGGGCGTTTGCCTCGAATTATCAGCACACGTTCTCGGGAACTCTTCTGAATGAAGTGCGCGTCGGCGATACGCGTCGCAAGGTCGATCGGGGTGCAGCGGGGTTGTCCTCACCTGCGGGGAGCGCGCTGAACATTCCGGGGATCCCGGTGAATGGGGCGTTCGCGAACACGCTTCCGACGTTCGCTCCTAACGGTTATCAGCAGATCGGGTCTCCGCAAAACACCGCGTCGGACTTTGGCACCAGCGTCACGGAAATCGCTGATTCGCTGACCTGGCTGAAAGGCCGGCACACGGTGAAGATGGGCCTCGACTGGCGGTGGGAGCGGCTCAACGTGGTTCAGCCCCCATGGCCGACGGGCAACTTCACGTTCAGCACCGTCGGCAGCGATCTCCCTGGCGTCACCGGCACCGGCAACGCGGTCGCGAGCTTTCTGCTCGGCCAGGTGCAGAACTTTGCCATCTCGTTCCAGCAGTCAGACATTCAGGAACGCGCCCATATTCAGGAGTACTTCATCCAGGACGACTGGAAAATTTCCGATCGCCTGACCATCAACCCAGGCCTGCGCTACACGCTGAATTTTCCATCCACCGAGATCAATGGCCAGACTGCGGTGTTCAACCTGCAGACGCGGCTGCTCGATTACCCGGGCGACGAACCGGTGCGGCCGCTCAAGAAGAACAACTTCGGCCCCCGTTTCGGTGCTGTCTATCGCCTCACGGATCGGACCGTCCTGAGCTCAGGCTACGGACTCGTCTGGATCGAAATGGCCGGGATCACGACGCCGTTCACAACGCCGACGTTTCCGTTTCTGCAGGAGGCCACGCTCCGGACGCTCGACAACATTTCTCCAGCCTTCGTGCTGGCCAACGGCCCGACCACGGCACCGATCGACTACAGCCCATCCGCGGGCCTAGGGCAGGGCGTTTTCACGGTCGACGCCGGGCTCGGGTCAGGCTACGCGCAGCAGTGGAACGCGTCGGTGCAGCGGGAGTTGACGACGAACACGGTCGTCGAAGTGTCGTACCTCGGGTCGAAGATCACGCAGGTCGGAATCCCGGATAGCAACATCAACCAGTTGACTGAGGAACAGCTGGCACTCGGCTCGGCCCTCCTGGTCAGGGTACCGAATCCCTATTTCGGGATCATCCCGCGCTCTTCTTCGATCGGCGACCCGACAGTGACGCGCGCGCAACTCCTGAAACCGTTTCCGGAGTACACGGCGGTCAGCTTCTATCGAAACAATGTCGGCGTGACCAATTACCAGGGCGTGGCGTTCAGCGTCCGTCAGCGCCTTTCGAAAGGGCTGACCTACTCGGCCGCCTACACCTACTCGACGCTGAAGGACACGGCCTCGTCGGTGTTCGACGCATCGATCCTGACCGGGCCGCTGACCAACGCCGCCGTCGCCGACAGTTACAACCTGGATCGCGACTATGACTATTCCACCGGCGATATCCCGCACTACTTCGGCGGCTCGATCGTCTGGGATCTGCCATTCGGCGAGGGCCGTGGTCAACAACCGCGCGGGATCGTCGGCATGCTGGCCCAAGACTGGAGTATCGCGACGGTGGTCACGCTGCAGTCAGGCGTTCCCGTCGCGGTGACGCAGGCAAATTCGCTTGGGTACGCCGGTTTCACGACACAGCGGCCGAATCTCGTTGGCGATCCCACCCTACCCGCTGATGGGCGGTCGCCCGATCGCTGGTTCAACACAGACGCGTTCGCGACGGCGAACCAATTCCAAATCGGAACTGCGTCGCGCAATCCCGTGCGGGGTCCCTCGTATCGCGATGTCGATCTGGCAGTGATGCGTCTCATTCGCGTCGGGCGCGAGCGCGCGTTCGAGCTGCGAGCTGAAGTGTTCAATCTGCTGAACACGGCGAATTTCGCGGCCCCGGCAACGATGCTGGGCGCGGCAAACTTCGGAACAATCACGACCGCTCTCGACCCGCGGGCCTTGCAGCTCGCGGTGAAGTACTCTTTCTGACGGCTTGCGGCGGCGCGTCGCATTGCGGCGCCGCTCAAAGCCAGATCAACTCCCAACTTCCAAATCCCAATTCCCAACGCGATCGAATCGATTTTGGGAGTTAGGAGTTGGGAGTTGGTAGTTGGAGATTGGGAGTTGACTCATCGCGCGGCTCTCTGCTCGGCGGGCTTCGTGGCGCGCGCCAGGTTGTGCGCGGAGTTCACCAACGCGATGTGCGAGAACGCCTGCGGAAAGTTGCCGACGAGACGACGAGCATGGGTATCGTATTGCCTTCTCCGGGCGGAAGCCCGTCCGCGCTCGTGTGTGTGTTGTAACGAAGGACGAATCCATCGATGAACAGGTGGCGCTCTACCGCTGCGATCGTCCCCTGTACTCGTGGATCCGACCGCGGCAGAAAGCCGGTGGTGGGCAGGAGAAGCAGACTCGCGTCCAGTTCCTTGGACCCGTAGGACTGAACGAAGCTGCCCAGCTCCTTGTCGAACCCGCAGGCGCAGACCTCGGAGTGAATGTGTTGGCGGACGTCGCGCCACCTGGAGAGCGGGCCTTCCAGGTGCATCTCTTCGATCGCTCGAATGCCGCGATCCAGCGCCACCCACGCCATGATCTTCGAATAGGTGAAGTGCCTTGGCTCCCCACGTATTTCCCACATGCCCTGGTCCGGCCGACTCCAAACCTCTTCCAGGTGCTCGAGGACGGCGCGCTGGAAGGCCCAATCAGCGTCACGTGTCTGCAGTCCCCCGCGCCGCGCATGATGCAGCGCGTCGCTCATTTCACCGAACACGTCGAGCTGAAGTTGACCGTGGGCAGCGTTGCCGATGCGCACGGGCGCAGAGCGGTCATAGCTGGCAGCCAGGGCACTTCGTATTCCGACAAACGGCGCTCGCCAGCCAGCCCGTACATGATCTGGATCTGCGACGGTGATCCCGCGGCGGCGCGCAGGAGCCAGTCACGCCATGCCTGCGCCTCTTCGTAGTAGCCGGCGTTCATGAGGGCGAGCAGCGTCAACGTCGCATCGCGAAGCCAGCAAAAGCGATAGTCCCAATTCCTCGCACCGCCGATCAGTTCGGGGAGCGAGGTAGTTGGAGCCGCGACGATGCCTCCAGTAGGGGCGTAGGTCAGCGCCTTCAACGTGATCAACGAGCGGGTCACCGCGTCGGCCCACTCTCCGCGAGATTGGCTGCGTTCGGCCCACTCCATCCAGAACCGCTCTGTTTCGGCCATCGACTTTTCGGGATGAATCGCCGACGGCGGTGGGAGGTGCGAAGGCCCGTGTGTCAGAACCAGAGGCACGCTGGTCCCGGCGTCGACCTCGAATGTTGCGACCGTCTTGAGGTCCTC
Organism: Vicinamibacterales bacterium; assembly: GCA_035649635.1. Taxonomy (GTDB): domain Bacteria; phylum Acidobacteriota; class Vicinamibacteria; order Vicinamibacterales; family UBA2999; genus Gp6-AA40. The sequence goes on along the minus strand of DASRJE010000013.1, from coordinate 21,091 downwards.
GCCGCGCAAGGAACGGGCGTGTGCATCACGACCATGTCCGGCCCTGCGACCGCGCGGAAGGTGCCGTCGGGCAACCGATTGACCCACGGGACGTCGCGACCATAGTCGAACCGCAGCACCAACTCTGTGTGCATCCTGACGCGCCCGCGATCGCCCCGGACGAGCCGGACGATGTCCGAGTTCTTTCCGCGTGGCGGCATGAAGTCGATGACGGTCGCCACGCCATCGTCAGTTTCGAACGTCGTTTCGAGGATCAGCGTGTTATGGCGATATCGGCGAGTGATGCGCGGGCGTGAGTCGACGGGCTCGAGGAGCCAGCGGCCGTGGTCGGGGGTGCCGAGCAACGCGGCAAAGCACGCACCCGAATCGAACCGCGGCCAGCACAGCCAATCGATGGAGCCGCCGCGCGATACCAGCGCGGCGGTCTCACAGTCGCCAATAAGTGCGTAGTCTTCGAGGGGACTGCTCACGAGTGGCAGTCATTGCGGATTTCTTGCCACGCGCGCCCCTCGCTCTCAACCACGGCCGGTCGCAACCTGGGTGTCAGGCAGTGAATCGTGAACACGGGTTCCCGGACACCCGTGTCAACACGGGGTTCCCGGACTTCGGCGTTCACGGGGTTCTCGGACTTCGGCGTCAGGCAGTGAATCGTGACGGTCGACCTTTGCCCTCGTCCTCGCCTGGGCGGTCGCGACGAGGGTCAGCGTTCACGATTCACTGCCTGACACCAAATGACTCTACGGCACGGTGCTTCCCCAGACCACCGTGTCCATGCTGCCCCAGACCACGGTGTTGGGTCCGAGGACGCCGCTCCCATCTGATGTGTTGAGCAGGCCGCTGCCCCAGACGACGGTCTGGCTCCAGAGCGACGTGTTATCCCACACGAGGTCGGTGCTGCCCCACACGACGGTATCCGACGAGCCCCACACGACGGTTCTCGCCGAGCCCCACACGACCGTTTGTCCCCAGGCCAGGTGGTTCTGCTGCACGAGCGTGCTTCCCCAGACCACCGTGCTGCCCCAGACCACGGTCTGTCCCCAAACAACTTGCTGACCGCCGATTAACGTCCATGGCGTCAGCGGCGCGGTCATCCACCACTCGCCGACCGCACGGCCGGGGTCGATCGTTTCGGCGAGTTGCACGGCACCACCACCGTTCAGACCGCCCGTCCCTTGGGTTAATGGGTCGGCAGTGTAAAGCGGCAGCGCCGTGTACTCGAGGATGGCCTTGACCGTATTTGGCGTCAGGGGCGCATCGAACGTTTCTTTGTTTGCCTCGATCATGAGCGCGACCACGCCACTGGTGACAGCGGCCGCCATACTCGTGCCGCTCAGCCTGAAATAGCGCGCCCTCTTGAGATCGCGACCGTTGACGCGGCGGTCCGCATAGCGCTGGTAGAGCGATCCGTTGTACGCACCGACCGCAACAAGACGATGTCCGGGCGCCACGAGGTCTGGTTTCGCGAGGCCTGAATACCATGCCGGTCCGCGTGAGCTGTACGGTGCAACCGTGTCGTCGCTGCGATCGGCCGTGCCGTGCATGTCGAGCGCGCCAACCGTGATCGCAGACGGTGCGTTACCGGGCGACGTGATGCCCGCGTACCCGACCTCGCCGGTTTCCTGGTTCATTCCGTAGTTGCCAGCGGCCGCCACGACGATGATGCCGGCGCGGGTGGCGTCTTCCACGGCGCGGACCAGAGGATCGGTGTCGGGAGATTCGTAGATGGGATGACCGAGTGAGAGGTTGATGACGCCGATGTTCAGCTCGTCCCGGCTTTCGATCGCGAACTCGATCGCCCGCAGCACGGAACTCGTGTAGCCGGCGCCATCAGCATCGAGCACCTTGAGGCTGATGATGCGCGCTTTCGGCGCAACGCCGCGATACGGGGTGATCTTGATCTTGTGAATCTTCCCGTTCTCGAGCACTTCGACGTCGCGCTCTGAATCCTTACCCTCGCCCCCGATCAACGTGGCGACGTGCGTGCCATGGCCGTAGTCGTCGTACGGGTGCCCCTTCTGGCCGTCAGCGGTGAAATCAAAGAACCGGTCAGAGCGACCGCCATCGAGGTCGGGACTCTTTTCGAGACCTGAGTCGATCACGGCGATACTGACCTTCTCGCCTTCGTACTTGGTGCCGGTCAGCCCGAGTGCCTCTGTCAGCAGACCATCGACGGCTGCGCTTGCCTGCCCGTCGTCCGGTGACCCTTCGCCGGCGGCGATGATCGCGTCGACCGAAAGACCCTCGATGTCGGGATCGCCTTCGAGCGCGCGCAGATCCTCTCCGTGGACAGTCGCCGTGAACGAGTTCAGTCGGCGATGCTCGGACTCGACGCGATCGCCGTGTTTCTTCAGGCGATCGGCGACTGCGGACGTGTAGCCTTTCCGCGTGCGCACGATGACACGCTGTGCTGATTTGTCACCGGCGTCAGCCGCTTTCCGCAGGACCTTATCGAGCTTGGTCGGTTTCTCTTTGGGCGCGCCGCCTGCATGATTCACCGCAGGGTACGAGAAAACGGCGACGAGCAACGCCACAGCGAGTCGCACGCCCGCTGACTTCAACCGCATGCCCCAGACAACGTTAGCGAGCATCGACTGACGCATCTAACCCTCCGAGCAGCCAGTGGCTCGCGCCTTGCTGCTATTCCGTGTTAACTGCACGCCCTGCGCGCCTGGGATCGCCGTACCCGTCACAACGGAGTACGGAATCCCGACAACGAGCCGCATCGCAGGCGCGGTAGCCAAATTGCAGTTGACTGTTGAGCAAGATTCGGACCCTGGCCGATCAAGAAAGTAAGTCGTTGCGACGAAGCCTGTTGCGCGGTCAGCGTCTGTTAGAGGCGTAATTCGGTGTCTTGCAGTGGAACAAACGCAGTGGTCGTGAGTGAGACACGCAACGTGAGGGCGTGCGAGTGAAGCAGGAAACAGCCGCAGAACGTGCTGCATTTCGCGACATGCCGGCGAGCGAGGCGTCGGGGTTTCATCCCACGGCGCACTCCGGCACGGTACGCGCGCGCTTGTACGTCGTCGCGGTGTTCATCGCTGGCTGTTTCGTTCTCGCCGAGTCTGTGTTGACACTACGGACCGCTCAACCGCCGTTGCAGTGGTGGGCACTGGTCGCGCTGACCTTGATCAGCGGATCGGCGGTCCTCAAGATTCCAGCGGTCTCTGTGAATTTCTCGATCTCCGATGTCTTCACGCTCACGACTGCCGTGGTGTTCGGCCCGGCGGCGGGGGCGGCCGTCGTCGCGATTGACACCCTGGTGATCTCCGCGCGCTTGATGCGAACGACGGGGCTGACGTTGGAAAAGTTTTTGTTCAACGCCGCGGCACCCCCGGTCGCCATGTGGATCTCGGCCGCGGTGTTCTTCCGCGCCTCAGGAATCCAGCCACTTTACATGCACCGGCTCGGCCTGGATGTCGTTGGCCCATGGTTGCTCGCCTTTGCGGGTCTTTACTTCTTCCTGAACACGTTTGCCATTGCCGTGATCGTCTCGCTGAAAGAGCGAGCGAACGTTTTCTCGATCTGGCGAAAGCACTTTCAGGGCCTCTGGTTCACGTTCATCGGCGGTGGGCTCGGCGCCGCGTTCGTGGTGTTCGCGCTGCAGCTCGGCACCTACGGCATGGTGATCCTCGCCCTTCCGCTGCTCCTCGCCGTCATTCTGCACTTCGCCTATCGCAATGCCACAGGACGTGTCGCCGACCAGCTCAATCATCTCGCCGAAGTCAGTCGTCTCCACCTGTCGACCATCGAAGCACTGGCCCGAGCCGTCGACGCCAAGGACGGGGTGACCCATGACCACATCCGCCGCGTGCAGAGCGCGGCACTCGCGCTCGCCCGGCGCCTTGGTGTGAACGACGATCTGCAGCTCCGCGCGATCGAGGCCGCGGCCCTGCTGCACGATGTCGGGAAGCTGGCGATACCGGAACATATTCTCAACAAGCCTGGCAAATTGACGCCCGCGGAATTCGAGCGCATGAAGTCGCATGCCCGCATTGGTGCCGAGATCCTCTCCGAGGTCGACTTCCCCTATCCGCTCGTACCCATCGTTCGTCACCATCACGAGAACTGGGATGGGACCGGATATTCCGAGGGGCTGAAGGGCAGTGAGATTCCGATCGGTGCAAGGATCCTCGCCGTAGTGGACTGCTTCGACGCGCTGACCTCGAATCGTCCCTATCGCCGTGCCCTGTCCATGTCAGAAGCGCTCGAAATCATCGATGCGCGACGCGGAACGATGTACGACCCGGCGGTCGTCGATGTGTTCCGCCACATGTGTGAATCCGGCGCCGTGACGCCGGCCGATCCAGTCCCCGATCAAGACGAAGCGAAGCCCGACGAGGTGATCACTAACAAGGCGTCATCCGATTCGGGTGTTACAGAGGCATTTAACGAGATTCAGGTGGCGTTCGCACTGGGGGCCGCGCTCTCGCGCGTCAGGGTTGGCCAGTGCCGCTGGCCGGCGGTGGCCGAGGCGTTGTGTGCGATGCCAGGTGTGGATACCGCTGCTGTCTTCGTCGTGGATGACACAGAGGAACAGATCGTCGCTCGACACGTCAGCGGCTCGCACGCGACGCATCTCGAGCAGCTTGCCATGCCGGTCGGTGAGCGGATGAGCGGCTGGGTGGCCGCTTCCGGGCAAGCGATGGTCAACGCGGACGCTGCTCTCGATCTCTTCGATTTACAAGCGGGAGCCCTGCAGAGTGCGCTCGCCGTGCCGGTTGACGGGCCCGATGGGCGTCGGACCGTCGTTGCCCTGTATTCGACGCGCGCAGGTGCTTTCAGCTCCCAGCATCAACGCCTCGTGGAAGCGGCCGTGGCGGGTGTGAGCGAGCAACCTCCGGGCCCCCAGGTCGTCGACATCCTTCAGAATCAAAGCCGCACGCGTCGACCATCTCCCTTTTCCTCTTCTAAGAGCGCTTCCCTGCCGAGACCGCACGCTCGGGCTCGCTGATTTCGATTTTCTTCATCCCCAGCCTCAGCCTTCATCGCCCCCAGCTATGTTTTGCTAGGCGGGGCCGTTACAGCCGACCTCATCGTTTTCGGTAAACATGCGTCGCGCTGATCACGTTCTACGCGGAGACGTCTGCGAGCGCGGCGAGTCGGCCAGTCCAGGATGGCACCTCGTCCATAATGGGTAGCTATTGCTGATGCCATATTTCTGTCTACGTAATCAGGCCGTTCTATGTCTGTGGGGTGTTGGCGTTCTATTCGTCACGCCGGCGTGGGCACAACTGCCCGAGTCGTCACCCCTTCCGTTGAACGTTCCTGGACCAAGGCTCATCGCCACAGCCACGAAGGTGACCGAGGCCCCAACGATCGACGGTGTGCTCAACGAAGGCATGTGGCAAGACGCCTCACCACTCAGCGGCTTCATTCAGGCTGAACCGCTCGAGGGACTGCCAGGCTCCGAGAGCACCGAGGTCCGGCTGCTCTATGACGATGAGGCCATCTATGTCGGGGTCATGCTGCACGACCGCGATCCGTCACTCATTGTCACGACCGAAACACGACGTGATGCGGATCTCGAAGACATGGACTCGTTCCAGGTAATCTTCGACACTTTCCACGATCGGCAGAACGGGTTCGTGTTCGGTACAAATGTGGCCGGCGTGCAGTACGACGCTCAGGTGCGCGACCAGGGAGAGCAGGAGTCAAACTGGGACGGCAGCTGGGAAGTACAAACCAGCATGTCGCCGACCGGCTGGAGCGCCGAGTTCCGGATTCCGTTGCGCACGTTGCGGTATGGACCGGCTCCGCAGACGTGGGGCGTGAATTTCCATCGCAACATACAACGTACGCGCGAGCGGACGTACTGGTCGCCGCTCGAGCGAGTCTACGATCTCGGGCGGTTGACGTCTGCTGGGGAACTGCGGGGTCTCGAGCTCGAGACGCCACGCAATTTCAAAATCCTCCCGTACGTCGTTGGTTCTACGGACCGGAATTTCCTTCCTGGTTCGACGACGAAGCTGGACGGGAACATCGGCGGCGACGCCAAGATAGGACTAACGCCGAGCCTCAGCCTGGACCTCACTTACAACACCGACTTTGCGCAGGTCGAGGTCGACACCGAGCAGATCAACCTCTCGCGATTCAACCTCCGCTTTCCAGAAAAGCGCCCCTTTTTTCTGGAGAACTCCGGCCTCTTCACGATTGGCAAAGAAGACGAGCTGGACTTGTTCTTCAGTCGCCGCATCGGTCTCGACGACAACGGCGCGATCGTGCCGATCATCGCCGGCGGCCGGCTGACCGGCAAGATCAGCGGAATCAACGTGGGCGTTCTGAACATGCAGACCGAGGACATCCGCCTGGTGTCCGCGAACAACTTCTCGGTCATGCGCGTCAGCCGCGAGTTGCCGAACCGATCCGGCATCGGGGCGATGTTCGTCAATCGGTCGGGCACCGGCAGCCTCTCGACCTCGGACGACTGGAATCGGACATGGGGCGCCGACGGCAGGCTTGGTGTCGGTGAGTACTTCACGATGGCAGGTTTTGCGGCGCGCACGGAGACGCCGGGCCTGACCGGGCGCGACTACGCCTACAACGTCGACTCGGAATACAACAACGGGACGCACCGGGTTGTGTTCGAGTATGGGCGCACCGGGGAGGACTTCAATCCCGAGGTTGGATTCCTCGAAAACGAGGACGGTTACCGTCGCGTGGACGGCGGGTATCACCTGACGATGAGGCAGCAGAAAATTCGCGACTGGGGATTTCGTGAATGGCAGCCGCACATTACTTACACCCGGTACGACTACCTGGATGGGGGCCTGAGTCGTGCGAGCCTCCACGCGGACAATCACTGGGATTGGGAGAACGGCAATCGCATCGACACGGCGCTGAACGGAGAGTGGGAGGGATTCCGTATCCCGTTCGAAATCTATCCCGGCATCGTGGTGCCTGTCGGGGAGCACGGCGGTCTGTTTTACAGGATGAGAGCAAATACCGATCAGCGAAAGTGGCTCTCCGCCGAGATGGAGTGGGAGATCGGCCGATTCCTCACGGGGCATCAGAACAGCCCCGAGCTTCAGGTCGTCATCCGTCAGGGCGGCCGGTTCTCGATCGATGCGACGTGGTCGTACCGGTCGATCGATTTACCCGAGGGCGCCTTTGACACGAATCTCGGGAACATGCGCGTGACCTACAACTTCACGCCGTCGGTCTTCATCCAGAGCCTCATCCAGTACAACGATCGGAGTAGTCGCTGGTCGACCAACCTGAGGTTTCATGTACTCGAGACGGCCGGGACTGGCTTGTTCGTGGTCTACAACGATACCGAAAGCCTGCGAGGACTGGGTCCCGTCAATCGCGCATTCATCGTAAAGTACGTGCGGCAATTTGATTTACTTCGATAGACGGTCAATGAGACACCGGGTATTTCTTCTGTCGCCGGCCAATTGCAGCGGGATCCGTGCGCGTCGCGTCGTGTCCGAAGCGGCGCGATTCGAGCTCGCCGAGCAACTGCGAACACCAGCTGGCGCCCCGCTCGGTGATGTTTTCAGCTTTGTCAGCGGTCTCTACTTCCGTGGAAAGCTGACGTACGCGCGGCGGTTCAGTTGCCCTCCCGATCCAACGGACCAATTTGTGGCCAGCGGCGTGCTCGTCATCACGCCAAACGCCGGTCTACGTGCGGCGGACGTGGCGGTCACTCGCAAGTCTATTCAGGCGTTCGCGGGTGAACCGATCGATCTCAGCAACCCGCGCTATCGTCGTCCGCTCGAACAAGGCGCTCGCACCCTCGGCGCCAGCATTGGACCCGATTGCGATGTGGTGCTGCTCGGCAGCATCGCGTCCGGCAAATATGTCGAAGTACTGCTGCCAATCTTTGGTGATCGACTTCTGTTTCCTCCCGCCTTCGTTGGCCGCGGCGACATGAGCCGCGGCGGGCTCATGCTGCGTTGCGCGGCCAGCGGCGAAGAGCTGGAGTACGCGCCGATTGCGGGCGCCATCCGTCAGGGAAGTCGCCCGCCCAAACTCGATCCCGCGACACGCGTTCCGTACGATCGCCAGTTAAGTAGAGGCGGGTCTTCAGACCCGCCTCGGTGACGTCTTCACACCCGCCTCGCTGAAGTCGCTCGAATCATCGGCGGGTTTAAAGACCCGCCGCTACATCACGCGATCGAATGCGCATGCACCCGCTGCGATCGTCGTTCCAGCGTGAGCGCTCCAGCGCCCAAGATCACCACGATCCCGGTGACGATCAGCCCAATCGCCGGTAGCGATATTCCGATCGAGACAATCAGGACTCCAATGATCATTCGCACCCAGATCGACTGCAGTCGATGGAAGCGCTGCATCAGCCAGTCTCCCATGCGATAGGACACGAATACGCCGGCAAGCAACAGCGTCGAGATATAGAACGCGAACAGAACGATCGCCAGAGGGATTCCGACGATCGTCACTGCCAGCGCCAACGCCGCAATTGGAATGACCACGAGCACGAAGATGCCGCTGAGGATCGACGCCCAGGTGCGCGTGCGCATGGTGACTGCGACCCGCGCCGGCCAGGCGGGTGCAAATATCAATGCTGCCAAGCCGAGGCCGAGCAGCGCGAGGAAGCTGAAAAGCCACTTCGCCGGCCACGAGGCCCATTGTGAGGCGGTGAGATCCTCATAGTGAACCTGGCCAAGCACCTGCGCCTGGGGCGAGATGTCCGGAGGCTGATTCGCGCGCACGAACAGGTCACCGCGAATCACAGCACCCGGCAGGACGCTCACACGTTCTGCACGGGCACTAACTGTTCCACCGATGTTCCCGCCGATACGAGCGGTTTCTGCACCGATTTTGAGGTTGCGCTCGACGCGACCCTCTGCGGTGACCGTATTGCCCGCGAGCCGTGCGTCGTGACCGACGACGGCGTTGCGCCCAAGGCTGACGTCGCGACCGGCCAGCATGGCATTGTTGCCGACGGTGTTGTCTACGTTGACGGTTTCGCCAGCGGCCCAGACGTCGTTGCCAACGCGTCCGGCGATAGTGACCGCTCTCCCGGCGCTCATGACATAACCATCGACCGGGGCATCGATGGTGACCTCCGCTCCGGCAGCGGCCACGTCGCCGGTCACTTCCTGTTGGATGTGCACGATGCGGCCCGCCGTGTGGAGGTCGTCGGTAAAGCGGTCCTGCACACCCGCTCGAGAGTCGTCACCTGTCGATGCGGTCTGGGTGGCAGCGATCGCTGTGAATCCGATGAGCATGAAGATACTGGCAGAGGCGGCTGCCACATGTTTCGCAACCATAGGGCTCTCCCTTTTGCACAGGTAGATCACGACTACCTATTCCAAAAGACGCTGCAACGAGGCGTTGGGCCTCCACTGGACGAGCCGGAGCCGAGCCAATCTCTTCCTCGTCCTTGCGGCGGTGAGCGGTATCGGCTGCGGTGCGACGACGTGGGTAATGCGGCGTGGCGCGTGAGTTGCCCGGCTGGCTCCTCCTCGTCGTCAAGCGAATATGCCGCGCGCCCTGGCATTGGTCATCCCGTTCAGCGAATAATGCGGCCCGAGTCGTCTGTCGCATTCACTGAGGGGTCGCAATGGATCGAAGTCGAATCATCCTGGCATCCGTTTGTCTTCTGGCACTCGCGGCGTTGGTAACAACTGGTGACGATGACGATCTCATCGGACTGGCGCAGAGCGCGCAGGTGCCGATCTTCGAATACGATCCGACGTTCCCCAAGCCGATGCACGAGGACTGGGCCATCGGGCCGATCGGCGGGCTCGCCGTCGATCGCCAGGATCATCTGTTCGTCGTGCAGCGTCCCGGGGGGCTACTCACCAACGAGCGGTTCTCGGGCTCCGACGACAAACCGCCCAAAGCCGATTGCTGCATTCCCGCCCCGCCGGTGCTCGAGTTCGATCAGGCGGGCACGCTCGTCAACTCGTGGGGAGGTGCTGGCGCCGGGTACGAGTGGCCGCAGTCCGAGCACGGTGTGTTCGTCGATCACAAGGACATCGTGTGGCTCGCCGGCAACGGCGCCAAGGATCATCAACTGCTGACTTTCAGCAAGCAAGGGAAATTCCTTCGTCAGTTTGGCAAGGCGGGTATGAGCAAGGGGAGCGCAGACACCAGTAACATGCGCGGCCCGGCCAATCTCGTCGTCGATCCTGTGAACAACGAGGTCTACGTCGCCGACGGGTACGGCAACCGTCGCGTCATCGTGCTGGACGCCGATACCTTCGCGTTCAAGCGGATGTGGGGCGCGTACGGAAATCGCCCGGTTGACATGGATCTCGGGCCTTACGACCCTGATGCCCCTCCCGCGCAGCAGTTTCGACTGCCGCACAACATCTCGATCTCGAAAGACGGGTTCGTCTACGTGGCAGACCGGCCGAACAATCGCATTCAGGTCTTCCGGAAGGACGGCATGTTCGTCAAGGAGGCGTTCATTTCGAAACGCACGCTTCTGCAAGGCGCGGCGTCTGGCTTTGCCCTGTCATCGGATCCCGAGCAGCGTTTTCTCTACATGATCGACGGCGCCAACCATCACGTCTGGATCCTGAATCGCAGCACGCTCCAGGTGATCGCTCGTTTCGGGCAACAGGGGCTCTGGGGCGGATCGCTCAACATCCCCCACGCGATCGCCGTTGACAGCAAGGGCAATATCTACGTCGGCGAGAACTTCGACGCCCGCAGGTTCCAGCGTTTCCTGTTCAAGGGACTCGGCACGCCGAAGGCGGGAATGATACCGCCCACCACTGTCGTGCGATAACTGAACCTCGAATCTTGATTGTCGATCTTTGATTTTGGATTCGTTGACGATTGCTGATCCTTGATCGGTGATTGACTCGAGTCTCGTCCACTCTGCCCCAAGGCGTTCTGTACGCCTGCTCGCTGGCTCTCACGACGCCTGCGTACGCATTCCGTCTTCGAGCACCGAGCGGAGGGCAGGGTGCATGGTGAAGAACTGGCGCCCTTCGCCCTGCCTCTCGAGCACCGGCAGCCCCCCCATCACGCGGACTTGATCGAGCACGTCGGCGAGGAGCTTCACCTGCGCCTCGTCTAGCAGATGTCGCAAACTCGCGATGTCCCGTGCGCAGCGAACGTCCACGCCGACGGTTGCGAGGATTGGTCCGGTATCGACGCCTTCGTCAACGACGTGCACTGTGCATCCCATGGGGAGTCCGAGCAGCCGGCTCCATTCCCCGACGTTCATGCCTCGCGCGCCGGGCAGAATACCCATGTGCGCGTTCAAGGTCGCGATCCGCGCCGTGTTGAGAATCGGCCTTCGCACGATACCGACGCCTGCCAACACGAGCAGGTCCGGCATTACTGCTCGGAGCGCGTCAAGCGTTTCCGCTGATTCACGCGAGCCCGTCCTGATGATGGGCAGGTGCGAGTGCCTTGGCGATGCGCCGTCCGTATGCCCGTTGTCGGGTGCGGCGCCAACCGGTAATCCGAGTCCCGACCGACGGAGGACCCCGCCGAGCAACGATCCGATGCCGCGTTGGCGGACGACCGCAAGCGCACGCTGCACCGCTGGTGCTTCGGGCTCCGACGTGATCAAGACAGCGTCCGGCTTCCAGCCTCGAGCCTCGAGCGCGCTAACGAACTGTGCGACTTTGTGGCTCCGCTCGCCCGCGAGCACGACGACTCGCGGAGGCGGGCCTGCGCTACGGCCGGGCAATCGCGGTAAAGATTGCGCAGTCGCGACGGTTTGAAGAGGCACGCGCAGCGCGCTCAGCGCGGCGCGCTTGGCGAGCAAGGCGTCAATGAAGAACTTCGGAGCCCAGTTTGGAAGCGCGAGCCTGAGATACTCGCCCCAAATGGGATCGGAGCCGGGAACACCACCCCGAATGCCCGTGTTCGCGACATCCAGCTGTTGCGCTCGCTTGATCAGATCGAGTGCTTTGCACGCCGCGCTGATCAGAGTGGCGTCCGGCTCGATCTCGTTCAACGCAAACCAGATGAGCGCCATCTGGGCGTTTCCCGTCAGGCAAGCGTACGGCGCCTGACCTCGCCATTGTGAGTCGAGCATGCCGGGAAGCCAGCGAGACAGTTCGAGCCGTCGGGCGATGGCGAAGGCCGCGTGGCGGGCCGCCGCGAGGCCTTCGCGATCGCCGGTAATTCGAGCGAGCAGGAGCGTGCCCCAGATCGTGTATGCGATCGTATGCGTCATGCCACGCCGAGCCGCGTGATCTTCGGGGTAGAATCCGCACCCGTCAATCCAGCCAGTATCTTGATCCACGTGCCCAAGAGCCCACCGAAGGTGTCTGGCGCCTGACTCGATATACGCATCGTTGCCGAGGGTTTGCCCGAGCTCCGCAATCCAACAAGCCCCGTGGGTCATGTACGTGTACGGCATGCTGTCCAAGTACAAGAACCGCCTCCAAGCGCCATCGGCGTCTTGCTGCGAGACTACCCAGTCTGCCGCGCGTCGCGCCGCGCTCTCGACGGCGGAGTCGCCCGTTTCCAACATCCAAGCCCGAAGTCCGCAGATGATTTGTCCGGTATTGAAGATTGACGGCTCGGTCTTGTTCTGTGCGATCTCCATTCCAGGGAACGCGCCGCTGGGCAGTTGTACTTTGAGGAGAAACTGGATCGCGCGCTTGGCGCGGTCTCGCCACGAATCGTCATTCAAGGCAGTGCGGAGCGAAAGCAGGGTGGGTACGAGGTAGCCAGTCGTTTCCGGATACGACGACGTCCAGCCGGTTTTAAGCGAGTAGCGACCGGCGAAGCCGCCGTCGTTCGTGCTGTCTTGCGCCCGAGCGAGCCATGCCGCAGCGGCCGTGAGGTGAACATCATCGTCGAAAAGGCGTCGTTCGCGCGCGTGCCAAAACCGCAGCGCCAGCGCAGCGTGAGATCGTTTCCACAAGCGGCCGTCCAGAACGACTCGGGCGGCGCTCTTCGAATTCTTCACCCAGCTCATGAAGAAGTAATCGATTCAGATTCTCGCTGCCAGGTCCGCGGGGGTGAGACACACAAAAACTGTCGACATCTGGCCCCTGCGCTTCGTGTCACGGCGTTTCCCGAAATGCACGGCTCATGCCAGCGGTGCTGACGTGCCATGTGGGATGTGGCACCCGCGCTCCACAGCAGCTGACTCTTCGTTTACGTGCGTTGGCTATTCAAACCCTGCCAACTCCCAACTCCCAAACATCCAACTCCCAAATGTTTCACGTTGGAGTTGGGAATTGGGAGTTGGAGTTTGATCCTTACGCAAGGGGCACGTAGAGTTCCGTCCGCAGCTCCTGCTTTGGGACCTGCGCGGGAGTGTTCTGATAGATCTCGTAACTCACGCCGTCGCCGATACGATTGCCGCTCGCCGGCACCCACTCGCCGAGAAACCGTGCCCACGTGTCACCAAGCTCTTCATACGGGCCGACGTGAATCGTCTTCGCGTACCGTCCTCCCGCGATGTGTTGTTCGATGAGGCCTTCTGGCAATTTGATGTCCTCAGGAACAGCGAGGGCAGCATCGGATCGAAGCTGTTCCTGCGGCGTGCTCTCGGGGTCGTCGTGGTAGATGGCGATCATTGCACTCGATTGAGCAATCAGGCCTGCCGGACCCGCAATTTCGCCGAGGCGCTCGAACGCCTTGGGAATCTGGTTGTAGGGGCCGACGTGTCGCACGGTCGCCACGCGAAGTTCTGGCATGTTTTTGATTTCGACGTCCATGGTGAGTCCTCCAGAGTCTCTCGGAATGAATGCCGGTATCACCCCGTCTGTCGTGAAGTGAATGCCGCAGGCGGCGGCGATCTCGATGCGCGGGTACTTTCTCAACCGGAAGCCCGACGGCGATGTGCTGTAGGCGGAGCGAAACGCGCGCGTGAACGCCTCGTGCGTCTCGTACCCGGCGTCGAAGGCGATCTCGGTGATCGCCCGCTGCCTGTCTTTCAGTGTCCATGCCGCGCGCTCAAGGCGCAGCCGGCGCGTCAACTCGAGCGGCGTCTCGCCGGCCATGCCGCGGAACACTCGATGAAAGTGAAAGGGCGACAGGCAGGCGAGACGCGCCAGCGCCTCCAGCTCGAGCGCATCGTCCAGGTGCGCGGCGATGTGCTCGATGGCCGCCTGAATGGCTCGTGCGTAGAAGGAACGTGTGTCCGGCTTCATTGCCTACACTCTAGGGTGCATCGTGAAGTGATGCTTGATATCCGTTGCGATTTTTAGGCGGTAGAGGAAGGGGAGAACCCCAACCCCGCGATCTCAGCTTTCTCAGCGTCGCCAACAGAATGGAGCGATAATTCAGCCCGGCTATCGCGAAGGAAGGAGCACGTGCCATGAGCGTCCGATTCTCTGTGACATGCGTGTTGGTCGTCTTGTTGACGGCCTCGACACTATTGGCGCAGACGCGCGACAGCAAGGTCGCAAACGCTGCGAGCTCCGCGGCAGGCAGTTCGTGGACGCCGGACAAAACACCTTGGGGCGACCCGGATCTGCAGGCGGTATGGTCGGGGGATTCGGCTTTTGGCATTCCGCTTCAGCGGCCGGTGGAGCTCGGGACGAAGGCCGAGCTGACCGATCAGGAATTCGCTGAAAAGGTGAAGCGCGACGAGACCACCCGCCGGCGCGCGGAAAATGCCGTCGGGTCATTCCGCAACGACAACTCGTGGCTGACCAGATCCTTCCGCCAGACCTCACTCATCGTCGATCCGCCCAACGGCCGAACACCGGCACTCGTGGCGGGGGCGGAGCAGCGGCGCACGCCTCAAGGCACTTACGGTAACGGTCCACTCGACAGCCCGGCGGACTTCACGCTCTACGACCGGTGTGTGACGCTTGGCGTGGTGGGTTCGATGACGCCGAAGATCTACGGCAACGGCTATCGCCTCGTTCAGGCGCCCGGCTACGCCGTGATCATGTCCGAGATGATCCATGAGGCGCGAGTCATTCCACTCGATGGCCGTCCACATGTGGGCGATGGGGTGCGCGGTTACCTCGGTGACTCGCGCGGACATTGGGAAGGCAATACGCTGGTCATCGAAACGACCAACTTCAACGGCAAGGCCACGACACCCGGCAACAACGTGCTCGCCAGCACCGAACTGAAGATCGTGGAGCGCATCACCCGCGTCGAGCGCGATCTGCTTCGATACGAAGCGACGATCACAGATCCCAGGACCTACACCCGCCCCTACACGATTTCGATTCCGTACACGTCTCCTGAGGGATACCAGGTCTTGCCGTACGAATGCCACGAGGGCAACCTCGCCGTCCTCCAGGGGCTCGGCGGTGAACGCGCGGAAGACAAGGCGCTCGAAGAAGACGCCAGGCGTGGAATCGTGCGGCCGCGACGGCCCATCCAGGGCGCTCTGACCGTGGGTGGTCAGCCGATTCCTGCCGGTGACCAACCGCAACCTTGACCGCCTTCGATCTCGATGGTTATCTCGCGCGGATTGTCTGGGACGGTCCGCGCGAGTCGACATTCGCCACGCTCGCCGGGGTCCTGCGCGCGCACATGACCCATATCCCGTTCGAGAACCTCGATGTGCTGCTCGGGCGTGGCATTCGAATCGATCCCGATAGTGTCTACGCCAAACTCGTGACCGCACACCGCGGTGGCTACTGTTTCGAGCACGGGATCCTGCTTCAGTCAGCGTTGATACGTCTTGGATTCGAGCCAGCGGTCCACACCGCGCGTGTCGTTCTCATCCGGCCGCGCAGCGAGGCGCCGTTGACGCACATGTTCCTGACCGCGCAGGTCGACGGCCATCGCTACGTGCTGGATCCGGGCTTTGGCGGCCTTGCCCCGCTCGTTCCGGTGCCGCTCGTGGCGGCACACGTGTCTGACGGCCGTGACGCGCATCGCTTCGTCAACCGTGGTCACGATTGGGTGATGGAAACCGAGGTAAACGGGGCCTGGATTCCAATGTGGTCCTCGACAGTGGAGCCCGCGGAGCCCGTTGACTTCGTGATGGGCAATCATTTTGTGTCCACGTTCCCACTGTCGCCCTTTGTTACCACGCTGATGCTGCGCGCGATTACGCCAAAGGGACGAGTGTCCGTGGCGAACAGGGCAATGACCAGGCGTTACGACGGTCGCGAGGAGAAGCAGGTGATCGAGAGCCGCGCCGAGCTGCGCACGATCTTGAAAGACGACTTCGGATTCGATCTGCCGGAAGTCGAGCGGCTGCGCGTGCCGGCGGTCTCCGAGTGGAATTGAGAAACAATCAGAGAGGGACAACATGAAACGGATCGCGTGGGCACTCGTGCTGGGTCTGATCGTCTGGGGGACGTCGTCACATCCCGTCGCGCAACTCCTGAACAAGGAAGCGCCTGTCATCGTTGGCCACTATCACCTGAACGTCACGAGCGTCGATGCGCACAAGAAGTTCTGGGTCGACACGCTGGGCGGCACGATGACGAAGATCGGGAACGTCGACGTCGTCAGATTCCCGGACATCTTCCTCTTCCTGCACGTGCAGAAGCCGACGGGACCTACCCTTGGCACTGCGCTCGATCACATCGGGTTCGCAGTGCCGGATGTGCCGGCGTTAACGACCAAGGTCGTGGCGAATGGATACGAGCTGACGACTGGCAGAGAGCCCAAGCCAGGAGAGAAAGTCGCTTTGCCGACGGCCGGCAACTATGGCCGCTTTTCGTACTTGCTCGGCCCCGACGGCGCGAAGGTGGAGCTCGTCACCAACATGGCGCCGAACGCACCGCCCATCACCCATCACCACGTGCACTACATCAACAAGCAGTACGTCGAGATGCAGCAGTGGTACATCAAGGCGCTCAACGCCACGGCCCGCACCGGGCCGAACACGTTCACCGACTTCTTCGCCGGGGCCGACCTTCCAGGCGTTGGTTACATGCTCAACTTCTTCCGTTGGGAAGGTGACCAGAGCCTGACCCACATGCCGACGGCCGGCCGCGTCTACGATCACGTTGGATTCGAAGTCCGCGGTCTCGAGCAGTTTTGCAAACAACTTGAAGCGAAAGGCATCAAGCTGACCAGGCCCTATCGCAAGGATCCGGCGATGAACAACATGCCCACGGCTGCCATGATCGATCCGTGGGGCGTGTCGATCGAGCTCACCGAGGGGCTGCGCGACGTGCAGTTCTGAAAGCCGACGGCTGCTTTTGAGCACATCGCCCCGCGGTCTCGGCGGACCGTCGCAACCAACTCCTTGTATCTAGCGGCTTTGCAGCCGGTCGCCGGCGGGCATCGTTCTTGGACTATCTCCAGACCCGGAGGGAGTCCACACCATGCGAAGATTCTCACTTTTGGCCGCATCTGCAATTGCGATTGTGGCCTTGGGTACGACGACGTCGGCACAGGGGCGCGGGGCTGGCAAGGCGCCAACGACAAAAGCGCCAAGCGCCGGAACGTCAACGCCAAAGGGCGGCGGATCATCCGCGCACGGCCCATCGAGCACCAAGACGACAGGCGGCGGGGCGACCAAGACGACAAAGACGACTGGTTCCGCTTCGGCATCGCATGGTGGCTCGAAGAAGTCGACAACCACCACGGCTTCAACGTCGACGGGTACGTCCACCGGTTCAGGCTCGGGCACGACGACGGGCACCGGCACCACGACGGGCACCACCACCACGACGGCGACGACGGTCGAACCCAACGCCATCTCGATCAAGATCTCGAAGAACCCCAGTCAGCTTTCGCAGGTTAAGGGCATGCTGCCTGCGAACATGACGATCGAGGAAGCGAGCGCCGGATTCCGCAACCAGGGTCAGTTCATCGCAGCCTTGAATGCATCGAAGAATCAGGGCATCGACTTCGTACAGCTGAAAGACGCGATGACGATCGACGGCCTCAGCCTGGGTCAGGCCGCGAAGCAGGTCCGCAATGCTCCTCCGGTTGCGCCGACGACGGGCACGACTGGTACGGGCACGACTGGTACGGGCACGACCGGCACCGGCACGACGGGGACGGGCACGACCGGCACGGGCACGACCGGCACGGGCACGACGGGCACGGGCACGACCGGCACCGGCACGACGGGCACCGGCACGACCGGCACCGGCACGACGGGCACCGGCACAACCTCCGGTAGCGGTACGACCAGCGGTTCGACGACTGGCAGCACGAGCCAGGCGGCGAAGTAGGGAGGCGGCCGTGCGACATCGCTCCCTCCCCTCAGCGATCGCCCTACTCGTAGCCATTGGACTCGCAATTCCTGACCTGGCGCAGGCCCAGGGAAACGGAAACGGGCGCCCCAAGGCGCCGAAAGGGTCCTCACCAACAACGACGACGCCGACATCTCCGTCGACGTCGTCGTCCGTTGACGCGACGGCGGCTGCAACCGCACCGTTCGCGGTCAGCACGTATCGTCAGTTCGGCGCCTGGCTCGATGACGCCAGTGCGGCGGCGAAAGGCGAGGGCTACACCAGCATCGGCGTCGGCCATTGGCGCATGCTCAGTTCGAGTCAGACCAACATCCCGATGCTGGGAGTTGGACTGGGCGTGACCGATCGCATCCAGGTCGGCGCAAGCGTGCCGTTCTATCGCGCCAGCTATGAGGGTGGATCGGCGTCTGGGATGGACGACGTTTACCTCAGCGCGAAGTACACGCTGGTCGATCCCACGCTGACGTTGAGTGAGTTCGGTCTCGCAATCAGTCCCACAATGGAAGTACTCAGCTCGGGCAATCCTGACGGCCGGATTCATTTCGCCGTTCCCGTCAGCGTCGAATTGCGACGGCAGCCGTTTCGCGTGTACGGCTCGGCAGGCTGGTTTACCCGCGGCTCCTTCTTCTCTGGCGCTGCGCTCGAGTGGAGTGCGCCCGCACGTATGGTCCTGACCGGAGCACTGACGCAGTCCTACTCGCTCAAGGATGATGCCGTTCTCGATTCGATGGGCATCGGCCGACAGCGGATGGATGTGTCGCTTGGCGTCGCTTATCCGCTCGGCACCATGGCCGCGACGTTCGTCAATGTCGGTCGCAGCCTCACCAGCATGCAAGAGGGTGGAACGAGCCTGGCCTTGAGCGGTGGTATCTCGCTGAGATTCAACACTCTCGCCAACCCGTAGGCTTCGAACTCCCAACTCTCAATTCCCAATTCCCAACTTCCAATTTGGACCTCCGCGTTTGGGAGTTGGGAGTTGGAGATTGGCAGTTGAAGCATTCACGTCCTCATCGTCTTGGAATAAGCTTCCGTGTCATGAAGCTGTCCGAATTCAGCGTTGCTATTGGTGTGGTTGTCGTCATGACGATGACGGTCGCGGCGCAGGCGCCGCGCGGGAAGGATCTGGAGAAGCCTCTCGTTATCGCGAAGCAGGGAAGTTTCTTCGTGGGCGGCGAGAAGAAGGCGCTTCCTGCGCCGCCCGCCGGACGAGGAGGCGGACCCGCCGGCGAGATCACCGTGAACCAGATGTACGTGCAGTACCAGGTGCCACCCAACGGCGATAGGCACGTGCCAGTGGTGATGGTTCACGGCTGTTGCCTCAGTAGCAAGACGTGGGAGACGACGCCCGATGGCCGTATGGGATGGGATGAGTACTTCGTGCGACGAGAGCGTCCCGTCTACCTGGCTGATCAAGCCTCTCGCGCGCGCTCGGGCTTCGATGCATCGGCGATAAACGCCGTGAAGGCCGGCACGGCTCCAACCAGCCAATTGCCGACGGTCTTGCAGGCCAGCAACCAGATTGCGTGGACGGTGTTTCGCTTCGGCCCCGTTTACGGCACGGCGTTTCCTGACGGTCAGTTTCCGGTCGAAGCGGCCGACGAGCTGTACAAGCAGATGATTCCCGATCTGAATTCGCTCCTGCCGTCACCGAACCCGACGTGGACCAACATGGCGGCGCTGGCGGTGCGCCTGAACGGGGCGATCCTGATGGGGCACTCCGAGTCCGGCTTCTTCCCGCAACAGGCAGCGCTCATCGATCCGAAGGGAATTCGTGGACTGATTTCGATCGAGATGCCGTGCGCGGATTTGAGCGCGGAGCAGATCGCCGCGCTTGCAAAGATTCCAACCCTGGTGATGTTCGGCGATCACCTTGGTGACGTCAAAGGCGGGCCGGCAAACTGGGCCGACTCGTTCGCGACGTGCGAACGCTACGTGGAACGGATCAAGGCGGCGGGCGGCGACGCCGAGATGATGTATCTCCCCAAGATGGGGATCAAAGGAAACAGTCACATGTTGATGCAGGACCGCAACAACCTGCAGCTCGCCGATCTGGTCATCGCGTGGATCGACAAGCACGTCGAGGCGCGACGCACGGGGAGTACTCGTTAGCCTATGTTGACCGCCACTCAGAAACGTACCGCCGAAGCGATCGTCAATGTCTTTGAGACCAGCGAGGTCCGCGGCAACTACGGGAGCGTGACCCTGATCGCGGGCGACACGGGACACTTGACGTTCGGCCGCTCCCAAACCACGCTGGGGTCGGGCAACCTGTACGACCTGGTGCAGCAGTACTCCGACAACGTCGGGGCGCGCTTTGCCGCAGCGTTGGCGCCGTACCTCACGCGGTTTTCGATAAAGATCTCACGCTCGATACCGACATCTACCTGCACAACGTGTTGCGTGCCACGTCCGACGACCCGGTCATGCGTGACACGCAGGACGTGTTCTTCGATGCGCGCTACTGGAAACCGGCGGCTCGGGCCGCCGAACGGGTCGGGATTGCCACACCGCTCGGCATGGCCGTGGTCTACGACAGCACGGTGCACGGGTCGTGGGAAATGATCCGCGATCGGACGAATGCGGCGTGCGGGACGGTCGCGGCCGCTGGCGAACAGAAGTGGATCAGCCAGTACGTCACCGAGCGCCGGGCCTGGCTGGCCGGTGCACGCGCGGATCTGCGCCCGACTGTGTATCGCATGGACGCGTTCCGTCGCCTGATTGAGCTGGATGCCTGGAGCCTTTCACTTCCGCTCGTCGTTCGCGATGCAGAGATTTCGCTGGCGTCGCTGGCGCCAAACCCGCGCGGATGTTACGACGGTCCGGCTCCCGGCTCGCGAGTGTTGGCGGTGGAGTCACCGCTGGAACGCGGCCTCGACGTGAGGCTCCTGCAGCTCGGGCTGTCGCGGCGCGGTGTCGACGTCCGCGCCGATGGCATCTTCGGTCAGGGCTGTGCCAAATGCGTGCGGGATTTCCAGACGGGTCAGGGCCAGCCGGCGACGGGAAGCGCGGATATCTCGATGATCGCGGCGCAGATCGCGGCCGTGTAAGCCGCGATGTTTTCCGAGAGCTGG
>DASRJE010000012.1:0-6581 GCA_035649635.1 Vicinamibacterales bacterium | reverse complement strand
CCGACTACGACTCCCCAGAGCGATCCGTTTAGAAGGCTGACCAGCAGTTCCTTATTGAGGATCCGCCTGGCACCGGCGCCGCGCACCTGGTCGCCGGCAAGCGCGCGAATCATGATCGCCATCGTTTGATTGCCGGTATTCCCGCCAATGCTGGCGACAATCGGCATCAGCGCAGCGAGAGCCGAGTGTCGCCAACAGCGCGACCAGACCGTCGTGTTCGGTCCGTTCGACCAGCCACGCGCGCACGGCACTCGAAACCTCGACGAACACGAGACCGGCCTTGTCGAGGTCGATCTGATCCCGGACGGTCTGTCGATCCTCGGGTGGGAGCGCTTCGAGCACGAATGCCACGTCAGCGGGATGCATGGCGCGCACCCGCTTGTGCAGCTCGACGAGGTTCTGACGATGTTGAAGGCTTTCGAGCAGATCGCGCTTGGGACCTTCCTGACGATGCGTCAGCGTTTCGAGGACGCGATGTCTGTCCAGCAAGCGCGTGACATCGTGGAGGCTCTGCTGAAGGCGCGACTCCGGCCGTACGGTCGTCATAGGGCTTACCTGTAGATGACGATGATAGGTCGGCGACGCCGGAGGCGCTATCGTCAGCACTACAGACGTGGGGCGTTGACCGTGTGTCACTGGTGCAAACACACGACCACAACCATTCATAATGAGGCATGGCCTCCTGGCGGATTCCGGACGCTCTCGTCGCGCGCCTGTACGAAACGGCGCGGGCGGATCGCTGGGCCCTGCCGGTCGCTCCGTTTGCAGCGGCGCTCGAGCGAAGTGCCGGGAACACGTTTGCCGCAGAACCAGATCCGCGCGCGCTCGAGCGGCACCTGACGTCGTTGCATCTGGAGGACCTCGCCCTGGCTTGTGCTTGCGCGGCCGGGCACGAAAGCGCATGGGAGCATTTCGTGCGTGAACATCGCCCGCTCCTGTACAAGGCGGCGGCTGCTATTGATCCAACAGGCGGCTCACGCGAGCTCGCCGACTCTCTCTATGGCGAGCTGTTCGGCCTCGCCGAGCGAGATGGTGCACGACGATCGCTGTTCGAGTATTTCCATGGACGCAGCACTCTTAGCACCTGGCTGCGAGCCGTGCTCGCGCAACGTCACGTCGACCGGGTGCGCAGCGCGCGACGGTTCGAGGAACTGCCAGCTGAGGAGGCTCCCGACCTCGCGCGTGCGAGCGTGGCCCATCAGCCGCACGCTGCCAGGTACGTTGAGCTCATGCGGCGGGCGGTAGTGGCGGCGGTGGCGCGTTTGACGCCAAAGGACAGGCTCAGGCTCGGCTACTACTACGCACACGATTTGACGCTCGCTCAGATCGGTCGTGCGCTCAAAGAGCACGAGGCCACCGTCTCGAGGAACCTGGCCAGGGCGCGCCGCGACATTCGGCGCGACGTGGAACGGCAACTGCGCGACCGGGAGCGCATGAGTCCCAGCGAGATCGAAGAGTGTTTTGCTGCCGTAGTTGAGGATGTCGGATCACTCGATGTGGCTGATCTGCTGGGCGGCGTACGCAAGAAATCGCAAGAGGATCGTTCAAAGGAAAGACCCGAGGGAGCCAGTGCCTGAACGCGACCACGACCGATCGGTGGAACACGTCCTGCGGCACGTGTTGCCGGGTGACGTGCCTGCGCAGCAGCAGAGCACATGCCCGGATGCCGAAACTATCGCTGCATGGCACGAAGGGACACTGCGAGCGGAAGACGCGGCTGCCATGGAACGTCACGTCGCTGACTGCCCTCGATGCCGAACGCTGATGGCGGCATTCATTCAGACGACGCCGGTCGCTCCCGCACTCGAGTCGTTCTGGCGGCGCTGGCACCTCGGATGGGCGGTTCCGCTCGCGACTGCCGCGACTGCCGCCGCCCTGTGGATTGCTCCCCCCAACACGCCGCAACTGCAACTGTCGAGTCGCGCGGCCAGTCCCGTGTCCGTTGACGCGACGGCTCCCGCTACTCCCCCGCCGGCATTGTCGCCTGCGACAGCGGCTGCTGAACCGTCAGCTCCGACATCGGCCGAGTCACTTCAGGCGTCTGGTGCAGCTGCCACGAGCCAGCTACGAAAAAGCCTCAGCGAGAACGAGTCGAACCTTGCTCGCCTGGCTGACGAGCGAGCGGCGGCCGATGCCGCGCCATCAACGCGCATCGAGGCAGACAAGCGCGAGCGCGCCACGATCACTGCTGCCCCACGAGCATTCGCTGCGGCCCGAGAGGCAGCCGCGCCCGCCGAAATTGTCGCTCCTGGAGGTGTGGCTCGATGGCGCATCGTGAGTGGCCAGCAGATCGAGTGGTCACCCGCTGCCCGGAACGAATGGGGACCGGCAACAATCGAGGCCCCCGATGTGCTGACAGCGGGCGCCGCGCCGTCGGCCACAGTGTGCTGGATCGTCGGCCGGCGCGGCGCCGTCTACGTGACGACAGATGGCATGCGCTTCATGCGCGTTCCCTTCCCTGAGATGTCAGACCTCGTGGCTGTCACCGCGACTGACGAGCGGACAGCCACCGTGTCGGGTGACGATGGGCGTTCCTGGTCCACCACCGACCAGGGACGCACGTGGTCGGCAGGACAATAACGTCGAAAAAACTTCCAACGTCCAACTCTCCAGGATGGGAGTTGGGAGTTAGAAGAATCGTGTAGGCTATGGGGCCGGAGAGGCCGCGCGTGCGCGCGCGGGACATGATGACCCAGCTTTCGATTAAAGTGAACGGCCGGCTGCGCAAGGCGCAGGTCGAGCCGCGCACGCTTCTCGTTCATTTTCTGCGCGAGCAGTTGAATCTCACCGGCACGCACGTGGGCTGCGATACGAGCCAGTGTGGTGCCTGCACTGTCCTCGTCGACGGGCGGAGTGCCAAGTCCTGCACGATGTTCGCCGTGCAGGTCGACGGTTCCGACGTGACCACGATCGAAGGGCTGGCTAAAGACGGTCAGCTGCACCCGCTGCAGAATGGCTTCTGGGAAGAGCACGGTCTGCAATGCGGCTATTGCACGCCCGGCATGATCATGGCCGGCGTCAACCTTCTTGGCGAGAATCCAAACCCGAACGAGCGCGAGATTCGCGAAGGTCTGTCGGGTAACTTCTGCCGCTGCACCGGGTATCAGCACATCGTGAACGCGGTGCAGAACGCCGCGGGAAGGAGATAGGCCGTGCCTGCCACTCCTGTCCTCCCGAAACTTGTCGGCCAGCGCGTGAAGCGCCGCGAAGACCCGCGCCTGATCCAGGGGCGCGGCACCTACGTCGACGACCTGAAGATTGTCGGCATGCAGCATATGGCCTTCAAGCGAAGCGACATCGCGCATGGCCGCATCCAATCGATCGACGTCAGCGCCGCGCAGGCGATGGAAGGCGTCGAAGCTGTCTTCACCGGGAAGCAAATCGCCGAGTTCGTGGCACCGATGCCGATCGGGACTCCGTTCCCCTCACCGGATCACCGTGCGCTCGCCACCGACGTCGTCCGGTATGCGGGCGAGCCTGTGGCGCTGGTGGTCGCCTCCGATCGCTACATTGCTCGCGATGCTGCCGACGCCATCGTCGTGTCCTACGATCCTTTGCCGGTGGTCGTCGATCCTGAACTGGCGATGACCGGTAAACCCACCGTCATTCATGAGAAATTCGCGAACAACCTGGCGGTTCCGCTGGTGCCAAGCGGTACGGGCTGCACGCCTGACGGCTCGGTAAGGGACGATACGGCGGTCGACCGCGCGTTCGCGCAAGCCGAATTGGTCATCACGCAGCGGATGGTCAATCAACGGCTGGTGCCGAACGCAATGGAGCCTCGTGGTGTCGTCGCACACTACGAACAGGGCAAGGACTATCTCACTATTTGGTCCTCGACGCAGAACCCCCACATCCTGCGGTCGATGATCGCCGGCATGCTGGGGATGGGTGAACACCAGGTGCGCGCGGTCGCGCCTGAAGTCGGCGGTGGTTTCGGCGCCAAGATCAACATCTACGGCGAGGAATACGTCGCTGCCGCGGTGTCGAAACGGCTCGGCATGCCGGTCAAGTGGATCGAGGATCGCGCCGAGGCGTTCGTCGCGACGACCCACGGCCGCGACATCATCGGCTACGTAGAGCTCGCTGCCAAGCGTGATGGCACCGTGCTCGGCCTCAAGATGCGGCTCATTGCCGATATCGGTGCCTACAACATGCTGCTCACTGCCGCCATTCCCACGCTCACCATGCTGATGGCCAGCGCCACGTACGACATCCCCGCGATCCGCACAACGCTGACCGAGGTCTTTACCAATAAGACACCGACCGATGCGTATCGCGGTGCGGGTCGACCGGAGGCGACGTACTTCGTCGAGCGCGCCATGGACATGCTCGCACGCGAGCTGAACATGGATCCCGCCGATGTTCGTCGGAAAAATTTCATCAAGGCGGACAAGTTCCCGTTTCAGACGCAAATGGGCGCAGTGTATGACTCGGGCGACTATGCGAAGGCACTCGACGCTGCGCTCCTTCACTCCAAGTGGGACGAGCTCAAAAAGGAGCGTGACGCGGCTCAGGCACAGGGGCGACTGGTTGGTCTTGGCCTCTCGATGTACGTGGAAGTCTGCGGCATCGGTCCCTCCGCCACGCTTCCGACGGGCGGATGGGAGCACGCCAACATCACGGTTGAGCGCGATGGCCGAATCACGGCGACGACCGGCGCGTCGCCTCACGGGCAGGGTAACGAGACCACGTTCGCACAGATGGTGGCAGACCAGTTCGGCGTCGCCTTCGATGACGTCACCGTGCTGCACGGGGACACCGCCGTCGTCAAACAGGGAATCGGAACCTTCGGGAGCCGATCGCAAGCCGTAGGCGGAACGGCCCTGCACATGGCGTCGACGAAGGTGAAGAAGAAGATGGCGGCGTTTGCCGCCTCGCTCCTCGAGGCAAGCGAAGACGATCTGGTATTCGAGAACGGCACGATTGGGGTAAAGGGATCACCGGCCGCGTCATTGAAGTTCCAGGCGGTTGCCGCCTTTGCCTACATTCCCGTACCGCTACCGCGTGGGCTCGACGAGCCAGGGCTGAGCGCGGACGCCTATTTCGAGCCGCCGAACAACACCTACCCGTTCGGTTGCCACATCTCCATGCTCGAGATCGATCGCGAGACTGGTGAGCCCACGCTCCTGAAGCTCGTCGCCGTCGACGATGCCGGTCATTTGATCAACCCGTTGATCGTGGAAGGACAGATTCACGGCGGCCTTGCGCAAGGTATTGGCCAGGCGATGATCGAGGAAGCCGTCTTCAACGAGGACGGTCAGCTGGTGACCGGCTCGTTCATGGACTACGCGCTCCCGCGTGCAACCGATTTCCCACATTTCGAACTTCACAGCACCGTCACGCCAACTCCCGTCAATCCACTCGGTGCCAAAGGTGTCGGTGAGGCGGGCACGCTGGGCTCGACGCCCAGCATCGTCTCCGCCGCGGTTGACGCCTTGAGCGGGTTCGGCGTGAAGCACATCGACATGATGCTGCGGCCCGAGAAGCTGTGGCGCATCATCCACGGCCAAGCCCCTCGGCAGAGCTCGGGGCAAGGCCCTCGACCAGGCTCGGGCCAGGGAGGTGTGGCGTGATCCCGACAGCATTCGATTATCAGCGTGCCACCTCCATCGACGATGCGCTGGCGAAGCTTCAGGCCGCGAGCGGCGGAAAACTGATTGCCGGCGGTCACAGCCTCGTGCCGTTAATGAAGCTCCGGCTCAGCGAACCGGCGGTGTTGATCGATGTCGCCCGTATTCCCGGCTTGTCTGGGATCAAGGAGAAGGACGGCAAGATCGAGATCGGGGCGGCCACGACGCATCGTGAGGTTGCCGCATCCGCACTGCTCAAGCAGGTGTGTCCGGTCATCGCCGATACCGCGATCGAGATCGGTGATCCGCAGGTGCGCAACCGCGGCACGCTCGGCGGCAGCCTGGCGCACGCCGATCCCGCGGCCGACTACCCCGCGGTGATGCTGGCTGTCGACGCCGAGATTCACATCAAAGGCCCGCAGGGCTGGCGCAAGGTCAAGGCGAACGACTTCTTTCAGGGACTGTTCACCGTCGATCTGGCGCCCAACGAAATCATCGCCGGTGTCCAGTTCACGCCAATCAAGTCGGCGGCGTACGCCAAGCTTCATCAGCGCGCGTCGCACTTCGCCATTGTCGGCGTTGCGGCGGCCATCGACGTCAAGGGTGGTGTGTTCCAGTCGGCACGGATCGGGTTGACTGGTGCGGGCACTCACGCGGTTCGTCTGACGGCTGTCGAGCAGGCGCTGGCCGGGAAGCCGGCGACGAAGGCGACTATCGCGAGCGCGTCGGAGGCGGCAGCGGTGGACGAGGTGAACTCGGACATCCACGCGAGCGACGATTACCGTCGCGCGATGATCAAGGTGTTCACGCGCCGGGCGCTCGAAGGCGCGCTGGCGCGCGCGTAGTAACCCTGGCGATCGCGCAGGTTGCCGGAGTCGTCGACGGCTCTTGGCGTGCGGCGGAGTGAAAGGAACTTCGCAACTTTCTGAGGCTGTTCTATGCGTTACCGATGGCTCGTTTCGATGTGTGCGCCCGCCGTCCTGCTCCTGATCGTCTCGGAATTCCCGC
>DASRJE010000011.1:0-39208 GCA_035649635.1 Vicinamibacterales bacterium | reverse complement strand
TGGGTCGATAGCCGAGGAGCAGACGAAGGGCACCGTCGTTGTGGACTGGCAGAAGTCGTTTCTCTAACTTCAGCGGCGAAAGGCGAACGCGCTGTGAGGCGTGGCCCTCCTGATGAAGCCAGCGGCAGAATGCGTTGAGTCCCCGCAGAGAGCAGTTGCACGAGACGGGCTTCACTCCGCGTTCGCGCAGATGAACGACGAACTCCTGCAGGTCAGCGCGGCTGATGACAGTGCGAGATCGATAGCGACGTCGTGGAGGTAAATGCGTTCACGGAGGAAGTGCTGGAAGTGCTGGTCGAGCGACTCCATGGAGACAGGGGGTCCTTTCCGACCGCTCTGTCTTCACGGAATCAACGCAACTTCTACGACCCTGAAGAAGTTGGTCGGGATGACTGGATTCGAACCAGCGACCCCTTGACCCCCAGTCAAGTGCGCTACCAGGCTGCGCCACATCCCGACAAGGCTATTGTACTGATAGTCTCGCTAGCGGACACTACCTTCCCACGTCCGACGGTCCGGCTAAAGCCGGACACTACGTACTAAGCGCTGGCGCGCTTCCCGCGCTTAGGGGCAGCGGACTTGCCCGATCCGCGTTTGGCTGCCTGCTTGGCAATGACTCGCGCTTTGGGTCGTACCTCGAGCGGCCGTCTGGCGGCCTTGACCGGTGCCGGTGGCGTGAGCCGGTAGTCATCGACAACGACAACGGTACCCGGCGCGGCGGACAGCAACTTGAGAATAGAGCGCAGACCATCCCGAACGCTGGCGATGCGGGTTCGCGCATCCGAGGCAAGCGCTTCGAGAACTTCGGCGACTTCTTCGTCGCTCGCGCCCGGGGCCGTCGACTGCTCGAGCCGCCGCCGGGCTCCTGCCAGGGTCAACCCCTCGCCAAACACCAGTTGCTTGATCTTCTGGACCTGATCGATATCGGACTGCCGATACAAGCGAGGGCTCTCTGGCGACTTCTGAACCCCGATGCCCGGAAACTCTTTCTCCCACGAACGCAGCACGTAGGGTTGGAGCTGTGCCATCTCACAAACATCAACAGCCCTGAACAGCTTCGGGGTCATCGGCACTCAGTATAGCAATAGGTTCAATGGGTTCAAGGGGTTCAACGGCGTTCAGGGGGTTCTTGTTCGCCGACGTCGTTGCTTCAGACCCGATCCACCCGGCCCTTTAGAACGATCCGAGCCCTTCGAACCGTTCGAACCGTCGCGTTCTTTGCGTCGCCGAGCCCGAACATGGATCCGGATAGGCGTTCCTTCGAATCCGAATTCCTCGCGCAGCCGGTTCTCGAGATAACGCTGGTACGAGAAGTGGAAAGTCGTCGCCACGTTGGTGAAAAAGACAAAGGTTGGCGGCGCGACACTGGTTTGCGCCGCGTACAGGATCCTGACGTGACCCTTCCCCGGACTGGCAGGGGGATGTTCGGCTGCAACTCGCTCGACGAATTTATTGAGATCGGTTGTTTTCACGCGCCGCTGCCGCGATTCAGCGACCTTGTCGATGGTTTCGAGCAGTCGTGGTGTGCGTTCACCGGTGGAGGCGGAGACGTGCAGAATTTTTGCGTAGTCGAGGAACTTCAATTGGCGCTTGAGTTCGGCGTCGAATCGCTTGACGAAGTCCGGGCCGTTGTCCTTCGTCAGGTCCCATTTATTGGCGGCAATGATGATCCCTCGCCCCAACCGATCGGCCTCACCCGCGATCGCGGCATCCTGATCGGTTGCTCCCTGTGACGCGTCAATCACCAGGACAACCACATCCGCCGACTCCATCGAGCGCCGAGCCAGGAGCACGCTGACGGCTTCGACCTGTCCGCCGCGGCCGACGCGCCCGGGGCGGCGAATTCCTGCAGTATCGACAATCCGAAACCGGCGCCGGTGCCAGGTCAACACCGTGTCGACCGCATCGCGAGTCGTGCCCGGCATCTCGCTGACGATCATCCGCTCTTCCCGAAGCAAGCGATTGACCAGCGAGGACTTGCCCGAGTTGGGCCGGCCGACGATGGCGACCGCGACTTCATTCGGCTTGACGGTGGCGCTCGAACCGCTGCCGGCCGGGAGGGCGTGCACGATCGCATCGAGTAGGTCGCCAACCCCGTCGCCGTGCTCAGCGGCAATCTCGAATACCGGATCGAATCCCAGCTGATACATCTCGAGCGCACCGCTGCGCGCGCGACGGTCGTCGATCTTGTTGACGGCGAGCAGCGCAGGCTTCCCCGCCTCGCGAACGGCCTTCGCGATTTCGCGATCACCTCCCACCAGTCCCTCGCGGCCATCCACCACGAGGACAAGGAGATCGGCATCACCGATCGCACGTCGACCACGCTCGAGCACGAGTTGACGCAGCGGATCCTCGCTGGCGCCGAACATCCCTCCTGTATCCGTGAGCTCGAATCGAGTGCCCTCCCACTCGACCGGCTGCGCCAGCACATCCCGCGTTGTGCCAGGAACGGGCGTGACAATGGCGCGACGCGTCCGCGTCACGCGGTTGAAGAGGGTCGATTTCCCAACGTTAGGGCGGCCGACCAGCACGACAGAAGGCAGAGACCTGGGCACGTTTTTGCTGTTGTTGACAGGCTAAGTATTTTATTTTTATAGTAGTTACAGTGTTTCCAGCTAGAGGCGTTCACGCATGATCAAGGTCGACATCGTCAACGAGGTTTCGAAGATCGCGGACATTACCAAGGTCAAGGCCGAGGTAGCGGTCGATGCCGTGTTCGACGCGATGCGCTTGTCGATGCAGCGTGGTGACCGCATCGAGCTACGAGGCTTTGGCGTCTTCCAGGTGAAACCGCGCAAGCGAGGCATCGGACGAAACCCGCGAACCGGGAAAGAAGTACGGATCCCGCCTGGTCGCACGATCCGCTTCAAGCCCGGTAAAGACCTGCAGAATATCGGATAACACGCCCGCATGGGCTCTCCCTTTCACTCCGAGTTTCCCGAAATCCGCGACAAGGCGGAGCCGTCCGCGCGGGAATATGTCTACGTCATGCCAGCGTCGCGCCCACCGGAGCGCATGTGGCGACACGTGGCGCTCTTCTGCCTCACGCTGATCACCACGACGCTCGTCGGTATCAGCCATTACGAAAGCTTCTACGCCGGCTTCAAGGCAATCGACCTGCCGTTCTCGGCCTGGGAGCTGGTGCTGCGAGGCTTGTGGTACAGCCTGTCGATCCTCGCGATCCTGGGCGCGCACGAATTCGGCCATTACTATGCGTGCCGCTATTACGGTGTCGACGCGTCGCTCCCGTATTTTCTCCCGGTTCCCTTCGTGCTGACCGGAACATTCGGCGCATTCATCCGCATCCGGCAGCAGATCCCCACGAAGCAAGCATTGTTCGACATCGGCATTGCCGGTCCCATCGCCGGCTTCGTTGTCCTCGTCCCGCTGTTGATGATCGGGATGTACCTGTCCCGCGTTATCGAAGTACCCAAAGAGTTCGATGGCGTACTTCTCGAGTTGGGCGAACCACTGCTCTTCAAGGCCGCAACCTGGCTGACGTTTGGCTCGGTGCCCGAGGGATACACAGTGAGCATGCACCCAATCGCATTCGCGGCATGGTTCGGCATGTTCGCAACGACACTCAACTTGTTTCCTGCGGGTCAGACTGACGGCGGACATATCTCGTACGCCGTGGTCGGCCGAAACAGCCTGTTCATCAGCATTGCAACAATCGTGGGCCTGCTTGGGTTGTCGTTCGTGTCGACTTCGTGGATGGTATGGACGGTGCTCATGGTGGCGATGCTCGTGATCATCGGACCACGTCACCCGCGTACCGGTGATGAGCATGTGCCCCTCGACTGGACGCGGAAGGGGCTCGCCATCTTCGCCATCGTCATGTTCGTGTTGTGCTTCGCGCCCGTGCCGCTGGAAGTGGTCGACTTCGTGAAGTGATAAAGACACCCGGTGTGATTTCCGCACGGGCCTGGAAATCACACCCGGTGTCTTACAACACGTTGAGTGGATCGACGTCGACCGTAATCTTTCGTCGCACTTCCGGCGTCTCGGCCAGCATCGCCTTCAGCGCGTTGCGCATGTCGGCGCGCCGGCCACCCTTCAAGAAAAACTGAACGCGGCTCTCTCCTCTGAGGCGCACGAGAGGCGCGGGAGCCGGACCAAGAATCACGAAGCTCGCGGTGGCACTGGACTGTTTCAATCGCTGGGTCAGTTGCGTCGCCATCGCCATCGCCTCCTCGAAAGATCGTCCGCGTACGATCACGTTCACGAGCGCGACGGTTGGCGGGTATCGCATGCCACGCCGGTACACGAGCTCGCGATCGAAGAACGACGCATAGTCCTGCCGGCATGCGAGCTGGATGCTGTAGTGCTGCGGGTAAAGTGTCTGCACGACGGCTTCCCCGGCACGTTCGCCGCGACCCGCGCGACCCGCCACCTGAGTGAGAAGCTGAAAGGTGCGCTCGCCGGCGCGGAAATCGGCTACGCCGAGACCGACGTCGGCGGAGATCACGCCGACGAGGGTAACTCGCGGAAAGTCATGGCCCTTGGCAATCATCTGCGTCCCAACCAGCACATCGAGCTCGCCGGCCGCAAAGCGAGACAGTAGCGACGCCAGCACTCCTTTGCGCCGGATGGAGTCGCGATCGAGGCGGCCGATTCGCGCGTCGGGAAACCTCTCTCGCAGCTGCGCCTCGACCTTCTCGGTTCCGAACCCGGCGTGTTCGAGATAAGGCGCGGCACACTTCCGGCACTGTTTCGGAACCGTCATCGAGTAATTGCAGTAATGGCATCGTGCCTTCCAGCCGTTGCGAGCGGTGTGTACCGTCAGCGAGATCGTGCAGTTCGGGCATTCGAACGTGTCGCCGCACTGCCGGCAGAAGACGGCAGTCGCATAGCCGCGGCGATTGAGCAGAACCAGCACCTGCTCGCGTCGAGTAAGTCGGTCTTCGACCCCCGCCGCGAGCTCACGTGAGATCACCACGTCCGGTCCCTGGTCTGCGTACTCCTCTCGCATGTTCACGAGGCGTACGGACGCGAGCGGCCGATCCAGGATTCGTCGCTCCAGCGTCGCCCTGGCATATTTCCCCGACAGCGCGTGTTGATAGCTCTCCAGCGAGGGCGTCGCCGAACCGAGGACGACGAGTGCCTTCGCTTCGCGTCCGCGGACGATGGCGACGTCGCGACCATGGTAGCGCGGCGCCTCTTCCTGTTTGTACGACGTGTCGTGCTCTTCGTCGACGACGATCACGCCAAGCCGTGTGAGCGGCGCGAACACAGCCGACCGCGTGCCCACGACAACGTCCACATCGCCGCGACGGATGCGGTGCCACTGGTCATGACGCTCGCCATCGGACAACCCACTGTGCTGGATCGCGACACGCTCGCCGAAGGCGGCTCGAAAAAGAGCCGCAACGGACGGCGTGAGCGCAATCTCGGGGACCATGAGCAGCGTCTGGCGTCCGGCGCGTCGCGCGCGTTCCGCCAGCCGGCGATAGATTTCGGTCTTTCCACTGCCGGTTACACCATGCAGGAGCGCCACGCGAAAGTCGCCCGCGTCAGTGAGGGCCGCGAGTTGCTCGAATGCCTGCGACTGTTCGGACGTCAGTGCGCGAATGGGCGGCGGCACGTCCGTGATGGTGGCACGCTCGAATGGATCCCGCTCGCTCGCCTCGGCTCGCAGTGCGACGAAGCCTCGCGCGGCGAGACGGCCAATCACGTCTGACGAGATACCCCTGTCGCGCAGTTCAGAGAGGGGGAGGCCAGTGGCGCTCGCCGAGAGCACCTCGAGCGCTTCGTTCTGTTTGGGGGTCAGACCCTTTGAGCCGGATCGACTCAAGGGGTCTGACCCCAGAGCGGTAAGGGCGGCGACACGCCTGGTCTTGAACGACGTTGCCTGGCGTCGCGCGCCCGGCGGCATGGCGGCGGCAATCGCATCACCGACGCCGGCCAGGTAGTAGTCGGCCACCCAGCGGCAAAGCGTGACGATCTCTGCCGGAAGCAGCGGATCGTGGTCGACGACTTCGATCACGGCCTTGAGTTCACCCAGATCCGAATCAGAGGGGTACTCGACCACGCAGCCTGTCAGCACGCGCGTAGCGACCGGCACTCGCACGCGGCCACCGATCGGTGGCAACGCGAGACCGTCTGGAACGTTGTACGTGAGGAGATCGAGGAACGGAACTGGGACCGCGACGGAGACCCTACGCACAGTTGAATTCAGAATTACTCGTTCGCGTCTTGCGTCAGCAACGCGCGAACTCTTTTCATATCCTCCCACACCTCCCGCTTGGAGGACGGGTTGCGCAGCAGATACGCGGGGTGAAACGTGGGGATCAGGGTCGCCGACCGAAAACGATATTCACGTCCCCGGAGCCTGGTGATCGGATCGTTGGTCTTCAACAGCGACTGGGCGGCGAACTTCCCGAGCGCGACGATGACCTTGGGCTTGACGATGTCGATCTGCCGGAACAGGAACGGTTCGCAGCGTTCGACTTCATCCGGCTCGGGATTGCGGTTGCCCGGCGGGCGGCACTTGATCACGTTGGCGATGTAGACATCGCCCCGCTTCAAGCCGATGGCCTCGATGATCTTGGTCAGCAATTGACCTGCGCGCCCGACGAACGGTTCTCCCTGGATGTCTTCATCGGCGCCTGGCGCTTCACCGACGAACATCAGGTCGGCGTCAGGATGACCCACGCCAAAGACGACTTGACGACGGCCCAGCGTGTGCAGCTTGCAACGCTGACAGTCGGGGCCAATCTCCCCGCGCAACGACGCGAGGGCTTCTGCTGACGACGTAAACACGCGGACCATTTCACTGGATTCGTTGCCGTCGAGCGGGGGCTTTAGCCCCCGCCGTTCAGAGAGTTCAATCGGTTCAGACGATCGCAGTTCAGCGGGTTCAACGGCTTCAGCTTCGATGTCGTCAAGGGATTCCGGCTCCGGACGCGGCGACGGGTCAGCGCGAGACCGCCACGCCGGCTCCGATCGAAGTCCATCGACACCGAGTTCCGCGAAGAACTCAAGATGGGCACGCAACTCGTCTTTCACGGCATTAGGGCTGCGCTGTGGCCGATGTGCGAGTACGCACCAGGCGCTCGATTCGATCCAGGATCGCGGCGGCCACTCGATCCTTGCTCTGGAGTGGAATCGCTTCGTCGCCCTCGTCGCTGACAAGGGTCACCGCGTTGGTCTCGACATCGAAGCCCTGATCCGGTTGCGACACGTCGTTGGCCACGATCAGGTCCACGCCCTTGCGGGCGCGCTTGTCGCGAGCCTTGCGCAGGAGGTCGTCGGTTTCGGCAGCGAATCCTACGAGGACCGGGCCCGCCGCGCCAATCGCGGCGCGCCGCGCCCCGAGATCGCCGAGGATGTCCTTCGTGCGACTAAGCGTCAGCGTCATCGGCGCATCCGTCTTCGCGACCTTTCCGGCCGATATGGACGCGGGGGTGAAATCGGCAACGGCGGCCGCCATGATGACGACGTCAGCGGACGAGGCAGCGGTGATGACCGCTTCGTGCATCTCGGCGGCGCTGCGAACGCGAACGACCTCGTCGACCGGCGGCGGCTCGACGCGCGTCGGCCCGGCGATCAGCGTCACACGCGCCCCACGTTGACGAGCCTCGGCGGCAAGGGCGAATCCCATCCTGCCACTTGATCGGTTCCCGAGATAACGCACCGGATCGATATCTTCATACGTCGGCCCGGCCGACACGAGCACGTGCCGGCCACGAAGGAGCGAGTCGGCCGGCGACAGCAGCACGCAAGCCGCATCGACGATGGCATCAGGCTCGGCGAGGCGCCCCTTCCCGATCCAGCCACATGCCAGGTAGCCCTCGCCCGGCTCGACGAAGCGGACGCCGCGCGCAGCCAATGTCTGCAAATTCCGTTGCACCGCATCATGCGCGAGCATGTTGGAGTTCATCGCCGGGGCCAGCATCACCGGTGCGCGCGTAGCCAGGTAGAGAGAACTCAGGAAGTCGTCGGCGATGCCATTGGCAAACTTGCCAATGAGGTTGGCGGTGCACGGTGCAACGAGCAGCAGGTTGATGCCATCGGCGATCGCGATGTGCTCGATGTCCGCGTTCATTCCCGGCCGCCACTGTGACGTGATTACGGGCCGCCGGGTGATGGCCTCGAATGTGATCGGGCCCACGAACCTGGCGGCGGATCGCGTCATTACCGCCACCACTTCGTGGCCGCGCTTCTGGAGTCCGCGGCACACTTCGACGGCCTTGTAGGCGCCGATGCCGCCGGTGACTCCCAGCGCGATCAAAGACATGTCAACTCCCAACTTCCAATTCCCAACCTCCAACCCGATAACGTTTGGGAGTTGGGAGTCGGGCTTTGGGAGTTAAGAAACCGCGTCGTCCAGTTTGACGACCTTGCGACGCAGCACTTCACGCTGCGCGATCGTCACCTTCTTTTCGCCCGCTTCGCGCGGTTCCGCTCCCCGCAGCAACTGGTGCGCACGGGCGCTGGCCACGACCACGAACTCAAAGCGGTTCTCTTTTGGTGTGCTCTTCATGAATGAAATGTTCCTATGATGTTTTCCGCATCCGCACGCATGCGCTCAGCGCGCGCGCGCTCGGCTCCCACGATTGATTGCAAGCGACCGACCGCCGCGTCGATCTCGTCGTTGATGACGACGTACTCGTACCGCGAATACTCGTCTACTTCCGCGCTCGCCACCTCGAGCCGTTGTCGAACCTGCTCCTCGCTGTCTTTGCTGCGACCGCGCAGGCGCTGCTCCAACACCACGGCCGAGGGCGGCAGGACGAAGATGCCAATGGTCTCGAGTCCGCGCGACCGGACTTGACGAGCGCCCTGGACGTCGATGACGAGGACGACGTCCTCACCGCGCGCGAGCACCGTCTCGGTATCGGCGGCAGACGTCCCGTAGTAGTTCCCGAAAACGTCCGCCCATTCGAGGAACTGGCCCTCGCGGGCCATGGCTTCGAATCGCTCGCGTGTAATGAAATTATAGTCGACCCCGTCCTGCTCGCCGAGCCGGGCCGGCCGGGACGTGTAAGACCGTGACATTCGCAGCCCGGGCACGCACTGGACGAGCCGTTCGACCAGCGTGGTTTTGCCCGTCCCCGAGGGTGCCGACACGATGAACAACTGCCCCCGCGCGTGGCGCCCCTCGCCCCCCGGGCTACTCGACATTCTGGACCTGCTCCCGCATGCGTTCGAGCTCCGCTTTCGCGTTGATGATGAGCTCTGAGATGTGAATCCCGTCGGCTTTCGATCCGATGGTATTGATCTCGCGGTTCATCTCCTGGAGCAGAAAGTCGAGTTTGCGGCCGCACGGCTCATCGGCATCCGCCAGCGAACGCCAGTGCGCCAGGTGCGCGCGGAACCGCGTCACTTCCTCCGAGATGTCGGAACGGGCCGCTGCCCGTACGATCTCCTGCGCAATCATCGCGTGATCGATCGGCAGTTCGAGCCGAAGTTCATCGATCCGCTCACGGAGGCGGCTCTCGAGAGCGCCGCGTCCCTGGTCGGCGGCGACACGGAGCTGCTCGATCAGCTCGACGAGTGAGTGACGCCGGGAGTCGAGATCCGCCGCCAGGTGACTGCCTTCCCGCACTCTCATGGCGTCGAGATCGGCCAGGGCCTGCTCGACCGCGGCTTCGATACTCACGGCGATGCGCGCCTCGAGCGCAGGATCGGCTTCGATCGATCGGTCGCGCACCGCGATCGCCTGCGGCAGGCGCAGCAGATCACCGGGACTCAACGCGCCCGACACCAACCCCTGCGCGCGCGCTTGCTCGATCGCGGCAGACAGCGCCTGCGCGACATCCATGTTCAACTCCACGATTGGCGTACTGAAGTCACGGACCTGGACCGCAATCCCGATCTCGACTCTCCCGCGCGCAAGACGCTTCTGCAGGAGCGCGCGCAGTCGCGGCTCGACGTCACCGAAGGCATGCGGCACACGAAGTTGCAGGTCGAGAAAGCGATGGTTCACCGCGCGTACGGTGACGGCAATCGTCGCGCGCTCGTCTTCGTGGGTAAGCGAGGCAAACCCGGTCATGGACTTGATCATCGGTCTCCGGTCTCGGCACCTCGCGCACGCGGAAGCGTGCGCTCTACGCTGCCTGTTGCCTATTGCTCAACCGGCTCCTCTTGCAGCTGGAGTTCGTAGAGTTTCGCATACGCGCCGCCGCGGGCGAGCAATTCCTCGTGTGTGCCCGTTTCCACGATCCGGCCTTGCTCGAGCACCACAATCGCGTCCGCCCGGCGAACCGTCGACAGCCGGTGCGCGATGACGAACGATGTCCGGTTCAGCATCAGGTTCGACAACGCGTCCTGCACCAGCGCCTCGGACTCGGCATCGAGGGCGGACGTCGCCTCGTCCAGGATCAGGATCGGCGAATCGCGAAGAATGGCGCGCGCGATCGCAAGCCGCTGACGCTGACCTCCGGATAGACGCTGACCCCGTTCTCCGATCGTGGTGTCGTACCCGTTGTCGAGACCGACGATGAATTCGTGCGCGTGGGCAGCCTTGGCTGCGGCCTCGATTTCTACTCGCGTCGCCTGCGGACGTCCGTACGCGATGTTGTTGGCGATGGTGTCGTCGAAGAGGACCGTTTCCTGCGTCACGATGCCGATCTGCGCCCTCAGGGAGGACAGCGTGAACTGGCGCGTATTCGTGCCGTCGATGAGGATCGTCCCCTGGTCGGGGTCGTAGAACCGGGGCACGAGGTTCACCAAGGTCGTTTTGCCGGCGCCGCTCCGTCCGACAATCGCCAGAGTCTGGCCGGCCCGGACGGTGAAAGAGACCCCATTCAGGGTCGTCACGTCGGCGCCGTCGTACGAGAAATGGATGCCACGGAACTCGATCTCGCGCGAGAACGGGGCCATGGTCGTTGCGTCGGCGCGGTCGAGCACTTCACTGTGCGTCGCAAGTGTCTCGAAGACACGTTCGGCCGCCGCGGCGGCCTGCTGCAGATCCGCGTTGACGCGGCTCAGTTTTCGCGCCGGCCCGTACATCAGGAACAGCGTCGTGATGAAGGCGACGAACTCCCCCGTCGTCAGCCGATTCGCTGCGATCTCCCGACTCCCGTACCAGAGGGCGAGCACCAGGGCCACTCCTCCAACGAGCTCCATGAGCGGTGGAAGGAGCGACAGCACACTGGTCACTCGCATGCTCGTCCGGTAGAACCGATGAGATGCCTGATGGAACTTTGTCGCCTCCCGTTGTTCGGCGCCGAATGCCTTGACGATCCGGTGCCCGGTGAACGCTTCGGCGCTGACGTGCGACAACTGCTCCAGCGCCTCCTGGCTCCGCCGCGTCGTGCGGCGCACGCGCTGTCCGAGGCGGACGAGCGGATAGAGGATGATGGGCGCCCCCGTGAAGCAGACGAGCGCGAGCCTGGGGTCGTAGTACACGAGGACCCCCGTAAAGAACACGAGCGATAACGTCTCGCGCGCGAGATCGCCGATGGTTTCCGAGACGGCGCGCTGAAGCAGGCCGACGTCATTCGTGATCCGCGACATCAATCGTCCAGTGGTCTGCAGCGAGAAGAATGCGGCCGACTGGCCAAGCATGTGGCGGAATAGCTGGTTTCGGAGATCGTGAACCACCCGCTGACCGACGTCGGCCATCAGGTAAGACGACAGGTAGGATCCCAGCCCTTTGAAGAAATACAGGGCCAGGATGGCCATGCTGATCTGCGGGAGGTTTCTCTGCGCGGCCAGGACCTCGTCGAAGATCAATTGAATGAGAGTCGCGATCCCCGCCGTGCCGGCCCCGTAGACCGCCATCGCAATCACGGCGCCGGCGAGCCGTGCCCGGTACGGCCGCGCGTAGCTCAAGAGGCGGTAGAGCGAGGTCACGCCGCCATCCTATGCGATCGCCTCCCAGACATCTCCAAAGGCTGGCATGGTCATGAATGAAGCAAGTTTTCGCGGTCTCCTCCGTAGCCGTGAGGATGTTTGGCGTGCCAGCGCCAAGCGTCGGCCACGATAGTCTCGAGATCAGGACGTTGTGGTACCCACCCCAGGTCGCGACGAATCCGCTCAGCGGAGGCGTAGAGCACCGCGGGGTCACCGGCTCGACGCGGCGCCGAACGCCTGGCAACCGGCAGACGCGTCACCTTTTCAACTGCGGCGATCACGTCCTTGACTGACGTGGGGCGCTCGGTCCCCGCATTGTAGGTTCCCGAGGCTCCTCCATCCTGTAACCATGCGAGCGCCCGCAAATGCGCGTCGGCCAGATCCACGACATGAATGTAGTCGCGAAGGCAGGTGCCATCGGGCGTGGGGTAATCCTCGCCGAAGATGTCGATCGGCGGTCCCCCTCGCGCCGCCTCTATCGCGCGTGGAATCACGTGGATCTCGGGGGCGTGATCCTCACCGAGTTCTCCATCCGGATCGGCGCCAGCCGCGTTGAAGTATCGCAGGCGGATCGAGCGGATGCCGTAGGCCCTGTCGAAGTGCGGCAGCGCATGTTCGATCGCAAGCTTGGTCTGTCCGTACGAGTTGACCGGTGAGGTCGGGTGTGTCTCGCGAATCGGCGTCTCGACCGGCTCACCGTAGACCGCGCAGGTCGATGAAAACACGAATTGTCGGCAACCCTCCGCCGCCATCGCCTCGAGTGTGCCGATGGTGCCGGTCACGTTGTTCCGATAGTAGCCAGCCGGATCGCGTACAGAGTCGGGCACCGAGAGCCAAGCCGCAAAGTGCATGACCGCCGACGCGCCACTCTCACGGATAGCGCGTCTCATCGTGTCGACGTCGGCTGTGTCGCCCTGGATGAGAGACGCACCGAGCGCCGCTTCGCGGTGGCCGGCACACAGGTTGTCGTAGATGACGACGTGATGACCCGCCTGGCGCAGGGCCTTGGCGGCGTGGCTTCCGATATAGCCGGCGCCCCCAGTCACCAGAACGGTGGTCGGCTTAGCGGCGGCCAATGGAGTAATAGGTGAACCCGTGTTGTTTCATGTGCGCAGGAGCATACAAGTTACGGCCATCGAACACGACCGGCGAGCGCATCACAGAGCGCATCCTGCCGAAGTCCGGTCGCCGGAACTCGTTCCACTCGGTGACAATCGCCAGCGCGTCGGCACCCTTGACGGCATCATAGCCACTTGCAGCATACGTGATCCGCGAGCCGAAGATGCCTTTGGCTACCCGGAGCGCCTCCGGATCGAACGCCTGCACCTGAACACCGGCCGACAGCAGTCCTTCGATCAAGGGAATCGACGGGGCCTCGCGCATGTCGTCGGTGCGTGGTTTGAACGCCAGCCCCCAGACACCGACGGTCTTCCCCTTAAGACTGCCGAAGTGTTTGCGCATCATCGCGAGGAGCTTCGTCTTCTGCACCTTGTTCACCTCTTCGACGGCGCCCAGGATCGTGAAGTCATACTCCTTCTCGGCGGCGAAGCGCCGCATCGCCTGGACGTCTTTCGGGAAACAACTG
Source organism: Vicinamibacterales bacterium (assembly GCA_035649635.1). Lineage (GTDB taxonomy): Bacteria > Acidobacteriota > Vicinamibacteria > Vicinamibacterales > UBA2999 > Gp6-AA40. Next base: position 25,821 of record DASRJE010000011.1, on the reverse strand, counting down.
CCGCCGTAGCCCACCCCGGGGAAGAGGAACGAACTCCCAATTCGTTTATCAGCGCCCATGGCCCGCCGTACCTGGTCGACATCGGCGCCAACCAGCTCGCACACGTTGGCAACCTCGTTCATGAACGAGATGCGCGTGGCGAGCATGGCGTTGGCCGCATACTTGGAGAGTTCGGCGCTGGCGCAGTCCATCACCATCATCGGTGCGCCCGTCCTGGTGAACGGCTCGTACAGCTCCAGCATCAAGGCCTGCGCGCGCGGGTCTTCGGCGCCGATGACAACCCGATCGGGCTTCATGAAGTCGTCGATGGCGGCACCCTGCTTGAGAAATTCGGGGTTGCTCACCACGCTGAAGGGGTGCGTTGTCTCGCGCCGGATCACCTCGCGCACCTTCTCTGACGTACCAACCGGCACGGTGCTCTTGTCAACGATGACCTTATAGCCATTCATCGCTCGAGCGATCTCACGGGCGACGTCGAGCACGTGTTTCAGATCGGCCGAGCCGTCTTCGCTCTGCGGCGTCCCGACAGCGATGAACACGACTGCGGAGTCGCGAACGGCCTTGGCCAGCGTCGTCGTGAAGGTCAAGCGTCTTTCGGCGCGATTACGGCGGACCAGTTCCTCGAGTCCAGGTTCGTAGATCGGGATCTTGCCGCGGCGCAGCAGACGCACCTTGGCGAGGTTGTTATCGACGCAGACGACATCGTTTCCCGATTCGGCAAAGCAGGCTCCAGCAACCAGGCCTACGTACCCAGTTCCGACGACGGCGACTCGCATCGATCTGCTTGAGGGCTCCTTTACTTACTATCATACCGGCTGATACATGCGGATCCTCGTTGACTACCGCCCTGCCCTGCGCGCGCGCACGGGCGTCGGCGAGTATATCCACACGATTGTGAGCGCCTATACCGCGATTCACGACGACGCGGTGACCCTGTTCACGAGCTCCTGGAAGGACCGGCCGTCTCCCTCAGTGGCGCGCGAGCTGCGCGCACGCGTCGTGGATCGCCGTGTGCCGGTCTCGGTGCTGAATTACCTGTGGCATCGACTGGAGTGGCCGGCCGTCGAGACGTTGGCCGGTACTTTCGACGTCGTGCATGCCGCACACCCCTTGCTGATCCCGTCGCGGCGGGCGGCGCGGATCGTAACGATCCACGATCTGTTTTTTCTCCTCAATCCGCAGCACACCCGCGCCGAGATCCGGCGAGACTATGCCGAGCTCGCGGCCAGCCACGCGCGCCGCGCGGAGGCGGTCATCACATCGTCCGAACATACGAAACGACTGGTGATAGATCATCTGGGGGTGTCGCCGGAGCGCGTCTACATTTGCCCGCCGGGCGCGCCAACGTGGCAGACGCTCGGACGCGCTCCCAACAACCCGCACAATGGCTACATCCTTTTCCTCGGCACCCTCGAGCCGCGCAAGAACCTCGACGTGCTGCTCGACGCGTATGCGACCTTGCTGCGTGGGTCGCGCCGCGTGCCACCTCTCGTGATCGCCGGCGGCGCCTCGCCAGATGCCCGTTCATGGCTCCAGCGCATCGCTGGCGAGCCGTTGAAGCATCACATCCGCTACACCGGGTATGTTGCCAACGAAGAGCGGGAAGCGCTCTATGCAGGGGCACGTGCGCTGGTGCTCCCTTCCTTCGACGAAGGGTTCGGCCTGCCGGTCCTTGAAGCCATGTCAGCCGGCGTGCCGGTTGTGACGTCGAACCGCGGCTCGCTGCCGGAGGTTGTCGGTGGCGCGGGCGTCCTGCTCGATCCGAGCGATGTGCCGGCGTGGGCCGACGCGATCGAGAGGCTCACGACCGATGCGCCGTGGACCACTGCCCTGGCGAGTGCGGGTCTCGCGCGCGCGCGATCGTTCACGTGGCAGCGATCGGCCGACGAGCTCCATCGAGCGTACCTGGATGCCGCCGCCCGGCGAAGGGAACGCTGACGTGCGCATCGCCATCGACAGCCGCGAACTCATTGGCCGTCCGACGGGCGTCGGACGCTATCTTTCGGAGTTGCTGGCAGCGTGGGGTGATCTTCCCGCGGCTGGCGCGCATGAATTCGTGCTGTGCTCGCCCGAACCGGTCGACCATGCCGCGTTCAAGCGGCTGCGAATCTCGAGCGTGGTCTCAGCGGGATCGGGCACGCTATGGGAGCAAGGCGTATTACCGGCGCTCGTCAGATCAGCGGGTGCCGACGTGCTGTTCTGCCCTGGTTACACATGCCCTCTGTTGGGCCGGGTGCCCGTCGTGCTGGTCATCCACGACGTCTCATTTGCGGCCCATCCCGAGTGGTTCTCCTGGCGGGAAGGCCTGCGTCGTCGCACGCTTACGAGGCTTTCAGCACGCCGCGCGCGGCGCGTCCTGACCGACTCCGACTTCTCGAAGCGGGAAATCAGCCGGCACCTCGGGATCCCTTCATCGCGCATCGACGTGATCTATCTGGGCGCCTCGGCATTGCACCACGCGACGGAACCGACCCCACGCAAACCGCTCGTTCTGTTTGTCGGATCGCTCTTCAACCGCCGCCATGTTCCGGAATTGCTCGAGGGCTTTCGTCGCCTGGCGGCGCGACTGCCGGACGCTCGGCTCGAAATCGTTGGCGATAACCGGACCAACCCGCGCATGGATGTCGAGCAGTTGATCGCGGCAACAGGGATATCCGATCGGGTGCATTGGCGGTCGTACATCTCGGATGCGGATCTCGCCGCCCTCTACACGACCGCTTCCGCGTTCGCGTTCCTGTCCGACTATGAGGGCTTCGGCCTCACACCGCTCGAGGCGATGGCCGCCGGCATTCCCATCGTCGTCCTGGATACGCCAATCGCCCGTGAGATCTATGGCCCGGCGGCCGTCTATCTCGAACGCCCCGACCCCAGCCTGATTGCAAGCGGGCTCGAGCGCGTATTCGGACGAGCCGACGAACGCACCCGGTTGATCGAAGCCGGTCTGCAGCAGGTTGAACGATACTCGTGGCGCGAGTGCGCTCAACGCACGCTCCAGATGATCCTGACCACACGATGACTCGGCTCGCCATCATCATCGTCAGCTATAACTCGCGGAAGGATCTCGAGAACGCGCTGCGTTCCCTGACCGAGCCGTCTCCGACCGTGGCTCACGAGATCGTGGTCGTGGACAATGCGTCCACTGATTCGACGCCAGCGTATGTGCGCGAGCGTTGGCCGCGCGTCCGGCTGATCGCGTCGGAGAGCAATCTTGGTTTTGCCCAGGCCAACAACGTCGGCATCCGCAACACGGCGAGCGAGCACGTCCTTTTCGCCAACCCGGACACGATTGTGTCAGCGGCCGCTGTCGATCGGCTTGTGTCGATCATCACTTCGCGACCCGACGTCGCGATCGTGGGACCACGGATCGTCGACGGCGGCGGACGAGTCGAGCTCTCATTTGGCGCGATGATCTCGCCGTGGGCGGAGTTCCGGCAGAAGATCCTCGTTCGCGGACACGACCGCGGATGGCCCGTCATCACGGCGCTCGTCGAACGCATGACGAGGCGCACTCACTTGGTGGATTGGGTAAGCGGCGCTTGTCTCTTGATCCGTCGCAAGGAGCTTGACGAGGTGGGCGGCTTCGACCCGCGGTTCTTCATGTATGCGGAAGACGTGGACCTCTGCGCCGCCGTGCGCGCGCGTGGCAGGTCGGTCCTCTTCAGCGCCGAGCCGCAGGTCGTTCATCTGCGGGGGCAATCGGCGGCGTCAGCGCCGGAAAGGGTGCAGCAGGCTTACCGTCGCAGCCAGCTTGCCTTCTACGCGAAGCATCATCGGGCATGGCTTCCTTTCTTGAGGATTTACCTCAGGGTGATCGGACGACTCCCTCCACACTGACCTGTTTCGGTGCGATCACCGATCCTTGTCGGTGCGATTACAGATCGTGGTCGGTGCGAGTAACGATCGGTGTCGGTGCGATTGTCGATCCTTGCCGGTGCGAGGTTGATCCTTGTCGGTGCGACTGGCGATCTTTGTCGGTGCGATCACCGATCGTGGTTCGGTGCGACTGGCGGTCCAGGTCGGTGCGAGCTGAGATCGCACCGACGATGCGCCAGCCGAGATCGCACCGACTAGCGTCAGAAAGATCGTAAGGAAGAGTCGCACCGACCCGGGTCAGGAAGAATTTGCACCGACAAGCTTAGGGGAGTTATCTCTCCCAACCTCTCCAATCGAGGCGATATCGGCGCCGCAGGTCACGCATCACACCTGGATACACACCGCTTCGTCGACCGATTTCTGCGGCTTGATCGAGTGTGTTCTTGATCGGGGTCGCGTTCGTGCGGATGGTGTCGAGCCAACTCTGACAGTTGATCGTGGCCGCCATGTTTAGACTGACGCCGTTCGGCTCGAAGACCGCGAACCAGGGCCGATCTCCTGATCGGGCAGCCGATGTCACGCAGCTCGAGGCATATCGGTCCCAGTAGTCATCGAGTTGCTGGCTGTTCTGCGCCGCCCACGCCAGCGCCTGCGTGTACGTCTGTTCACCCTTGGCCCGGAGTGCGTCACCCTCGCCCGGTGCGCCCATCGCCTGGCTCAGGGCTGTCAAGGGCGTCTGTGCCGCTGCAGAAGCTCCTTGACCATTGAGCAGCGGCGTCGCGTGATCGATAGCTACCGCAAACCCGATTCCCTGCCCTTCGCGAGCGGCGACCGCGAGCGAGTTAATCCCGATGACGACGCCGGAGCGATCGACGAGCGGGCCGCCACTGTTTCCAGGATTGATGGCCGCGTCGGTCTGAATCAGCCTGACGGTGCCAACGTCGCGAATGGCGCTGACGATGCCTCGAGTGACGGTATTCGAGAGCACGCCGAGGGCGGAACCGACGGCGATGACCTCTTCGCCGACCCGCGCCGTCGATACCGAACCGAGTTGAATCGTTGCTTGCTTCTGGTTTGGATTGTAGACCTGCAAAAGCGCAAGGTCGCTGCCCTGCGCAACAATCGTCACGCGAGCGGTATAAGTGGCCTCTCCGACCTGCAGTCTCACCGACGTCTGTCCTTCGACGACATGCGCGTTGGTCAGCACTTGATCGTAACGGACGAAGAATCCTGTACCCCGGGCCTGTCCCGCCGTGATCGACGCCACTGCAGGTAACACGCGGCCCACAACGTCCTCCAGTGATGCCGGCGGGAGCGTCACCGGCGTACTCGCGACAGCTGGCCGCGGCGCCGTCAGCAGCGACGCACCAGCCGTCGTGAGCGTCGATTGCGGTCCCGGGGGCTCTTGTGCCGGAATCTCAGGCGCAGCCACCTCGCTGGACGGCAAGGCCACGCTGACCTCTGAGGTGGGCGCGGCTACAGGCGTTGCCGGCCGCATGAACATGAAAGCGACGACACCACCGATCACCAGTCCGCCGATGAGCAGCAGCGCCCCTCGCGTCTGCGGCCGCGGTGTGTCGACGGCCACCGGCTCGGCCTGAGGCAAATCTGCCTGGATGAACCCACAGCGGCACGCTTCGACATGGCGCGGCACTCGTCGTCGACACGACGGGCAGATCCAGGACAGATTCGAGGAGGTGTCCACCTACGTGGGTGTATCGGGCAGTCGTCCAGCGATCTTGAGGAAGAACCGGGCCAAGGGGTCGATATAATGGCTCGATTATGCGCGTCGCGATCGACACGCGGAAGCTCCACGACTTCGGCATCGGGACCTACATCCGCAACCTGCTGCGCCAACTCGCGCGGATCGATCGCGATACCGAGTACGTGCTGCTCTGCCGTGAGCCTGACATGGGCGTTGCCGCCCAGCTCGGGCCGAATTTCCGCAGCGTGCGCGAGCCGTCCCCTAACTACTCGCTGCGCGAGCAGATTCACGTGCCGTGGATCTTGCGGCGCGAACGCCCTGATGTCTATCACGCACCGCATTACGTACTGCCGGCGGCTATCCGATGCCGATCGGTCGTCACCATTCACGACTGCATCCACCTGATGTTTCCGCAGTACTTGCCGAATCGCGCGGCCTACGCGTACGCCCGCGCCTCGATGTGGACGGCGGCGCGCCGTTCCGATCGCATCCTGACCGTCTCGGAAGCCTCCAAGCGCGACATCCTGCACTTGTTCAACGTCACACCGGAAAAGATCGTCGTCGTCTACAACGCGATCGACGAGCACTTCGGCGCGATCCCGTCGGACGAGCATGTCGCGCGCATCAAGGAGCGCTATCAACTCGATCACAAGTTCGTTCTCTATGTCGGCAACATCAAGCCGCACAAGAATCTCGTGCGGCTCATCGAGGCCTTCAGCCAACTGCGGCGCACCCACGATGATCTCAAGTTGTTGATCATCGGCGATGAGATTTCGAAGCTGCCGGCCCTGCGTCGTGCGGTCCACCGCCACAAGCTGCACAAGCACGTGCGCTTCCTGGGTTACCTGAAAGGGGACACGCTCACGATCCTGTATCGACTGGCGTCGGTCTTCGTGTTCCCGTCGTTGTACGAAGGTTTCGGCCTTCCGCCGCTCGAAGCAATGGCCAGCGGCACACCGGTGGTGACGTCGAACGTCTCGTCTCTGCCGGAAGTCACCGGTGATGCCGCGGTGCTGGTCGATCCCTATGACGTCGAGTCGATCGAAGACGGTATGCGTCGCGTCCTCGACGATACCCGGTTGGCCGACGAACTACGGCTGAAGGGACTCAAACGCGCGCGTGAATTCTCGTGGGAACGTTCGGTCGAGAAGACGCAGCGTGTGTATCGCGAGGTTGCCGCGGACGGGCGCGCCGTCCAAATGGAGCATCAGGCCGGGTGAGCGGACCTCGAGTCGCGCTCGTGCACGACTGGCTGACCGGCATGCGCGGCGGCGAGAAAGTGCTCGAAGCCCTCTGCGAGATCTTTCCCGGCGCCGATCTCTTCACCCTGGTCCATCGCAAGGGATCGGTTTCGCCAGCGATCGAACGGCGTCTTATTCGGACGTCGCTGATTCAGCGACTCCCCTTTGCAACTACCCGGTATCCGCAGTACCTGCCGCTCTTCCCGTTCGCAATCGAACAGATGAGTCTCGATGCCTACGACCTGATCATCAGTTCAAGTCACTGCGTCGCGAAAAGCGTGATTGTGCCGGGACGGGCGAGGCACCTTTGTTACTGTCACTCCCCGATGCGCTATGCCTGGGACCAGTTCGATGCCTACTTCGGGCCCGCGCGCGTCGGCGCGATGGCGAGCCGCTGGCTGTACCGGCCGGTGCTTTCGCGGCTAGCGCGGTGGGATGCCTCGACGTCGGGACGTGTGCACCGCTTCGTGGCCAACTCAGCGCACGTTGCCGCCAGGATCCGTCGATACTATAATCGCGAGGCAACGATCGTGTATCCGCCTGTCGACACGGTCTTCAATCATCCTGCCGACGTCGCATCGGAGAGCCATTTCCTCATCGTGTCTGCACTCGTTCCGTATAAGCGAATCGATCTGGCCATCGCCGCGTGCGCGCAGATCGGCGCGCCGCTCCGTATCGTAGGAGACGGCCCGGAGAGAAAACGGCTGATGCAGCAGGCCGGATCCGAGGTGAGGTTTCTCGGATCGCAGCCGAAAGAGGAGATTCGCGAGGAATATCGTCGTGCGGCCGCCGTAATCCTCCCGGGTGAGGAAGACTTCGGTATTGTGCCGGTCGAGGCCCAGGCGTGCGGTTGCCCGACCGTCGCGTTGGCGCGCGGCGGCGCGCTCGAGACGGTAAAAGATGGCGAGACCGGCGTTCTATTCAGCGAGCCGACGATCCCGTCGCTCGCCGCTGCGCTCGAGCGAGTTCGCATGATTCCGTTCAATCGATCCGTTCTCCGCGCGCATGCCGAGCGGTTCGCCCGCGAGCGCCATACCGAGGAGATGCGAGCCGTCATCGAGGCCACACTGGCGGCGCCAGCCGGGACACGATGGTAAGGCGCTACAACCGGCTGCTCGTGGCGACCTACGTCGCTGGTGACGCGGTCCTGGCGATGTGGGCGTTTGTCCTCGCCTACGGCATCAGGTTCGAGAGCGGTCTGATCCCGGTCTTTCGTGGATACCCTCCTTTCGAGCAGTACCTCAACCTGCTCCCGTTCATCGCCGTTCTGACACCGCTCGCGTTTCGCGTGCAGGGCGTGTACCGGCTGCGGCGCGGACGTTCGCGGGTCGACGACTTCTTCTCCGTGCTGGTCGGCAGCATCCTGGCGGTCGTGTTCGGTGTCGTCTCGACGTTGTACGTGCAGGCGTACTGGGCATCAGACGAGGCGCGCGCCCGCGGCGCCTACGAGGTCTCGCAGATCGTCTGGGTGCTGTTCCTCGTCTTGACCGTGATGTTCACGTACGCCCAGCGCGAGTTCGTTCGTGAGCTCTTCGAGCGTCGCTGGCGAGCCGGCATCGGGCTGAAACGAATTCTCATCGCCGGGGTTGGCGATCTGGGCCGCATGGTCGCGGATCGCATGCTGCAGCATCGCGAGCTCGGCTATCAGGTGGTCGGGTTCGTCGACGATCGCGCTGGCGGCGATCACATCGGCTACCGCGGTCTGTCGTTGCTCGGCACATTGTCGGAAGTCGCCGAAATCGCGCATCGCGAACGCGTCGATCACCTGTACGTCGCGCTGCCTCTCGAAGAGCACGCCAAGCTCCTGGACTTGATGGAGATTTCCAACCGGGAGTGCATCGACGTCAAGGTCGTACCCGACTTGCTGCAGTTCATCGCCCTCCGCGCGCGCCTCGAGGATCTCGACGGCCTCCCGATCATCAATGTCAATGAGGTGCCACTCCAGGGACTCAACGCGTGGATCAAGCGCAGCCTCGACATCGTGCTCTCGCTATCAGCCATCGTCGTCCTCGCGATACCGGCGCTCATCATCGGTGTTCTCGTACGAAGAACCTCGCCGGGGCCCATTTTCTACAAGCAGGAACGGATGGGCCTTGACGGGCAGGCGTTTACCGTCTACAAGTTCAGGTCGATGTACCCCGACGCCGAAGACGCGACGGGGCCGGTGTGGGCACGCGAGGACGATCCCCGCACCACGCCGATCGGACGCTGGCTGCGCAAACTGGATCTCGACGAGGTGCCGCAATTCTGGAACGTGTTGAAGGGCGACATGTCGATCGTCGGACCACGACCGGAGCGCCCCTTCTTCGTTGAACAGTTCAAGCACCGCATCCCGCAGTACATGCTGCGACACAAGGTCAAGGCCGGCATCACGGGTTGGGCCCAGGTCAATGGCTGGCGCGGGAACACATCGCTGGAGAAGCGTATTGAATACGACCTTTACTACATCGAGAACTGGTCTGTGACTCTCGACTTGAAGATCATGTGGCTGACCCTGGTCCGGGGTCTGTTTCAACGCGCCTAACCCCTCGACACCGTGCCCCGCATCGTCGTCACAGGCGCCGCCGGTTTCATTGGATCGCATCTCTGCGAAGCCCTGCTCGCGCGCGGAGATTCCGTCGTCGGCATCGACAACCTGCTGACCGGCGACTTGAACAACATCGCTCACCTGCGTGCCCGGGACTTTCAGTTCATCAGGCACGACGTGACGCAATTCATCGATATCGACGGCCCGGTCGACTACGTGCTGCACTGGGCCAGTCCCGCCAGTCCGATTGACTACCTCGAGTTGCCGATTCAGACGCTGAAAGTGGGATCGCTCGGAACGCACAACGCGCTCGGCCTCGCCAAGGCCAAACGCGCGAAGTTCGTGCTGGCGTCAACGTCGGAAGTCTACGGCGATCCGTTGGAACATCCCCAGAAGGAAACCTACTGGGGTCATGTCAATCCGATCGGTCCCCGCGGCGTTTACGATGAGGCCAAGCGCTTCGCCGAAGCCATCACACTGGCCTACCATCGCACGCACGGCATCGACACGAAGATCGTTCGGATCTTCAACACCTACGGTCCGCGGATGCGACTTCGCGATGGACGGGCGGTACCGGCATTCGTCTCTCAAGCGCTTGCCAACGAGGACGTGACGGTGTTCGGTGACGGCACGCAAACGCGTAGTTTCTGCTACGTCAGCGATCTCGTGCGCGGCATTCTCGGGCTGATGGACGCGAACACGAACGAGCCAGTCAACATCGGCAACCCGCACGAGCTCACGATCGAGGAGATCGCCAGGACGATCGTCCGCCTGGTGGGATCGAGCAGCAAGATCGTCTATCGTCCTCTGCCGGTCGACGATCCCAAACAGCGGCAGCCGGACATTACGCGCGCGCGAACGTTGCTCGGGTGGGAACCGAAAGTCAGCCTCGAAGACGGTCTTCGTACGGCCATCGATTATTTCAAGACGAAGGTCACGTAGAGGCGGGTCCGAAAGACAGGACCCGCCCTACGTCTGACCCTCACGGATTCTCCGAGAACCCATCGCACGAGACCCGCGGGTTCCAGTCCACGAACGTGCCGTTCGGGTTCTCACGCCACGCCCACACGTGCAGCTCGTAGAACGGATCCAGACCAAACCGGTTCGGGCTGTCGACGAATGCGAATGCCTGCCCGAGCAGCGCCGGCGGCGCCGGGTTGTGCGCATCCCACGCGGCGGCTGGAACGATGTACTCGACGCCCAACAGTTGCAGGCGCCCGCCCTTCATCTCGTACATCAATGCTTCCGGCTGCTGCGGAGAGAGTTGTCCGTCGTCGAAGACAAGACTGCCATTGACGAAATGCAACCCCATCGCGCCTTCCTGCTGCCCGCTGACACATCCGAGCAAGGGGCCGTAGCCCGCGCCCTGGGCGACGGCGGGGTCGAGAAACGGCCGCGTGACGTCGCGGACGAGGGCCACCAGGGCTGGAGGCGCCGAGTGATCGTGATTGGTGTGTTGATCGTCACCCGCAGCCTCGACCCCCTGCACGATCAGCGTTCCCATGGTCATACCGAGAAAAACGACACGAACGAAACTCATGTAAGTAATCTCCAATTCATGCCCTGAACACAGGGCGAAAACTCTGGCCCACGACATCAGGCGATGGCCGTGAGCCTTGCGGAAAAGATGAGACCGCCTCGAGCGATCGACATGGGATCTCCGCGGCGAGCGATCCCGCGATGCGCGACGCAACGTCCGCCTGAACTGACAGCGCGTCGGTCAGGTACCGGTCGTAGACGTCGGCCCACAGTTGCGTCTCGCCCGACGTCTCGACCAACCAGGCCGCGATTCGCGCACGGTCGCCCTGCCGCCGGACGCTGCCTTCAAGCAGGTAGTCGGCCCTGAGCGACGCACCGATTTCCCGCGCCAGACATGCACCACCTCTGAAGGCCAGCGATGAGGAGCGCGCAACGACGTCCACGCCCAGACCATCGAGCCGGCCGAGTTGCAGAATCATTTCGTCGGTCAGGCCATCGCAAAAATCGCGCGTCGTCGATTCCCCGCCGTCATCGGTGAACGGCAGCACGGCGACGCGCGGGCGGCGACCACGCACACTTCGGTCACGTTCGCCAGCGCCGATGAACCGGTAACCCTTCCGGGGCAGCGTTTCAACGAACCGTGGACTGTCGGCGTTGTCTCCAAGCGCAGCCCGCAGCCGCTTCACCGCGGCGTTGAGGCTGTGCTCGAAATCAACGAAGGTCCCGTTGGGCCACAGCCTCTGCACCAGCTCCTCGCGCGTGACAACCTGGCCAGGGCGTTCGAGCATCATCACGAGGATCTCGAACGGCTGCGCCTGAAGTCGCACTCGCTCCGCGCCGTGACGCAGTTCGCGTGAACGGACGTCGAGTTCGTACGACTCGAAGTGCACGAGACGGTCACCGCCGATCTCACCGGGCGACAACGGTCCCCACCATTCCGGGGTGAATCGCGCAGTGATACGAGAACGTTCCCGCCGTCGGAAACGTGAACGAGAACTGCCCGCCGGGGGCGATGGTTCCGGAGTTCCATCCGCTGGCGTCCGATGTCGACGTATGCGAGACGACATCGGTGTTCGTCCAAGTCACGGTGGTACCAACGTCAACCGTCAATTCGGCAGGGTTGTAGGCGCTGCGCCCGAGCGCTTCCGCGCCTCGCGGTATCGTCACCGCCGCCGACGGACCGCTCGGCGAAGGAGACACCGGTGTTGGCGTCGGCGACGGTGCAGACGTCGGAGATGAATAACTCCCGCTGCAGCCGATGGCCAACGCGACGAACGCCGACGTGAGCACGAGACGTACAAACAGCATTGCTTCCTCCCGGCGCTAGCGCCCCAGCGTGGCCCGGATGCGAGCCAGGTGGTGATAGCTGTGCCGAACCGCGTGGTCCTCCAGCACGAACTGACACGTCAGCGGAGCGTATGAATAGAGCGAGACAAGTACGGCGCGATCGAGTTCGTCGTCGCTCAACGTGCGAATGGCGGCAGCAGCGTCGGCGCTGTTGCGCCGGAGCAGGTTCAATGTGGCCTCTCGCGTGGCGTTGTCGTGCTCGACAGCATGCCGCGCGTTCATCTGGTCGATATCGGCCGGGGTCAGCCCAGTAACGGGATGGCCGCTCGCGACCGCTCGAGCCAACTCCATCTCGACCGGGTACACACTGGCGACGTGATGAACGACGACACCGATCTTGCGGCCGTCCTTCTGGAGGCGGGTCTGCCATTCCGCATCGCTCAGGCCGCTGGCGAAGGCGGCCAGAGCGTCGCCGCCTTGAATGAGGCGATCAGCGAGAGCCTGGGCTCGCAGGCTCGTGCCTCTCTCAGGCGACGCGACGCTTACGGCCGCGGAATCATGGGATGCAACACTCGACATAGCTTGCTCCTCTTCAGTAGTCCAACGGGCGCTATTGCCCGACAGGTCCACGGTAGGGTGGCCACAGGCCGGCAACCACCGACATCACCCGTACGACACTCGTACGGACACGAACGTCAGCCGTTCCGGAATATCTCCTCGCGCGTGATGGTTCCGTCTTCTACGAGGAGCGCGATGCTCGAACTCAGACCGACCTGCGAACACTGCAACACAGCGCTTCCACCTGAAGCCGTCGACGCTCGTATCTGCACGTATGAATGCACGTTCTGCGCAGCGTGCGTGGATCACGTCCTCGGCAACGTGTGCCCCAACTGCGGCGGAGGATTCGCCCCGAGGCCGATCAGACCATCTCTGAATTGGCAGGGTGACAATTACCTCGGCAAGGATCCGGCGAGCACACGAATCAGGCAGGCCCGTGGATCCGATCGCGCACGCGAAGTTCTCGGCGCCCATCCGCGACATTCCTCCAGAGAACAGATAGTTGGCAGATGTCAGTGGGCCGGGGTCTGCTTCGCCAGCGCCTCACGGAAGGCCTGACGCGCACGTGCCAGGCCGGACATGACGGTTCCGATGGGAATGCCCAGTGTATCTGCCATCGCTCGGTACGACAGGCCTTCCAGTTCGCGGAGCCTGAGGAGTTCACGAGAACGTGCTGGCAGGCTGTTCATCGCTCGTTCGATCACCATCACGTCATCTGTTTGAAGCAACAGCGTCTCTGGACTGGAAGACGGTCGAAGATGGCTGTGATGCTGCTCGTCGAACAGGTCCACCGGTTCGTCGAATCGGTGACGATTGAGACCGCTGCATGTATTACGAACAATGGTGAGAAACCACGCCCGTCCGTTCCCCCCGGTAAACGTCCCGAAGTAACGAAACGCGCGCAGAGATGCTTCCTGCACAACGTCTTGCGCGTCGTGATCGTTGCGCACGAGCCATCGCGCCAAACGATAGCCAGCATCGAGATGTGGCAGAACGACTTCGTCGAATTCCTCGCGGGTCACTGATCCCTCCCTGCATGACAGATGTCTCAACTGTGATGCCTGGCCGACGTCCTCACCACACACATGCCTCGTACGCCGCCCGTACGCGCGAGGTAAGATGGACGGTTGATGAGACTGGCGCCCCCGGGATCGTTCGGCGCACACCTCAAATCGCTTCGAGAAGCCGCCGGGTTTACCCAGGAAGAACTTGCAGCCATAGCGGGCCTCTCCGTTCACGCGGTCGGCGCACTGGAGCGTGGAGAGCGGCAGCGGCCTCAGTTCGAGACGGTGCGTTCGTTGTCTATGGCGCTCGACCTGACGGGTACTGCCCGTGACGCGCTCATTGCAAGCGCGCGGAAATCCGTCAAAGCGAAGCCGGGTGAGGAGCTCAACGCGCCGCCGCTGCCTTTGACGGCCCTGGTCGGCCGAGCAGAAGACGTCGTGGTGTTGCGGCAATGGCTGACCGATTCCACCATCCGCCTCATCACGTTGATCGGCCCGGGCGGCGTTGGAAAAACCCGGCTGGCGTTGGAGCTTGCCCGCGCGACAGCCGACGAGGGGAAGACTCGCGTTGTATTTGTCTCCCTGGCCGCTATTCGGGAAGTGGCTTTCGTTGCCTCGGCAATCGCCGAGGCGCTCGGCGTCGGCGACGTTTCCCCGCGCGAGCTGCCTGGACGCGCCCGCGCCGCGTGCGAGGGCCACACCACCTTGCTCGTGCTGGACAATTTCGAGCAGGTGCTGGCGGCGGCAACGCTCGTCGCCGATCTGACCACCGTCGTGCCTGCGCTCGGGATATTAGTGACCAGCCGCGCCCCACTGCATGTGCGAGGTGAGCGGGAATATCCACTCAGCGCTCTTGCGCTGGGGCCTGAGTCCGAGACGTTGCCTCCGGAAGTTCATGGCCGGAGCCCGGCAGTGCAACTCTTTGTCGATCGGCTCCGCGACGTGCAATCCGACTTTCAGCTCACTGCGTCGAACGCATCGATCGTGGCCGCCATTTGTCGAAAGCTCGATTCGCTGCCGCTCGCACTGGAGCTGGCGGCTCCGTGGATCAAAGTCCTCACGCTCGACGGCCTGTTGAAGAAACTCGAACGCGACGTCCTGCTCTCGAGCACCAGCGCGCGCGATCTTCCCGAACGCCAGCAGACGATGAATGCGACGGTCGCGTGGAGTTATCAATTGCTCGACGAAGCCGGCCGACGCGCCTTTCGACGTTTTGGCGCGCTACCGGGGCTGTTTCCAATCGATGCAGCGGCCGAGGTTCTTGCCGGACGTGAGCGCGCTTCTGGCGAGAGCCTCGACGCGTTCGAGGCAGTCGCCGCCCTGATGGACAAGAGCCTGCTGTCACGATCGGAATCGTCGGTAGTCACAACCTGTCCGCTGTATTACATGCTGGAAACCGTGCGTGCGTATGCAGGCGTCGAACTCGCCGCTGCGCGCGAGCGCGACGACGCCATGGAGGGACTCGTCCGGTATTGCACGGCCGAAGCCGCCCTCGCTGCAGATGGGTTGATCGGACCCACCCAGCTCGAATGGCTGGATCGCGTACGTGAAGATCTCGACAGCTACCGCGCCGGACTGGGGTGGCTCATCGAGCGCGGCCGCGCGGCCGAAGCGTCAGACATCGCATGGGCGCTGCTGTTTTTCTGGTTGATTCGTGGACATGCCACCGAAGGTCTCCGGTGGTATGAACAGATATTGAACCTGCCCTCACTTCCATCGGCAGCCGCGGCACGGGCGCGACTCGGAGCGGCCGCGATGTTGCACACCCACGGTGCGTTCGACCAGGCGCGCGCGCACTTGACAGCCGCAATCGACATCGTTCACCAGTCCGACGACGCTGAGGTGATCCCGCAGGCCGCGTGGATGTTCGGACACATTGAATACGCAGCCGGCAATCTACTCGCGGCGCGAGACTGGTTTACGCAGAGTCGCGCTGGATTCCGGGCCCTCCCGAGTGTCTGGGGCGCTGGAAGTGCGTCGAATGGACTCGCCTGGGTCGCGCTCGCGTCCGGCCATGGAGACGAGGCAGATCGCCTGGTCAATGAGGCCACCGTGGCGCTTCGATCGGCAGGACCGTGGTTCCTGGCGCTTGGCCTCTATGTCCGCGTCGTCCTCACGTTGCAGCAGGGAAACCCCGACGCTGCAGCCGCACTAATGCGCCAGAGCCTCACTCGAGTCCGGGAATCGCAAGACAAGTTCGGAATCGTGTACGGCCTGGTTGCTCTTGCCGCGGCAGCCGCGCTCAAGGGCGACGATGCCTGGGTCGCGCGCATTCTTGGTGCGCGGGACGCTATCAGGGAGCGTGCCGGCTCGAGCCTGATCGATCCCATGTTGCGCGAACTTGGCGAGCGGACCGAACGCGAATCCCGATCGCGCCTGGGCCCCGATCGGTGGGCGCACGCATACGCCGAGGGGCGCAAGGCGTCCATTGACTCGATGCTCGAGGACATTGACCGGGCCATCGGCAGGCCTTACCGATGGAATAAATGCCTCTGCGATCGCGTTGTCATCACTGAGGGCAACAGCGCGCACGGCCTCGGAGGCTTCATGACATTTGCGAAATACGTCTTCACCGGTGCCGGTGTATGGGGCATCGTGGTATTGACCCCGCTCTTCTGGCTTGTCGACGTGACCGGACGTCACTACCCATCGCCAACCGAGTATCCGCATTTCTTTTACGGCTTCCTTTCCGTGGCGATGGCGTGGCAGATCGCGTTTCTGTTCATCGGGTCGAATCCGCTTCGATTCCGTTGGCTGATGATCCCCAGCATCATCGAGAAACTTGGCTACGTCTCAATGCTCCTCATCTTCTACAGTCGTGGCCGTATTCCTGCGATCGACGCGCAACCCGCCTGGCCCGACATGCTGCTTGGCATTCTCTTCATCGTCGCGTTCGTCAAGACGCGGGCCTGACACACCTTCTGGCCGGTCTCGGCTGCCGGCCGTGCGACCTCCTCGGAATATTCCGCTCGCGAACGAAGTTAGCACTGATGTGATGCGCAACGACCTCGGGTCGTGCGCCTCCGTGCAGCGCGCTTTTATTTCGATGGCGGCCTGGCGCGAACCGCCCTGGATGGAGTCTTGAGCCATGGTGACTCGTATCGTCGATGTCATGGACCCTGTCGATAGCGTGAATGTGCCTGAGCTGCCACCGCTGACCACCCTGCTCGTGTGGACGATGAATTCGTTGTATCGGGTCGTCGTCACTGAAGGCACCAACGTCTACGTCCAGGGTGGCAGCTATTTCCGCAATCCCACGTCGGCACATCTCGAGGGCGCCAGCATTCGCGGCGGACTCCTGATGGTTGGACGGATCAGCGTCGGTCTTCTGATGGAGCTGCGCACCGTCGACAACCACGTCGTGACCTCACCCGTCCTCGCGATTACGACCGAGCGACCCGGCAACACCGTCGTCCACTAGCTCTCGCGTCACCTCGACGCGAGTGATGAAGCGAACAGCAGTCGTGTTATTCGTTCTTTCCGTGGCCGTTTGAGCGCACACGAGCGCGACATTCTCGTCGCCTTCGACGGCGGCATTGGCGTCGACCCGGTTCCAAACGGCGCCGCGCCCACAAACGCTGATGGCACCTTCCAGAATATAGCTCGCAATATCGTGAGAGGTGTCGCACCCGGCGGCGGCCCTTGGAGGATCGCGTCGCTGAAGGCGCAGGTGACAACCGACGGTCGTATCAAGGTCAGAGGCCGTGGCCTGCTCCTCGGCAGCGGCAATCGGATCGGGCAGAACGGCAACCTGAGTGTCTTTGCGACGTTGATCTGCGAAGCGGCGGCACGCTCAACGAGCACAGCACAGCGAACGTGGTGCCTCTCGATGCAAACGGAGACTTTCGAATCGACGATGTGCTGACAACTGTGCCGTCTGATTGTCCCAACCCGGTGTTGCTGATGCGCAATCAGGGAGGCGCGTGGTTTGCAGCCGGGATTGTGACGACGAACGACGACGAATAGGCGGTGTAGGTTACTCTCCCGCTTCCGTAATGAGTCGCCGCAACTTGAAGAAGTAGTCGGCGCTTGAAACCAGCGTCAACGCCAGCGACAGCCAGATGCCGATATCGATGAAGATCGAGGTTTCACCGCGATAGTTGAAGAACATCACGACCACGCTGGTGACGATGAATGCGGCAGTCGTTGCCTTGCCGAACAGCGAGGGACGAAACGTTCGCGGACCGACAGCCAGGTTGATGATGGCGACGACGCCAACGATCACAACGTCCCGACTGATGACGAGGACGGTCAACCAGAGCGGCAGATGGTTCGCCAACGGGATGCCGGGAAGTGTCAGGACGACAAACGTCGTCACCAGCAGCAACTTGTCGGCCATCGGATCGAGCCAGGCCCCCAGGCTCGTCCGCTGGCCGGCGCGCCGCGCTATGAGCCCGTCCAGTGCGTCCGTTAACCCTGCGATCGAAAAGACGAGCAGCGCGGCACCCAGGTATCCATAGACGACGAGCAGCACGAAGGCGGGAATCAGGGCAATTCTCAGAATCGTCAGCTGGTTGGCCAGCGTCAGATTCTTCACTGACGCGACGCGCCGAGCGTCGTCGCCGCCAGCACCCGCACGCGATCGATCACTTCGACGGCCTCCTCCCCCGAGACCTGCCTGGCGACCTGAAACCGATCGCCATCGACGAGTGGCATCGCGCCGACGGCCACGGCGGAGACCACCGCGTCGTACTGTAAATGGCGCGGCGGAACGTCAGCGATCGTCGGGCGCTGACTGAGGCGCTCCCGTACGGACGAATTCGACGCCGCTATCAGTGCGACCAGTCGGCTGACCACGGTAGCCAGGTCGCCCCGGCGAACGAGCGCCCTCGGTTGGAACGTGTGGTTTTCAAATGGCTCGATAATGCCCGCACTGGTTGTCTCTGTGATCCACGTGGACGCCCAGTGGCTCTGCGTATCGGTCACGACCACCTGGCGTGCCGGTGCCTGACGAATCAATGCCTCGAGCCGCACGCCAATCAATGCCGCCAGATCGCCGCGCGTGATCTGTGGCGTCGTGAGCGCGGCACGGAATTCGGCCGGCAGCTGCGATTCACGCGCTCGCTGCGCCGTTGCCGCGATCCGACCACCCAGATTCAGGCTCGGGTCGATGGCTGTCGCTTTTCTGTAGGCCTCTTCCGCACCGGTAGCATCACCTCGCGTTTCGAGCAGTTCACCCGTCTCCACGAGCGCCGCTGCATCGCCTGCATCGAGATCGATCGCGCGCCGCAGGTGCTCCAACGCGCGGTCGGTGTTGCCAGCGCGGCGTTCGAGTTGCCCCAGCTCGCGATGCAGAAACGCGCTTTCGGGTGAGCTCGAGATTGCGCGCTCGTAGGCGCGTCGGGCATCGTCGACACGCCCTTCTTTCGCGGCCGTCTGAGCCGCATCGATGACGTCCTGCACGTTGCGAAACCGCAACACCTCGACGCGCCGACTCAGGTCGGCGAGCGATGGATCGACGGCCAGGGCCTTTTCGAACGCCTCGAGCGCCGATTCCGCCCGATCCGTCGCCAGCAGAGCCTGTCCGCGGCCGACGAGAGCCGGCACATACGACGCGTTCCCTCCCAGCGCCGCATCGAAAGCCGCGATCGCGCGCGTGTAATCGCGCATAGCCATGGCCACATATCCCTGCCCCGTTCGCGCGGGATAGAGCCGTGGTCCGAGTTTGAGCGCAACGCCGAATTCGAGATCGGCATTCTTCAGATCGTCGACCTGCAGATAGCGCCA
Organism: Vicinamibacterales bacterium; assembly: GCA_035649635.1. Lineage (GTDB taxonomy): Bacteria > Acidobacteriota > Vicinamibacteria > Vicinamibacterales > UBA2999 > Gp6-AA40. The sequence continues at coordinate 6,480 of DASRJE010000011.1, read as the reverse complement.
GCCAACATCGACACGCGACGCTCCTGGTGCAGTGGCGAGCGCAGGGGGAATCTGCAGGTAGAGAAACTCCGGATGTGCGAGCGTGGTCGGCGTCGGAGGCGGAACTTTTGTCGCACATGCTCCGGTAAACGCCAGGACACACACAACCGTCGCAACGCGGCGGACGGCACGCGGACAGAACAGACGCAGCGGCTCAATGGACATCGGCCAGATCCTCATGGCTCTCAGTGGAAGTGAGACGCTCGATAAATCGTCTCGGCACGTCTGCTTCGATGACGATGCGTCCGTTGGTCGCGACGTGGCTGATAACCCTGGCCACACGGTACAGGCGAGAAACCTGTTCGCGGTCAAAGGCCTTGCCACTGTCGAACGTGATCGTGATACGCCTTGTATCGAGCGCCACGCGTGCGGCCACCATCTGCAGCAGCTCGTCGAGCCCGTCACCGGTACGAGCAGAGACGAGGGCGGCTCCCGGATCCGCCGCCTGCAGGCGCCGCCGCTCGTCGTGACTGATCATATCGATCTTGTTGTAAACGTCGATGACGGGAACGGCGGCGGCGCCAACCTCCTCCAGGACCCGACGGACGGCCATCATGTGCCGGTCGCGATCGGGGTTGGCCGCGTCGATGACGTGCAGAGCCAGATCGGCTTCGGCGACTTCTTCCAACGTCGCCCGGAATGCGGCGACCAGCGCATGCGGAAGACGATCGATGAAGCCGACGGTGTCAGAAACGAGTAACTCGCGCTGGTCGCGAAGCTTGACCTGGCGCACCAGTGGATCGAGCGTGACGAACAACGCGTCAGATGCCACGGCATCCTCATTCGTCATACGGTTGAACAACGTCGTCTTGCCAGCGTTGGTGTAGCCGACGAGCGCCACGGTCGGAACCGACCGTTTCTGCCGGCGTTCGCGCAGCTGCGAACGCCGCGCGCGCACCTGATCGATCTCGCGCTGTACCGATTGGATGCGGACCCGGATCCGGCGGCGGTCCGTTTCCAGTTTCGTTTCGCCGGGACCACGCGTGCCGATTCCTCCACCAAGACGAGATAACGCCGTTCCGCTGCCAGCCAGACGAGGCAGCAAGTACTTCAATTGCGCAAGCTCGACCTGCCACTTGCCCTCCCGAGTGCGCGCACGCCGGGCGAAGATGTCGAGAATCAATTGCGTCCGATCGACCACCTTGCGCTCGAGTTTCTTCTCGAGCTGGCCGAGCTGTGCGGGCGTGAGCTCGTTATCGAAGATGACAAGATCTATCTCGGCCTCAGCGCACGCCGCCGCTAGGCTTGCGACTTTTCCGGCACCAATGAACGTGGCTGGATCAGGCTTGCGGCGTTCCTGAAGCATACGAAGCGCGACGGACGCACCAGCCGCTTCCGCCAGGCCGGCCAACTCGTCCAATGAGACGTCGGCGTCGACACGGCGCAAAGCACTCGTGACGAGACCCACCAGCGCTACGCGTTCGGGGGCAGTTGGATGGGAGGGCATCGCGGATCCGGCAACGCTAAGGACGACGGGCCATACAGTTACAGATTATCGTAACAGTCATGAGGCGCTCCCGTCGCACGTCAGCCAATCCACCATCACGACCGCGCGTACCGCTCCCACGACAGACGGGGGGCGTTCATGAAGACAAGACCAAACGGCCATTCCGCCGTCGGAAACACAAGAAAAAATTTGAAGAGTGAATACGTGAGGTAGTCCCTGCCAACGGTTATGACTCTTCAATCGCGGGGGGCGACTCGATAGCCGGATCCCGTTCGGCCATGAGACGCCGGACCATCATCACAATCAGCGTCAAGATCGCCGCCCCCGACAGGAACACGACCCTGATGTTCCGCGATGCCACGAGCCCGCTCAGGATCGGGCTCACTGCCGAGCCAATCAACGAAGCGCTCGACAGGAACCCGAACCCAACACCATGCGCTTCACGTGGAACCACCGTGCCGGCGGCAGTAAACGTGGTCGTCATGGCGGTACCAATCGCCGCACCGAAGGCCGCGATCGTGATGGTCATCAACCACGCGCTGCGGACGAGGGCGAACCATCCCAGTGCGCCTGCGGCGACGAGCACGGACCCAGCAATGACCGCGCGTGTTGTGCCGCGCTTGAGCAGTGCGGCGGCAAGCTGGTTTCCACCGGCCGCACAGACGGCCAATAGAGAAAACAGCACTCCGACCAGTACCGGCGCCTGCGAGGAGCTGTAGCCGAGCTCGTTCACGTGCAGCAGCAAGACCGGACCGAAACTCCGATCGACCACCTGCAGGCCGAAGATCACGACCATCAGCAAGACGAAGTTCTCGAACGCGAGCACAGTGCCGAACGAGATGCGGCCGCTTTCACCCGGCTTTCGCGGCGCGCGCGGCCCTTCTGTGTACATGAAAGCCACCATCAGGAACGCCCCGGCGTAGACCGCGGCCGCGACAAGGAACGCATTCCTCAATCCCACGGCCGCGGCCAGCAGACCTCCCAACACCGGCCCAACTGCCGGTCCGATTCGCTGCGCCGTCTGTACTGTTCCGATTGCGCGCGCCATCTGCTCCGCCGGCGCTGACATCGCGACCATTGAAACAGTCAGCGGGCCGTATCCAGCGGCGAGTCCCTGAAAGGCACGCAGCGCAAACAAATGCCACGGTTGCGCCGCTTGCGCCATGAGTCCCATGACCACCACGCAGCTCGCAAGCGCCCGCAACAGCAGGAGTTTGTTACCGAAGCGGTCGGCGACACGACCCCAGAGCGGCGCGCACAATGCGCTGAGGGCAGGAGTAACGCCAAGGGTCAGACCGGTCCACACCGCAACATCACCGAGGTCGGTGACACCGAAGTCCTGGATGTAGCTGGCGAGGAAAGGCATCACCATGGTGAAGCCGGTGAAGCCCACGAAGGAAGCGGCGGTGACTGCGACCTGATTCCGCCGCCAGAGTTCCACGCCTTGTCAGAACCGGATCTTCGCCGTAGGTCCCTTGGCTTGGACGTGGATGCTGTCGATAAAACGGATCCGGTGTGGATGTGTCTGCATGACCAGCGACGTCGTGCGAATGCCGTCGCCGAAGAAACGGACGCCCTTCATCAAGGTGCCATCGGTCACGCCGGTCGCGGCAAAGACGATGTTCTCGCCCGACGCCAGATCCTTGGAGCGATAGGTCCTCGACACGTCCGTGATCCCCATCGCGCGGCACCGCTGCTCGTGCTCGGGGCTGTTGACGACCAGCCGGGCGTAGATCTCACCGCCCAAGCACCGCATCGCGGCGGCCGTGAGCACACCTTCGGGCGCGCCGCCCGTGCCCATCACTGCGTGGACGCCGCTGCCAACGACGGCTGCGGCAATACCTGCGGAGAGGTCGCCATCGCCTATCAGGCGAATGCGCGCGCCGGTCGCGCGGATCTCGTCGACCAGCTTGGCATGGCGCGGCCGATCGAGCACGATGACAACCAGATCTTCGACTCTGCGACTGTTGGCCTGGGCAATCGCCCGGAGATTGAAGCGAACCGGTGCATCGAGATCGACCACGTCGCGGGCGCTCGGGCCCACGACCAGCTTCTCCATGTAGATGTCTGGCGCGTGGAGAAGGCCGCCGCTTTCGGATGCCGCCAACACGGCAAGCGCGTTAGGCGCTCCGGTGGCGCACAGGTTCGTACCCTCGAGCGGGTCCACTGCGATGTCGACTGGAGGAAACGGCCCCGTCGTGCCGTGGGCCATCCCGACCTTCTCGCCGATGTAGAGCATCGGCGCCTCGTCGCGCTCGCCTTCGCCGATCACGATCGTGCCGTCGATCGGGACCGAGTCCATCTCGCGCCGCATTGCTTCCACGGCGACCTGGTCCGACTTATGCCGATCGCCCTGCCCCATCGTGTGGGCGCACGCAATCGCGGCCTGCTCGACGACACGGAGAAAATCGAGCGACAGATCCGAGTCGAACAGCGCTGACGGATCCACGGATTTCGGTTTCGAGGTGGTCGTGGTCATCGTATCTCCCACGCTGGCAGCTCGCAGCGCGTCGGTCTGTCCGTTCGGTATCCGAGCAGGTAGTCGGCCTGCATGATCTTGTGGATTTCGCGCGTGCCTTCGTAAATGACCGCGCCCTTGCAATTGCGGTAGAAGCGCCCGACCGGGTATTCGTCAGAGTAGCCATTGGCGCCATGAATCTGCACGGCGTCACCAGCCGCCCGCTCGGAGGCGACAGTGGAAAACCACTTGGCCAACCCGGTCTCCCGTGTGTTGCGCCGCCCCTGATTCTTCAGCCAGCCGGCTCGCAGCCACAGCAGCCGCGACGCCTGGTAATCCGACTCCATCTGCGCAATCAGCTCTTTCACAAGTTGATGGGAACCGATCTCCACCCCAAACGTCTTTCGCTGTTTTGCGTAGTTTACGCTCGCGTCGCGACAGGCGCGAATGAGCCCGGTCGCACCAGCCGCAACCGTGTACCGGCCCTGATCGAGGGCGAACATCGCGATCTTGAACCCTTCTCCCTCCTGGCCGACCAGGTTCTCAACAGGTACTTCGACGCCGTCCATTTTGAAGAAGCCGGTGTTTCCCGCGAGAATGCCCCACTTTTCGGTCAACGTTCCGCTTGAGAAGCCCTTGAACGATCGTTCAACGATGAAGGCGCTCATCCCTGACGGATCGCGTTGCTTTTTCTTTTCGAGATCCGACCAGGCGAACACGAGGAAGTTATCGGCGACGTCGGCGAGGGATATCCACATCTTTTCGCCCGTCAGCTCGTAGCGGTCGCCGTTCTTGATCGCCACGGTCTGAATGCCGCGTGCGTCGCTACCTGCTGACGGCTCGGTGAGCCCATAGGTCGCTATCTTCTTTCCCTGCGCCTGGGGAACGAGATACCGATGCTTCTGGTCCTCGGTTCCCCACGCCAGCAGCGTCAAGGAGTTCAGCCCGACGTGCACGGACATGATCACGCGGAGCGAAGTGTCCACGTACTCGAGCTCTTCGCTGGCAAGCCCGAGGCAGATGTAATCCATGCCGGCACCGCCATACTCGGTCGGAACCGACACGCCGAGCAAGCCGAGTTCGGCCATCTGCGGCAGGATTCCAGGGTCGAACTTATGTGCGCGATCGAGTTCGCGGATTCTGGGCGCCACCTCGCGAGCCGCCCATTCGCTGACGGACTGCTCGAGCAGGCGCTGCTCGTCGGTCAGATCGAAACTGAGCATCAGGCCGATGGTGCCACAGATGCGGCGGGCTTCTCAGGCGGCTTTCGGAAAAGGACTTCGCGAAGATTCGTCTTGAGGAGAAACTGCTCGACAATCCGGAGCGGCTCAAACAACAGCTGGATGTCACGGTTCGGCAGCGGTCGCTGCTTTTGCCTCGCGGCGGCGTACGGACGATGCTGCAGTTTGGCCTTGTCTACGACGACGTGGCGCGTGTACTCAGGCCGACTTCCGGGTTGTGGCTGCGCCGTCCCGAAAAACGCGAGGAGCACTCCGTCGGGTCGAAGCATCCGAATGAGCTGTTCGGCCAGCGGTTTCGCCGACTTCTTATCCAGGTAATCGAACACATCCCAACAGAGGATGCCGTCGATGCTGCTGGACTCCTGTGGAAACCTTTTCATCAGGAACGCGGGCAGCTGATCGAGCGAACCGTCCCGCACATGGCGATCGATGTCCTTGGACAGATCTTCGACGATGATCTTGCAGCCAAGCTGCTCGCCGAAAAAGCTGACATTGGTACCGACCACAGGACCCAGATCGAGTAGCACTGGCTGCGACCGGGAGCTCAAGCCGGCAATGAAACGCGCGAGGACCTTGGTCGGGTGCACCGGCGCATCCGAGGCACCGACCTCCGACTCAGCGTGTTCCTTGCGACGACGGGAGAACAAATCTGAGAGCGCCACCGAACTGGGTGAGTTGAGACCTTTGGAGACGCTAAGGCAGATCCAAAGATCTCACACTCGGAGCGTGCTAGTGCGCCGCCGCTTGAGGCTGAGCCGAAGCCGACGCCGCTGCCTGAGCCTTCTCCTTCTCAGGCTGCGAGCTCGAGGCAGACTTCTGCTGGCCGGGCTGCGCACCTTTGCGCTGCATGTCGACGCTGCCACGGAAGTGCGCACCCTCGGCAATCGCGACGCGCGGGGAAATAATGTCACCATCCACCGAGCCACCGTCGCGGATGTCGACTTTCTCCGAAGCGGTAACGTTGCCGTTGACTTCACCCAGCACGATGACGGCCTTCGCAAAGACCTGTGCCTTGATCTTCCCGTTCGGTCCGATCGTCAGCACGTGGTCCTTGAGTTCGATACGCCCCTCGACGTGTCCCTCGATGGTGAGGTCTTCGCTGCCGTTCAACTCGCCTTTGATGACAACCGACTTGCCAATATTCACAATGTCCCTCTCGATCCGCCGGACATCCGGCTGCACCGCTGCCGGCGTCGTTACCGGCTGAGTGGATGCGGCTGCTGCCGGCGTAGCCGGTTGGCCGCTCGTCGGTCTCACCGCTTCATCACGCTTCCACATCTCGTTCCTCCGCCTCG
>DASRJE010000010.1:0-2001 GCA_035649635.1 Vicinamibacterales bacterium | reverse complement strand
GAATCCAGAAGTGCATCAAGAATTAGGGACCCTCTTCACCCCGCCAGGACCTAACGACTGAGGTACTGCTATAGAGCTGGCGTGCGGTCGGATTGTGTTAGTCAAGCCATTACCTGAACAGGTTCCCGGCGAATGCGAAGTTCACAGAGACGTTCGGCCGGCGTCTTTCCCGCGAGAGCCAAGTGCGGTCGGCGGTGGTTGTACTCGTGCTCCCAGTGCCGCAGCTTCACGGTCAGCTCGGCAACCGATCGGAAGGTCGTGCGACGGTAGAATTCTTCTTCGTCGGTTCGATGACTCCGTTCGACTTTACCGTTACTCTCCGGGCACCCCGGCGGGATGTGGCGATGGGCAATCCCGAGATCGCGTAGATGCCCGTACTGTCGCTCATGGCGGACGGTCGCGACGGCAATAGGATGAATCAATCCAACGACGTTTTATGCTGAGAACAGAAAGTTTGATCTCCATAAGACGGTGAGCGCGACTCTCCGTCCGCGCTCGCTATTTCGGCCGGAAGGTTTTTGCGGCCCCAACAAAATAGCCGAGGACGTGAGACAGCCCGATCTGAGAGACGCAGGCTGTCGAGCTCTGTGGTGCGCGGCGATGACCGCTAGAAGCGCTGAGACAGGATCCGCGCGCGGCGGTGCGCGCGGTATTCACTTGCTGCGACGTAGCGACGCAGACACACCAGGACGGCACGTCCTTGACCACGGTTTATCCTGAAGCGTCTCACCCACGCGCGCACGCGCGCCAGCTCGCTCTTCGGAACGTACTCGCGCCGGTACCGAGGCCGGATAGTATCGCCTGGCCCGTGCTGAACGTCTTCGCCTGGTTGTTCCTCATGATCGCCGCAAGGAGCGCGAGATGGTCTTCCCAGGTGATGTACGCCTCGTGCGCGTCGCGGATCACGGTGCACTGGTCGTAGGTGCGGCGTGTGATCCATCGGTGCTAGCCCGTCGCACGATCGAGGACCTGGACCCGTCGGCTGTTGACGACGGCGCCGGCGTAGGCTGGATTCTTGAGAGTCCGCGTGACTCGGTCTCGGTTCGCCGCCGCCCAGTGGACGATGCGGCGCCCCTTGGCGCCGTCCTCGCCGCGCATGACGGGAATGGTGAGCGAATGCGCCTGCAGAAACCGGACGACGGCCAGGACGCCAAGCAGTTCGAGGCCCTTCCGCTCTTCGGAACGTACTCGCGCCGGTACCGTGTCTTGCCGGTTCGGCGATCTTCGTATCGCAGGTACCAGTACGGCCCATGCCGGCGTCTCAACTCCTGCGCGCTCGGCGGCCTTGGCGCCGTGGAGGAGCTTGTCGACGTACATCGCGGCGTGGCGAAACATCTCGGGCAAGCTCGGCCCATACGACAACACGCCGCCGGCATCGACGAATTCGCGCGCGCCCGACGCCCGTCACGAGCCCACGCTGCGATGCGGTTTCCATGATCCGCTGACGATGCGAGAACGTCGCCGGATCGGCGAACACGATGAGGCCTTTGGCCTGGGCGGATCGACGCGATGGCGTCGTCGAACTCTTCCGCCTGGCGTATTTCGACCGGGTGCACTTTCACGCCGAGCACCGTGGCGGCTTTTTCCGTTTCGCCCAGAGCAAGGGCGCCGGCCGGGGCGTTCGCATTCCATAAGAAGCCGACTCGAGCTAGGCCGGGCACGGCCTCCGTGAGCAGTTGAAGATGCTTGGCGGCCAGATCGGGCGTTGCTGAGCTCAGTCCGGTCAGATTGCCGCCGGGCTGGCGCAAGCTCGCAACGAGCTTCGTTCGCACGGGATCGCCCGGGTCCACCATGACGACCGGCACGACCGTCGTGGCGCCGCGTCCCGTACGAGCAAAGGGAGTATACAGACCGACCACGGGTTGCAGCATCGAGGCCGTGAATTGGAACGCCAGGGTGATCAGACCCACCTGGCTGAAGCTCAGGCCATAGGAGCTCTTGAGAATGGGATAGAGCGCGCGCACCAGCGACTGCATCAGGTCGTTGAGAAGTGGCAGAAGC
>DASRJE010000009.1:0-20189 GCA_035649635.1 Vicinamibacterales bacterium | reverse complement strand
GCGTACGGAGCGGGTGCTGGCCTCGGACCCGAGTTCAGCGGCTGGGATGACGAGGGCGCATGGCCCGAGAAGTGAACCGGGGTGAGATCTGGCAGTACCGATTCAAGTCACCCGACAAGCGCCGACCTGTCTTGGTTCTCTCTCGGCAGGAAGTGATTCCTCTGCTGCATACCGTCATGGTGGCCCCGGTTACTTCCGCACGACGCGGTGCGCCGAGCGAAGTGGCCGTGGGCGTCGATGAGGGTCTCAAGCACGAGTCGGCGGTGAATCTCGATCACGTGCAGACCGTTGAACGTTCGCGTCTGGTATCGTTCGTCGGCGCGCTCAGCACAGCACAGATGCGTCACGTGTGCAGGGCCTTGGCGATCGCAACCGGTTGTGCCGACTGATCCCTATCCGCCAATGGGCTGCTTTAGTCCTCCCAAATAAACGAGCTCTTCGTTGGCTTCGTGGCTTCCATCCTTCGTGGTTAAGTTTGGATCCGCCAAGGACGTCGGGAGCGGACAGGCGTTCAACCTGCCGAAATCCCGCCGTTGACGCTGATCACCTGACCGGTCACTCGAGCCGCGCGATCGCTCGCGAGAAATGCGATCACTTCGGCAACGTCGCGCTCGGTGGCGACGCCGAGATGTGCCGCCGCGGACGCTTTCTCGAACAGCTTTCCGCCGAATCCTCCTGCAGCGATGCGTTGGCGCAGTCGCGCGCCATCGACGATCGACGGGGTGACGACGTTGACGCGAATGCCTTGGCGTTTGACCTCGAGCGCGAGCGTGCGCGAGAACATCGCGACGGCGGCCATCGCCGCGCCAATCGCCGTTTCACCTGGTGTCGGGACTTTCGCGGCGTCCGAGGCGACGTTGATGATCGTGCTGCCGCGACTCATGAGCGGCAGCGCGGCCCGGCAACAGTGCATGCGGCTCGAGAGCCAGTGGCGAATGATCTCGTCGAGGTGATCGGCCGGGATCTGCTGAAAGAGCTCGGGCGCGAAGTCACCGCCGCCGCAATTCACGAGCACGGCCAGGGGAGCGTCGATGAGCGAGGCGACGTTGCGAAAGAGCTCGTCCGCACCCTGCGCGCGCGAGACGTCGGCCGCGACGAAGTCGACCGACGCTGAGGGAATGCGACGAAGGATCTCGGCGCGGGCCCGTTCACCGCGCTCGTTGTCGCGGCCATTGATGACGAGTTTGCGGACACCCTGTTCGGCGAGGAGTGCCGCGGTCTCGACACCAATTCCGCCGCTGCCGCCGGTGACGACCGCGTTCGCGCCAATCATGCTTGCTTGTACCGCTCCAGCAGGCCCTTCGCGATGATCAGGCGCTGCAGTTCGTTCGTGCCGCCTCCAATGACGACAAGCGGCGCATCTCGGTAGAGGCGCTCGACGGTGAAGTCTTTCGAGTAGCCGTTGCCTCCCATGATCTTCATCGCCTCCAGCGTGACCTCGGCAGCCGCGTCGGTCGCGAACAGCTTGGCCATGCCCGCCTCGAGGTCGCAGCGCTCGCCGCGGTCCTTCTTGGCCGCGGCCGAGTAGATCAACAAGCGCGAAGCTTCGATCTTCGTCGCCATGTCGGCGAGCTTGATCTGAATGCTCTGGTGCTGCGCGATCGGTTTTCCGAACGTGACGCGTTGCTGGGCGTAGCGAATGGCCTCGTCGAAGGCCGCGCGCGACAGGCCGAGGCCGCGTGCCGCCACGTTGATGCGCTCGGCCTCGAGGCCCGTCATTACGTGCTTGAACCCGAGACCCTCAGCCCCGCCGATTAAGTTCTCCGCCGGGACCGGGAAGTGATCGAAGTGAAGCTCCGTCGTTTCGACCGTCTTGTATCCGAGTTTGTCGATGTCGCGTCCAACGGTCAGGCCGGCCGCGCCTTTTTCGATCACGAACGCGCTCATCCCGCGGTGCGCCGGCGATGCCTTGGGGTCGGTCTTGGCCAACAGCAGGAAGACCTGGCCGAAGCGGCCGTTGGTGACCCACATCTTCGAGCCGGTGACGCGATACGAGTCACCATCGCGGAGCGCGACCGTGCTGATCGACTGCAAATCGGTGCCGGCGTTTGGTTCAGACAAACAGATGCCGCCGCGAGGTTCACCCGTGGCAAGCCGCGGCAGGAATCGGCGCTTCTGATCCTCGGTGCCGTACCTCACGAGTACATCGGCGAGCACGAGATGCGACCCGATGATCCCGGCGAGTGCCATCCAGCCGCGCGACAGTTCTTCGAAGATGACGGCAAACGTCGTGTAATCGACCGGCGTCCCCCCGTACTCCTCAGGGATGTTCAACCCAAAGAGTCCCAGCTCCTTCATCGTCTCGACGAGGGCATGCGGATACTCGCCGCGATGCTCCATCGCGGAGGCAACCGGCCGGACGTCGCGCTCGACGAATTCCCGGATGGTCTGAATGACGAGCTGTCGATCGTGTCCTAAGTCCGCAGGCATTGGCGCTCCTCTGCCGTCCGTTAAATCACTCCGTCCCGTGCCCACCGCGAAATCGTGTCGTCGTCGAAATCCAGTTGTTTGAGAATCATCCGGCTGTGTTGCCCGAGCGCCGGAACAGCGCCCATCGCCGGTTCGATGTCCTGCAGCCTGGCTGGCGGTACAAGCGCTCGGATTGGACCCGACGGTGAATCGATATCGCGCCAGCAGTCGCGTGCGGCCAGCTGCGGGTGCTGCAGATACTCGTCGATTGAATTGACGCGTGCGTTCGCGATGTTCGCGGCCTCCAGACGACGGAGCACTTCAGAGGAAGGCAGCTGCGCGAGCACCGCTTCGATGGCGTCGGTCAGCGCTTCGCGATGCTGTACGCGCAAAACGTTGGTCTGGAAGCGCGCGTCCTCGGCCAGCGCGGGCTGTTGAAGCACAAGCGAGCAGAATTCCGTCCACTCGACCTTGTTGTGCACGGCGATGATGACCGCGCCGTCGCTGGTGCGATAGGAGCCGTAGGGCGCGATGGTCGCGTGACTGGCGCCGGTGCGCGGTGGCTGAGTGCCTCCGTATTGCGTGTAGTACGCGGCGTAACTCATCCACTCACCAAGCGTGTCGATCAGCGCGATGTCGACAATCGTTCCCTCTCCCGTGTCCTTGCGTGCGAGCAGCGCGGTCAGGATCCCTGAATAGGCATACATGCCAGCGGAGATGTCAGCGATGGAGACGCCGACCTTGCTGGGCGTATCCTCCGTTCCCGTGACCGCGAGCATCCCGACCTCGCTCTGGATGATCAGGTCGTACGCCTTTTTCTCGGCATATGGTCCTGACCTTCCGTAGCCAGACAGGTTGCAGACGATGAGGCGCGGGTAGCGCGTGCGCAACGCGTCAGCGGCGAGTCCGAGTCGGTCGGTTGCTCCGGGCGCCAGGTTCTGCAGGAACACGTCGGCGTTCTCGAGGAGCCGCTCGAGTACCTTCGTGGCCTCGGGCCGCTTCAAGTCGAGTGTGAGCGATTCCTTCGATCTATTCAGCCACACGAAGTGGCTGGCCATCCCCTTTACCGAGACGTCGTACGCGCGCGCGAAGTCACCGCTGCCCGGTCGCTCGATCTTGATCACGCGCGCGCCCAGATCTGCGAGTTGCCGCGTTGCAAAAGGGCCGGCAACGGCCTGTTCGATCGCGACGACGGTGACATCCTGGAGTGGCCGGGGTTTCATCGGATTAGAGCGTCGAGAGAAGTGCCGTTAGCTCTCGCACGTCATTGATCTTGTCCCCGCCTTCGGCGAGGCAGGCACTCAATGCAGCCCAGGCCGAGTTTGCAGCCGGGTCGCTCAATGTGCGAGTGGCACACCCGGCGAACTTGGTCGCGAGCTCCTCGTCTGTCAGTCGCCCCGGATACCCGCGTGCGCCGTCGACAGCCTGTGAGACGACTCGTCCGTCGCGCAAGTACACGCCGACACGCGCACGCGCGAGAGGTGCGCCCTGATCGAACTCTTCGTTCGCGCGGAGCGTGACGTGTTTCATCAATCCCTGAACGGTCGGATTCCGGATGTGATCGCTGTCGAAGCTGTCGATGCCGATTCGTTCGTAGACGATGGCGGCGGCGGCGCAGAATGGCATGCTGAACTTGGCTTCCAGGCCCGTTGCGGGATCGGGATGAATGAGCAGGCGAGGTGTCATCGAATCGACTTCGACGTCGATGGCTTGTACTTTGTCGGCCGTGATCCGCTCGCGATGCTTCAGTGCGAACAGTGCATCGAGTGGCGGATGAGTCGCGGCGCAGGAGGGATACAGCTTGACAGTGACGCCGGTGTCGAGGATTTCCCATCGGATCCCGAGATCGGCGACGGCAGCATCGAGTGAATCATGCTCGCTGTCCATGACCGCCAGATACCCTTGAGGTCCATCGATCGCGTGCGGACTGGCCGTGAATCCACGCTGCGCCAACCGTGCCGCCATTACACCGTTCCGCGCGGCCAACCCCGCGTGCAGTGGCTTGACCATGCTGCCGATGTTCTCCTTCAGGCCGCATGCGGACGAGGCGGCGATGCCCAAGGCGTGTTGCGTCGCGTGCGCATCAAGACCGAGCACGCGCGCGGCAGCCGCCGCGGCGCCGACGGTTCCGATGGACGACGTGCAGTGCCAGCCGCGCTTGTCGTAATGCCGCGGGTTCATCACGTTTCCCAGGCGGCATTCAAGCTCGAATCCGATGACGTAAGCGTCGAGGAGAGCAGCCGCCCGAGCGTGGACGAGCTCACCGACCGCCAATATCGAGGGAACCAGCGCGCAGCTCGGATGTGCCAGCGACACGAAGCACATGTCGTCGTAGTCGAGTGAATGCGCCGCCACACCGTTGGCCAGCGCCGCAAGTTCCGGGCTGGTGTGGAGCGATGTGCCGAGCACGCGGCATTGGCCGATGCCATCCTCGGCGGCCATCGCTTGCGCGATTCGTGCGGCCGGTTCGCTGGCGCCAGCGAGCATCACCCCAATCGTGTCTTTGAAGGCCGTTGCCGCACATGCGCGCGCATCGGCGGAGACGTTGGCGCGATGAATGAAATCGGCGATGTTCGCGACGCTGCCTTTGACGTCCAGGCTCATGATCGACTCCGGCGTTGACTGTGTGCGCAGGAATGATGCGCTCTGGTGAATTCTAAGGGCAACTTCGCGGGTCCGGCTAAAGCCGGACATTACGTTGCGAGACAGTCCGGCTAAAGGCGGACACTACGCTGACAGGGTGCGTCAGATTTGTGGTAGCGGCGCGTAGAATCTGCGGGTAACTGAAAAAGACCGGACCGCGCGGCGGGCGCGCCGTCGGCACTGCTGGAGGCAGTCGTGAAAGAGATGTCCGTGACGGCCACGAAGCCGCTTGACGTGCGAGCAACCTCTTCGTCGGGTGTGTTGGCGTGGCTCGGTGAAGGAACGCCTGCCGCCAGGCGAAGTCTGCTCGCCGCCTCGCTCGGATGGATGCTCGACGGGTTCGACATCATGCTGTATGCGCTCGTGGTGAGCGCGCTCCTGCGAGAGTTGTCCATAACGACCGGCGTCGCGGGGCTGCTCGGTTCGCTGACGTTAGTGGCCTCCGGCATCGGGGGCATCGTCTTTGGCATCATCGCCGACCGTTACGGCCGGCGCCGTGCGCTGATTGGTAGTGTCCTGGTGTATTCGATCTTCACAGCCGCGTGTGGGTTCGCGCAGTCGACGTGGCAGTTGGGCGTGTTCAGGTTTCTGCTCGGCCTCGGGATGGGTGGTGAGTGGACGAGTGGTGCCGCGATGGTCTCCGAGACGTGGCCCGATCGACACCGCGGCAAGGCTGTCGCCCTGATGCAAAGTGCGTGGGCGGTTGGATACGCGGCAGCGGCTCTTGTCGTGGCCGTGGTACTTCCTCGATTCGGGTGGCGCGTGGTGTTCATGATCGGCATCCTGCCGGCGCTGCTCACGCTGTGGATCCGTCGCGGCGTCGAGGAGTCGGAGGTCTGGCTACAATCACGGGCACGCGGCGATCATCGCCGCGCGACGATCGCGGACGTGTTTCGCGGCCAGTTTGCGTCGACGACGGCTTTGCTGACGTTGCTCAGTACATCGACGATATTCGCGTATTGGGGTCTCAATCTCTGGGTGCCCGCATACCTGTCGCTCGATCCCGCCCGCGGTGGACTCGGACTCAGTACCGCCCTCACGACGCTGCTTGTCGTGACGATGCAGGCCGGTACGTTCCTTGGGTATGTGTCATTCGGCTACGTCGGTGATGCAATCGGACGACGGCCTGCGTTTGTGACCTACATCCTGGTTGCCGCGTTCGTCACACTGTTATACGGGATCACGACGAATCCGTGGATTCTGTTGGTGCTCGGTCCGATCGTGGCATTCTTTGGAACTGGGTTTTTCTCCGGGTTTGCTGCGGTGACCGCGGAGATCTACCCGACATCGATTCGGGCAGTGGCGCAGGGGTTCACGTTCAATGTCGGACGACTGGGGAGCGCGGTTGCGCCCTTCGTTGTGGGATCGCTGGCACAGACTCAGGGGTTTGGCGTCGCGTTCTCGATGCTGGCCGGCGCGCTCCTCGTCGGCGCCGCAACATGGATTTGGCTGCCCGAGACACGCGGGCGTAGTGTCACGGGCTGAACACGTGTTCTATCCCGGATACCAATGGAATCGCTCGAGCGTCTGAAGTCGGCCCTGGCAGATCGCTACACCGTCGAGCGGATGATCGGCTCGGGCGGAATGGCGGACGTCTACCTGACGCACGACGTGCGCCACAATCGCAAGGTTGCGATCAAGGTGATGCATCGCGACCTCGCGGAGCTCGTTGGTGTCGAGCGCTTCCTGCGCGAGATCGAGACCACGGCGAAGCTTCAGCATCCTCATATCCTGCCGCTCTTCGATTCCGGTTCGGTCGACGGCACGGTCTTCTACGTGATGCCTTACGTCGAAGGCGAATCGCTTCGCAGTCGACTGAGGAGGGAAACACAGCTTCCGATTGCCGACGCTCTCCGCATCACCACCGAAATTGCCACTGGTCTCGCCTACGCCCACCGCCACGGCGTCGTCCATCGCGATATCAAACCGGACAACGTGTTGTTTCAGGATGGTCAGGCTGTACTGGCGGACTTTGGCATCTCACTACCAAAGATCGAGGATCGCCCGCACACGCGATTGACGGAGGTCGGTGTCAGCCTGGGCACACCGAGCTACATGAGCCCCGAGCAGGTGACCGGGCAGGAAGTCGATCGGCGAAGCGACATCTACGCACTCGGTGCGGTGGCCTACGAGATGCTGGCGGGTCAACCGCCGTTCACGGGCTCGACTGTGCAGACGGTCCTGACCAAGGTGATATCGGAAGAGCCGCGGCCGGTGGTCGAGCATCGCAAGTCAGTGCCGTCCCACGTCAGTGGGGCGATCTTGAAGGCCCTCGAGAAGCTGCCCGCAGATCGATGGCAAACCGCGAGTGAGTTTGCCGATGCGTTGGCCGGTCATGGCGCACACGAGGTCGCCCGCACCGGTCGATCGAGCCGCGCGGTGATCCCGTGGGCGTTGGCGGCAGTGCTCGCGCTGGCGCTTGGATGGATCGGCTTTCGCGACGAGCGCGCAATCGTCCCGCCGAATGGCCCCGTGCGGTTCGGCGTCGAGTTCGACCGGGGCGTGGTCCCGAGCTACACACCGATCGTCCGTCTCAGCGCGGACGGCCGGCAGCTCTTTGTGTCCGCGATGGTCGAGCGGCGCGAGGAAGTGCTGCGCCGCGTACTCGATCGCGTAGGCATGGAGGTGATCAAAGGTGCCGGTCAAGGCGAACAGGGGACTGGCAACAGCCGTCCGTTCGTGTCGCCGGACGGACGATGGGTGGCGTATGCGCGACAGAAGAAGTTGTGGAAGGTGCCCGTCGAGGGAGGTACGGCGATAGAGCTTGCCACGGCCGAGTGGTCCGGCGGGAGTTGGGGGAAGAACGGCAGGCTCGTTTACACCCGTGCCTATAGCACCGGGTTGTGGACGGTGAGCGAAGGTGGCGGCGACGAACGCATGCTCACGAAGCCGGACGAGAGCAAGGCGGAGCTGGGACATTGGTGGCCACAGATTCTTCCCGACGGTGACCACGTGTTGTTTACCTCGTACCGAACACCCATCGAAAGCGCGACGATCGAAGTGCTGACGATCAGCACTGGTGAACGAAAGGTGTTGTTGACAGGAGGTGTCTACGGCCTCTACGTGACGACGGGGCATCTCCTTTTCGCGGTGGGCGAAACAATCCGCGCTGTTCCCTTTGATCTCGATCGCCTCGAAGTGCGTGGCGCTCCTGTCGCCGTTGTCGACGATGTGGCGATGAATCTCACCGATGGGGCAGCCGCATTCGACGTGTCGGAGAACGGAACGCTGGCGTACTTGCCGGTAGAGTCGTACGTCGCTGATACGGAGGTCGTGGTGGTCGATCGCAAGGGCAGCGAGTCGCTGGCGCTTCCCAAGCGCGATCGCTATAACAACCCGCGCCTCTCGCCTGATGGCGGGCGAGTATCCGTCGATATTCGTTCGGCCAACTCGATGGGTGACGTATGGGTGTTCGAGCTCGGGCGCTCTGGCGGAACGCGACTCACCGCCGAAGGCGGGCGTGATTTCGGCGCCGAATGGACGCCCGACAGCAAGGAATTGATTTTCAGCAGTGAGCGTCCGTTCTTCGATCTGTATCGTCGTGCGGCAGATGCCAGTCAACCCGCGCAACCGCTGCTGACGGGCA
Organism: Vicinamibacterales bacterium; assembly: GCA_035649635.1. GTDB lineage: Bacteria > Acidobacteriota > Vicinamibacteria > Vicinamibacterales > UBA2999 > Gp6-AA40. Next base: position 11,551 of record DASRJE010000009.1, on the reverse strand, counting down.
CTTACGACCACTACACCGGCGCGGTGTCTCGTGATGGAAAGACGTTCGCGTTTTCACTCGCGGTGCCTGGTGGTGGGGAGATCTGGACCGTTCCACTCGAGGGTCAGCCCGTTGCCAAGCTGTATTTTGCCAACGGATTCAATCTCGGGCATCCGACGTTGTCGCCCGACGGCAGATGGATGGCGTACGACTCCGACGAATCAGGTCAGGGAGTCGATGTCTTCATCCAGTCGTATCCCGACGCACGGCAGAAGCGTGTGAAGGTTTCGCCTGCACACGGATCCGAGCCGATGTGGACGCAAGGAGGACGTGAGCTCGTGTACCGCGAAGGCGACAAGGTGATGGCCGTAAGCATCGACCTGACGACCGGCGCGACCGGCCCGCCGCGCGTGCTGTTCTCGGGACCGTACCCGGACAATCCCGGGTGGACGCGGCCTCGCAGCTACGACGTCACGGCCGATGGCGAACGCTTTCTTCTCACCAAGCTGCCGGGCGAGCAGCCACGGCCACGCGTCATGGTCGTACTCAATTGGTTCGAGGAGCTGCGCGCGAGGGTCCCGCGTTGAACGACTCATCCAGTCTTCGGTAACGGCTCTCAGCCGTCCCACTGTGATCACGACACACCGAGGCATCGAGGCAGCGAGGTGTTCTCAGTTAGATGTGGCATCCCGGTCAAACAAATAAGCGGGAGTTGGGAGTTGGGTGTTGGGAGTTGGAGGTTAAAAGAGTCCAGCTAGTGATGATCGAGCGAGTCCTTGCGATCGGGTAGCAGCCACACGCACACGAGGCTGACGAGTGCCATAAACGCCACATAGGCCGCAACAGCCATGGACGTATGAAACGTCTGGAATAGATAGAGCGCCACGATCGGCGCCGGACCGCCAGCAGTGATCGACGCCAACTGATAGCCGAGCGACGCGCCGCTGTAGCGGAGCGTGCCGGGAAAGCGCTCGGCGATGAAGGCAGCCTGCGGACCGTACTGAAGATCCTGGCTCGGCAGCCCGAGTGTGATCGCGAGAAACACCAGCCACATCATGCGAGTATCGAGCATCCCGAAGTAGATGAATGGGAACACCATCATCACGACGCAGCCGATCGCCGTGATCTTGCGGCGGCCGATGACGTCTGAGAGGTGGCCGAAATACGGGATCGCAGCCATCGAGACGAGCGCCTGGATCATGACGAAGCTCAAGATCAGGCTGCGATCGAAGCCGAGTTGCTGCGTCGCGTAGGTCAGCACGTACGTGGTGAAGATGTAGAAGGGCGTCTGCTGTCCCGATCGCAGGAGTGCCGTGAGGACCACCTCGCGCCAGTGGTGACGTAATACCTGCGCGACCGGAGTTCGCGCGACGCGACCCTGTGACTGCAGCCTGGCGAATACGGGTGTTTCGAGGACGCCGACGCGGATGTAGAGCCCGACGAACACCAGGGCCAGGCTCAACAGGAACGGCACTCGCCATGCCCAGTTCAGGAACGTCTCTTCACTCGAGACGAACGACGTGAGCGCGAGCGCGCCGTTGGCGAGCACCATGCCCGCCGGCGCTCCAAATTGCGCGAAGCTGGTCGTGAAGCCGCGCCGTTTCGGATCGGTCCACTCGCCCGCAATCAACACCGCGCCGCCCCATTCGCCGCCGACGCCAATCCCTTGCAGCACGCGAAAGAAGGTCAGGAGCACGGCGCCCCAGATGCCGATGCTGTTGTAATCCGGGACGAGCCCGATGCCGATCGTCGCGCCGCCCATCAGCACGAGCGTCGCAATCAATGTCGCCTTGCGGCCGATTCGATCGCCGTAGTGCCCGAAGAGCGCGGCCCCGACCGGGCGCGCCACGAAACCGACGAAATAAGTGGAGAAGGCGAGCAGCGTCGCGACATAGGGATCGGATCCAGGAAAGAACTTCTGCGGGAAGACGAGCGCCGCGGCGACCCCGTAGAGGAAGAAGTCGTACCACTCGATCGTCGTCCCCGCCGCGGAAGACACGACCGCCCGGCGCATCATCCGTCGACGTTCTACCGCATCGAGCTCGATGGTCGCACTCGTTGACGCTGTTTTAGCTGTTGCCACGCTGTTCGGTCACCTCTCAGTTTGATGCGTGAATCATACACGTCACGCCACCTCTCTAATTCCCAACTCCCGATTCCCAACTCCCAAAACGCGCGGCGACGCCCGAGTCGCGGCCGACGAACGTCAGAGGGTTCGCACCGAGGAGCGTAAGAGGGGTTCGCCTTGAAATCAGGATGGCCGATGTGTTTGGATTTGAGACATCATGTCTTTTTCTTTGTTCATGGTCGCGATGCTGCTGGTGTCACAGCAGCAGGGATCCACTACGAGTGCATCCGCGCTGAGTGGTACATGGCGGTCGACACCTGATGAGACGCCGCTTTCGTCGGCGTTCGATGAGTCCGTGTGGGGAAAGAAGGCCAAGGCGATCCGCACCGTCGAGATGGTCGTTCGCGCAGGCGGGGACGCCAGGCTGACGGTCACCCGCAAGGTCGTGGACGCGCGCGGCCGCACCGTCGTCGGCTCGAGCTCGATCGAGGAGGCGGATCTGTCGCTCGGCGCGGTGCAGAGCACGACCGGTGTGCGGTCGGAGCTCGCGGTCATGGTCAAGAAGGCCGAGCGCCGCTATCCGGATGATCCTAAAGGGACGTTCGTGCTCGAGGGACTCCGGGTGACCGTCACGACCTTCAAGGACGATCCCGCGATGCTCGAGGTGCGGGTCGACTTGCCCGAGGGCCGGGGCTCGTTCTGGGAGGCGCTGCGTCGCGGCACGGGAAAGCCGGCGACGACGAAGCCTGCGACGACGACGCCCTAACGAGGGTCGCCTTTCTTAAACTAGAGCGGCGCGCGTCAATTCCCAATTTCCAACTTCCAAGGAATCAGGCTGCTTTGGGAGTTGGAGGTTGGCGTTGACGCGTTCTTGGACCACAGGAGCACCAAGGATCAAGAACGGACCGAGGACCAAGCATGAAGAACCAAGGACCAAGTGCTAGCGCTTCAAGCCGAGTGCATCGAAAACCGCCTCGGTCACGATGTTGGACGCGGCACGCGGTGGCCGGCCGGCATTCACGGCGCCGCCCGTCGCGTACGTGAAATAGTTCTTCGCGAAGCCGATGCCGAGTCGTCTTTCCGGATCGGCGTAGCCGAACGAGCCACCGCCGCCCACGTGGCCGAATGCTGCCTCCGACGCCAGCGGTCCGGTGTCGCGACCGCGACGATATCCAAGCGAGCGACGTGCGCGTATCCAGTAGACCTCGTCCCACTCGTAACTTTGCAGCTCGATGCCGGCGCGAATGCGCGCTTCAGGCAGCACGCGCACGCCATCCAGCTCGCCCCAGTTGGCAAGCATCGCGTAGTGACGGGCCAGGCCGCGCGCGCTCATGATGCCGCCCGAGCCTGGAATCGACGCCTGTTGGACCTCGCGACGATTGAACACCTTGGCCACATATGAGCCGGCCGGTTCGCCGACCATCCGCGCATCATAGTCGGCCGGCGCGGGCGGACCGTCGGTGAGCACGGCGACGCGGTGTAGTTCGCGATCCGGCACACCCAGGTAGATGCCGTTGATGCCCAGCGGCTTGCAGATCTCGTCTTGCAGGAACTGGGCAATCGTGCGGCCGTCGACCCGCCGCAGGATCTCTCCGTTGATGTAACCGAAGTTGAGCGAGTGATAGGCCGTGCGCTGACCGATCGGATACAGCGGCTTCAGCGCGGCGATGCCGCGACACATGCGATCCCAGTCGGGTAACCAGTCAGGTGTGTAGCCAACGGGAGTCTGTGGCACGCCGGTCTGGTGCGACAGCGCATGGCGCAACGTGGCGCTGTCCTTGCCGTTCTGACCGAACTCGGGCCACACCTTCACGATCGGCATGTCGTAACTGAGCTTGTGCTTCTCGACCAGCGCCTGCATGCAGGTGGAAGTGATGCCCTTCGTCGTTGACGACAGCATGAACATCGTGTCGCCATCGACCGGCGTCTTCTTCGCCTCGTCGGCCATGCCGGCCCATGCATCGACGACCAGCTTGCCGTCGTGGTACGCCGCCACCTGCAGACCGATCTCGGGTGTGTCGCGCACGATTGTCTCGAGCACTGCGCGCACTTTGTCGCTCGCGGCGCTGCGTGGGGTCTGCGCGGATACGGTCCGGTTCGCGAGGCTCATTGCCGCTGTGGTCATTGTCACGGCCTCGATCAGCTGCCGGCGTGTGAGACCTCTGCTGTCCATGGTCGTCCTCCTCGAATCGTGAACCGTCTGAGCCGTCTCGCGACTCCGCCGGATGCTACACCTGGACGTTACCGGGTGATCGAAAATTTAGAGTCACGAAGGACACGAAGAGTACGAAGGACACGAAGGATAGGGCCGTGGCCTTCGCACGTAGCAGGGGAGAAATCTCATGAAGACTATCGGACTTATTGGTGCGGGACACATCGGCAGCCAGGTGGCGCGGCTCGCGGTGAAGAGCGGCTATGACGTGGTGATCAGCAACTCGCGAGGGCCGGATTCGCTTTCTGGTCTCGTCGCTGAACTTGGTCCCAGGGCGCGCGCGGCCACGCCGGTCGACGCCGCAAAGGCGGGAGACATCGTCGTGGTCACGATTCCGCTGAAGAACTACCGCTCGGTACCTGTCGCGCCGCTGGCTGGGAAGACCGTCATCGACACGAACAATTACTACCCGCAGCGTGATGGCCACATTCCGGAGCTGGATAACGAATCGACGACGACGTCTGAGCTGCTGCAGGCGCATCTTCTACAGTCAAAGGTCGTGAAGGCGTTCAATCACATCCATGCCGCGCAACTCACGACGGACGGTCTGCCCGCCGGCACGAAGAACCGCCGCGCGCTGGTAATCGCCGGCAACGATCGCGACGCCAAAGCGACCGTCACGCATTTGCTCGATCAGTTCGGCTTCGACACCGTCGACGCCGGTCCGCTCAGTGAGGGTTGGCGTATTCAGCGCGACACGCCAGGCTACGGCCCGCGTCGTACAGCTGACGAGCTGCGCAAGGACCTCGCGGCGGCGAAACGCTACGCCGAGAGCCGTTGATTCACGGGCGCACGTCGGGCTCTCCCGACCACGCAACTGGGTCGCCGGCCTGATAGAGGCAACGGCCGGCACGGCGCGACCGACTTGATCGCGCCGAACATCCCTCAGCCTCCTGATTCTCTGCGTCTTTGTGGTCCTCGTGTTCTTCGTGACCTTCGTGGCGAGAACCGAACACAAGAGCAGTCCTCAGTGCCTCTCTGCCTCGGTGTGTCGTCGTCAACGTGGGACGGGCGTCGAGGCGCCTCCGCCCGAGGCGTTGCATACCGTGGCGACTACCTCACGTCTGAGACTTTTCACCGTCAGTCGTGACTGAACCAACGAAACTTCGGAAATTCTGGCCATATTCCGTCTGGCGCTTTTCGTGCACACAGCGGGCTCAACCCGAGGTCGGCTTATGCGCTCATTGGTCCGTCGTTCGTTGCTGTCAGCCGCTCTCTGCGCGATCGTGGCCGTGCAGGTATCGGCGCAGGACTCGTCCAGCCGTGAGGAGGTACGCCCCGCCATCACATCCTTCTGGGGTGATACGGGGCTGTGGTTTGTTCCCACCGCGGAAGTTCTCAAGGCTGGTGGCTGGGCGTTCGGCGCCTACCGGACCGAGCTGGATTTCAAACAGGGGTCGACCGACGTGGCCTACTACCCTGGAACGCTGGCGATTGGCGCCGGCAATCGCACGGAGATCTTCGGCGCGGTTCGCGCGGTCACCTCCATCGATCGCGACACCCGTCCGCTCTTCGCGCCCGCGAATACACCCATCGGCGGCGTCGTCAACGAGTATCCGTTCGTTCGAGATCGATGGACTGGCAACAACTTCGGCGACGTGTACGTTGGGACCAAGATCAACCTGGCCTCCGAGTATCGTCGTCAGCCGATGGCGATGGCGCTGCGCGGCACCGTGAAGCTGCCGACGGCCGGCGAGGACAACGTCGGCACCGGGCAGTTCGATTACTTTGTCGATGCGGTGATGAGCAAGGAATTCAAGAGTGGCGTCGAGCTCGCCGGCTTCGGCGGCTATGCCTTCCGCGGCGACCCCACCGGTGTGAGCTTGTCTGACGGTTTCCGCTGGGGTTTCGGGATGGCATTCGGTACGCGATCGAGCCTTCGGCTCACGACCGAGCTTCACGGCGAAGTTCCCGTCAGCGACACGGTGCTGGTCGCGCCCGGTGCGATCGTCGGAGTCGACGGTTCGATTTCACCCATCGTCTCACAGCTCGACTCACGTGTGAATGCCGCCGCTGGCCTGACGTGGCAGCATCCGAACGGCATGCTGATCGGCGTCGGTGCGAACTATCGCGTTGGCCTCGAGGGGCAATCGGCAGTGGGACTGCAGCTTCGTCTCGGCTTCCACAGTGGCGTGCGGATCTTCTCGGCGCCGCCACCGGTGCCGCCCGCACCGCGTCGGGTGGAGGCGGAACCTGCGCCGCCGCCCAAGCCCGTTGCCGCCGCTCCGGCTCCGGTGCCGAAGCCGGATGAACCCGAGTCGCGTCCGTTGCCCCTGCCTCCGCCTAACCGCCCGCCCAGCGTGCAGGCGCAATGCGATCCCTGTCGCGTCGAGGTCGGCCAGTCGGTGACGCTTCGCACCACGATCCAGGATCCCGATGGCGACACCGTGCGTTCGTTCTGGGCAGGACCGTCAGGAGTGATCGCCAACTCGGGAACGGCAACAACACAGTGGCGCGCGCAGGCGGCGCCGGGCAAGGTGGTGCTCACGGTGAGGGCCGAGGACGGTCGCGGGGGAACCTCGTCGGAGACCGTGACGATCGAGGTGGTGCCGCTGCGCGTGCTCGCCGATGTGCAATTCGCCCTCGATAGTTCCGAGCTTCGACCCGACGCCGTCAAGACGCTGACCGCGGCGCTGAAGGCATTGAACGACTCGCCCTCGATGAATCTGCACATCGAAGGATACGCGAGCCCGGAGGGGCGGCCCGAGTACAACAAGGCTCTCAGCGAGAGGCGCGCGCGCGCGGTGCAGGAGTACCTGACGAAGCGTGGGATCGCGGCCTCGCGTTTGACGATCGCGGCCTATGGCGAAGAGCGTTTGAGGTACGACAGTTCGCAGGAAGCGACGCGCGCGCTCAACCGGCGTGCGGCGCTGATCATCGACTGATTCGGCATCGAGAGATTCGACCTCAATACGTTCGCCACTACGTAGAGCGGGGCTTTCCTGTCCACCGTAGCCTTTGGCGAAGGTGGAAGCCCCCGCGGCGTTCCCCCGGCGAGGCCCGCGGCGCGACGCGCGCACGTGGTCAAACTGCCTCGCACGCACACAGCAGTCTTCACAGCAGCGTAGCGGCGGGTCGTTCCTGGCCTGAGCATCGTCGAAGGTAGCCTGCGCACGCGGCGCACTGGCGGTGGGCTCAGCCGCGTTTGGCGAGAACTTCGAGCCCCCGCAACAGGAGATCGATCCCGAACTGAAACAGTCCGTCCTGGTCGTCCGCGGTCAAATCTTCCGCCAGTTCGACGAGGGTTGGGTACTCGTCACGCGGCAGCGTTTTGAAGACCTGACGCGCCTGTGCGAACACCTTGCGGCGGTTCGAGCCGGGTGCGCCGGCGAACGCGGCAAAGCGCGCTTCGTCGGCGGCGAACTCGGTGACGAAGTTGTTGGCGTGATATGCCGCACGAGCGGCGTCCTTTCGTGAGAAGCCGGCCGAGCGCAGCACCCGTAGCACGGCTTCGATGTGGTGGAGTCGACGTGGCCCGAAAGGCGGGGTGATCGCGAGTACCCTGGCCGCGTCACGATGCGCAAGCAGGCCGCGTCGGACGTTCAAGGCGATCTCTGTGAGCTGCTCCTTCCATCCGCCCGATCCCCGGGGCAGTGGAATCTCTCCGCTGATCTCGTCGCCCAGCAGAATGAGCAATTCGTCCTTGTTCCGGACGTGGCGGTACAACGACGCGGCTTTGACATCCAGCCGCTCCGCCAGCCGGCGCATCGTCAGTTCCTCGAGTCCGACTTCGTCGAGCAGCGCGAGTGCCGTCTTGACGACCTGCTGCTGATCGAGCGTGCGGCGCTTGCGCGGGCGGTCGGCGTGTTTGTAAGGGATGATTCTCATCCGCCTGGGCTGGTGATAGTAGCAGCGTCGAGCTTGATTCCGCTACGATGTTCGCAATAAACTAACACTGTTCACATATAGCAACTACTGTTCACATCAATCAGATGGAGGCAACCATGATCGCGGCACAAAAGGCGTACAGAGGCGTGGCGATGGAGGGTGTGATTGCCACGTGGTACACGAAGAACACCGGGCGCGATTTGCGGCGCTTCAAGGAAATGGCGCAGGCCGTGGCGAGACGCGCGCCCGCCGGGGCTCGTGTTCTCGAGGTCGCGCCTGGTCCCGGGTATCTGTCGATCGAGCTCGCGCAGCGCGGCTACCGCGTGACCGCGCTCGACATCAGCAAATCATTCGTTCACATAGCACAGCAGAATGCGGCAGCGGCTGGCGTTCCCGTTGACGTGCGTCTCGGCAATGCGTCCGCGATGCCGCTGCCCGATGCATCGTTCGACTTCATCGTCTGCTCGGCGGCATTCAAGAACTTCAGCGACCCGATTGGTGCATTGAACGAGATGCACCGTGTCCTCGAACCGGGCGGTCAGGCGTCGATCTTCGATTTGCGAAAAGACGCAGGGCGCGACGAGATCGATGCAGAGGTTGATCGCATGCAGATGTCGCCGTTCAATGCGTGGATGACCCGACTGACGTTCCGCTTCTTGCTCCTGAGGCGCGCCTACACGCATGAGGCGATCCAACGCATGGCCGCGGCGAGCCGTTTCCGTGGCTGCGAGATCATCAGGGATGGAATCGGGTTCGAGCTTCGTCTGACCAAGGCTCGTTGATTGGAATCTGCGTATGATGCGGAGCGTTGTGGCCACGCCCTTAGGCGCGAGGAACTTCAGTATCGGATAGCATGCCGTCGCGATCGGTGACATGAGACTGACGGCCGATGAACGCCACGTGCTCGCGCGGCTCGTGGCCAATCCGATCTACGAGCTGATCCCACTCGGCACCGCGCGTGACCACGCGGCGGCATTGCCATCCGGCGCGCCAGTGACCGTGACGACCTCCGTACGTCTGGGTCTCGACGCCACGCTTGGCCTGGCGGAGTGGCTGTCGTCGCGGGGTCACGAGGTCGCACCGCACGTCGCAGCGCGTTTGATTCGCGATCGCGCGCACCTCGCCGACGTGTTTGCGCGCATGCGCGCAGCCGACTTGCGCAAGATTTTCGTCGTCGGTGGCGATGGTCCGCCTGTCGGTGAAATCGCCGATGGACTCTCACTCCTGCGGTTGTTCAACGACCTCGGTCACTCGTTCGACGAAGTCGGCGTGCCTGGGTATCCCGAGGGTCACCCGAAGATTTCCGACGATGTGTTGTTGCGCGATCTGCGGGAGAAGCAGCGGTATGCGCATGCGATGACGACGCAGATGTCGTTCAATCCTGGTGCGGTGGGGAAATGGATCGCGCGGATTCGCGGTGATGGGATCACGCTGCCGATTCATCTCGGCGTCCCGGGCGCGGTGGAGTTGCGCCGCCTGATGACGATCGCCGCGCGGATCGGGGTTGCCGATTCGACGCAGTATCTGCTGAAGCATCGGTCGCTGCTCGGTCACCTCATGCAGCGCGGCTCGTTCGGGGCTGACGCGTTTCTGCGGAACCTCGCGCCGGCGCTTTTGGCTCCGGGGGCCGACGTGGGCGCGCTGCACGTGTTCACGATGAACCAGGTGGAGCAGACGATGGCCTGGCAGCGCCGGATGTTGGAGGAATTGCGCGAATCGAAATAGCCGTCAGAATGCCGCGAAATTCGACATCCGTGGACCGCGGAGTACAATCGGGATCCACACAGAGTCGGGGCGTAGCGCAGCCTGGTAGCGCACCTGCCTTGGGCGAAGAGCCTCCCTTTCCAAGCGTTACATCAGGAACACTCGTGTTCAGCGTTTTCAACAACTTGGGGCATCTGCTTTCGCTCGAGCGATAACTCCAAGCACGTCAACAACAAGAGTTCTGGGACAGTTTCGGGGCAGTTGTACTCCGCAGAAACTTCATCCGCACCACGTGGGCCGCGTCTGCCAAGTCGCAACGATATGATCTCATCATTTCTTGGACGTGCTTCGGCTAGATTCCGGTTTCTGACGGCCATGGAGGATCCATGTTGCAGCTGGCACAGAAACCGAGCGGCGCGCGTTCATGCGTGCAGCTATCGCTGATCAGAACGCCGAGCGCGATGCGATTTTCAAACCAGCGTTCCAAGGGAAGGAACTCCCGCATTTGATCGTGACTCAGCTCGTACCATTTGTAGACTGGGACTTCTACAACGTGACGAGCAACAGAGAGGGAATTGTGTGTCCCTAGGGTCTTCTGGCAGGCGCTGAACGAAGAGTCAGAACGTCCTCTCCACCAGCCAGTACGCGCCCGCGAAAACTACGAGCCATGAGCACACCGGCGCAAGACGGACGCGCAAAGCGGGCCGGGCGTTCAGATGCCGCAAGAGCGGCCACACCAGCATCGCGACACCCAGTTGACCGGCCTCCACTCCCGCATTGAACCACGCGAGTGGCGCCACGATATCCGTGCCGCCCGCGCCGATACCGAGCTCCTGCAGCGCTCCGGCGAAGCCAAAGCCATGAACGAGGCCGAACGCGAACGTGAGCTTCCAGCGCGAGTTCACCTGGCCGCGCACCAGGTTCTCGACGCCGACAGAGACGATCGATAAGGCGATGATCGGCTCCACCACCGCCCCCGGTATGCGGACGAGGCCCAGCACCGCAAGCGACAGCGTCAGCGAATGCGCGACGGTGAACGCGGTCACGGTCTTAACGACGCCGCTCAAGCGCTGGAGGCCCAGCAGGAGCGCCGCGAGGAAGAGCAGGTGATCGTAGCCGCTTAGGATGTGGTGCAATCCGAGTCCGAAGAATTGACGCGCGATCGACGAGCTGGCGGGCTCGTCGCGGAGATCGACGTCAACCTCAGTCAGATGGGTGTCGAGCATGCGCTCAGCGAGCCGACGGCCAGCCGTTCCGTGGACGGTCACCAGCTCACGATGGCCACGCGCCAGGCGCTCGGGAACCTCGGAATGGATCGTCAAGCGCGAGCCACTCGCGCGATTGAAGACGAGCGTGACCCTCATACCGGCCTCGCCATCGGCCGCCTGCTTCTCGATCGTGCCCGGCAGACGGGCGCCGTCGAGCATCAGCTCGATCGAGTCCGCCGCAAACGCACCGAGCGCTCCGCCAGAGACGCCGGCGGCGATGCGGGCATCGGCAGCTGCCAGTGACAAGACCGCGACGATCCGGCCGGGTGCAATCTGCACGTCGAGTGCGCTGAGACCAGGATCGTGTGCGTGTGCCGCAGCCGGAAGTCCCAACGTGAGAGCCGCTGCGATGAACGCAGCGGCTCTCGAGACGAGTGACGCAAGAACGCTAGCCGTCTTGACCGGCTGGGTTCGTCGAAAATGAGTCAAGTCTTCCCCCCGGTCAAGACGGCTCGCCCGCGCAGCGCGCGGGCAGGAGATACTGCCATCTAG
>DASRJE010000008.1:0-7506 GCA_035649635.1 Vicinamibacterales bacterium | reverse complement strand
CACCGTTGAACGCTGGATGGTCGAAGGCGGCCCGCCGAACGCGCTGTACAGGAGGGGATTCAGCCAGAAGTCGCTGCCGCAGGGCTCGGAGATTGTGGTCGAGGGATTCCGCGCGAAGGATGGATCGTTGAGGGGCAACGGTCGCGATCTGACATTCGCGGACGGCCGCCGCCTGTTCGTCGGCTCCTCCGGCACCGGCGCCCCGAAAGATGGCCGGGACGCCGCTGAGAAGTGAACGCAAGAAGTAATCGCGTCAGCGCTTGTAGGAGACGCCCTCCTTCAGGATCTTTGCGTAGTGCTCCATTTCGACGTTGTTCTCGGCGCACACGTATTCCTGTAGACGCGTCCCTTCCCGCAGCATCAATGTCGTCTTGACAGTCCACGGTTCCGTAAACACGTTCGGGTCTTCCATCGTCACGACATAGTCGATCTGGTCTTTATCGACACGCGTGTAGCGCTCGGTGACGTGCAGCGCGTCGGTATGATGCGTGCCGGTTCCAGTGAGCCAGCCTTTGTCATTGAAGTTGACGACGTCGACGACGAGCGTGTCTCCGTCCCAGCGGCCGACTGAATCCCCCATGTAGGTTGGGCCAACATCCGTTCGGTGCTCGGCGTTGAGTGGAATCACGCGGAACACGCTCATGTACTCGTGCAGGATCACGATCTGAGTCGGTGTCTGCACGATCTGGATCGGGAATAAGCCAACGATCGCGAGTCGCGGCACACCGAGCGGAAGGCAGAGTCCCGCCGGATCGTCGATGCCTCGCTTGTTGAATGACTCCAGCACGCGCGCCGCCGCCTCGGGTTTGTAGGGAGCGGGAGTCGTGATGACCTGCTGCGACGCGGGGTTTGCGGGCGCGGACGGATCGAGCCCGGTGCCTCCGACACCCAGTCCGGAGTTGGCTTCTTCCCACGTGCCGCGTCTGCCGTTTCCGCCTTGCCACACGCCACTCAGGTCAGGCTTGCCATCGGCCGTGCGCGGAACGCCACTTGCCGGTGCGGACTTCCCTTCAGTCGCGGTGGTCGATTGAGACGCGCACGCGGCACACCAGGTCGCCGCCGCGAATGCCGATGCGAGGAGCAGGGGCCTCATGGCACTTTCACCGCGGGCGTTGGACCACCCTCACCCGTGCCGGCGGGAGGTCCGTAGAACAGTTTCTTGCCGTCCGCGAATGTCACTTCGCGCGCGTGCGCGGAGTTGCTGCCGTCCCGCGCGCGCCAACCGAAGATCGTCACCGTGTCGCCGACTTTCATCGTGACGTCCTTTTTCCATCCGGTTCGGTACAGCGCGTTCACGGTGTATCCCGTCAACTGCCAGACGGCCGTGCGCCCCTTCTCGTCCTTGACTTCGAGCGAGAAGTGGCTGTGCGGGTTGGTCCATTCGACTTTCTTGACGACGCCCGTGAGGGTGATTGGCTTGTTGGCGTCGAATTCCGCGCCGAAGGAGTGGTGCGCGAGCGCGGGGCTCGCGAGCGCCCACGCAAGGGCCGTCAGGCAGACGCCGATGACTGGTCTCGACATCGTTCACCTCTGGAGCACAGCTTCGCTGCGCTCAAGGTCAAAAGTCAAAGGGCAAAAATCAAAGGTTGGTACAAAGTACCGTGAGAGGATGCGGTATGGAGCTCGGGCAGATCGCCGTTCTCCTGGTTTTCGTCCTCTTCATTGCGGCGTTCGTGAAATCGCGCCGCAAGCGCAATGGCCGCCGCTATGCGCCCGGTTCGGGCGCCGCTGGCGCGATCCACGACATGCTCATCGAGGACAAGCGCAAGGCGATCGAGATCATCGTCGAGGAAAAAGCAGAGGAACGCGACCCGGAAACCGCAGACGGTAACCTGCCGGATCTCGAATCACCGAAGCGACCGTGAGGTCGCCATTCCCAGTCAAATTTCCTTCAAAATCGCGCCTCGACCCTGGGTTTGGCAGTCAGGGATTGGACGTTGGAGGTTCGTGAACCCCGGTTCTATACTTGTTCGGCTGATCCGGTGGTGGAACGATCCACCATCCACTATCCAGTCAGGAGACGTGCTGTGAAGATTCGACGTGCGCTCTTCGGTGGTGCGGCTGCGTTGCTCGCAGCCGCTGTCATCTCTGTCACGATTCACGGACAGGCGCCGGCCGCGGGCGCGACGGGCTTTATCACTGGCGTCGTGCAGGGCGCCAAGGGTCCTGAAGCCGGCGTGTGGGTCATCGCAGAGACGAAGGATCTACCCACCAACTTCATCAAGATCGTGGTCACCGACGATCAGGGCCGCTTTATGCTGCCCGAGCTGCCGGGCGCGAGCTACAGCGTGTTCGTGCGCGGCTACGGCATCGCGGATTCGGAGCGGCAGGTGATGAAGCCCGCCACTGCTCCGGTCACTCTGAAAGTGAATCCCGCGAAGACGCCGCAGGAAGCCGCGAAGGTCTATCCCGGCAACTACTGGCTGTCGCTGCTCGAGCCGCCCGCCGCGAGCGAGTTCCCCGGCACCGGACCGCAAGGCAACGGCCTTGGTCCGAACATGCTGTCGCAGAATCACTGGATCAACTCTCTCAAGTCGGATTGCAACTTCTGTCATCAGCTTGGTAACCAGCTCACCCGCAGCGTCGATCACATCCTCAAGGCGAAGCCAGAGCTGAAGTCACACGCCGAAGCGTGGGAATGGCGTCTCGGAACCGGCGTGCGCGGAACGTCGATGTACGGTGTGCTGGGCAATCAGGGGCAGGCGCGCTCGCTGAAGGTGTACGCCGACTGGACCGAGCGCGTTGCGAAGGGCGAAGTGCCACCGACACCGCCACGGCCAACCGGTATCGAGCGCAACCTGGTGCTGACATTGTGGGACGTCGGCGACGATCACTCGTTCATGCACGACCTGGCGTCGACGGACAAGAATCGCCCCACGGTCAACGCGAATGGTCCGGTGTATGCCGTCTCGGCGGGCCATGGATCGCTCGTCGTCCTCAATCAGAGAACGAACTCGACGGAAGAACTCGAGATTCCTACTCGCGCGCCCCGCGCGCAGGTGCCATCGCGCTTCCCCGCGCCGAATCGTCCGTCGCTCTGGTGGGGTAACGAGCACCTGTGGGCGAATCCGCCGTATAACCCCGCCGATCCACACAACCCGATGCTCGACAGCAAGGGACGTGTGTGGATGACGTCGAAGATCCGGCCCAACGCCGATCCCTCGTGGTGCAACGACCCGTCGAACAAGTTCGCCGCGTGGTTCCCGCTGCGAAACAGCGGCCGCCAGGCGTCCTTCTACGATCCGAAGACGCGCCAGTTCGTGCTGATCGACACCTGCTATGCGACGCATCACCTGCAGTTCGACAACGACGCGAACGAGACGGTGTACTTCAACGAGCTGTCGGGGCCGATCGTCGGCTGGATCGATTCGAAGATCTACGACGAGACGAAAGACGAGCAGAAGGCGGTCGGCTGGTGCGGGCAGGTCGTCGACACCAATGGCGACGGCCGTATCACCGCGCCGCCGTGGAATCAGATCACCGGTCGCGGTGAGTCGCTCCTGTATGCAGGAGACACGACGGGCGGAAGCGGGCTTGGGGCCCGCGGCGGTGCGGGTGGCTCGGGCGGAACGGGCGGCGGACCGGATCCCAAGCTCGACACGCTCGTCAGCTTCAGCCTCTATGGCGTGATTCCGAGCCCGGTGGACGATTCCGTCTGGGGCGTTGCCGAGCGTTACCCTGGCTATCTCGTGCGCGTCGACCGCGGCAAGAATCCGCCGCAGTCGTGCATTACCGAGGTCTACAAGGTCCCGGAACCGGGCTTTGATCCACGCGGCGTCGACATCGATACCAACGGCGTGGTCTGGACCGCGCTTGCGGCCAGCAGCCACCTCGCCAGCTTCGATCGCCGCAAGTGCAAGGCGGTCACCGGTCCGCGCAAGGTGGACGGCAGCGAGTGCCCCGAAGGCTGGACGCTGTATCAGACCACGGGCCCGAAGTTGAAGGGCACGAACATCCCGGCCGACTTCCACTATTACAACTGGGTGGATCAGCACAACGTGCTGGGACTTGGCGCGAACAAGCCGATCGCTAACGGCTCGAACTCGGATGCGCTGCTCGTCCTCGATCCGCAGACGCGTCAGTGGATTACGCTTCGCGTGCCGTATCCACTCGGCTTCTACTCACGCGGTCTCGATGGACGCATCGACGATCCGAACGGTGGCTGGAAGGGGCGCGCGCTTTACGCCAACTACGGCACGCACTTCGTGTGGCACATCGAAGGCGGCAAGGGCAGCAAGGGTAAGGTCGTCAAATTCCAGCTGCGGCCAGACCCGCTCGCGCAGTAGCCAGCAGGCTACTCGTAGGGGCGGGTCTTTAGACCCGCGTATACAGACCACGCGGGGGCTCCTGGCCCCCGCGCTCATTTTCAGATCCGAAAGAAAATCCGCCATGAATTACGTCGCACTCGGGCGCACGGGCCTGCAAGTCTCGCGCGTGTGCCTCGGTTGCATGAGCTATGGCCAGGCGAAGACGCCGGGCGTGCTGCAGTGGCAGTGGACACTCAGCGAAGAAGACAGCCGGCCTCATATACAACGTGCGCTGGAGCTCGGGGTCAATTTCTTCGACACCGCCAACGTCTACTCGAGCGGCGAGAGCGAAGCGGTGCTGGGCCGCGCGATTCGCGACTTCACACGTCGCGATGAGGTCGTGTTGGCAACGAAGGTGTGGGGTCCGATGCGGCAGGGCCCAAACGGCCGCGGTCTCTCGCGCAAGGCGATCCTTGCGGAAGTCGACAACAGCCTGCGGCGTCTCGGCACCGACTATATCGACCTCTACATCATTCACCGCTACGACTACGACACGCCGCTCGATGAAACGCTCGGGGCGCTCAACGACGTGGTGCGCGTCGGCAAAGTGCGCTATCTCGGCGCCTCGTCCATGCACGCGTGGCAGTTCATGAAGGCGATCGGGATCCAGCGCGCCAACGGGTGGGCTCCGTTCATCTCGATGCAGAACTACTACAATCTGCTCTATCGCGAAGACGAGCGCGAGATGCTTCGCCTCTGCGCGTCCGAGGGCATCGGCGTGACGCCATGGTCTCCGCTGGCGCGCGGCAAGTTGGCGCGCCCGGCGGCAGACGACGGGACGACCGCGCGCGCGAAGACGGATGCCTTCGGCAAGACGCTTTTCGTCAAGACCACGGACATCGACAAACCGGTGATCGATCGCACGAATGAAATCGCCAGGGAGCACGGCGTTTCACCGGCGCAGGTCGCCATGGCGTGGCTGCTGCACAGGCCGGCCGTGACCTCGCCCATCTTTGGCGCCACGAAACCCGCGCACCTCGAGGATGCGATCGCGGCCGTGTCGCTCACGCTGTCGGACGAGGAGATCAGCCGGCTCGAAGAGTTGTATCAGCCACATCCCGCGACCGAAGGCTACTCGTAGGGCGTCGTCTGACAACGGAGACATCGGCGCTACGCCTGGAGATGTCGCGCGATCTCTCTGCTCTACGCGTTGATATGACCCGCGACATTGCAGCGCTGCGCGTCGAGCTGTTGAAGTGATCGTTTCTCTTCTGGGTCGGTCAGGTCGCCACGATGGCGGGCCTGCTCTCCTTCATGCACCGTCCCTGACGCCGTGAGGCTCGGACGCGTGTGATACACTCGAAGTTTGCACGCACGTCGACATTCGCCGAGTGCGTGAATCTCCGTCTAGTTACCCCTTCGCGCCCTTAGCTCAGCTGGATAGAGCGTCTGGCTACGAACCAGGAGGTCGCACGTTCGAGTCGTGCAGGGCGCACCACTTTTCCCTAGGAAATCGGCACAGTGGCCTCTCCCGCCTCCGGCTGTTCGTGAACAATCGTGAACAATTCGCTGCCGACCCTTTCGGCGGCGCTCCGCAGGGCTCCTTCAAGCACCTGCGTGTACACGTTCAGCGTCGTATCGACGTTGGCGTGTCCTATGAGCTGCGCGATCACCTTACTGGGTACGCCCTTGTCGTGACACCACGACGAGTAGGTACGCCGAAAGGTCAACCATGTCGCGTGTGGCAGCCCTAGTGCCTCACACGCGGGAAAGATCGCCCGTCGCAAGACGTTGTTCGGTGAGATCGCTTTGCCGGTCCGAGTGGAGAACACGAGTGATTCAGCCTCGGTCTTCCCGGCATGACCCTTCCACTCACCGATGAACCGCAGCGCCGCTTCCGAGAGCGGAACTTGACGTCGGCCTGCGTCCGTCTTCGGAACGTCGAAGGCGCCGTCGTAGACAGCCTCTCGGACCTTAAGCACCCGAGCTTCCTCGTCGATGTCTCGCCAGCGCAGCGCGAACAATTCGCCGCGTCTGAGACCTGAGAGAAGCGCCAGACCCACCATTGCACGCGTAGTGTCTCAAAACTGCGCCGACAAGGCATTGACGTAGACTGGCCTTGTGATTCCGTTGCGTCTCCTTCTCGCAGCTGTTCGGATGGCTCGAACGCGAACAGCGGGACGCAATCGAATTCCTGCGCGACGAGAACCGAGTGCTTAAGCGCCAGCTGCGCGGTCGACGGCTGCAGCTGTGTGACGATGAACGGCGGCGTCTCGCCGTCCTCGGTGCGCGCTTAGGACGTCGAGTGCTCGCCGAGGTCGCGTCGTTGGTCACGCCAGAGACGATCCTCCTGGGCACCGCGAGTTGATCGCGCGCAAGTGGACGTACGGATCACCGCGCCGCGGACGGCCCGGTGCACAGGTTGAAATCCGGCGCCTGGTGGTTCAGATGGCCATCGATAATCCGAGTTGGGGCTATGCACGCATCCAAGGGGCGCTGAAGAACCTTGGTCATTCTGTCGCGCGAGCCACGGTTGCGAGAATTCTGAAGCGGCAAGGCATTCCGCCGAGCCGCGAGCGTCCAATGCAGTGGCGCACGTTTCTGCGCGCACACTGGCGCGCATTGCTTGCGGCAGACTTTTTCACGACCGAGGTCTGGACGGTTCGTGGCCTGGTCACCTACTACACGGTGTTTGTATCGAACTTCACACTCGCCGCGTCCGCGCTCGGGTCAACGCCGTATCCCGATGAAGTGTTCCTCATCCAAACGATGTGTCACGTGACGGACCCCAGGGACCGGGAGCGGCCGGTCCCTGGCCATGTCCTCAGAAGCTCAACCTGACACCGAGCTGAAATTGACGCGGCAGGCCCGAGTTGGCGACCAGGCCATTCAGTCTCAGGAAATCGGCAGCATTCCGGCGATCCCCGCTCGGATTGGTGAAGTTCGCACGATTGGTGCTATTGAAGAGATCGCCGAACACGTCGAGCGACCGCCGCGGTCCGAGCCTCGCCCGGTACCCGACGCGCAGGTCGAGCTGAATGAACCCCGGACCGTACGCACCGTTGCGTCCGCCTTCGTATTCGACGTTCTGCAGCGAGTCCTGCGATGTGCCGCTGTAGGTGCCTGCCGGCAGTGGATCGAACAGCACCCCGTTTCGATCGGCATCGATGTTGGTGTCGTGGATGGTGTAGGGAGTGCCGCTCAGCATGCGAAGCACACCACTCACCGAAACCCCGCGCGTCTTCGGAATGTCGCCTCG
>DASRJE010000007.1:0-12006 GCA_035649635.1 Vicinamibacterales bacterium | reverse complement strand
CAAATCGGTGCGGGACCTGCAAGAACATTCGGAACGGGAGGCGCGTGCCCGCCTTGGGCCCGATCGATGGGCCCGGGCGTACGCGGCAGGACGCCGCGCGTCGATCGATTCGTTGATCAAGGACATCGATCACGCGTTGTCCAAAAGCCGCCCGCGAGTGCAGAAAGCGTTCGACTCGTGACGCAAAGGACCTCCGCACCGGCATGACGCGCGCACTAAAGCGGATAGTTACAAGTACATGTGCAGCTGTGCGAGGAACGTCTTGAACGCCTCCTCACGCCGCTCGACGTTGTCGACATAGAAATCGAGGCTCACGGTGACGTGAGCGCGCGGCAGCAGGTTGGCGCCCAGATTCCACCGGAACACCCCGGGGGACAGATCGGTTCCCGTACGACCCTGCGGTGACACCTTGAACCACACGCCACGAAATGCTTCGACGGCGGTCTCGTTCACGAATACGAACGACGTTCCGCCTCCACCGTCTCGCATATGAGCGTCGCCTTCCGTCCAGACGGTCACATGCCGCCCGAGTGCGAAACCAACGGCACCCCCGGCGGCCCCGTGTCGCGCCTCGAGCGTCGAGCCGTCGCGATATAGCCCCGAGCCCACGACCACGACGTTCGCACCGACGTCGACCTGCAGACGACCCGTAGCATTGAACGAGGTTCCACCGTCGTCGTTCACAATCGACTCGGCTCGCCCAGGCGAGACCGAGACCTGGAGCAGCGACTTGTCCGATGTGCGACTGACTTCCACGCCGTAGACTTGATCGTACTTGTCGAATCCGAGATCGCTTCGGTTGAAGGACGTGTGGTCGGCGAGGTGGATACCGTACGCGGGCATGTAGCGTCCAACTTTGATCCCGATGCCCCGCGTGCTGTCGTAGGAGACCCAATGCTCGCGCGAGTAGAGCTTTGCGTTCTCGCTTCCGATCTCCGGCATGCGGCCGGCTTCGCCATACGCGGTCCAGCCGTGTCCACGGTAGGCGCCTTCGACGTCGGCATTCATCAGCAGATTTCGACTGTCACTGAATGCGCCGCTCTCAAAGTGCAGGTGCGAGGGCCGAAGAGAGACGCCGAGCTGGACAGGTCCGAGACGATCTCCGAGTGCGCCGAAGAGGAACGCTTCCTCACCAGACACGTTGCCATCAGTTGCCGGCGCCGCGTTCACTTGCCTCGTCGTCGCGAGCTCTTGCCCTGAAAGCGCTCGCCCGTATGGCGTCAATAGTCCTCCTCCAGACGCGGAGTAATGACACGACGAGCACCGGTTGTACTGCTTCAAGAGGAATCTCGGTTCTGCGGCGACCGACCCTGCACCAAAGAGCAGAACCCAGACAAGTGCAAGCAGTGAAGACACACGTATCGTCATGACTGCGCTCGTTCTAAGAATCCTTGTTGGCCAAGAAAGCTACGCGGACTGCGACCTCGTTCTTGACGCCGACTCCGAGATACCGGGGATCGGCGATCGCGTAGTCCGAAATTCGAATTGGAAATGACGCCTCGACACGCACCGACGACCCGCGCTCGCTCATCGTCGCCTGTCCAGCCACGGCCTGTGTCGTTCCGTGGAGACGCAAGTGTGCCGTAAAGCGGCTGTGACCCGCGGCAACGCCAGCGGTGAGCGGGCCGACGTCGATGTTCGACAGCACGGCGGTCTCGAACTCTTGACTCTTCCGGACCTCGAGGTAGTTGTCGAGCATATGCTGGTTACGCAGCGAGATGCCGGTATCGAGCGTCTTCAGATCGACCGAGAGCTCGCCGGCGAGCACTGTCGTTGCAGGGTCGAGGGAGAGCCTGCCCGCGAGTGCCGTCGTTCGGGCTTCGAAGCTCCCACCAACGGTTAATGGGCACACGACGCGGACATCGCCACTTGTCGTCGTCCACGAGTAACTGGCTGCCAAGCTGATGCCACTGGCAACGAGCCACATCATCAGCGCTGTTGAACCGACGATCGTCAGCGTTCGCATGAACGTCCTTTCGTTCTCCACGCAAACACAAACCACGTGAGCCTTCGAAATATTCCCTGAGAGCCGAGCGCGTCCCGTTCTCGACACTTCGGAATATTCGAACGGGTCAGCAGATTAGCTGAAGGTGTGGATGCGTCTGCGATTTTTGCGGCGCAGCTAACAAGGAGAACGACATGAAGAACTACAGCACGACGAGGCAGCAGATTACGCGGGGCATCCTGCGTATCGGGTACATGGCTGCTCTCGGTATGGCTTTGACGTTTGCGCTGCCGTCAGCAGCTCACGCCCAGATCATCATCACACCGCCACCTGTGCCCACCGGTCTCGAGGTGGATGCGCCAAACGAGGCTTTCCTCCTGGGTCGCGGCGTCGGGACACAGAACTACATTTGCCAGCCGGCGGCTTCTTTGGGGCGCGTCGCCTGGACATTGTTCACGCCGCAGGCCACGTTGTTCAGCGACGAGCGCGAGCAACTCATCACCCACTTCGCCAGTCCCAACCCTGACGAGGGTGGCGTTGTGCGCGTCACGTGGGAGCATTCCCAAGATACGAGCACCGTCTGGGCGCAGGCGATAGCGGTGGCCACGGTCAAGTCGACCGCGATTCCCTGGGTCAAGTTGCAAGTGGTTGGAGCGCAAGACGGACCGAACGGCGGCGATACGCTATCTGGAACGACATTCATCCAACGGCTGAATACCGAGGGAGGCTTGGCGCCCAAGACGGGCTGTGACACGCCAAAGGACATCGGTCAGAAGCGCTTCGTACCGTACACGGCCGATTACTTTTTCTACCGCCAGAATTAGCCAACGACGCAGATGTCATAGCGCTCCGCACAATCGGAATATTCGAGCGGGCCTGCTGATTAGGTGAGGTGTGGAGCGTTGGCGATTTCGGCAGCGCGACGCATATCAGTCAATTTCAACAATAGAGGACGACAACAATGAGTCAGAAGCAATCGATCTCTCGTTTCGGGTTACCAGCTCTTTCGGCCGGTCTGATTGTCGCGTTGCTGGGCGTGATCCTGGGCCCGGCGCATCCGACACAGGCGGCGGC
Source organism: Vicinamibacterales bacterium (assembly GCA_035649635.1). Taxonomy (GTDB): domain Bacteria; phylum Acidobacteriota; class Vicinamibacteria; order Vicinamibacterales; family UBA2999; genus Gp6-AA40. The sequence continues at coordinate 8,987 of DASRJE010000007.1, read as the reverse complement.
CGAAGACGGCAAAGGGCCGCAGCTCCTCATCGGACTCGATGATGACAGACAAGACAACGTGGCAATCCAGGCTGGCGCGGGCGCCAATCAGTCCCTCAACCGCACCGACGTCCTCGTCGGCGGATCTGGCAACGACGTGATGTTTGGTTTGAACGGCAACGATGTGATGGACGGTGGTCCAGGGCGGGACATCATCCTGGGCGGACCAGACGGCGGACCAGCACCTGGCGGTCCTCCGAACAGCGACATCATGTTCGGCGGACCGGGCAACGACGTGAATCTGTGGGCCCCTGGCGATGGCAGCGAGGCGTTCATCGGCGGGCAAGGCCGCGATGCGCTCATCTTCGGTGCGACGGACCGCGATGAGGTTGCCGATCCCACGACGGGTGTGCGGCTACCAACCCTGTTGGCCGGCGTTCCAGGATTTCCTCAGGGCATACCGACCGCGGACGTGAGCGGTCTGTCGAATTTCTGCACGTTAGAAGACAGCCCCTCGCCGGAGTACCAGTTCTTGGTGCGGTTCCGGGGTGCGGCCGGCAACATCATCGTGACGGTGCGGGTCAGTGAGGTCGAGCAGGTCTTTTGCAGTCAAGGGGGCGCGATCGCCTTTGCCGATCTGACGGCTCCGTCGCCCGTTTTTGTGGTGATTTCGAAACAGGAAGTCGAGACGCTGAACCCGCTGGTCGGAGCGATGATCCGATAGTCATGTCGTTCTGACATCCACCGCCTCTCGCGTCCGGCGATCGCGATACACAGCACTCATCGATGATGAGACGCCTCTGCGCTTCGGCCCGGCCTGTAAGGTATAGTCCCGGCAAGATACGCTATGCCTCCACAAGTCAAGGCCGAGACGCTTCGCAAGCTTCAGCCGAAGCTGCGCATGATTGCCGACGGCGGGAGCACGGTCAACATTGTCCGGGCCGAGCGGTGCGCCGCCCTGTCGGTTGCCAAACCCGAGTTGCTGAAGAAAATACCGCCCGTCAGGGGCGCAGCGGCCGCTCCCGTTAGTCGCAAGAAACTAAAGAAAGAGCTGAAGGCGCCACGACTGAAGTCCATCACGCCTGACGTGCTCACCAACGTCTTCGTCTATCTCGACGATGCCCGAGCGAAGGATCCGCCATGGCATGACCGGCCCACGTCACGGAGCGGGCGGATCATGCAGGTGCAGACCAGGTTGAATGATGTTCCCCGGCTCGCAAGCGCACCTCAGGTCGCCTTTGTCGAAATTGCTGAAGCGTTGAAAGCGCCAGCACCCGTCCTCGCGGACTTGCGGCCCAAGGCTCCGCCGACGAATCTGCGCCGCTTCGCTGGCGCCGCGAAGCACAAGTACGGGAAGGGGGTCCTGATCGGGATCGTCGACGTACAGGGTTTCGACTTTTCTCATTCTGATTTTCTCGACGACAAGGGGCACACCCGCTTCGTGCGGATTTGGGATCAGGGCGGAAGCGATCGACCGAGCCCCGAGGGAAATCAGTTCAGCTACGGCGCGGAGTTTCGTCGGGAGCACTTGAATGCCGCACTCAAAGCGGCGACGGGCCTGGGGCTGCCTGCGACCGACATCGAGAAACAGTCCCAACTGATCGAAGGGTCGCATGGCACACACGTCGCCAGCATCGCGGCTGGCAACCGCGGCGTCTGCCGAAACGCCGACATCGCCGGCGTGCTGATCTCGCTGCCGCAGTCGGACGAGGACCGACGGCTCTCCTTCTACGACTCGAGCAGGCTGGCCGACGCGGTGGACTATCTGCTCCGGCTTGGCGAAGAACTCGACAAACCAGTGGTCATCAATGTCAGCCTGGCGACCAACGGCCACGCTCACGACGGCAGCGCGGCCGTCACACGCTGGATTGATGCCGCGCTCACGACGTCGGGGCGAGCCGTCGTCGTTGCCGCGGGCAACTCCGGCCAGGAACGGGCCGAGTCCGGTAACGACCTGGGGTTCATCACCGGACGAATCCATTCGAGCGGCACCATTCCAGCGGCCGGCCTGGTGCGCGACCTCGAGTGGGTCGTTGTCGGGAACGGGATCATGGACGTCTCCGAAAACGAGATGGAAGTGTGGTTCAGCGCACAGGATCGCATCGCGGTCTCGGTGAAACCGCCCGGCAAGGAGTGGATCGGACCGATCGAGCCGTGCGAGTTCATCGAGAATCGCATCATCGAGGATGGGACCGTCCTGAGTGTCTACAACGAGGTCTATCACCCCGCCAACGGGCACAACTACATCAGCCTCTATCTGAGTCCATTCTTCTCTGCGACCGAGATCGTGGGTGTACCGGCGGGCACGTGGATGGTGCGGTTACACGCGCGGGAGATTCGCGATGGACGATTCCACGCGTGGATCGAGCGCGATGACCCGCAGCAACTTGGCCGTGTCGCTGAACGGGAAGCATGGGCGTTTCCGTCATTCTTCACGATGAATTCGCTGGTCGATAACACCACCGTGAGCTCCCTGGGGTGTGCCAATCGAGTGATTACCGTGGCGAACCTCGATGCCGTCGCCAACAGGATCAACATCTCGAGCAGCCAGGGGCCGACGCGCGACGGGCGGCAGAAACCGGATATCGCGGCGCCGGGGACCAACATCGTTGCGGCGAAAGGGTTCGCCGGCGATGGCGACGACTGGATCGGGATGACGGGCACGAGCATGGCGAGTCCGTTCGTCACCGGCGTTGTAGGCCTCATGCTGGCCAAGCATCGGCGCCTGATGGCCGCTCAGATCGAGGCGATCCTCAAGCGGACTGCGAAGCCATTGCCAGGGGCCGGTTTCGAGTGGACGAACGACGCCGGCTTCGGCGTCATCGATCCGGAAGCGGCACTCGCGGAAGTCGACCGCATCGACCTGCGAAGGGATCTCAAGTAATGCAGCTCACGGTGTTCCAATCGGGAAAAGGTGACTGCTTGCTGCTCGCCGACACCGGCGACAAGACACGCATTCTCGTCGACGGTGGTATGCCGGACGCCTACAGCGAGCACGTGGCCCCGGCCCTGTCGGCGCTCCGAAAGAAGAAAAAGAAGGACATCGATCTCGTCTACGTCTCGCACATCGATCAGGACCATATCGGCGGCATCCTCCGCATGCTGGATGACGAAGTGCTGTGGCGGGTGCACGAGCATCAGGTCAAGAGCGGCAACCGCACGCACCCCGTTCCAAGCGTGCCGCGGCCCCCGAAGATCGGTGGACTGTGGCACAACGCCTTTCGCGAACAACTGCCGAAGCAGGCGGAGCCGATCGCTGAAACCCTCGCCGCTATGGCGCCGATCCTGTCTGGCGCCGTACTCGACGAGCTACGGGACATCGGCCGCACGCAGGGCGAGCTGGCTTCCAGCGTCGAGGAAGCGATGCGTGTGTCACGCCGTATTGGCGCCACGCAACTCAAGATCCCGTTGAACCAGCAGGCGCAGGGCAAACTGTTGATGCGCAGAAAGGGTCAGAAGCCGATCAAGCTCGGGCTGTTCCAGATCACTGTCCTGGCGCCAGGCGCCAAGCAGCTCGAGGCGCTGCGAGCGCAGTGGGCCGCCTGGCTCGAAAAAGCCTCGAGCAAGAAACTGCTCAACCAGCTGCGCGAGAAGTCGCGCGCCGACGAGAAAGCCCTCGGCGCCGCTGATTTCGAGCAGCTGTTTGCGATGATTCGCCTGCAGGCGGAAGCATTCGGGGATCCCGCCAGCGTCACTCCCCCGAACCTTGCGTCACTCATGCTGCTCGTCGAAGAAGCTGGCAAGTCCATTCTCCTCACTGGAGACGGCCGCTGGGATCACCTCGTCGAAGGACTCACTGAAACGGGCCGCCTCGATCGCAATGGCCGGTTCAGCGTGGATATTCTGAAAGTCCCGCATCACGGTTCGAAGAACAACGTCGTGGACACCGACCTGCTCGATCGCGTGATCGCCACTCACTACGTCTTCTGTGGCGACGGTCATCACGGCAACCCGGGCGTGGAAGTGATTGAGTTCATGGCGAAACAGCGCGTGAAGGCGCCGGGGAAATTCAAGTTCTGGTTCAACAGCAGCGCGGCAGTAGCCGGTCGCAATGAAATGGCCCACATGCGCGACGTCGAACAGAAGGTTCGCAGCCTGGCCGCAGGCACCAAGGGCAAGATGACCTTCGCGTTCCTCCAGAGCGGGAGCAGTTTCCGCGTGATCTGAAGCCTCTTCTACAGCTACGTAGTATCCGTCTCTAGCCGGACCAGTTTCCCTACAGCCGTGTCCCTCATGGCGGAGGTATGTCGCTTGCTTCCGTTCTGGCTGAGGGTATCGACATGCGCCTCAGCATCTTATTGGTGTGCGCCTTGAGTGTCGGCAGTCTCAACGCGCAATCGAGCCGAACCGGTACCGGCGACGACAACGTTCTCACCACGGTTCGCATCCCTACGGCTGTGAAAGCCGGCGGGACACTCCTGCCTGCTGCCAGCTACCAACTCCGGCTAACAGGTGAACACCCGGCGCCGGGAGGTGAACAACGCGAGGTCCAGGAGTGGGTGGAGTTCATCTCGAATGGCAAGGTCGTGGCACACGAGCTCGCCGAGATCTTGTACGACGATGATCGTCCCGCCGTCGGGGCATCGGCGCAGAAGGCGCGGACCGGAACGCGTGTTGAAATACTCAAGGACAGAGAGTTCCTTCGCGTCTCGGTCAAGCGCGACAACGAGCGCTACCTCATTTACCTGCCGGTCAGCGGCGGTTGAACTGCTTTGCGGGTCACTGAAACTGCGCACCTCACATCAATTCGTGCGCATCGCAGCCGCGGCATTTCGTGGGTCGGAGTCGATTGGCCGTGAATCGCCGGCCGATCGGGGATAGCGAGGTAATTGCATGACAATCTGACAAAGGGACATGACACGGAGCACCTTCGCGGCAGTCCTCGCCGCGCTCGTACTCACCACGCTGCCGGCCGCTGCCCAGGAACTGCAGCCTCGTCGCTATCTCCCCGATTCGTCCGACGAAGACTGGAGCTTCTTGAAAAGCGCGCCCAAGACCGACGTGTGGGATCCGTTGAAGTACATCCCGTTCAGCCGTGACGGCTGGTTCATGACGTTGAGCGGCGAGGTGCGTTACCGATCCGAAGCGTTGCGCATTCGCGCCACCGACGAGCGTCCCGCGACCATCGACAACTATGTCCTGCAACGCTATCTCACCGGGGCTGACGTGCACTTCGGCCCACGTGCGCGCTTCTTCAGCGAGCTGCAGAGCGGTCTCATGCATGGTGCTGTGCGAACAGCCCGGCCAACCGATCGCAACACGATCGACATGCATCAGGCGTTTTTCGAATGGCAGCAGGTGGTGCGGACGGGCCATCGCATTACGGCGAAAGTAGGCCGCCAGGAGCTGGCGATCGGCAGCACTCGATTGATCTCGGCGAGCCCCGGGCTCAACGTCAAGCGCAGCTTCGATGGCGCCTCACTCTCCTATCGCGCGTCGCGGTGGACGGTGGTCGGCGTCGCGGCGCGGCTGGTTGCGCTCTCGAGCGGTGCATTCGACGATGCGTGGAACGCGGGACAGCGGTTCTGGGGTGCCGCTGCGGGCGGCCGCAGCCCGCGATTCGAGCGCGGCGAGCTCGGAGTGTACTACCTGGGGACCAGCCATCCTGCAACGAGCTATTTTCAGGGTTCCGGCGACGAGCGTCGCCACACGGTGGGCATGAAGTGGAGCGGCACTGGAAGGCGTTTCGACCTGAACTACGACGGCATCTTTCAGTGGGGCACGTTTGCCGGCGCGCCGATCCGCGCGTGGGGCGTCGCAACTGAAACCGGCTATCGTGTGCCGTCTGTCCGCTGGCGGCCGCGCGTGAGCCTCCGCACGGATTTCGCCTCGGGCGATCGTGATCCCGCCAACCCCGAGCTTCAGTCCTTCAATCCCCTGTTCCCCGGCAATTCGTATTCCGGCGCCGTCGGACTTTTCGGCCCCACCAATCTCACCGACCTGACAGCAGCGGTGACGTTCGCGCCACGATCGAATCTCACCATCGGCTTCGAAGCGCCCAGCTACTGGCGCACGTCAACTCGGGACGGCGTGTACGCCACCGATCTCCGGTTGCTGGTCCCGCCGACTATCGGGCAGGGCAAGTACGTCGGCACCAACCCGAGCGTGCTCGCCGTGTGGCAACCGACTCGTCACGTACAGCTGCAGGGCGTGATCACGCGATTCATCTCCGGGTCGTTTCTCGAAGACTCGTTCGTGTCATCGGGGTTCGGCTTCTATTCCGGCACTTTCGTCTATCGGTTTTGATCGGTGTTCAATGACGATCGGCGTGACAGAGATTCAGGCGCGGCTGACGTGGACTGCGACACCGTTGAAGACGGCCGTGCCGCTCAAGGTATCGACGTCGAGCTCGCTCGTGACGTCGTTGACGCTCGCGCCTGGGACGTCGCGCGCCACGGTTAATCGAGTCCCGTCGCGATCGTGACCCCACCCGTGCGGGAGGCTGACGACGCCTGGGAAGATTGCGTCGGTCACTTCTACTGGCACAGTGAGCGAACCGGCTTTCGATTGGAGATGAGCCAAATCTCCGTTCGCAAGATCTCTCGTCGTCGCGTCATGTGGATGGATCAGCAGCGTGCATCGCGGCTTCCCCTTCACGAGCCGGTGCGAATTGTGCATCCACGAGTTGTTGCTTCGAAGCTGCCGTCTTCCAATGAGCAGGAGGTCGCCGTTCGTGTCCATCGTGACGTCGGCAAGCAGTCGCTCGCGCGCCTCGCGTATGAAATCCGCCGGCGCGACGTCGATCTGACCATCGGCAGTACCGAGCAACCGTGCGATCCGTCCAGGTTCGAGCGGCCCGAGGTCCATGCCATGAGGCGCCTGTCGAAGTTTTGCAAGGCTGAGCCGATGAGGCCCCATGCGCAACATCAGATCGAGGAAGCGCTCAGGGCGCAGTACGTGCAGAGCTCCACGAGCCGGTGCGCGGAGCAGCCTGGGGACGAACATGCGTGCGCTCAGGTCGGCAACGATTTCCCAATCGTGACGCTCGGACGAGTCGCGCTCGACGACAGGTTCCGCGTACTTCGCGACATTGCGTACGGCAAACGCGTAGAGCGCGAGGTCGTAGTGCGCGCGTGAGAGTGGAGGCGCAGGCGGCAGCACGACGTGCGCGTGGCGCGTTGTCTCATTGAGATAGGGGTCGACCGACACGACGTGCTCGAGCGACGCAAACGCGCGATCGAGGCGGCGTCCATTGGGCGACGAGAGCACCGGGTTGCCGGCGATGGTGATCAAGCCGCGTATGCGTCCGGCGCCGGGCGTTTCGATTTCTTCCGCCAGCGTCGCAACGGGAAGTTCGCCGCCGAACTCCGGCAGGTCACGTACACGGCTTCGCCATCGGCCGTAAGTGCCGCGCAGCCCCATCTTCGATGAAGTCGAAACGATATCAACAGCCGGCGTCGTGAGCATCATCCCGCCCACGTCGTCGAGATGGCGAGTGAGCAGATTCAACACCTGCACGAGCCACGACGCCAGCGTGCCGTGGCGTTGAGTGCACAGCCCGACGCGGCCGTAACAGGCCGCCCGCTTCGTCCGTGCAAACTCCGCCGCAAGGCGGCGCGTCGTCTCGGCGCTGACACCGGTGCGCGGCGCAACGCGCTCGGGCGAGAGCTCGTGCACGAACGACGCCAGCGCATCAAGGTTCTTGATGCGGCCTACGAGACGGCCGGCGTTCACCCATCGCTCCGCGAAGATCACGTGCAGCATGGCTGCGAGCAATAACGCGTCGGTTCCAGGTCGAATCGGGACATGCTCGTCGGCGGCGTCTGCCGTCTCGGTCCGGCGCGGATCGACGACTACCACGCGTCCGCCGCGTTCGCGGATCGCTCGAAGACGGTGCCTCATTCCTGGCGCCGTCATCAGGCTGCCGTTCGACACCATCGGGTTTGCGCCGAGGAGGAGAAGAAAGTCCGTTCGATCGAGGTCGGGGACCGGAATGACCACCTGGTGGCCAAACATGCGCAGTGCAACGAGCATCTGCGGCAACTGATCGGCGGAGCTGGCCGAGTAGACGTTCCTCGTCCGCAGCGCGCGGGCGAACGTCAGCGCATGTGTAATGAGCCCCAGGCTGTGCGCGACGGGATTGCCGTAATAGATAGCGACGGCATCGCGCCCATGCTGCCGACGCAGACGAACGAGACCGTCGGCTGCGCGGTCGAGCGCCTCGTCCCACGATGCCTCACGCCAGCTCGTGCCCTGACGGATGAGTGGCGTGCGAACGCGGTCTGGATCGTTGTGAATATCCGCAAGGGCAGCTGCTTTGGGACAGATGTATCCGCGGCTGAAAGGATCGTCGGCATCACCGCGGATCGAGCGGATTCGTTCGCCGTCGAGGTCGACCAGGATGCCGCATGCCGCTTCACAGAGAGGACATGTCGAGATCCGCACGTCGCGTTTCGAGAACCCCACCATGATCACGGACCTCCGGGGGGTGGATTGGCCGGCGGAGTCGGCGGCGTGTTCGCATCCGCCACCTTCGGCACCAGGTATCCGGCCTGGCTGAATCCCATCAACGCCACGAGCGGCCATGGCACTTCCCAGATTCCGCCTTCGAGGACGCTTTTCGACACAAACAGCACGATCAGGAGAACCGTCCAGAACAGCATCTGCACCTTTGCCAGCGACAATTCCGGCGGCCGATCCTGCGGGAATATTCGGATCAGATCGCCCCATCTCCAATCGAGCACCGCCGGGCCGCTCCCGGTAGTTGCGTAGACGACGGTTGCCTTCTTCACATCCTGAAAGTAGGCGACTCCCCCGGTCACGAGCGATGCTCCCATCAGCACAATGAGCGACGCAGGAATCTCTGGGATCTCGCGCTGAATCAACCCGTAGCCGAGGACCACGCTGCCGACGACGATGGTCCAGCAGGCGATCTGAGCCTGGGAAAGAGCAAGATGGCCGTCGATGCCGGTCAGTAGCAGCATCGGGTTCTCTCGCTTCGCCCGCGCGAGAACGAGAACCAGCAAGAGCGTGGCAACAACGAGGGCCACCGTCCACGCCATGGCGTA
>DASRJE010000006.1:0-7224 GCA_035649635.1 Vicinamibacterales bacterium | reverse complement strand
TCGCGCGGCGATCTCGATGGCGTCGTGTTCGACCCATCCGGGTCGCGGCAGGATCTGCTCGTGTTCCAACTGCCGGCGCGCCACCTCGCGGCCGTTGGCATCGAACACCATGAAGCGCGTACTAGTGGTGCCTTGATCGATCGCGCCGACGAACATGAGGCGCATGCTACACGCATGCGCCCTCTACCGTCACTTCTTCTGCAGCGCCTTCTCGACCGCTTTCGCCGCGTTCTGCACCGCCTCGCCGAGTGACTCGTCGTACGACGGCCCCTGTCCTGGCAGTCCGACGTAGCCGCCGAGGCTGTCCATCGTCATCGCCGTCTGCATCATGTAGGCGGCGGCGCCGGCCGTCGCATCGAGGCCCACGCCTTTGCCCACGCCGCTGAGCCCGGCGCCCTGCATGCGATAGAGCATCGGGTTGCCGAGCATGCCCATGCCGCCCATGTTGTAGGCGCCCATGCTCGCCATTCTCGACATCATCATGGGGCCGGCCATCATGGACAGATACATCCCGCCGGCGAATTTGGCGATGCCGATGCCGCTCTTCAAGCTGAAGCCGCTGCCGTCCTTGCCTTTGGCGGTCGTGGACAGCCGCTGTTGGCCATCAGGCTGCACCAGCTTCACTGCGAGGCTCGATTCAGTGTTCTCCTTGGCTGCTCCGGGGGCACCGCCGCGCCCTCCAGCGACACCGCCCGCCGCTTTCATCAATCCACCGAGCCCGCCAGGCTTGTTGACTTTCAACTCACTGACTTCAGCGAACAGCACGTAGTCGTAGCCCAACTCACCGGCGCGCTTCTGGAGGTCGGCGGGGGTTCCTGCGGTCATCGGCATCGCCTCGAATTTCACTTCAGCGAGATCGCTGATCAGCCGTTGACGCAGCGCGCGCGTGTCGACGGTCTGCGGCGTCTTGTTGGTCAACTCCGGTACGCCGATGCGAACGAGGCCGGGCGCCTTTGGCGCTGTTGCCGCCGGCGGCGCGGAGTTGGCGGCCGCGAGCTTGGCTTCATTCGCGTCGCTCAACGCCTTCGACAGATCGCGGATGTTCATCGCGGCGTTCATGCCCATCGGGATGTCGAACAGCGCCGGATCCAGCGTTGTCGCTTCGAACTCGGTGACTTCCATCGTGGCGATCAGCGGCTTGCTGTCGTCGCCGGTGACGGTCGTCGAGTACGCGATCGGAAATCCCAACACCTTGGCGTCGCCGTTGCTCGTCGCCTGAATCTGATCCGCGCAACCATCGGGCGACGGGGGCGCCTGCTCGGACGCCGCCGTGCGGCTCGCGATTGAAGGTGGGGCATCGATGTACCAACCGTCGGTCTCGATGCGCTGCTTCGAGGTGTCACACGCGCCGGCCATCGGCTGCTTGTCGATCATCACCTTCACGTGGCGGGCCTGCTGCCCGAATGCGGCTTTCCGCTCACCGGTATCGACGATCGTCGTCGCGACCATGATCACGCCCGGCGGTTTGGGCGGAGCAGCTGGTGCCGCACCAGGCACAGGCGCAGGCGCCATTCCGTCCGGCGCGACGAGATAGGTGTTCGCGGTCTTGCTGATCTGAATCGTGCGCTTCTGATCGGGCTGCTTCAGCAGCACCATGTCCTGGAATTCGTACCGTTCGCGCTCGCCTTTCATGTACGTGACGCTCTCGGTCTTCATGTCACCGGCGGTGTAGATCGATTTGAAGCGAACGTCCTGCGGGGCCGGCGGTGTCGGAGCCTTGGCCGTTTCTGGCTTTGCGGTCGGCGCCGGTTTGGCGGTGGACGGCTTGGCGGGCGATGGAGCAGACCGCGCCGGAGCTTTCTGCGTCTGGCTCTGCGCGGCGGCGGGAGCCGGGCCCAGCGCCAGGCCGAGAGCCAGGGCTGGGGTCAGACTGGGGGTCAGACCGGGGGTCAGACCGGGGGTCAGACCCCAGACAAATGTCACGGCGAGGGGAAGGCGCGACGGTGACTTCATGTGTGTGATCTCCCGATTTCAGCTGCTATCGGAGAGACGCGCCAATGATGATGTTTCGGGCTCATGAGCCCACCCCGGTCGCTATGGAAACCTCGGCGCGCCCCGTCCTACATTTAGTGACGTATGCCGCACGTTCGTGTCAGCGACGGCGTCGTCTGGTTGAAGCAGTGGTTGAGCGTCGACGCGCAGGCCGCGCTGATCGACCGGTGCCGCGCCCTGGTCGATGGGCCCGGCGGCGCGTACGTCCCCACCGTGCGAGGCGGCGGGAAGATGCACGTCCGCATGATGTGCCTCGGCCGGCACTGGAATCCGAAGACTTATCGCTACGTCGAGACGCGCGACGACCACGATGGCGCCCCGGTGCCGCCCGTCCCGGACGTCTGGGTGGACCTGGCGGCGGCCGCCGCGCGCGAGGCGGGCTTCGACTGCCGCCCCGATATCTGCCTGATCAACTTCTACGGGTCGGACGGCCGCATGGGCGTCCACCAGGACAAGGACGAGAGCGCTGCCTCGCTGGAGGCCGGGGAGCCGGTGATTTCGATGTCGCTCGGTGATACCGCGCGGTTTCTCTTCGGGGGCCTACGGCGGCGCGATCCCGTGCAGTCGTTACTGCTGGAATCAGGTGATGTCTTCGTGTTCGGGGGGCCGGCACGCCTGCGCTATCACGGCGTGTCGCGGATCATTCCGGGGAGTGCGCCCCCCGAGCTCGCACTCGAGGGGCGGTTCAATCTGACGTTCCGGCGGTACTAGTTGTCCACCGGCTTCTCGGAGATCGAATCGATGACCAGCACGGGGACCGGTCGTTTCTGCATCTCGAGCTTCAATCCGAGTTGCTTGTCGATCGCCTCGGGCAGTGAAATCGCCCCGTTCGGATCGGACGCTGCTAGCCCGCCACCGCCTGCGCCCGCCGCAGGACCGGCGTCACCGCCACGCCCGGCGCCACCCTGAAAGATGCCGATCGCACTGAAGTTGATCGTGATGTCGTAGCCACCCTCGAGTCCGGTCTTGTCCAGAACCGGAACCTGCACGTACCCATTCGCCCACGGAAGGAGTCGTTCGGCGAACTGCGGCATCGTCATGTTCTGGCAGGTGATGAGTCGATTGCGCGATGGGAAACGGGTCCGTGGATCCGGGGCACCCGGCGCAGGACCTTCGATACATCGCGTGCGGCTGGACGGGTCGGCTTTTGTAAGCCGCGGTTTCTCCGAAGCCGAGAGCGTATAGGCCGACACCTGCCGATCCTCGAAGTGCGTCTTCATCTGAAAGCGCTCGATCAGCAACGTGCGCAGCATCTGCCGGAGACTGTCGATTTCGATCGGTGGCATGTCGATCTGCGCCGTCGCGGCGAACGCCCGCGCGACGATGTCGAATCGCGCGTTCTCGGTCCACTTCGGCGCGTCGATCAGATCATCGTGGTTCAGGTCCCACGCGAGCCGCATCAACAGCTTCAACGGCATCCCGCTGACGTTGACCAAACCCGTCGGCTGGATTTGGGCCCGTTGTCCGGTTGTTGCCGGGTCGGTGGGCTTGAGGGTCGCCACCTCGAACTCCGGCGCTGGCGGCGGCGGGAACACTTTCGCGACCTCGGGCGAGTTGGCGGTTGGCGTCCGGCTCACGCTGTCGACGACGAAGGCCGTGAGCGGGAGTTGTTTCTGTTCCAGCTTCAGCCCGAGTTGCTTCTCGAGGGCGTCGAACAACGAGATCCCATCGCTGCCAAGCTGAGCCAGGAGCCCGCGCGGGTGAACTCGGATCTCGAAGTCGTATGCATCTTTCAAATCAGTTTGGTCGGTGACCGGACTGGTGACGTATCCGCCGAATGCGCGCGGCAGCAGGTCCGCAAACGACGCCATCGTGATCCCGCGGCACACGCCAACCTGGATCGGAACCGCATCGGGCGCGGGCGGCTGTGGCTGCGGTTGGCAGCCGACGCCCGGGCCTGCGGCCACCTTCATCTTGTGCGTACCGCCGGCGACTGTGAGCACGAAGGTGGACATCGTCTTGGTGTCCTGATGGACGGCCAGCTTGAAGCGCTCCGCAAGCAGCGACTGCAACATCAGTTTGACCGTCGGCAGCGCTGTGGACTGCGGTGCCTTGGCGATCACCGTGAACCGATCGAGCTCGAGCCACGTGGGGCCGCCGACGACCTTCTCGGCGTCGATGCTGTACGCCGTTCTGATGAGGTCGACCATCGTAGCGTTGTGCAGCTCGTAGCGGCCGTTGCGAAACTGACCGCCGGTCATCCCGACCGTCGGACTGCGCGAGCCCTCGTGCACATCAGCGATGTCGAATGATGGTGGAGTAGCGGCCGTCTGGCCGAGGGCCGGGATGGACAGCAGGGCCGCGAGCGCGAGGCCGACGACGATTCGCAACATTCCAACCTCCAGGATGTATTACGGCCTTCGTGGCGACCTGGCACGAAGGAATGAGTCCGGTAATCGATGCTATTTACGAGCCAAGATTCGTAATGTTTCGTGCCCGAAAAACCCTGCAGGAAATCGTGCGCCCGTTCGTGCCTCCGTCCGGAAGTGGGACGAGCATCTCCCGCTTTCGGTTATCGGCAGGACGGGCGACCGGGCCAGTCGGGAGCCCTGTGTCAGAATCGCCAGCCGTGTCTTCACACAGCGACTGTTGCTCCGCGGGCGTGGGTACGTTCCATTATCGAAACGGGGGCGAGGCATGATGCGCGCCCGGAAGGCCTCGCATGCGTGACCGGGCGACGCAGACGCTGATCACGGGTCCCGATTGGGTTGATGCGGTCGTCGACTGGACGCGCGTGTATCAGAGCGACGACGACAAGATGCGGCTCGCGATCGAGCTGGCCAGGCAGAACGTGCTGCAGCGAACGGGTGGCCCGTTTGGCGCGGCCATCTTCGAGCGCGCGAGTGGACGGCTGGTCTCGATCGGCGTCAACAGCGTGGTCCGACTGAACAACAGCGCGATCCACGCGGAGATGCTTGCGATCATGCTCGCCGAGGCGCGGCTTGGCTCCTATACGTTGCAGGCATCCGGTCTCGAGCACGAACTGGCCACGTCGTGCGACCCGTGCGCGATGTGTCTCGGCGCGGTGTTGTGGAGCGGCGTTCGCCGCCTCCTCGCTGGTGCCGGTCGCGACGACGCGGCGGCAATCCATTTCGACGAAGGTCCGGTGTTCCCCGAGTCGTACGCGTATCTGGAATCACGTGGCATCGCGATCTCACGCGGGGTGCTTCGACAAGAGGCGGCCGCTGTCATCGAGCTCTATCGCGAACAGGGCGGGCCGATCTACAACGCCTGATCGCGATCGATGGGCGCGAGCAGGTCCTCGAGGAAGAACGCCGATAACGCCGCGCGACCCGTCAGGCCCGCCTTCGAATAGAGGGCCGCCGATTGCGCACGAATGGTCCGTTCGCTCGTCGCTCGCACCGAAGCGATTTCCTTCACACTGAGACCCTTCAACAGCAGCAGCGCGACCTCGCGCTCGGCCTCAGTGAGATTCCATCGCGAGAACTGTGCATCAATCGCTTGACCGAGACCGTTCAAGAGCGTGCGAGACTCCGCACGCCACCGCTGACCCTGTAGTCGCGCGACTTCCAGGTCGCGCATGAGCGTGAGCTGCTCCTCGCGCTGTCTGGTCGCGACGCGAAAAAGCAGCACGACGCCGACGCTCATGAGGACGACAGGCAGGATCTTGATCAGTTCGACCGCCATCGCAAGGGCGGACATCTGGGGCTCCTCGGCGATCTCCAGTGCCATGAAGACCGAGACGCCGACGACGATGGCGATCGACGCCCAGATGCGCGTGCGGCGATCGAGCCAATCGCTCATGTCGTCATTGTCTTCCTGGCGTGCGAGCAGTCGGCAGGGCAAACACGATCCCCACTTCCGGCGCCCAATCGGTCGCCTTCGAGGTGAGCCCAACACCACTGTTGAGGCGAACGAACACGTGTGGCGAGAGGTGCCATTGCGCCTCGGTGATCAGCTCGACTTCGTCGGTATTCCCTTCGACACCGATGTAAGCGCGCCACTTCGGCGAGAGACGCTTCAGGTATTCGACGGCATACTCGCCGAGGTCGAACTCGCTCGTTGACGAGGTGTCGTACTCTACAGCCGCCCGGGCCGTCAACGTGCCCCATCCAAACCCGCGCGTCACGCCCGTCCCGACCTTGATTTCCCAGCCAGGCGTGCCGATCAGCGGCCGGTCGCGATGATGCGGCACGACGACTTCGGTGTAGCTGAACAGCTCGGGTTTCCGGTCGGCCTCGCGCTGCCATCGCCACCGCACCTGCCCTTCGATGTCGCCAAGTCCCTGCTCTTCGAGTCGACGAGGCACCGCGGACGTGTCCTCGCCCGACTTGTCGAATGTCGCGCTGATGGTGGCCACCTCGAACTCGACGGCCAGATCCTCCGAAAGGCCATAGCTGACGAAGAACAGGGCCTCGCGTGCGCGGTAGCGCGCCCGGTAGTCCTGGTTTCCAGAGACGCCGAACTCTGTGGGGGAGTATTCGAGGTCGGAGTCCCGGTAGTACTCGAAGAACGGATAGAACAGCCATTCGCCCTTTCGGACATAGGTTCCGAACATAGACGTAGCGACGCCAGGTCCGCGGTCGCGCAAATGGTCGTCGAGTCCCACTTCCGCGAGACCCCTCTCCTGCGCGCCAGCCGATGGCACGAGAGAGAGGACGAGGCCGACGGTCAATGCCAGTTGTCTTCCCAGAGTCACGCGTGTCCCTCCGAGGGCGACGCTACGCGTGAGCGATCGGCACTGTCCATTGGCTTTGTGTCGTACGAGGTTTGTCTCGGGTTCGGTCGTGACGAACTCATGGGATAATCCGCGCACCCGAGGTTTATTGAGGGTCAATCTGACTGTGAATGGAATGGCGCGTACGTTCGACGGCGATGAAAACATGCCGTTGCTCTCAGGCCTGCCGCCGGTGCTCGCCGCGCTGGGCAACGAGATCTTCGCCGCGACTGGGAAGCGCGGTCAGGGAGTTGCCGTTGTCTAAGACCAAGTTGACGTAATTCAAGATTCAAAATGCAAAATGCAAAAGGAGCAGGTGGAATTTTGAGCCGCGTCCCTCCGATTCGCTTTTGCATTTTGAATTTTGCATTTTGCATTGCGCGTAAATAGGGAGCTCTCCCATGCAACGCACGCTCTTCTGCGTCGTCCTACTGCTGCTCGTCAACATCGAGGCGGCGCCGCCGGCCTCGCCGTCGTTTGCGTCGACGGGCGCCTCCGCCATCTCGCGATTCTTGAGTGACGTCGTCGCACGCGGCGACGTCCCCGGCATCGTC
>DASRJE010000005.1:0-13789 GCA_035649635.1 Vicinamibacterales bacterium | reverse complement strand
CCGTGCCGAAACCGAGCAGGGCAACGCGGCAGCGTGAACGGGATGGAACGATGTGAACGAACGAGTCGAGGCTCAACGTATCCCTCATCTTCCCCAAAACCTCTGTTTTGGGCAGGAATTGGCACCTAACCGCGGCCGTTGGCTGCCGCGCGGTTGCCGTGGCGTCTCAGGGCCTGTCCCTCAGCCACTCTGGATAAAAGACCGTATTCAGTTGTCCCGCGGACTATAGCAGACCGGGGAGTACAATGCAAATCAATGAATGGAGATACATCGATTGGAGGCTAAGTGCTGACCCGCTTTCCACAAGCCGTGCCCGAGATTCCCGTGCGCAACGTCGACAAGGCCGCGGAGTACTACGTGAACGTGCTCGGATTCAATTTCGACTGGGGCAATGACGACGGCGGGATTGGCGGCATCTCGCAGGGGGACTGCCGCATGTTCCTGACGAACGAGCCGTTCCGCGCCGTCGACGGGCCGAAAAGCCCGGTGATCGTCTGGCTGAATCTCGACAGCAAACAGGAAGTCGACGAACTGTTCGAACGCTGGAAGGATACTGGAGCGAAGATTGTCGAGGCAGTGGAGGACAAACCGTGGAACCTGCGAGAGTTCAGGGTCACGGATCTGGACGGCAATCAGCTGCGCGTGTTCTACGACTTTAATTGGGATGAGCGCGGAGCGCCGATTAGAGCGGCATCGTCGAGCAAGCCGAGGAGCCACCGAGTGATGAAACGAAGAGGAGCCCTCAGTCGGCTGAAGTCGACGGCAGGTGGGCGAGGAAATATCTGGCGACCATGCGCCAGCGATGGAGCGCCGTGCCTTCCCCTTCGGAAATCGCGTGCGTTCGATTCGGATAAATCATCGTGTCCACATCCTTGCCCAGCTCGATCAACCGATTGATAAGGCGCTCGGTGCCCTGGATGTGGACGTTGTCGTCGCCTGTCCCGTGGATCAGCAGCAGGTGGCCACGCAAGCCGTCGGCGAAGTTGATGGGGGATCCTCGACGATACCCGTCCGGATTCTCCTGGGGCAGGCCCATATAGCGTTCCTGATAGATCGAGTCGTACAGGCGTTGGTCAGGAACCGGCGCCATTGACACTCCGACCTTGTACAAATCGGGGAATCGAAAGAGGGCATTGAGGGTTGCCGATCCGCCTCCGCTAGTCCCGTATATCCCGACGCGACTGAGGTCCGCCCATGGCCGGGATGCAGCAAACGCGGTCAGGGCCGCCGCCTGCTCTTTCGCGGATAGATCTCCGATGCTGCCGTAGATGCTCTTGCGCCATGCAGCGCCCTTGGGAACAGGGGTGCCCCGGTTTTCAAACGCGACGACGAGATAGCCCTCCCATGCAAGCACCCGTCGGAACATTCCAGCCGCGCCAGCCCAGCGATCGTCGACGTTGGTGTCGGCCGGCTCGGTATACACGACGACGATGACAGGGTACTTGCGTGTGGGATCGAAGGATGGCGGCTTGAGGAGCATGCCATCGAGCGTGATTCCCTCGGCGAGGCTGACCTGAAAGAACTCTGTTGGCGGTTGCAGTTGCGTACGCGCCCGTTGCGCCAGGGTGTCGTTGTCAATCAGGACTCGAACAATGGCATGGTCAGGGAGCGACACGAGAACGGTGCGCGGGGGCATGTCGGCGCGCGAGTAGGTGTCGAGCGCCCATCGGCCATCGGGTGAGATGTCGTAGGAGTGCGTACCGGACACGTCGCCGGGCGTGACCCGCCGCACGTTACCGGTGCCGATGTCGGCCACATACAGATACCGTTGCGTGGCGTTGTCCGGGGATGCCATGAAGTAGATACGGCCTGCTCGGTCGTCGACCGCCGAGATTTGGATGGCGTCCGCGGCGAATCGAGTAATGAGCCGTTCGCCGTTGCCATCACGGCGGACGGCGTAGACGTGTCTCCAGCCGTCTTTGTCACTGATCCAGCTAAACTCGCGTCCGCCATTCAGCCAGAAGGCGGGACGGATCTCGTCGAGCACCAGCGGGTCTGCGGAATCGATCCACGTATCAGAGCGTTCGCCGTGCACTCGATGGCTCTCGCCAGTCGCGGTATTGGCCAGCATCAGATCGTTGCTGTTCTGCCGTCGAGTGGTGTAGTCGAACACGATGGTGCTGGCATCGAGCCAGTCCATCCGCGGAATGTAGTGCTCCCGCGGATCTCCAGGCGTCCTGACCCAGACGGTGGCTCCTCCACGGGAGGGGACGATCCCGAGCCGGACTTTCGAATTCGGCGTCCCGGCCTTGGGGTACGCGAACTCTTTCAGGGTTGGGTACAGCGTGTCGGTGTTGTTGATGAGAGTGAATCGCTCGACGCCGGTCGTGTCGAATTGCCAGTAAGCGATGAATCGGCTGTCCGGGCTCCAGCGAAACGCGTCCCTGATGAAGAACTCCTCCTCGTTGACCCAGTCGGACGTTCCGTTGATGAGGTCTCCACTCCCGTCCGACGTCAGGCGCGTGACGTGGCCGTCTGCAACATCTTCAACATAGAGATTCTGTGACTGAACGTATGCGATCCGAGTTCCGTCGGGCGAGAACTTCGCGAACATGAGTGACGCGGTGGGAGCGTCGCCGCCGACTTTTCGCGCCCGACGAAGTTTGCGGTCGAACAGCCAGTAGTCGCCACGAGTGTTCTGTCGCCACACGCGCTGCGTGTTCGTAAACACCAGCACCTTGGACAGGTCATTGGAGACGGCGTATTGCGCCACCCTCAACCGGGTGCCATTGCCGTCAACAAGTTCGCTCGCCGCAACGAGGCTCTCGGGCCGTCCAGTGGAAGAGTCGTGGGCGATGATGTCGCCATTGGCATTGAGCAGGGCATACTGCGAGCCGCCGTTGAGCCATTGCGTTGGCCCGAGGGTCAGGGCGGAATAGAGATTCTCTCCATAGATCGCTCGAAGGGCGGCATCCACGCGTTCCGGGACCTGCGCCCCGGCGAGCCGCGACAAACAGAGAAGTGCGACGAAGGATGCCCACACACGTGCTCTGTGCGAGAAGAACATGGATTCCTCCGTGCTTCAGTGCCCCCGCCTTCGCAGTGCGGCATTCAACACCGCTTCGGCGAGGCCTCGCCGGAGCTCGCCTCCGCACGCCGGCGAGCGGCTGCGGCTCGGTGCGTCGTGTTCGGCGTGAGACGCCTCTAATCGATGAACCCCGGTGCCTTCGGCAGCTTGGCGTGAGTCGCGATGTCGTGCTCGATCCAGAGCTCTGCCTTGTTCTGCTTCAGGAATGCCTCGACCTTTGCCCGAGAGGCTTTTGACTGATCCGCGTTGAACTCGAAGGTCGGAATGCGACCGGTCGCCCGCTCCTCCGGGTAGTGATACAGATCGCCTCCGAGCACGACCGGCCCACGCTTGGCGAGCTTGACGAACAGCACCTGATGGCCTGGCGTGTGACCGGGCGTCGACATGACCACGACAGTGCCGTCGCCAAAGACATCGAGGTCTTCGTTGTTCAGGATTCGTGCTTTCGCTTTGCGCAGGGCGCTGTAGTGATCGGGTTGGATGATACCTTGCGGCTTCTCGGACATCATGAAGTCGTACTCGGCCTTCTGCACGATCCACGTTGCAGACGCGAAGTCGTTGGCGTTGGCAGTGTGGTCTGAATGGTAGTGCGACATGACGAGGTAGTTGACGTCAGCGGGGGAGTAGCCAGTTTCCGTCAACTGGGGCTTCAGTGGCTTGCTTGCCGACATGATGCCTTCGGTGATCGGTGCGCCATCGGCCTTGAAGTGGCTGTCGGGCACGGCGCCGGTGTCGAACATCAGCGTTCCCTTGGGGTGCACGATCAGGTACGCCGTGTTGACGAAGTCGACTTCCTTCAACTCCTCCCGCTTGAAATTGAAGAGTTTCGGGTCGAGACCTCTGATGTTTCCGGCTTCGAACACGTAGATCCGCGGACTGGTCACCGTCGGACGTCGCGGCTGTGCCGCTGCGACGATCGTCGCGAGCGCGGCCACGGCAGACAGCAGAACCAGCCAAAGGCATGCTCTTGATAACCCGTTTGAAGCCCTTGGCTGGTTGGCCAGTATCTTTTTGCCGCGCTCCGCGCGGCCTAGCCCGTTATGCGGACTCGCAACGAGCACAAAATTCAGGCACGAAATCGCATGACGGGCTATGGTTCGGCGCATCGACATGGCTTACTCCCTTCCTCCTCGTTCTCCCCATTTCAGCTTTTCGCGCAGTACCTCGAAATAGCTTCGTGCCGGCGCCTTGACCAGCCGAAGCGTGCGCTCCGATTTCCGCACGCGCACCACATCATCCTGTTGCAGCGGATACCCGAACTGGCCGTCGTAGGTCACGTAAATGTCGTCGAGACCGGTGACGACTTGCGGGCGGATCTCGATGACCTCGCTGCCCGGGATGACGATTGGCCGGTTGGTCAGCGTATGCGGCGCGATCGGCGTCAGGATGATGGCATCGGCGCGAGGATGCACGATCGGGCCGCCGGCCGCGAGGTTGTAGGCGGTGGACCCGGTGGCGGTCGCGACGATGAGTCCATCGGCTTTGACCTTGGTGACCAGCCCGTCGCCAACCGACACGGACAGCTCGATGATGCGTGAGAGCGCCGCCTTCGTAAACACCACGTCGTTGAGCACGATGCGCGAATCGAAGTGTTCGCGCGCGCGGTAGGCATCGGCGGCCAGCATCGCCCGATCGTCAAACGTGGCCTGCTCGTTTACGACCGACTCCAGCACCGTGTAGAGCTCGTCGATGCGCGTCTCGGTCAGAAATCCAAGGCTGCCGAAGTTCACGCCAAGGATGGGTGTGTCACGGCCGGCCAGCGCGGTTCGCGTGGCCATGCTGAGGAGCGTGCCGTCGCCGCCCATGACCACGACCAGATCGACGTCGCGAGGAAGGTCGTCACGCGATCGCGTCTCGCCGCGCGCGCTGGTGAGCTCACGCGTGTCGGTCTCGAATATCGGTTCGATGCCTCGGTCGCGTAGCCAGGACGCCAGCTGGTCGAGGTGATCGGCAGCCGCGCGCAGACCGCGCTTGGCAACGATGCCGACGCGGGTGATCGAGTGGCTCATGATGGACGGAAGTGGACCAGGAACTCGACGTTTCCTTTCTGGCCGGTGATGGGAGAGGGTGTGGATGCCACGCGGCTCAATCCTACCTCAGCGCCCGCGGCCGCGACTTCGTCGAGGACACGCGCATGAACCGCGGGATCGCGAATGATCCCCTTCCGCACCTCGGCTCGGCCGGCCTCGAACTGTGGCTTCACCAGCGCCACGACGTCGGCGCTGGAACGAAGAACCGGGGTGACTGCAGGGAGAATCTGTCGCAAAGAAATAAAGGACACGTCGATGCAGACGAAGTCGACGGGCCCGGGGAGATCGGCAGGAGCCAGGTGGCGCGCATTGAAGCGCTCGATGACGATCACGCGTGTGTCGTTTCGCAGCTTCCAGTCCAGTTGCCCGTGGCCGACGTCGAGCGCCACGACTCGGGCAGCGCCGCGCTGAAGCAGTACATCGGTGAAGCCCCCGGTCGACGCGCCGATGTCGAGGCAGTCCCGTCCCGACACATCGATGTGGAACGTGTCGAGCGCGTGCGCCAGCTTGAGACCGCCTCGACCCGCATACGGATGATCAGGTGAGAGGAGCGCGACTGCCGACTGATCGTCGACCGCAGTGCCCGCCTTGGTCGCCGGGCGATCGTCGACCGTCACCTGTCCAGCCAGGATCAGCGCGCGCGCCCGCTCGCGCGAGGGCGCCAGCCCGCGTTCGACGACGAGTTGATCCAGGCGAATGCGGGGCATCAAAAGAACATTCTTGATTTAAGGATCTTTGATTGGTGATTGCTTTTTGAATCTTGATTGTTGATTGTTGATTTATTGGTGATTCGTACCAGCCTGACCCAATCGACAATCAACATTCAGCAATCAACAACGAATCAACAATCAAAGATCCCAAAATCACCAATGTTTGAAGGGCTCAGTTCGATCGATTGACGATCCATTTGCCAATCGCAAGAAGCCGGTCATCGTCGATGCTGGCCGCGCGGAGCGCGCTCTCCGCGCGGTCGAGACATTCGGCCGCCATGCGGCGCGATGCCTCGAGGCCGTACAGCGCCGGGTAGGTCGGCTTTCCCGCGGCGGCATCCTTACCCGCCGTCTTACCGAGTATCGCAGCCTCACCCTCGACGTCGAGAATATCGTCGACGATCTGAAACGCCAGGCCGAACTCGGCGGCAGCGCGGTCGATGGCCGCCACCTGATCCTCGGATCCTCCGCCCATGATGGCGCCTGAAACGGCCGACGCGCGAATGAGCGCTCCGGTTTTGCGCGCGTGCATCGCGCGCAGCCCGGCGGCGTCGAGAGCAGGAAGCCGTTGACCGCTCGGGTCAGGCGTGACCGATGCCAGATCGATCGCCTGACCACCCACCATGCCGACGACGCCGGCGGCGTGGGCGACAATCTCGATGACGCGCAGTTTGCGCGCTGCGACCCGCGCATCGGCACTCACCGGCTGTCGGGCGAGGATGTGAAACGCCTCGGTCAGCAAACCATCGCCGGCAAGAATCGCCATGCCTTCTCCGGCGACTACGTGGAGCGTCGGCCTGCCGCGTCGCATCGTGTCGTTGTCCATCGCAGGCAGGTCGTCATGGATCAGCGAGTAGGTGTGAATCAGCTCGATGGCGCAGGCTGCGGGCAGCGCCATGTTCCGCCCGCCGCCGACGGCATCCGCGCTCGCCAGGCAGAGGATCGGGCGCAGCCGCTTGCCACCGGCCAGCAGGCTGTAACGCATGGCCGTGTCGACCACTTCAGGAGCGTCTGGTGGCGTGGGCAGGATCGCGGCGAGGGCGGCCTCGATCTCCGCCCTGCGGGCATCGAGGTATTCCGCAAGCCCTTCGGCGATCTTCACTCCTTGCCTTTCGCGGGTCCATTGAACTCCGCGGCGAAGCCCGGCGGCGCCGGTCTCGCCTCGCCGCGTTCGTTCAGAATCTCGATGCGCTTCTCGGCTTCTTCGAGTCGCGCATGGCAGAAGCGAGAGAGATGAACCCCGCGTTCGTACAGCTGGAGCGACGCTTCGAGCGCCATATCGCCTTCTTCCAGTTTCTTGACGATGGTCTCGAGCTCGGCGATCGCGGTCTCGAAGTCTTTGATGGTGGGATCCACGTGTATGGCTCTGTCCTAAGTTTACGCGCACGCGAAAGCGTGCGCTCTACGCATCAGACCTGGCGGCACCCACTAATGCGCGCCCTCTACACGGTCCGGCTTCGTGCCCGTGACGTCGCAATCAAGCTCGCCCTGCTCGACTGTCACATGCACACGATCTCCGGCCTTGACGTCCGTCGCATGTCGGATGATCTCGGTTCGATCGGCGTTCCAGCACACGGCGTAGCCGCGACCGAGGACGGCGAGTGGACTCAGGCTGTCCAGCCGCGCCGCTCCTGCGCCCAGCCGTGCGTTCAGTGCCTGCGTTCGCTTGTGGATCGCGGAGTGCAGTCGCGCGTCGCCGGCGATCAGCCTGTTTCGCACGCCACCCAGCCGCCTGCGCAAGTCGAACCGTTCTAGTGTCAGTCGCAATCGCTGATACGTGCGTTCGCGCGCGCCGAGGCCAGCTTGCAAGGCCCGGCGCAGCTCGAACGTCAGCTCGTCGGCGTGGCGGCCGCGAAGCGCGAGATGTCCGCGCATGCCCGCGAATCCCGGTCGGCTCTCGAGCGCCCGCAGCCGCGACTCGAGCCGGTGCTTGCGCATCGACATCGCCGCAGCGACACCCCGAACGAGTCGATCGATGCGAGACACGAACTCGTCTTTGCGTGCGACGACGATCTCGGCGGCAGCCGATGGCGTGGAGGCGCGCACGTCGGCGACGAAATCAGCGATCGTGACGTCGGTCTCGTGACCGACGGCGGAGATGACAGGTACAGGGGATCCTGCGATCGCGCGAGCCACCACCTCCTGATTGAAGGACCACAGATCTTCGATCGAGCCTCCACCGCGCCCGACGAGAATCACGTCAACGCCTTTCACCCTGGCGATGGCGCGGATGCCGCGCGCGATGTCGAGGGCGGCGCCGTCACCCTGCACGCGCGTGGGCCGAATCACCAGGTGCGCGTTGGCGTAGCGGCGGCGCAGGACGTTGATGATGTCGCGCACGGCCGCGCCGTCGAGCGATGTGACAATGCCGATCTTGCGCGGGAGCGCCGGCAGCGGCCGCTTTCGAGCCTGGTCGAAGAGTCCTTCCGCCGAAAGGCGTTGCTTCAATTGATCGAAGGCGAGTTGCAGCGCGCCGAGGCCTTCGGGCTCGAGATGCTCGCAGACGATCTGGTATTCGCCTTTCGGGTCGTAGACGCTGATGCGGCCGCGTGCGACCACCCGGAGTCCGTCCTGGGGCGTGAAGCGAAGCAACCGGAGCGATGAGCGGAACATCACCCCTTTGATCTGTGCCCCGGCGTCCTTCAGCGTGAAGTACAGGTGCCCGGTGTTCCAGACTCGACAGTTCGACAGTTCCCCCTCGACCCAGATCTCGAAAAAGCGCTCCACGAGCAGCGTCCGGACCTGCGCCGTGAGCTCAGAGACGCTGAATACTCGCCGCCGATGCTCGGCATCGGTCACGCCATCGGCCCTCGGCGCCGGTGGCTGACGGCGCGCGCGCGCGCCCTCCTCTTCCTCCAGCGTCTCGTCAGGTTCCTCGAAGGGGAGGTCGAAAAGGCTCATCGTCTTCCGGGACTCGGGACTCGGGACTCGGGATCCACAATTGCGCCGATCACGTCTGCTCGAACTCGTGCTGCCAACGCCGCCAGTTCCTGTTCCGAGTAACTGACGCGTGTGACGGCGGTGGCGCGGCCGGTCTTCTCATCGGCGCCGACCAGCACCCCATTCAGCCGCGGATTCGCGGACGCCGGCTCCAGCTTCGTCGGCATGCCACTGAGAAATCGCTCGAGCGAGGGTTCGCGTTCCATGCCGATGATGCCATCGTGCGGCCCCGTCATCCCGGCATCGGTCATGTACGCCGTGCCGTTCGGCAGGATGCGTTCGTCTGCGGTCTGCACGTGCGTGTGCGTGCCAACCACGAGCGTCACCTTTCCATCGAGATGCCATCCCATCGCGATCTTCTCGCTCGTGGCCTCGGCATGGAAGTCCACGATGATGACGCGCGTCTTGTGACGAAGGGCGTCGATCTCGCGGAGGACTACGGCGAACGGATCGTCGATGTTCAGCATGAACACACGCCCCATGACGTTGATGACACCGACGGCGCGGCCGTCGCCCGACTGCGCGACGAACGATCCGCGGCCGGGAACACCGGCAGGGTAGTTGGCCGGACGTAGCAGCCGCGGTTCGCTGGCGATGTAACCCATCACCTCTTTCTTGTCCCAGATGTGATTGCCTGACGTCATCACATCGACGCCCCAGTCGAGAAGAGAGTCGCCGATGTCCTTGGTCACGCCGAAGCCCGCGGCGGCATTCTCCGCGTTGGCAATCGTCAGGTCGACGTTGTGATGCTCGATGAGGGCGCGAAGTCCCTTGCGCACCAGCTCGCGTCCCGGACGTCCGACGACGTCCCCGATGAAGAGAATGTTCATGCCGGTCGCCGTGAATCGCTCTCAATCGGGATCTGCTGCACCTGGCCGCGACGATCGAGCCGCTTGGGCAGGAGGATCGTCAGCTCGCCGGCGATGAGCCTGGCCTGCGCCCGGCCGATTTCGAACGCGCCACTGAGCCGCACCGCGCGGGCAAAACGGCCGAAGCCGCGTTCGAGCAAGTGAAAATTCGGTTCCGATGCCGTCGGTGGCGGCGCTTTCTCGCCCGCCACGATCAGCACATCGCCCCGAAAGAGCAGTCGTACGGCCTCGGGCGGGACGCCCGCGAGGTCGATGAGGATCTCCACGTCTGTCGACGTTTCCACCACGTCGAGCGACGGATGGTATTCACCGGAAAACGCGCGCTGTTCGGGCCCCAGGGTGGCGGCCAGATCGGCGAAGACCTGGCGGAGGTCGTCCACCAGTTCACGGGACTCACCGGTGGGAAGAAACGAGAACTCGAGCACGGGAAAGTAATGATGTCACGGGGCGCACGCGATGGGATACGTCCGTGACTACGCCCGGGCTGGGTGGCCTCGCGGTCGATTCTAGCTCTGAGATATAAGATATTAGTATATTACACTCATATTAGATGCTTGACAAAGACTAAGATAATGGTATCCTTTGTTCACGGAGATTAAGAACCAGATGAGCAAAGTCATCGGAATTGATTTGGGCACAACGAACTCGGTCGTTGCCGTAATGGAAGGCGGCGAGCCGGCGGTCGTGGTCAACCAGGAAGGTTCGCGGACGACCCCGTCGATCGTCGCGTTCAACAAGGATGGGGAGCGCCTCGTCGGCCAGGTGGCCAAGCGCCAGAGTGTCACCAACCCCGACAGCACGGTCTTCTCGATCAAGCGCTTCATGGGTCGCAAGCACGGCGAAGTCGCGCAGGAGATCGCGCGCGTGCCGTATCGCGTCATCAAGGCAGACAACGGCGACGGCTGGGTCGAGGTGCGTGGCAAGAAGTACTCGCCGCCCGAGATCTCGGCGATGGTGCTTCAGAAGCTGAAGACCGCGGCTGAGGACTACCTGGGTGAGAAAGTCACCGATGCGGTCGTCACTGTGCCGGCGTACTTCAACGACGCGCAGCGACAGGCGACCAAGGACGCCGGAAAGATCGCCGGGCTGAACGTGCTGCGCATCGTCAACGAGCCCACTGCGGCGGCTCTGGCCTACGGACTCGATAAGAAGAAGGACGAGACGATCGTCGTCTACGACTTTGGCGGCGGCACGTTCGACGTGTCGGTGCTCGAAGTCGGTGAAGGTATCGTCGAGGTGAAGTCGACCAACGGCGATACGCATCTTGGCGGCGACGATCTCGACCAGCGCGTCGTTGATTGGATAGCCGCGGAGTTCCGCAAGAGCGACGGTATCGACTTGGTGAAGGATCGAATGGCGCTCCAGCGTCTCAAGGAGGCGGCGGAGAAGGCCAAGATCGAGCTCTCAACGGTGTTCGAAACCGACCTCAACCTGCCGTTCATCACCGCGGACCAGTCTGGTCCGAAGCACCTGCAGTTGAAGTTGACGCGCGCGAAGTTCGAGCAGCTCGTCGACGACCTGTTGCAGCGATCGATGAGCCCCATAAAGCAAGCCCTCGACGATGCGGGTTTGAAACCGTCGGACGTTGACGAGGTCGTCCTTGTTGGCGGCTCGACGCGCACGCCGAAGATTCAGCAGATGGTGAAGGACTTCTTCGGCAAAGAGCCGCACAAAGGAGTCAATCCCGACGAGGTGGTGGCGATTGGTGCAGCGATTCAGGGCGGTGTGCTGAAGGGCGAGGTCAAGGACGTCCTGCTGCTCGACGTCACTCCGCTGTCGCTCGGTATCGAGACGCTCGGCGGCGTCATGACGGCGCTCATCAATCGGAATACGACGATTCCGACGCGCAAGAGCGAAATCTTCTCGACGGCGACGGACAACCAGACCAGCGTTGAGGTCCACGTGCTCCAGGGCGAGCGCCAGATGGCGCGCGACAACCGCACGCTGGGTCGATTCCACCTGGTCGGTCTGCCGCCGGCGCCGCGCGGGATGCCGCAAATCGAGGTGGCTTTCGACATCGACGCCAACGGCATCGTCAACGTGACCGCGAAGGACGTCGCGACGGGCAAGGAACAGAGGATCACGATCAGCGCGTCCTCGGGTCTGAGCAAGGACGAAGTCGATCGCATGGTCAAGGACGCCGAGGGTCACGCCACGGAGGACAAGGCGCGGCGCGAGGCGATCGACGCGCGCAACCAGGCCGACTCGCTCGCCTACTCGGTCGAGAAGACGATTCACGAGAATCGCGATCGATTGCCGGCTGTGGACGTCGAGCGCGTGGAGCGGGCGATTGAAGTCGTGCGAGAAGCCGTCAAGGGCGACAACCTCGAGGCGATTCGCGCGGCGAGTGCCGACCTGCAGAAGGCATCGCACTCGATCGCCGAGCAGCTTTACAAGCAGCAGGGGCAGCGATCGGCCGAGGGGCCTGGGCCGAAAGCTGGCCAGGATGAAGTCGTCGAAGGCGAAGTCGTCGACGCGTAACCATTAACCAAAACGATGCGTAGAGCGGGGGCTTCAGCCTCCGCGGCCAAGGGAGAAAGGAAAAAATGACCATTACTCGTTTCGATCCATTCCGTGAGTTCACGACGCTTCAGGACCGTATGAACCGGCTGTTTGGCGACGTCTACCTGCGTGACGAGGAGCTCACCTCGCGCGGTAACTGGGTGCCACCGGTCGACATTTACGAGACCGAAGGGCACGACCTGGTCATCAAGGTGGAATTGCCTGACGTGAATCGGGAGGACGTGCAAGTCACCGTGGAGAACAACACCATCACCATCAAGGGGAACAAGACCTTCCCTGGCGATGTGAAGGAAGAGCAGTTCCGTCGCGTCGAACGGCGCTACGGCTCCTTCGTCCGCTCGTTCACGCTGCCCAACACGGTGGACGCGACAAAGGTCAGCGCCGAATACAAGAACGGCGTGCTCACCGTGAAGCTGCCGTATCGCGACGAAGCCAAGCCGCGGACGATCAACGTCGAAGTAGCCGCGTAATAAAGACGCCGGGTGTGATTTCCGTTAATCCTCGAGGAAATCACACCCGGTGTCATGACACACCCATCCAACGGCCGCTGTGTTAGGCTTCTTGAATGGCCGATACAGTCGATGTCACCGGTCTCGAAACGAACGACGAGCCAGCCCCGATCGCGCCAATCAAGGCCCCTCCTATTGAAAGTCGATTTCTTTACGTCGACGTCGCGGCCATGCGTGCCAAGCAGCTGCGGCGTGGGGCCAGAGTGCGTCTGAATGACGACGACGGTTCGGCCGAGCAGCATCGGGCCATACCGCACAAGGCCGAGCGGGTCGCCATGGAAGAAGTCCGTCGGGGGCTCGTGCAGTACGAAGTGCCCAATTCCGATAAGCCAATCCCGAAAGAGTAGGCGCAGCGCTCGGTCCGCCCCCTGGACGGAACCTTTGGCGTGCACCTCCCGTAGGTGCGAGTAGGATCGATGTTGACCTTCCTATTCCTGTGCGCGATGGGACTGGCGTTCGTGGCTCTAATTGCGATCCCGGCCCTCCTGTTCGGGTTGTTCGTCTGGGTCATCACTCTTCCGTTCCGCCTTTTCTTCGGCCTCTTCTTCGGTATGTTCGGCCTCCTGTTCGGGTTGGTCTTCGGCATCATCCGCTTCGTGTTCGGCATCATTGGCGGGATTCTGGGGCTCGTGCTGGCTCCTGTTGGGATCTTGATTCTGGGTGTCCTGGTGATCGGTGGCGTTATCGTCGGGTTGCTTTCCCTGCTGGCGCCTCTGGTGCCGGTCGCGTTGTTGGCGTTACTCGTCTGGGCGATCTTCCGGATCACGTCGCGGCGTCCGACCCCGACATTCTGATAATCTCGGCGGCATGCCGAGAGCTCGTCTCGTTCTTGCCCTCATACTCGCGTCGTGGCTGTTCGTCCCGGTGGCCGCGCAACGGCCCCAGCAGCCGCCTCCGTACCGAATTCTGATTAGCAATGACGACGGCGTGCGTGCGCCCGGCTCGCCGCTGTCGCCCAGATCCTTCAAGCGATCGGTCAGGTCATCATCGTCGCTCCATCGGACAACCAGAGCGGCAAGGGGCACTCGATTAATACGACCGAGCCGATTCTCCGCGAAGATCTCACGCTACCGAATGGCCTGAAGGCAATCGGCCTCACGGCTACGCCAGCGACCACCGTCAACGTGGCCATGCGCAACATTCTCAAGCCGCTGCCCGATCTAGTCGTATCCGGGATCAA
>DASRJE010000004.1:0-25239 GCA_035649635.1 Vicinamibacterales bacterium | reverse complement strand
TGGCGCCGATGCCGAAGGCGAGCGTCAGCACGGCGACGGCAGTAAAGGCGGGCACGCGACGCAGGGTTCGGATGGCGTACTTCACGTCGGCAACGGCGTCTTCGATCCAGCCGAACGATCGGGCATCACGATGCAGGTCCTTGGTCAGGGCCACGCCGCCCAACGAGCGCCGCGCGGACAGACGCGCCTGGCCGCGAGTCATGCCGCGACGGACGTACTCCTCTTCTAGCAGCGCGAGATGAGACGCCAGCTCGCGTGCGGCATCGTCGTCGAGCCGTTCGCGACGGAAGACGTTGAGCAATCGCAGGATGAATCGTCTCATTCGATTCCCACGGTCCGCCTGAACCTATTCGGTTCGTAACGCCACGACTGGATCGACGCGCATCGCGCTTCGCACGGGCATCACACAGGCGGCGACCGCCACTATTGCCATCGCGGCCATCAATGGGACCAGCATGGGCGCATCTATCAACCTGATCGGATCGTCAGCCGGGGTAAAGATCCGGTCGAATGCGTACGTGCAGCCAAGCCCGACACCGAGCCCGACGGCGAGTTGCGACAGTGCCCGTCGCAGGACAATCCAGGCGACACCACGCGGCCGCGACCCAAGAGCTATCCGCAAGCCAAGCTCAGGCCTCCACCCGTAGACGGCATGCGTCGTGACGGCATAGAGGCCGACCAGGGCCATGAGTAGCGCGATCGTCCCGATGCTCATGGCCAGCGCATTCGACATGCGGCCGTTCCATTGCGCTTCCTCGATCGCCCGCTCCAGCGTCATCACGCGGTAAATCGGCAGATTGGCGTCGAGGCGACGAAGCTCCTCCCGGATCGCCGGGGCCAGCGCGGTCGGATCACCGGTCGTACGAACCATCACCGCAACGGTCGCCAGCGGCGTGGACCTATATGGCAGGTACACGACGGGATCAGGGTCGCGACCACCCACGCGTTGACGAAGAGTTGGAGAGACGCCAACGACCCGGGCCCACGGCCCGGACAGCGGTGTTCCGACGCGCGCCACTCGAATGAGCTGGCCGATGGGATCGCGTTCGCCGAGGAACATGTCGACGAACCGTTGATTCACGATGACGCTCTCCTGTCCCGGGGTGCCATCGGGGCGTGTGAATGGCCGTCCCTTCACAAGCGGCAGGTTCAACGTCTTGAAATAGCCGTCCGCGGCGTTGACCACCGTGACGGTCTCCGCAACGCCATCCGTGGTGCGTGGCTGCCCGGCAATCTCGAACTGCATGGCAGGACCACCGATGCGAGGCATCACGCTCGCAACCGCTACGGAGGACACGCCGGGTACGGCTGTAAACCGGTCGACCAGTTGCTCGTAGAAAGCTGACCGGGAGTCGGGCGTCTGGTACATCTCGCCAGGCAGCGTCACCCACATGCTGAGGAGAGGCGACGAATCGAGCGGGAATTCCGACAGCTCGTTGGCGCGCTGTTGGCGAATGCCGGCAACATTGAGCGCGAGCAACACGAGTGTCAACGCAAACTCGATGGCGAGAAATGCGGTCGTCCAGCGACGGGCAGGAACGCCGGAGATGCCCATGCGCCCGGCGTCCTTGATCGTCTGGTTCACGTCGATCCGCAGCAGATGGAGCGCGGGTGCCAGCCCAAATACGAACACGCTTGCAGCCGTCACCGCGATGAGCACCGCGAGCACGCGGCCATCCATCGTGAACGTCATCCAGTATTGAAGTCCCTCGGCGGGGACAATGCTCGAAAGCAACCGGAGACCCGTCAGCGACAGTCCCACGCCTGCCAACGCTCCGATCGTGGCCAGCACCGTGCTTTCGATGAGCAGTTGTCGCACCAGCCGCGCGCGAGTCGCCCCTATCGACGAGCGGATTGCCATCTCGCGCCCACGGACTGCCCCACGCATCAAGAGCAAGTTCGCCACATTCGCACAAGCAATGAGCAGGACCAGGGCGCCCGCCGTGATAAAGGCAATCCAGGTGCGTTCGGTGATGCGGCCGTTCATCCGTTCGTTGATCGGAACGGTTGTCGCACGGATTCCACGATTGCTCTCGGGGAACTCTCTGGCCCAGACGTCCCCGAAGGCCTCCACTTCCGCACGTGCTTGATCGGCGCTCGCGTCGGGGGCCAGGCGGCCGAAAACGAACAGCGTCCGCACCTCACGCCGCTGGCTGGGCAGGCCGGGCATCGGTCCGAGCGGCTGCCAGACCTCTGTGTTCTGCGGAAACCGGAATGCATCCGCCATCACCCCGATCACATTCGAGGGAGTGCCGTTCACGACGATGGTGCGGCCGATGATGGCGGGATCGGCGCCGTAGCGGGTCCGCCACACACCGCCTCCGAGCACGACCACGGCGGGAGCGCCAGGCCGGTCATCAGCGGCCTGGAAGGTGCGGCCAAGAATCGGAAGCTCGCGAAACTGCTCGAATCCCGCGGCCGAAATATGCGCGCCCATCACGCGATCGGCTGCGCGGTCCTCGTCGGCGAGCGTCACCGGCGCATTGATGAACGCCGCGACACCGCCGAAGCTCCTCTTCGCAGCTCGCAGCGTGTCGAACTCCGCATACGACAGGTTGCCAGGGCGCCCTTGCGAGTCATTCGTCACAATGGACAACACGCGTTCCGGTGCTTCAATCGGAATCCCTCTCAGGCAGATCGCGTTGACCAGCGTGAAAAACGTGTTGTTGACGGCGATGCCGAGGCCCAGGGTCAGAATCGCGGCGGCGGCAAAACCAGGGGCTTGGCGAAGTCGCCGCAGCGCGTGCCGGATGTCGCGACGCAGGTCATCCACCCAGGCGAACGACCGCGCGTCACGGTGCAGATCCTGCACAAGCGCAACACTCCCGATCGCACGCCGGGCGGCGAGCCTGGCCTCATCGCCAGACATGCCACGGCGGCGATACTCGTCTTCGATCAACGCGAGGTGAGACGTGACCTCACGAGTGAGTTCCTCGTCACCGCGGCGCGAGCGGATGACGTTGAGCAATCGATGGATGAATCGTCGCATCCCTTCACCCGTAGCCCGGGTCTTGTTCTTGAGACCCGGCAATCACGTGGCGGGTCCACCCCTCGACGTTGCTCGGGGTGCCCTGAGCGATAGTCGAAGGGCACAAACCAGGACCCGCCCTACGCTGTCACTCCGTCCGTAACGCGACCAACGGATCCACCCGTGTCGCGCGGCGCGCGGGACGATAAGCCGCCAGGAGCGCCACCAGCGTGAAACCAACTCCAGCCACCACGAACGTAGGAGGGTCGAGAGGTGTCACACCAAACAGCAGTCCTTCCAGGTAGCGCGACAGCAATGCGGTACCGCCGATGCCGAGCAGAACGCCGAGGAGGACCTGAACCGCGCTCTGGCGGACCACCAGGGACACCACTGCGGCTGGCGGCGCTCCAAGCGCCAGGCGTATGCCGATCTCGCGAGTGCGGTGTGTGACGATGAACGCCAGGATCCCGTAGATACCGATACTGGCCAATGTCACGGCCACGGCCGCGAACCCACCCAGCAACACGGCATAGAGGCGCGGGCCCGAAACCGCGTTCGACACGATCTGCTCCATCGTCGCGACGTTGTCGATCGTTGCGGCAGCATCGAGCTGGCGGACGATCGTCCGAACCTCGGAACTGATCGCCAGCGGCGAATCCTGCGTCCGCACGGCGAAGTACGTTCCACCAAAGCCGGGTGGCGCGGTAATGAAGTCGATGATGAACATCTCCGAGCCGGGCGGCTGGTCGAGGTTGAACTGCCGGACGTCTTCGACGATGCCAACAACGTCGTACGTGTTCTTCCCTTGATAGATCTGGCGTCCCAGGGCGGGACCATCGAAGAAGCCGCTGTTGGCGAACGTCTGGCTGACAAGAGCCTCACGACGAGCAGGCTCGCCTGCGCTGAACGTGCGCCCTTGCACGATCCGCAACCCGATGGCGTCCGCGAAACCCGGGCTGATCGCGTGCAGGCTGGGATACGGTCGCGGGGCTCTTTCGCCGGGCGCCATTGGCCGCGCGCTCACATCCCGGCTGAAGCCCTGCTGAACCAGCGGCAGGTTGTTCGAATATCCAGCCGCCACCACCCCCGGCAACGACTTCAATCTTTCGACGAGGCGATCGGCAAACGCCATGTTCTCCGCGCGGGATGGCCCCGATGGCGCTGCCTGGAAGGTCAGCACGTTCGTCGGGTTGTATCCGCGTTCGACGCTCGAGAGCCGCAGGAAGCTATGAATCAACAGCGCGCCACCAACGAGCAGCATGATGGCCATCGCAATCTCGGCAACGACGAGCGTGCCGCGAATGCGATGGCTCGCGTGCTTTTCGCGGAGCACGTCCGTTTCGCGTTGGCGTGACTGCTGGATCGCCGGAATAAGCCCGAATAGTACGCCGGCGACGAGCGCGACTCCCACGGTAAACGCCAGGACCGAGCCGTCGATCCCGATCTGATCGAGACGCGGCAGGTTCGCGCCGCGTATCAGATCGCGTCTATTGAGGCTGGCGGCAAGTACGCGCAGCAGGGCGACTCCACCAAAAGCGACCACTGAGCCGACTACGCCGCCGAGGAGCGACAGCAGGACACTCTCGGTCAGCAACTGCCGGATCAGGCGGCCGCGAGCCGCACCGACCGCACGACGGACCGCCAGTTCACGCTCGCGGCTCGCGGTGCGAGCGAGCAAAAGGTTGGCGACGTTGACGCAGGCAATGAGCAGCACCAGCACCACCGCGCCAGAGAGCATCAACAGCGCAGGCTTGACGGGCCTCACGATCTCGTCGTGGACGCGCGACACCTCGTAGCGCCCCTGGCCGGGCTGACCGACCGCGTTGTTCACAACGTCCTCGGCCGCAGCCAACGACTCTCCCCGGGCCAGCCGAGCCATCACGGCAACGTTCAGCCGGTTGCGACTGTCGGGCGCGGGCGCGACGTACGGCACCCAGAACTGCGCCTGAGGATCGGGAAAGTGCATGCCGATCTGCGAGAAGCGGCTCGGCATCACGCCGACGACGACTCGTCCGCGCCCGTCGAGGACGATGAGTTGGCCGATCAGTGACGCATCGGCATTGAAGTACCGCCGCCAGGCCGCTTCGCTGAGGATGACGACGGCATCGGCGCCGGCAGCTTCCTCCTTCGGTTCGAAGCCGCGGCCGATCAACGGTGGAACGCCGAACATCGGAAACGCTGCCGCCGACACGTGCGAACCAACCAGGCGCACGGCATCTCCCCGACCGGTCAGCGTCATCGTCGTCGGCATGTAGCCGGTGACGTGAGAGAACGCGCGGTCGGCCAGTCGCAGCGTTTCGAACGTCTGCGAGGGAAGATCGATCATTCGCGACGGAAGGCCGTCAATGCCTGCCAACGTCGGTGGAGGACCAAAGACCCTGACCAGGCGGTCTGGTTCCGGGTATGGCAACGGCCGCAACAACACGCCTTCGACCACACTGAAAACGGCGGTGGTCGCGCCGATGCCCAACGCGAGGGTGAGCAAGGCGACCGACGTAAAGCCGGGAGACCGGGCGAGCACTCGCGCGGCAAGCCGCACATCGCGCCGCAGGTCGTCGAGCCACGCGATCGAGCGCGTGTCGCGGTGGCGATCCTTCGCCAGCGCGACGCTGCCGATTGCGCGTCGCGCGGCCAGCGTCGCTTGCTCAGGGCTCAAGCCGCGGCGCCGGTATTCGTCTTCGAGCAACGCGAGATGAGCGTTGATCTCTCGCGCGAGATCATCCTCGGCGACCTCAGGCCGAAATGCGTTCAGCAAACGAAGCAGGAAACGTCGCATCGTGTTCATTGACAGTACCGGGCGCATTCGTAGGCCGGGTCTTGTTCGTCAGACCCGGCGGGTCCACACGGGACGACCCGCCCTACGCGTCTCCGAGTAAGAGCTTGTCGACCAGGCCGGCGAGCCGACGCCAGCGTTCGGCCTGTTTGTCGAGCGCGCGCGTGCCCGCCTTCGTGATGGCGTAGTACTTCGCCTCACGATTGCTCTCGGTCCGCTGCCACGTGCCTTTGATCCAGCCCTTCTGCTCGAGGCGAACGAGCGCGGGATACAAGGTGCCCTGGTTGAGCATCAGCGGGTGCTCGGCTACCTGCTCGAGGCGCGAGGCGAGCCCGTAGGCATGCTGCGGGCCCATGGTGGAGAGCGCCCGCAAGACGATCAAGTCGAGGGTGCCCTGGAGCAATTCGACGCGTTCAGACATTTCACTACCCATCCAAGTGAAGTGGGTCTGGAGCCTCTCATGCTCTCTACTTGCCTGTCAAGTGAATCGGCAAATCATTGTTGATTTTGCGATCTTTGATTGTTGATTGGTTGTTGAATGGTGATTGTTGAATGCTGATTGATCGGAGATTTGGCGGGCTCATCGAGAGCCCAATCCGCAAGAGATCAACAATCCGAAATCAGCAGTCAACAACGATTCAGAGATCAAAGATCAACAATCGACAGGATCAGACCTATTTCTTCAGAAGCACAAAACCCAAGGGCGGGACGATGAGACTGAGCGACTGCTCGTGGCCGTGCGTGGGCACGGGCTCGGAGTGAATGCCACCGGCGTTGCCCATGTTGCTCCCGCCGTACAGCCTGGCATCGCTGTTCAGCAGCTCGCGATACCAGCCGCCCTCGGGTACACCGACGCGATACGCGGGTCGCGGAACCGGCGTGAAGTTCACCACCATCACGGTGAAGTCGTGCGGATCGCGGGCGCGGCGAATCATCGAGATCACGCTGTTCTCGTTGTCCTGGCAGTCGATCCAACTGAATCCCTGGCCTTCGAAGTCGACTTCGTGCAGCGATCGCTCGCGCTGATACAGGGCGTTCAAGTCTTGCACCCACGTCCGCAGCCCGGCGTGCAGCGGCTCCGCGACCAGGTGCCAATCGAGGCTCGAGTCGTGGTCCCATTCGCGCCACTGGCCGAATTCCGACCCCATGAACATGAGCTTCTTGCCCGGGTGGCCGAACATGTAACCGTACAGCGCGCGCAGCGTCGCGTGCTTCTGCCAGACATCGCCCGGCATCTTGTCCAGCATCGCGCGCTTGCCGTGCACAACTTCGTCGTGCGAGAACGGCAGCACGAAGTTCTCGGTGAAGGAATACAGCATCGAGAACGTGATCTGGTTGTGGTGCCATCTTCGATGGACGGGATCCTGCCGGACGTATTCCAGCATGTCGTGCATCCAGCCCATGTTCCACTTGAAGGTGAATCCCAACCCGCCCACGTAGGTCGGGCGACTGACCGCCGGCCACGCCGTTGATTCTTCGGCGACCGTGATCGTGCCGGGCATCCTGCCGTGCGTCACGGTATTGAGCCGTTGCAGAAAGTCGACGGCCTCGAGGTTCTCGCGCCCTCCGTACTGGTTCGGGATCCATTCCCCGTGACTTCTCGAGTAGTCGAGATAGAGCATCGAGGCCACGGCGTCCACGCGCAGGCCGTCGAGATGAAATTCCTGCAGCCAGTAGAGTGCGCTGCTCAACAGGAACGATCGCACCTCCGTCCGCCCGTAGTTGAAGATGAGCGTGCCCCAATCCCTGTGCTCACCCTGACGAGGGTCGTCGTGCTCGTAGAGCGCCGTCCCGTCGAAGCGGGCCAGCCCGTGCTGATCCTTTGGGAAGTGACCGGGCACCCAATCGAGGATCACGCCGAGCCCGTTGCGATGGCATTCGTCGATGAAGTACCGGAAGTCGTCGGGCGCCCCGAATCGACTGGTTGGCGCGAAGAAGCCGATGACCTGATATCCCCATGAGCCCGAATAGGGATGCTCCATCACCGGCATGAGCTCGATGTGTGTGTAGCCCAAGTCGCGCACGTACGGAATGAGGTCGCGGGCGAGTTCCCTGTACGTCAGGTAGCGGTAGCCTTCCTCCGGCACCCGTCGCCACGATCCAAGGTGCACCTCGTAAACCGACATCGGCCGGTCATGCCAGCCACCGAGCACGGCGCGATTGTCCATCCACGCATGGTCGCGCCATTCGTACTCGCTCTCGTCCCAGATGATCGACGCGCTCTTGGGCGGCACCTCGAAATATTGCGCGTATGGATCGGCCTTCTCGAGGAGATAGCCTTCTGACGTGCGGACCTCGTACTTGTAACAAGTCCCGACAGGCAGGTTCGGGACAAACAGCTCCCACACCCCGGAGGGCATGAGGCGACGCATCGGGAGGACACGCCCATCCCACCGGTTGAAGTCACCGACGACGCTCACGCGCTGCGCGTTGGGAGCCCACACGGCGAAGTGCACGCCGGCGATGCCGCCGATGGTCATCAGATGAGCGCCGAACTTCTCCCACGCGCGAAGGTGCGTGCCTTCGCTGAAGAGATGCAGGTCATAGTCCGACAGCACTTGACCAAACTGGTACGGGTCGGTGATCTCGTGCGTCCCACCGTCGTCCTGGACACGAAACCGATAGGCAAAGTCGGGATCGCGACCATCCAGCGGCAGCCGAGCCTCGAACAACCCGTCGGGATGACGACGGGGCATGGGTGTAACCTGGTCGTCGGTAATCAAATCCACTGCAGAAGCCATCGGCTGCATCGTCCGCACGACCACGGCCGGCCGCTGGTCGATGGTGACGAGATGGCGGCCAAGGACTGCGAACGGATCGCCGCTCGTGCCGAGCGCGACCTCGGCGACGGCTCGATCCTCGGCTGTGTGAATCGTGCGGGCCACGAAAAAATTGTATCCCGGGGCCGGTGGTATCCTTCGATACGAATCAGCTGCCGACACCCAACGCCCCAACTCCAACTCTTCCCGGTTCGAAGAGGGGGTTGAGCACTTGGGAGTTGGAGATTGAGAGTTGATTTCGAAGGAGCCCACATTGGCTGTTTATGCAGAGTTCGTGACGAGCGAGGGAAACTTCACCATCCGTCTCTTCGACAAGGAAGCGCCAAACACCGTCGCCAACTTTGTTGGCCTGGCCGAGGGGACAAAGGAGTGGACCGATCCCCGCACGAATAAGAAGGTCAAGGAGCCGTATTACGACGGCATCATCTTTCACCGCGTCATCGACGGCTTCATGATTCAGAGCGGCGACCCACTCGGGCAGGGCTACGGCGGGCCGGGCTATCAGTTCGCCGACGAGTTCCATCCCAGCCTGCATCATGACAAACCAGGCGTCCTGTCGATGGCGAATGCCGGGCCAAACACCAATGGCGGTCAGTTCTTCATCACCCTTGGACCGACTCCGCATCTCGACAACAAGCACTCGGTGTTCGGCGTCGTCGAAAACGGCATGGACATCGTCCGCAAGATCGGCAGCACGCAGACCGGGCCGCGCGACCGACCGGTCAAAGACGTCGTCATTCAGACGGTCAAGATAGAGAGGCGGTAAACTCCCAGCGTCTCTTTGGCGCGCGTTGCGCGCCGGCCCATCGTGCGGTAGTAGCAACGAGAACACGATTCGCGTTTGGGCCCGCACAACGCGCTAGCAAAGCGTTTTGGGAGGTGGCAATTGGAGGTTGCGGGCTGGCACTTGACATGGGTTCAGATCCTGCCGAACTGATGCCGCTCGTCTACGACGAGTTGCGGCGCATCGCGGCAAGCTACGTCAGGGGCGAGCGCGCCGGACAGACGCTGCAAGCGACGGCGCTCGTGAACGAGGCCTTCGTGCGCATGGCTGCCGAGCGCACGCGCCACTTCAATGGACGCACTCATTTTCTGGCCATCGCGGCCTTGTCGATGCGCCAGATCCTGATTCAGCGCGCACGCGCGCGACGTGCGCTCAAGCGCGGCGGCGCCCCGGCTCGAGTGACGCTCAACGACGAGCGCGTGGCGCCCGACAACATCCAGGCTGGATTCGTCCCGTCCGACCAGGATCGTCACAGAGATATCGACGTCCTGGCGTTGGACGAAGCACTCCACAGGCTGGCGGCGCTCGATGAAGGGCTCGCACGGATCGTGGAATTGCGATATTTCGGAGGACTTACCGTCGAGGAAACGGCAGAAGTCATCGGCGTCTCACCCGCAACGGTCAAGAGGCAGTGGACGCTCGCCCGGGTCTGGCTCAAACGAGCGCTCGAGGGCGAGCGAGCAGAAGGCCTGGACGACAGCGTCCCGTGACACCCGAACAGTTTGCACGACTCAAGATCGTGTTCCAGGAGGCGCTCGACCAGCCCATCGAGGTTCGGCGGGCGTGGCTGCGCGAGGAATGCGGCGGCGACACCGCGCTCCTGCGTGAGGCTGAATCGCTCCTCCGTACCTTCGACACGGCTGGGGATTTCCTCGAAGAGCCCGCGCAAGTAGATCCAGGCGATCTCGATACGCTGCCGCCGGGAACCCGCATCGGCTCGTATCAGATCCGCGAGGAAATCGGACGCGGTGGTATGGGCGTCGTGTATCTGGCCGACGATGTTCGCCTCGGCCGGCGCGTCGCGCTCAAGGCGCTTCCAGCCAGCGTGGCGATGCAGCAGGACTTACGCGAACGCCTCAGGCGTGAAGCCCGTGCGGCCGCCACGATCTCGCATCCGGCCGTCGCCGTGGTTTATGCACTCGAAGAGGCCGGCGATCAACTCTTCATGGCGTCCGAGTACGTCCAGGGCCATACGTTACGGAGCGTCATCGCGCAGGGCCCGCTCCCGCCCGAACGCGCGCGCAGCATTGCTATCGATATTGCTGGAGCGCTGTCGGCGGCGCACCAGGCCGGCGTCATTCATCGCGACCTCAAGCCCGAGAACGTGCTGATCAAGTCGGACGGAAGCGTCAAGGTCGTCGACTTCGGGATCGCGCATGTCGAGGGTCCCGATGTCTCGCGCCTCACACGCACTGGTTTCGCGCTCGGCACACCGGCGTACATGGCGCCCGAGCAACTGCTTGGCGGAACCATCGATCCGCGCGCCGACGTCTACGCGTGGGGCGTCGTGCTGAGCGAAATGCTCCAGGGTCACCATCCGCTGGACCGGGCGACGACGGCCACACCGACGAAACAGATCGCGCGCCCATGGACGACGATCATCAACCGATGCCTGCAGCCCGACCCGACCGCGCGCCCGAACGCCCGCGAGCTCGTAACTGCTTTGGGGTCGGAGCCCTTCCCGCATTTGCACTCAGGCGCAGAGGTCGCAGAGGGTACGACGCCGTCACGGTGGTGGTGGGAGTTCCACC
This sequence comes from Vicinamibacterales bacterium, assembly GCA_035649635.1. Taxonomy (GTDB): domain Bacteria; phylum Acidobacteriota; class Vicinamibacteria; order Vicinamibacterales; family UBA2999; genus Gp6-AA40. Next base: position 14,183 of record DASRJE010000004.1, on the reverse strand, counting down.
AGGGCATGGCGGCGCTGATTTACTGGTTGATGGTGATTCCCGCGTGGTACGCGCGCGGGCACATCGGCGGAACCGTGGGGCGCGCATTCTTCATCACGCTGCTCGCGTCGGTGATCGTCGCCGCCAACCTGCGACTGCACCTCTGGTTCACATCGCGTTTTTACGAGAGCGAACTGACCTCGGTGCACGATCGATCGGGTCGCTGGATCAGGGTCGCTGACTGGGTGTTTGCGGCCACTTTGATCGCCGGAGGGCTGCTCATCAGCGACGAACGGTCGCCGCTGACGATCCTGCTGCCGTCCGTGGCAATCGGTGCCGTCGTCGCCTTCATGTTGATCGAGCCGGTCACCGCACGCGCGGCGTTTGGGTCGAGAACGTTAAGGGGGGAGCCACTATGAAGCGCATCGCCGTTGTGATGTTCATCGCCGCAAGCGCCGTGCCGATGACCATGGTCGCGCAGGATCAGCGTGCGCCGTTCCAGCCGGTGACCGATGCGATGCTGGAAAAACCCGACGCGGCCAACTGGCCGATGTGGCGGCGCACGCTCGACAGCTGGGGATTCAGCCCGCTCGATCAGGTGAATCGATCGAATGTGAACCAGTTGCGGATGGTCTGGTCGCGTGCGATGGGCGCCGGCAACGTGCAGGAAGCCACGCCCCTCGTCTACAACGGCGTGATGTATGTGCCCAATCCCACCGACTACATCACCGCGTTCGAGGCGGACACCGGCCGGCTGCTCTGGGAGTATCGTCGTTCGCTGCCGGATGATCTCGGAAAGTACCTGCCCTTCTTCGTCATCAATCGCAACCTGGCGATCTACGGCAACACCATCATCGACACCAGCGCGGACGATTTCGTCTTCGCCCTCGACGCCCAGACCGGCAGGCTCGCCTGGGAGACGAAGATCCTCGACTACCACAAGGGAGCGCAACAGAGCTCGGGACCCATCATCGCCAGGGGCAAAGTGATCTCCGGCCGCGGGTGCGAACCGGAAGGAGGTCCGGACGCGTGCGTGATCACGGCGCACGACGCGCGAACGGGCAAGGAGCTTTGGCGCACGCGAACGATCCCGGCACCGGGTGAACCGGGCGACGAAACGTGGGGGGGCGTGCCGTTCGAGCGTCGATACCACGTCGGCACGTGGATGGTGCCCAGCTACGACCCTGAGCTCAATCTGATTTATATCGGAACGTCGGTGAGCTCACCGGCGCCCAAGTTCCTCCTCGGCGGCAACGACAAGAAGCACCTGTACCACAACTCCACGCTGGCACTGAATGCAGACACCGGCAAGATCGTCTGGTACTACCAGCACATCGTCGATCACTGGGACCTCGATCATCCCTTTGAGCGCCTGGTCGTCGATACCGTCGTCGCCCCCAGCGCAAAAGAGGTGACGTGGATCAATCCCCGGCTCAAGCCCGGCGAGAAGCGAAAAGTGCTGACCGGCATTCCAGGCAAGACCGGGATCGTCTACACGCTGGATCGGCAGACCGGAGAGTTCCTCTGGGCGCGGCCGACCGTGTCGCAAAACGTCGTGTCGAAAATCGATGGCGCCACGGGAGAAGTCACGGTAAATCCGGAGACCGTCTACCACGCGCAGGGAGACGAGCGGCTGATCTGCCCCAGCCTCAACGGCGGCAAGGACTGGCCCGCCGGCGCCTACAGCCCGTTGACCAACACGATGTACATGCCGCTGCAGAACCTGTGCATGACGACCGTTGTGATCACCGACAAGCAGGATGTCAATGGACCGCTCTATGGCATCAGCAACAAAGCACGGCTCGCCGACGGGACTGACAAAGTGGGTGTGGTGCACGCGATTTCTGCCGAGACGGGTCAGACGATGTGGAAGCACGAACAACGCGCTGGCACGCTGTCTCTTATCGCCACGGCCGGTGGTCTCGTGTTCGTCGGCGACGCGGAGGGCTACTTCCGGGCGCTCGACGACAAGACCGGCAACGTGCTCTGGGAGGTGAACCTCGGCACATCGGTGAGCGGCTATCCGATCACGTACGCGGTCAACGGCAAACAGTACGTCGCCGTCAGCACCGGCCCGTCACTGGTCGCCGGAGCCGTGATGGCGTTGACCCCCGAGCTGAAACCCGGGAGCGGGAGCCAGATGTTCGTTTTTGCGCTGCCGTGATCCCCCCGTTAACGGAAAGGGTGGAGGAAACGGCTCACCGCGGAGGAACGGCGCAACGGCGATCTCAACGGAGCGAGCGCTTCCGTTCGTGCTCCGCTTCTCCGTTGCTCCGTGTCGATCCGTTACCCCGTAATCCTCCGTTGACCCGCGATTCGTAATACACTCAGGCCGCGAGGAAACCCCATGAAGCGTTTCTACATCCTGTTTGCGTTTCTCGTGATCATCACTGCCGGCCTCACCGTGACCGCGCAGAATCAGCAGCCGCCTTTCGTTCCCGTCACCGACGAAATGCTGTGGAAGCCGGACCCGGCCAACTGGCTGATGTGGCGCCGGACGCTCGACAGCTGGGGCTACAGTCCGCTCAAGGAAATCGATCGCAACAACGTGACGCGGTTGAAGATGACGTGGACGCGCGGCATCGGAACGGGACGGACCCAGGAAGCGACGCCCCTCGTCTACAACGGGACCATGTTCATCCCGAATCCGGGCGACGTGATCATGGCCATGGACGCCAAGACCGGCGATCTCAAATGGGAGTACCGCCGCAAGTACCCCGAGGGCATCAACGGCGGCACCAATCGGAACATGGCGATCTGGGGCACGACGCTGATCGACGCGGGTGCGGACAACACGATCTACGCGGTCGATGCGCGCACCGGCAACCTCGCCTGGGAAACGCAGGTCCTCAAAGTCGGTCTGCGCGCCAATGCGAGCTCGGGACCGATCATCGCCAATGGCAAGGTCATCACCGGGCGTCAGTGCCAACCGGATGCAACCAGCGATTCCTGCATCATCACGGCGCACGACGCGCAAACGGGCAAGGAAGTCTGGCGTACCCGCACGATCCCGCGACCTGGCGAGCCGGGCTCCGAGACCTGGGGCGACGTGCCGCTCGAACAGCGCTGGCACGTGGGCACGTGGATGGTGCCTAGCTACGACCCCGAGACGAACATGATCTACGTCGGCACGTCGGTGACGATCCCGGCGCCGAAGTTCACGCTCGGTGGGAACGACAAGCAGCACCTCTATCACAACTCGACGCTCGCTCTCGATGCCGACACCGGCAAGATCGTCTGGTACTACCAGCACATCGTCGATCACTGGGATCTCGATCACCCCTTCGAGCGGCTGCTCGTCGAGACGGCGATCACGCCTGACGCGAAGGAAGTGGCGTGGATCAATCCGAAGATCAAGCCGGGCGAACGACGCAAGGTCATCACCGGCATTCCGGGAAAGACCGGCATCGTCTACACGCTCGACCGTCGAACGGGTGAATTCCTGTGGGCGCGCCCGACGGTAATGCAGAACGTCGTGCAGACGATCGACGGGGCAACCGGCAAAGTCACCGTCAATCCCGAGAAGCTCTGGACCGCGAAGGGAGAGACGAAGCTCATTTGCCCGGGCAGCAACGGCGGCAAGAACTGGCCAGCGGGCGCCTACAACCCGACGACCAACACGATGTACTACCCGCTGCAGAACCTGTGCATGAATGCCACGACGACGGTGGATACACGCGATCCGTCGAAGGTGTACGGGCTTGAGATGCCGGGCGTCATCGCGCCAGGCGCCACCAATGTGGGAAGCGTGTGGGCGATCTCGGCTGAGACCGGCAAGACACTGTGGAAGCACGAGCAGCGCGCCGGCGCGCTGTCGCTGGTGGCGACCGGCGGCGGGTTGGTGTTCGGCGGCGACTCGAATGGACGCTTCCGAGCGTTCGACGATCGCAATGGCAAGGTGTTGTGGGAAGTCAATCTCGGTTCACCGGTCAGCGGATTCCCGGTGACCTTTGCCGTCGACGGAAAGCAGTATGTCGCCGTCACCACGGGACCATCGCTCGTGGCGGGATCGGACAACCGTGTCGCATCGGAGCTGAAGCCGAGCAACGCGGCGAACGTGTTCGTGTTCGCGCTGCCGTAGACACCGTTGGCCGGGTCTAGTTCGTTAGACCCGGCGGGTCCACCCCTCGACGTTGCTCGGGGTGCCCTGAGCGCTAGTCGAAGGGCAAAAATCAGGACCCGCCGTCGGGTCACGGCACGATCGTTCGAATCGTGCCGTCGCGTTTGTTGAGCAGAAAAATCTGACTGTTCGGTCCAGTACCAAAGCGCAGATCGGCGCGCGTCGCCGGCGGTTTGCCCTGGGCCGCGTTCTTCTCCTTGATGATCTCGAGGAGTGTCTTTGCCGCGCCGTTGTGCATGAAGAGAATGCGACGGATCGAATCCTGGCCGCCGCGCGGCAGCTTGTCGGCGCTGAAGTAGAAGACCTCTCCACTCGGGTTGTCGCCGAAGATCACCAGGTTGCTGAGCGGCTTGATCGCGCTCGCTCGATAGACGATGACGCCGGTCACGGCGGAACTGGGCTGGAGCAGCCGATCCGGTTGCCCGTACTCCACCACAGGGTAGGTGACCTTGGTATCGCTACGCGGATTGGCAACGCTCACTTCTTGCCGGCTGATGAACTTGTAGCTCCCTTCCCACTCGTTCCAGCCAAGGTTCGCGCCCGCGGTGACGAGACTCACTTCTTCGACGATGTTCTGGCCGATGTCGGCGAGGAACAGATTGCCGTTACGCGAGTCCCAAGCGAAGCGCTGAGGATTGCGCACCCCGTAGGCGTAGATCTCGCCGAGCGTCGCCGCGTTTCCGTCGCTGACGAATGGGTTGCCGGCGGGAATTCCATACCTGCCGTTGCTGCTGCCGGAACCCAGCGGATCGATGCGAAAGATCTTGCCGAACGCGGAGCCGAGATTCTGCGCGAGCCGCATCGGGTCGCCCCCGCTGCCACCGTCGGCAACTCCCATGTAGAGCAACCCGTAGTCGACGGCGCCTGGCGCAGCCAGCGGATTGAAGCTGAGATGTCCGGCGTTGTGATTGGCAAACGGTTGCCTGAGCCGCATCACCTCGCGGGGCGGTCCGCCATCGTACGCCGCCGCGCCCGGGTTAGTGGCGGTCCACTCGAGCAACACCGTATCGTGGGTCGGCTTCTCGCCCGGCGTGGTGAAGTCGGGCACCGGCATCATGTTAGTCGTATCGAGATACGTGTAGAACTTGCCGAAGCCGCGCGCACCCGCCTGATTGAACTGCGGGTGAAACGCGAAGCTCTGGAACCCGCGCTCGTTGCCCATCGATTGCACGGGCGTGTTCCACGGCGGGCTGTTGATGTCGAGATACTTCGTGACCGATCGCCCGTCGTAACTGACGCTATAGAGCAATCCGCGCATGTCGTTGACGAACAACCGGCGCGTGCCCGGCTCGTCGACGAGCAGCATCATGCGCGCGGGCTGTCCATCGACGTCCGGGAGCGACGCAAACTCCGCGATGTTGACGCGAATTGGGTCTTCGACCGCGGCGAGCGGCGCCGAAAAAGGATCGTCGGTCGTCTGCGCCAGAGCGGGCGACGCCATCAGCAGCGCCGCCAGCGTCACCCGAGTCATCACGGTAGTCATGCGATCAACCCCGCGATAGCTGGCGGGTCTAAAAAGCAGGACCCGCCCTACGACAGCCTAAGCCGGGTCTCGTTCTTCAGACTCGGCTATTCAGTGCTCTTCTTCCAGGTATCCCACGTCCTCAGGATCTGTCCGGCGATCCTGTCTGGATTGGCATTCGCTATCGGCTCGAACTTCTGCACCCGTCCATTGAAGCAATCGGCCAAGTACAGGTTGCCGAGCTGATCGGTCGTCATGCCGTGCGAGCACCCGAGGCGTCCCGGTTGCGGGCCTGGCGCGCCCCAACTGTAGAGGAAGTTGCCCTTCTGATCGAACTTGAGGATTCGAGCCGTCGGCGCATCGCCCACCCAGATGAATCCCTTGTCGTCGATGAAGTGGTTGACCATCAGCGTGTTCTGACTGGCCGGCCAGTCGGGCGAACGCAGCGGCCACATGTCGAGGAACTTGCCGTTCTCGTCGAACACCTGCATTCGCGCGTGTCCACGGTCGACGACGAAGAGCTTGCGATCGTTGCTGATGGCGATGCTGTGGACGGTGTTCCACTCGTTGGGACCCGGGTTCTTCGGATCGGCGGGCGGCTGTCCCCAATCCATGATGAATTTGTCGTCGGGGCCGAACTTCGCGACGCGCGTGCCGCCGTAGCCATCGCTGATGAAGTACGTCCCGTCAGGCAGCCACGCAATGTCCGTGGGCCGATCGAAGGTATTCGGACCGCGCCCTCTCTTTCCGAGCTCGCCGAGTGTGTGCACCAGTTTCCCGTCGTAGGTGAAGCGGTAAATCACGTGCAACTGGTCGTCGATGATCCAGATGTGCTTCTCCTTGTCGTAGGGACTGATCTTGATCTGGTGCGGGCCACGACCGCAGGGCAGCTGCGCAAACAGCTTGTCGAGGTGCGGCCACTGATCGACGAGGTCGCCGGCGGCGTTGAACACCAGGATCGAATGCATGAAGCGGCGCTCCCAGCCACGCTTCGGCTCGGGCTGGCATGTCGCCGTTATGCCGTCTCCGTTGCCGGTGGAATTACCGCGCGGCGGTTGAAGGGCGACATAGGGTGTCCACGGCTTCGCGCCCTCAGGCAGCGGCAACTCTCCGCGCATCGCGACCCAGACTCGATCCGGGTTCTCGGCGTAGACTCCGCCAAACGAGCCCCAGGTCCAGCCGGCGTGAGGATGGTCAGTGTCGGGCAACGGCTTCGGCCAGCCCTCGGCGACCTTGTAGTCGCCGGTCGGCCAGTCCTGGTGACTGTTACGGCTGCTGGGTGCGGCCTCCGTCGACGCAGGCGCCGGAGCTGGTGTATTCCCAGAGCCACAGCCAATCACCATCAACGAGACGGTCGATATCGTGAGTAGCCGATACATGAGACCTCCCTGCGAGGATCGCTGTCCTCGAAAAAGCCAGCGCGATTATAGGGCTAGCGGCCGCCGAACTCGTCCCACAACTCTTTCAGGCGTTCGGGCGGGAACGGCCAACCCAGATCGTCGGTCTTGAGTTTCGCCCCGAATTCCTCCGGCTTGACTCCGGCCTTGACGACGTCCGTGATGCGCTGCCGGAGCGTGACCAGATTCCGGTGAAAGGTTCGCACGTTGTCCTTGGTGAGCACCGGGCCATGCCCCGGAATCGCCGTGTCGAAGTCCAGCTTCAGCGCGCCATCGAGCGTCGTGATCCATTCCGTCAGACTGCCGCCGCTCGCGCGATCGACAAACGGTGTCAGGATGGTCCCGTCGGTCCGCTTGCCCCACACCACGAGGTCGCCAGTATGGACCGTCCTGAGATCGGGGAAATAGATCACCGCATCGCCGTTGGTGTGGCCACGCCCGAAATGGACGGCCTGCGCCTCGACGCCACCGAGGAACACCGCCGCCTGATCGCTGAAGACGACGCGCGGCGGTGCGGCCAGCTTGCTTCGAATCATGTTCGCGCGGTTGTTGCGATGCGCGATGATCTCGGCCACCTTGATGAACTCTGGATGGCCGCCGGTGTGATCGCCGTGGCCATGCGTGCTGAGCACGTACTTGATTGGCTGCGACGTGACGGACTTGACCTTGCCTGCAATCTCCGCGGACGACGGCGGCAGACGATCGTCGACGATGATCGTGCCCTCATTGGTGACGCGAACCGCCACGTTGCCGCCAGTGACTGCCCCGTCATAGCCCGGGATGACGTAGAGACCCTCTTTGACCTTCCGGATTTCTGTCGAGAATGGATCCCCGCTCGGTTGCTGAACGGCCGCAACAAGGATGGAGGTCAGGGCCGTCGCCGTCAACGCGAGCAGCACGATCAGCCGTGTCTGGGGCATCACGCCTCCTGTCTCCGTGACTCTGGAGATGTCATATGCTTACTGGCTTGGGAGGATTCGAATGTCACGACGACTTTACGTCAGCCTGGCGATCGTCGCTGCCATTATCTGCAGCGTGAACGCCCAACAGCCTCAGACCCCAGCGCCTCAGGCTGGCCGAGGCGCCGCCGCCCGCGTGACACGGCCACCCCTCTTCTTCAGCGAAGAATGGCGGCAGACTCCGGCCAACGACGAGCACCCTGTGACCCAGCAATCGGTCGCGAACCCGTCACTCGAGCTCAAACTTTACGGCAGCACCGCCAAGGAAATTCAGTTGACGGGTGCCGCCAATAACGAGAACAACCCGACTCACGTGTGGACCGGCATGTGTTCAAGTCCGTGCGCGCTCGCCTTCAAACACAAGACGAACTACGCCGACCTCACCGGTCTCGCGCGCATCCGCTGGAACACGAAGACGTCGGGGTTCCACGAGATTCGCCCGATCGTCAAGCTGGCCGACGGAACGTGGCTCGTGGGTGATCGCACGGACGGCAGCACGCGAGATTGGCTCATCACCGAGTTCAACGTGGCCGACGTTCACTGGCTCAAGCTCGACATCGAGCGCATCGTCACGACCGGCAACATCGTCGAGCGCCCCGATCTGACCAAGGTCGACGAGATCGGCTTCGTCGATCTGATGCCCGGCAGCGGCCATGGGCCTGGCGGCTGGTCCGACGTCGCCCAGGTCGATGTCTTCGCCGCCGCAGTGCCGCGAACCGCCTCAACGAAGTAACGCGCGCTATCGCTCCTGCTCGGTTTCGGCGCCAGCGTTCGGGCGCGGCCGAACGATTCCCTTCTTCGCATCCTCGGCGGCGGCGGCGTCTTCCGCCCGCGCCGCGCTGAGGATGTTCGCCATCGCGTAGTTGCCTTCGTGACACTCGTACGGAACCAGCTGCTCGTTCTCGTCCTGCGTCAACGGCATCGCGAACGTCCAGGGCCGCGTCCACGTCGACGGGTCATCAATCGTCACCGCCCAGCGGACCTTGTCTGGCGCGACGCGGGTAAAGCGCTCGACGATTTTCAATGTCGCCGCGTTCGATCCGCGATAGGCAATCTCGTCGCGGACATTGGTCGTCTCGACCACGAGCGTGTCGCCTTCCCAATGGCCGCGCGCATCGCCCATGTAGCTGCGCATGCCTGCCGGCAGATGCGGACGGCCATCGAGCGGGATCACCCGGGCCTCATGCACCATCTCGTAACGAATGACGACGAAGCCGGGCGCCTGGACGATGTCGTAGGAATTGCCGTAGATGGCGGGCATCATCGAACCGGGTACGCCGCGCGAGATGCAGCGGTCGTAGAGACTTCGATCGGTGTATGAGTCGGCCGGCCCGCGTCCACTGCGCTGGCGCGCCTCGGCCCGCGCGGCTTGACGCGCCCGCCCGTCTGGCGTCATCGGCGGGATCTTTCCGTCGGGTGGATCGACCACAAACCACGCCACGCTGCCCTTCGCGTGATTGTGGCTGTCCAGCCAAATCCAGCGTGTGCCGCCGATGTCGCCGGCAAGCTGCTCGCTGCGCGTGCGCTCCTGGATGCCGCGCCTGATCGCCGCGAGTTCCTCGCCCTTGATGTCCTCGAGTGTGCGGCCCGCGAACTGGTCGGGACGCTCGAACGGCGTCCCCGCTTCCCACAGATTCGTGTAGTTGCCCTGAAGATCAGGGTCCCCCCACGGAGTGCGCGGCCCCACGTAAGTCGACGAGCCGGATTGGGCACGTAACGGAGTCTGAATGAGTGCGGTAAGAACAAGGGCCGCGGTCAGGACTCCAGCGAAGGCAATCGATCGCTGTGACATTGCAGCTCCTTTCACGTAACGAATGCGTGGCGAGTATAGACCGATCGTGCGTCACCAGCCAGTGACCACGTCTGTCCACCCCGACCGGCTATCATGGAACATCCAAGATGTTCATAGACGAATCGGAGGCTGCTGACGAACTTCAGCGGCTCACGCGTGAGCTGGAGAATTTCCAGGACATTGCGCAGCAATTGGTCCCACTTCCAGGTGAGGTGCCAACGCTCGACGGGTTCGACATCTGGGGTGGCTCACTCCAGGTCAGCGGCACCGTCGGCGGCGATCACATCACCTACATCGACTTCAAAACACGCTTCGATTTGAAAGCGCGTATCGAGCGCGCCCGTGCGGAGCGGCGATTCGATGTCGTTGAAAACCTCGAACGTTGTCAGCACAAGGGCGGCGTCGCCCTGATCGACGTCGCCGGACATCGCATGACCGATGCCCTGCTGGCGGCGATGCTGCATCAGGCATTCCTGCTTGGCGCCATCTACGAGCTGGATCGCTACGGACAGATCACGCGACGACTGTTCGAAAACCTCAACACGCGCTTCTATCAATCCTCAGGGACGAACAAGTTCGTGTCGCTGATCTACGGCGAGATTTCAGACGACGCCAAGTTCCGGTTCCTGTCGGCGGGGCAACCGTATCCGTCCATCTTCTCGAGTCAGCACAACCGGTTCATGGAAGTGAGTCCGCATCTCTGCCTCTCGTTTCCTCCACTCGGGATGCTGCCATCGTTCAACGTCATCGATCGCAACACCACGCCCAGCCTGCTCGGCTTCAAGGAACGTTACGAGATGAACGAGTGGACGCTCATGGGACGCGGTGACATCCTCCTGATGCACACCGACGGCCTGACGGAGCACGAGGGACCGCACGATCGCTATTTCCCCGCCCGCCTCGAGCAGAAACTCCGCGACGTGAAACATCTTGGCGCGCGCCAGATCTACGACGCGATCATCAACGACCTCGTCGCCTTTGCCGAGCCGATCGACGATGCGAGCGTGGTGGTCATCAAGGTGAAGTAGCCCACCCGTTTGGCGGTTGTCAGCCTTTGCCAGCCAGACTAAGGTCATGGCATGTCTGCGACTCCGTCCGAAACATTCCGCCTCGAAGCCTTCGCCGATGCCGTCTTCGCCATAGCCATCACCCTGCTGGTGATCGAGATACGTCTGCCTCCGCACGAGGAGGTCCTGCGCATCGGCGGCGTCGGGCCGGCGCTTCTGCAGCTCTGGCCGTCCTACGTCGGCTACGCCATCAGCTTCATCGTCATCGGCATCATGTGGGCCAATCATCACAACCTGATGAAGCTCGTCGACCGTGTCGATCACGGATTCATCACGCTCACGCTGCTCCTGTTGTTGTGCGTCGCGTTCCTGCCGTTTCCGACCGCGGTGATGGCGGAGCATCTCGCCGATCCGGACGCGCATGAGCGGGCCGTCGCGGTCGCGTTCTATTGCGGCTGCTTCACGGTGACGGCGGTCTTCTACTTCCTGATGTGGTGGCATGCAGCCCGCAACCGTCGCCTGATCGCCAGCCACGTGTCAGACGAAGCGGTTCGAGCCATCACGCGAGCTTACGTTCCAGGATCATTTCTCTACTTGACGGCAACGTTACTGGCCTTCATCCATGTCGGACTCAGTTTGGCCATCATCGTTGGCCTGGCGGCGCTTTACATGCTGCCGAAGGTCGGCGCTCACGATGCCGTGAGGCGCCGATAACAGGGTTGATGCGGTAGTTACTGAGTTGTCTCCGCAGAGATCGGCTCCTGCGGTTTTCTGACGAAAAAACGCTTAAGAGCGGCGGCCAGGGCCACCAGCCCGACGAAGATCACCTTCTTGAACGCGAGGATGCCGACCCAGAGCACTTTGAAGAAGCCGGCCTTCGCGGCCGTGGCACCGACGATCAGGCCGGCGAGACCGTAAGCGGCAGCCTTGTCTTTTCCGGGAAGGAAGTCGGCGTAGCGGTGCCCCTCATTGAATTCGACAGCCGACAACACGTTCTTCGTCTCGCTCTTGATGGCGGCGAGCTGTTTCATGTCCGCGACCGCATTGAGCACGAGGACGCCGCGACGACCGAGAATCCTGATGTTGTAGTTGAGCGTGTGGTCGCTGTTCGAGCCGAACACGAGATCCTTCGCCCAGTACAACTTGTGCGACGCGGCGTCGTAGGAAGGAGGTTCCGCCCACCCCACCAGTTTCACGGCTTCGAAGCCGTCTTCTGATCGCGCCTGATTGGCGGCCGCCGTGTCCTCCTGCATCTGCTCGAGCAGCTTGTCGTAGTTGATGCCGGCTGCATCATCGTCGTTCACGTATCCGTCTTCGTCGTAGGTAATAACGATTCCCCAGCCGTCGTCGGAAAGCGGACTGGCTCCTGTCGGGATCAACATGCCGAGCACCTCGTCGGCGGCGCCGGGAGGATTGCCCCACGCATCGATCAAAAGTCGGCGGCTTCCCTCAGGGCCAAGATACCGGAAGGAGGCCGGCATTCGGATCGTGGCGAGGCCATCCTTGATCGTCACGGTGCCGGTCTGGTACCCAAGCTTCGCCTCGAATTCTTCACGGGTGCCCCGAGGACCCTCGGGACCTTGCGCCCGCACAATTCCGAACGAGGTCACCAACAACAGGCCGACGAGGGCAATCAGGCGTTTCATCTCGATACCTCCGGAGAACGGTGACCGCACGGGGAAGGAGGGGCAGCCGTCTAACAGTGCTGAATCTATTAACGGCTCGAAGCACTCAGTCGAACAGTCGAGTCCTCGTGCGACTGTGCGCTGGCGTGCGAAAGTGTGCGTGGGTCCTTCGTTTCTGGTGGTCGTTGCCGATTCATTTCGAAATGGGCACGCAGCGGCGAAGCCCTCCGCTGCGCCTCAGCGCGCGGCAGATCACTCCTGGCGATCTGGAAGCGTGAACAGCAACGCCATGGTCGCCCAGCTCGACGCGCCAGCCGAGGCGAACTGATGCCAGCCATGCGGGAATCCGCTCTCGAACGTGTGCGGCTGCACGGGAACGGCGCGCGCGGGCATGAACCACGATCCATCGGCAAGCTGGTTGCGCAACAGCCAGCGGACGCCCTTCTGGTACACAGGGTCGGCCGTCGGCACATTTCCAGAGACGTGGAGCGCGTACAGAATCTGTCCAGTGGCGTAGGCCTCACCCGGGATGCCAGGCAGCACGTTCCAACTGCCGTCCTCGGCCTGGGCGGCCTTCAGCGCGTTCACGAACGGTGCGCGCTCGGACGGACTCGCGCCGGCATCGGCCAGACCATTCAACTGCATGGCGCGCTCTTCGCTGGAGTAGGCCTTCGCGGCCAGGAGCCAGCGCTTGGCGCGGCTAAAACGCTCCTCGAATTCCGCGCGCCGGCCGGGAATGGGGTACTGCCTGATCGCGCGCAACGCCACGGCCGTCGTGGTGAACGGACCGTATTCCTCGGGAGGCCGGTAGGATGTCGTCCGCCAGGCGCCATCCGGGAATTGATAGATCGACAAATAGTGAATATGCGCGTCGGTCAGCGCATCGGCGGGGTAGCCGGCCGCGGCCATCCCCATCAGCGTGTACCCGAGCGTGTCCGAGCCTCCGCCGATCGTCGAGCCTGTTCGCATCGGCTCGAGAAATGGCATGTCGGTGGCCACTGCGAATCCCAGCTCTTTCTTAGCCTGTTCTTCGTTGACGGCGAATCCCTTCTTCCGCGCCAACGCGACGGTCATCGCCTCGAGGGAGTTGTTGTGACATGACACGCACGAACGGCTCTTGAAGACCGGCTCGCCGCTGGTTTCGAGCAGCGGGAGGATCTTTCTCACCGCCGCTTCCACAGAGGTCGCGCCGCCGTCGGGTGTCGGCCAGACTTCCGTCGTCTCCTGCGCGCCCGCCTTTTTCAGCAGCTCCAGCGTGGAAGGAATCCGCACGCGTGCCGCCAGCAGATAGGCCGTGTCGCCACGGTCGTTCTTGGCGTTCGGATCCGCGCCCTTGGAGAGCAGCCACGCCACCATGCGATCGCGATTGGGGCCCGGCTCCATCGAGAGCACGGCCTGCATCAGCAGCGTGAAGCCCTCGCGGTCCTTCGACTGGAGCGACGCTCCGTGGTCTGCCAGGAACTGCGACAGCTCCGGCATCGCTCGCTTCGCCGTGTCGTTCAGCACGCTGCCGCCGTTGGGGCGGACGGCGTTGGCGGGAGCACCCTTTTCGACGAGCAAGCGAACGCACGCATCGCACCGCGCCGTGATCGCCGCCGAGAGTGAGGCGCCGGTCTCGTCGCCCGCCCTGACGCCGATGCCGAGGAGAAACTGGATCGCCTCGAGATCACCTTTGGCGGCCGCCGGCGCCATCAGCCGATCCTCAGGCGGAGCGCCTTTCGCGGTCAGCAGCTTCAGTACCGGCGTCGATCCAAACGTCGTCACGGCGACGCTCATCGGCGTGGCGCCGCGTTTGTTCCTGACGTTCACATCGGCGCCCCGATCGAGAAGAAGCCGCGTTTT
>DASRJE010000003.1:0-27836 GCA_035649635.1 Vicinamibacterales bacterium | reverse complement strand
AATGCCTCGCTGCGTTCGCCCAGTGAATCGCGGAGCACCGCCATGTACAACGCATCCGCGTAGTCGGTTCCCCGACGATGCTCGAGCTCGTCGAGAATGGCGCGGGCATCTGAGGTGCGACCGAGCTTGGCGAGGCAGGTGCCCTCGAGCGCGCGCATCCACGGTAAATCGCCCGACATGATGGAGCCCAGTTGATACTGCGCAAGCGCTTCCTGGAGACGTCCGGAGAATTCGAGCGCCTGGGCGTAGTTGGCCCGGCTGATCTGCAGATAGGGATGCAACTCGATCGCCTTGCTTCCGATGACAATCGCCTTGTCGTACTCACGACGCCACACGCGCACGTTGACTTCGGCCGGTGGCAAGGTCGGCAGCAGCGGGTCGGCCTGGTAGCCCTGGGTGACCAACGTGAGCGCGCGATCGAGCTGGCCCAGCGTGGCGCACATCAGCGCCATGCGCACGTGCACGGTCGCAAACGACGGCTTGTCGTCGAGCGCCCGCTGAAACTCCTGCTCGGCCTCGTTCAGGCGGTGCTCGAACATGTGCAACCCATGAGCGCGGTTGCAGCGCAATTCAGGCGTGAGACCTCCCTGTGCCACGGCCTGGTTGTGCGCATCCAGGAAACGGGGATAAACCTCGACCGGCGCGCAGATGCCAAACGTCGCTTGCATCAGGTAACAGGTCGATAGCCCTTCGAACGCGCGGAAATCACCCGGGCATTGGACGGCGGCCTGTTGGAAACAATCGATCGCGCGCTCGGCCCCCTCTTTAGTACGCCGGCTCGCGAAATGCCATCCCTTGCGGACGAGCTCGTCCGAGGTCGGCACTTCGAGGCTGTAACCCACCTTGGGGCGGTGGACGATCCACCGGCCGTACTCGCCAAGGACCTTCTTGACCTCGCCGATCGTGACGTCGACGGTGTGGCGCGAGACGAAAGTGCCGTGCCAGGCTTCCGCAATCATCTGGTCGTAGCCGATTGGGCGACCCAGATGTTGCAGCAGGACACGGAGTACTTGAAGCCCTTGAGGCCGCAGCCGCACTTCCGCGTTGTCGCGGGAGAGGCGAGCGGCTGCAGCATCCAATCTGAAAGGGCCGAAGGTGAATTCCGCCATCGAGGAGCCGGGACGAAGGAATCTGACCCGTTTGCCAGCCTTCGGTCAAGCCACAGTCTTAGCCTGCGCACTCCCTGTATCGGCCGAACTTGACGTTTTTTTGCGCCTCCCTCCGGCCATTTCCTGCCACAATCACGCTGCTTTTCGAAACTCGACACCACTCATCGGAGGGAGCGTCATGCGCATACCTGCCTGGGCGCCGAAGCGCCTCGCGCGAGGGCGGCGGATTGCCGGGGTCGTCATTGCGTTGTTCCTGGTGACTCCGGCCGTCGTGTTCGCCCAAGCGTCCATCACCGGAACTGTTCGGGATACATCGGGCGCCGTGTTGCCCGGAGTGACCGTAGAGGCGGCAAGCCCTGCCCTCATCGAAAAAGTGCGGAGCGCCACGACCGATGGCAACGGTCAATACCGCATCGTCGATCTTCGGGCGGGAGAGTACACGGTCACGTTCACGTTGCCCGGATTCAGCACCGTCAAGCGGGAGGGCGTCGCCCTCGAAGGGACCTTCACCGCAACGATCAACATAGACATGCGCGTCGGCGAGCTCACTGAAACGATCACGGTGACCGGGGAATCGCCCATCGTCGATATACAGAGCGTTCGCCGGCAGATGGTGCTCGACAACGACATGATCAGCGCGATTCCTTCGTCGCGGTCGTACAACAACCTCATTCAACTGATTCCGAACAGCGTCAACCAGGCCGGTGCTCCAACCGACGTCCAGGTGGTGCCCGGCATGGTGGTGTTTGGCGGATTCGGTGGACGGTCCAACGAGGGGCGCGTCAACGTGGATGGCATCAGCGTCGGCTCGGCGTTCAACGGCGCGGGCGTGTCGTCATACATCGCCGACATCGCTAACGCCCGCGAGATCGCGATGAGCGCTGGCGGCGGCCTCGGCGACACGGAAGGGGGCGGTCCGGCGCTGAACGTGCTCCCGAAAGAAGGCGGCAACTCGGTGCGAGGCACGTTCTTCGCGGCCGGGGTCACGAGCGGCATGGTTGGCAGCAACTATACGCAGGAGTTGAAAGACCGCGGGCTAGCGGTGCCTGGTGAGACCAGGAAGGTGTGGGACTTCAACCTCGGTATCGGCGGTCCTATCGCGAGGGACCGCTTGTGGTACTACTTCAACCTGCGCGAAGAAGGCAGCGAGCGAACCGTGCCGGGCATGTTCGCGAATGCGAACGCCGGCGACCCCACGAAGTGGACGTACGTCGCCGACACCAGCCGCCAGGCTGTGCTCGCCGCCTCCTATCGCATCACCGCGCTCAGACTCACCACGCAAGCCACACCGCGAAACAAGTTCACGGTGTTCTGGGACCAGCAGATCCCCTGCGAAGGCGGTGCCGCGCCTGGATTCTCCGGCGATGCCTGCCGCAAATCGGGTGACAACGAGATCTTCGCCGGGTCCACGGCGCCCCCGACTCCTTCGGCGTCTGCGCTCTTCGCCCCCGAGACGGCCGGGTACCGCAATTATGGCAACCGCGTGTCGCAGGTGAAGTGGACTTCGCCAGTGAACAATCGGCTGCTTCTGGAAGCGGGGACCGGCATGTACCGGAGCCGCTACGGTGGCGGGCAGCTTCCCGGCATCGAGACCGAAAATCTGATCCGCGTGGTCGAGGCGTGCGCCGGCGGCTGTGCCGGTAACGGCAACATTCCGGGGCTAACGTATCGAGCGCTCAACTGGACCTCGAACGTCAACTGGAATACGCAGTGGAACGCGGGGGCATCCCTCGTCACTGGCAGTCACAGTATCAAGGTCGGCTACCAGGGCGCGCTGCTGATCGATCAGCGGAAGAACTTCGGGAACCTCGAGTATCTCCAGTACCGGGTGAATAATGCCATTCCCGATCAGATCACACTCAACATCAACCGCTTTGACATCCGGCAGTCGGTTCGCAGCGATGCCTTCTACGCGCAAGAGCAGTGGACACATGGGCGGATGACCCTGCAGGGGGCATTGCGGTACGATCACGCGTGGAGCTACTTCCCCGAGCAGCAGGTCGGACCCGTCCGCTTCTTTCCCAACGCCGTTACGTACCCGCGAACGACGGGCGTCGAGGGTTACCACGATTTCTGGCCGCGGGGCGGAGTCGCGTACGACGTGTTCGGCACGGGCAAGACGTCCCTCAAGGTGAACTTGGGACGGTATCTCGAGGCGGCGCAGAATGGCGGGTTGTTCACCGCGCTTAATCCGACAGGACGCCTGTCAACGATGACGACGAGGGCATGGACCGATTCGAACACGAACTACGTTGCAGACTGCGATCTGTCGAACCCGGCCGCTCAAGACCGGCGCGCCAGCGGTGGCGATGTGTGCGGGGCGAATGCGATCCCAAACTTCGGTACCGAGGTGTTCGAGTCCACGCTCGATCCGGGGTTGCTCTCGGGATGGGGCGTCCGCACTGGCGACTGGCTATGGGGCGCATCGGTTCAGCACGAAGTGCTTCCTCGCGTGGCAGTTGAGGTGGGATACCAACGCCGGTG
Source organism: Vicinamibacterales bacterium (assembly GCA_035649635.1). Classification (GTDB taxonomy): domain Bacteria; phylum Acidobacteriota; class Vicinamibacteria; order Vicinamibacterales; family UBA2999; genus Gp6-AA40. Next base: position 24,243 of record DASRJE010000003.1, on the reverse strand, counting down.
GCTGGTCAACAACGTGGCGACCGACAACCGCGCGCGTGCGCCGGAGGATCACACGGAGTTCGGCGTCAACGTTCCGGTCGATTCACGGCTGCCCGGCGGCGGTGGCGGCGTGCTTCCCGGCCTGTACAACGTCACACCGACAGCGGCGACGCGGCTGACCGACAACTACCAGACGCTCTCCTCCAACCTTGGCGAGTGGACGCAGGTCGCGGACTCTCTCAACCTGAACGTCACGGCGCGAATGAGAAACGGCTTGATGCTGCAGGGCGGGTTCAACACTGGAATTTCGGACAACGACTACTGCGAGGTGAGACGGGCCATCCCCGAGTGGAACATCGTTCCCCCGACGAGCTTCACGCAAGCGCCGACCAACCCGTGGTGCGACACGTCGTCGGGATGGGTCACGCGTGCGACAGCACTCGGCTCGTATACGATTCCGAAGATCGACGTGCAGGTCGCCGGGACGCTGCGCAACGACCAGGGCGCGCAACTGGCCGCGAATTGGACCGCGCCGAACTCCGCAACCGTCGGCCTCAACCGGCCGTTTGCCGGCATCGCCGGCCAGACCATCGTCGTGAATCTAATCGAGCCGGGGACGCTCTATGGCGATCGCCTCACTCAGATCGACATGCGATTCGCCAAGGTTCTGAGGTTCGGCCGCACGCGGTCAACGGTGGGGTTCGATGTGTACAACCTCACCAACTCGAATGCGGTACTGACATACAACCAGACCTTCGTGACGACGACCGACACATGGCTGCGGCCCAACAGCGTTTTGCAGTCACGGTTCGTGAAGTTGAGCGCGCAGATCGATTTCTGAGGCACGAAAGCCACGAAGAATACGAAGAACACCAAGCGGAGTGCGACGTAGGGCGGGTCCTGGTTTTGGGACCCGCCCCTCGCTTTTGAATCCGGCTTCACGTCAAGATGAAGACATGGATTCATCCGTAACTCGCGCTCGCGGGCGGCAGGCGCCGCTCGCCATGGACGCCGAACAATTCCGGGCCCTCGGGCACTCGCTCGTCGATCAAATCGCATCACAACTCGAGGCCGTCCCGCGTGGCCCGGTGACGCGCGATGAATCGCCATCCGCCGTGCGGTCCGCACTCGATCTGAACGGTGGTCTTCCCCAGGAAGGGACCGACGCCGCTACACTGCTGACCACAACGGCAACACGGCTCTTCGAGCATTCGCTCTTCAACGGTCATCCCAGGTTCTTCGGTTACATCACATCGTCGCCGGCACCCATCGGGATACTTGGCGACCTGCTCGCATCGGCGGTGAATCCGAACGTGGGCGCGTGGATTCTGTCGCCGGCGGCAAGCGAGATCGAAGCGCAGACGATCAGGTGGATCGCCGAGCTCGTTGGCTATCCCACCGACTGTGGCGGCATCCTGGTGAGCGGCGGCAACATGGCCAACTTCGTCTGCTTTCTGGCCGCCCGCGCCGCGCGCGCCGCATGGGACATTCGTCGAGAAGGCCTTGCCGGATCCCACCGACAGCTCGTCGCGTACGCCTCCGCTGAAACGCATACCTGGATTCAGAAAGCCACCGATCTCGCGGGACTCGGCACGGCATCGATTCGATGGATTCAGACCGACGATGAACTGCGGATGGATGTGTCGGACCTCGAGCGGCGCATTGCGTCTGACGTTGCTGAAGGTCACGTGCCCTTCGTCGTGATCGGGACGGCTGGATCGGTCAGCACTGGAGCAGTGGACCGGCTGCCCGAGATCGCTCGCGTCTGCCGAGACAGGGGAATCTGGTTTCACGTCGATGGCGCCTACGGCGGCGTGGCAGCGGCGGCGCCGGGCGTGCCCGACGATCTGAGGAGATTGAGCATCGCGGACTCCGTGGCGGTCGATCCGCATAAATGGTTGTATGCCCCGATCGAAGCCGGCTGTGCTCTCGTCCGCGACTCGGCGGCGCTTCGCGGCGCCTTCTCATATCACCCCGCCTACTATCACTTCGATGACCACGGCACGAACTTCGTCGACTACGGCCCTCAGAACACGCGCGGCTTCCGGGCGCTCAAGGTCTGGCTCGCGTTGAAACAGGTAGGCGCGGAAGGTTATCGCCGGATGATCGCTGAGGACATGGCGCTCTCGCGGGCGATGGCGGAGGCCGTGACGCGCAATCCCGATTTGGAGCTGCAGACACAGGCGCTCAGTATCGCGACGTTCAGGTTCGTTCCGGCGGATCTGCGGTCGTCGGTGGGAGACAAGGACGTGGAGGCGTACTTGAATCGCCTGAACGAGGCGCTCCTCGACGCGATTCAGCGGGGAGGAGAGGCGTTTGTCTCCAACGCCGTGGTCGCGGGACGCTATGTACTGCGCGCCTGCATCGTGAACTTCCACACAACACAAGACGATGTCGAGGCAATTCCGGAGATTGTGGCCCGCCTGGGCCGGGAACTCGATGCCCGGATGCGCCCCACACTGTCGGTGTGAGGCGGGTCCACCTTGCGATAGATTGTTCGCGTGCCGACGGTTGGTTGGGATATCGGCGGGGTCAATACCAAGCTGGCGCACGTCCACGACGGCAAAATCTTGGCCGTCCTGGGCCGCCCGTACGAGATCCAACGCGACCCCCGCGCGCTGGTACCGCTTCTTCGGGAGATGCGGGAAATGATCGGCGCCACCGACGGGATGCCGCACGCCGTGACGATGACGGCGGAGCTCTCGCAGATATTCCGAACCAAGCGCGAGGGTGTGCGTTTCGTGCTGGATGCGATGGAGTCGGCATTTCCCAGCGCTGCGATTCGCGTCTACACCGTCGACGGGCATTTCGTTGCCCCGCCCGCTGCCCGTGAGCGCCCACTCTTGGTGGCCGCGGCCAATTGGGCGGCGACTGCCCGGGCCGTCGCCGTTCATCACCTCGACGCGTTGCTCGTCGACATTGGCACGACGACGACCGACCTCGTGCCGATCGTGAGCGGGCAGGTCGTCGCGATTGGTCATACCGATCCGGAGCGGCTGACGTCCGGCGAGCTTCTCTATACAGGCGCGCTGCGAACGCCGACTGAGGCGATCGCCCACTACGTTCCATTGGGTGACGCGCTGGCCGGAGTATCCGCGGAAGGCTTCGCGCTGGCTGGCGATGTCCATGTGTGGCGTGGAGACCTCGATTCGTCCGACTACTTGTGTTCGACGCCGGACGGCCGCCCCAAGACGCGCGAGTTCGCCGGCGAGCGCCTGGCGCGAGTGGTCTGTGCCGATCGCGAGATGCTCGACGAGGCAGCGATCACGCGACTCGCCGACGCGCTGGCGCGCGCTCAGGTCCGCACCATTCAAGCGTCGATTCAGCGTGTGATCGCGCCTCATCCATCGATCTGCGTCGCAGTCGTCACGGGTCTTGGAGCGTTTCTTGGTGAGGCCGCCGCGCGTGCGGCGAATCTTGAAGTCGTGCCGCTATCGAGGGAATTGGGTGAGGCGGGTGCTCGATGCGCACCAGCCGTTGCCGTCGCGTTGCTGCTGGAACGTAACTCGCTCATGCCGTAGCATCGGCACGGGCGACGGCAGCCTGCCATCCCCCGCAGTTGAGTCGAGAGCCCGCTTACTACCGATCGGGCGTATACTTACCGGGCATTCCGTTTCTGCTTTCCTGAGCCTCGCGGCTGCCTTCTTCTCCAATCCAAGGCGCCGGCTCCTCACCAAAGCTCCAACGCGGTGTGTCGCGTCCCGGGTCGCTCGGGGCCACGCCGGAACTGTCGTCCACGGAAAGTGAGTATTCCAATGCGCCCGATCGACACCATCGACGTGTCTCTACCGCGAGCTTCGACGGGAACCGAGAAGGCCGCAGCGGCCGTTGGTGATCTGACGCTCGCCGTGATGCTCGCGCTGATGCTGCCGCTGGGACTGATCCTCCTGTTCTCACCGGTTGCCGTGCTCGTGCGGCTCATCCTCTCATTGGCCGGGCTGCTCTGACTGTAAATCTCGAAGCGCGGGAGGTTTCTATGACGGTCGTCGCGTCTCTCGTCGTGGTTGTGCTCATCGTGAGTGAGGCCTGGCGCATGCAGGACCACGCCGTGGTGCGATCGTCCGAATCAGAGGCCGCTTCGCCGACGCTCGAGGACGCGCAGCGGTCGTTCTACAGCGGTCACTACGAAGCCGCCGCCGCGCTGTCCGTGAGTCTGTGCGCGGCGGGTGCCGACAACGACCTCGAAGCCTGCGAACTGCGCACCTCGAGTCTGCACTTCCAGATTCGGAGAGCGATGGGCGATTCTGCGGACCGCGAACGCGCCTGGACGATGTGCGCCACTTGCCCTGACCTCCTTTCGGTCTTTATCGCAGACACCGATCGCGCGCGCGCGCTCGCACGGACACGACTCGAGCGGAATCCGGACGACGAGGCAGCCCTGTTCCTGTTGGGCAAGATCGACCTCAATTACGTCTGGCTTCAGCTGGGAACGCGTGGACGCAAGACTGGTTGGGACGAGTATTGGGAGGCGAGGACGTCTTTGGACAAAGTGCTCGAACGCAATCCTGGCCATCTCCGCGCGCGCGTCGCGCGTGCATGGATTGACTACATCGTCGGCACGAAGATGCCCAGAGGGACACGCTGGCTGCTCGGTGGCGGCAACAAGAAGAAGGGGCTGCGGGTGGTTCGCGAAGCCGCCAGCGGCGTTGGTGACTTCTTCGAGCGTACAGAGGCGGCGTTTGCCCTCTGGGACATGCAGGTCCGCGAGAGGGAACTTGTGGAGGCGGTTGCAACAGCCCAGCAGCTCGCACGCGACTTTCCCGACAACCGCGAGTTGACCAGATTCTTGAACGCTCACCAAGGGGCGAAGTGATGGGTACCGCGCATACGCAGCCGCGATTGTCCTTGCTTAATCCACCGAATGGGCGCAAGCTATTTATAGACCGCTTTCCTGAGTACTGGTCCTTCCGCACGTCCGCTCCGCGGGCAGCTCTCATCAAAGCCCTTCGAAAGCCTTATATGTCTTTACGCATCTCGCTTGGGTGCACGTGTCTCTTCCTTTTAACCCTCGCGCCAGCGCCTGCGCTTGCGGAGGACTCCGGCAAGTACCGCGAATTCACGCTTGGAAGCACAGTGGCTTCGGTGTTGGAGCTGACCGGCTCGCGCCCATCTGAACTGAGGACGGTGCACGACAGACCGTCCATGCTGCAGGAGCTCGTGTGGCGACCGCGGTATAGCGCCGGACGAGCGCTCCCCGATGTCGATCCGGTCCACGAGATGATCTTCAGTTTTTCCGACGACCAGCTGTACAGCATTACCGTCTACTACGACCGGACACGCACCGCCGGGCTCACGCATGACGATCTGATCCTCGCGTTGAAGGGCGTCTACGGTGTGCCCATGCCGTCGGCGAAGCGTCACGAGCGTCTCGCTCGCTTTGCGCCGTCGGATGTCGCGCTGCCGCTTGCGACATGGGAGCAGGGCGACACCGTGGTGTCGCTGTCCTGGTCAGACTATCGAGCCGGATATGTTCTCGTCGTGCTGTCGCAGACTCGTGAATCGGCTGCCCGCCTTGCGACGACCGCGGCCATTGCGCTCGACGAGCGCGAAGCACCGGCTCGAGAAGAAGCGAGGCGGAAGAAAGTCGCCGAAGATCAGAAAGCCGCAGAAGAGCGGGCTCGCGAATCCAATAAGGGAGCATTCCGGCCATGATGTCATTTACGTTATACCCACCGGTCCGGTGGTCGTTGAGCGCCTTATGGTTGTCGTGCGCGCTTCTCATCTTCCTCACGCTCGGCCACGCGTCCCTGGTGAGCTGGATGGCACTCATGGTGTCCGCGATAATTCCGCCGGTCGTGTTCCTCTGTTTGTGGAACGACGGCCCCCCACCGACCATCGCCGAGGTGCTACGTGCGACCGAGGATCGGCGATGACGCCCGAACCTGGCGCGACGACGTCGATGAGTTGCCCGTTGTGTCACACGGTCGCGCCTGCGATGACGGGTGAGGCGCTGGCAGCAGGTGGTGACTGGCGGTGTCCGCAGTGCCATCAGAACTGGAGCGCGACGCGGCTCGCCACGGTCGCCGCCTACGCGGAATACTGCGCAGCACGCGGCGAGTCCTAGCCTGCATGTCGACGCTGAGCGGGTCCGCGACTGCCGGCTCGCAGGCACCTGCGCCTGCGGTACAGCGAACCGCGACACACGAGGAAATTGCGCGACGCGCCTTTGAGATTTACTGCGAACGCTCCCATCAGGACGGCCATGACCTCGCCGACTGGTTGAGAGCGGAGCGCGAGTGCCTTCAGGCAACCGCTTCAGCCCCGTTTCGATTGAGAATCAAACCCGACCGCCGCCAGTATCGCCAACCTCCACCGGGCTTTGATCGCCGCGCGTGAGCGATATAAGAACGACCCAGTGCTCTCGGCGCGCCCGCACTCAGTGACCTGTCGATTCGCGTAACCTATACTGGCGGTATGTTCAGACGCCAAAGCCGTTGACCGTCCAGAAATGAGGTGTCGTGTGGTCCGCCGTGCAAGTTTCCTCGCGACTGCCGTCATGGCCTCGTGCGTCTTGTCCGTGGCTGTCGAGGCGCAGCTTGCCTCCCGCCCTGCGGCGGAGTGGACGAAGACGCTCGAGAGCCCCGAGCGTATTGCCAGTCTCCGGACGAGCGACGTCATCGCGAAGCTGAATCTGAAGCCGGGTGACGTGGTCGCGGACCTCGGCGCGGGCACGGGCCTGTTCTCACTGCCACTCGCCAAGGCGGTGTCGTCCGGGCGTCTGTACGCCGTGGAGCTGGACGAGGGATTTCTCACGCAGATTCGCGAGAAGGCGAAGAGCGAGAACGTGACGAACATTGTGCCGGTGCTGGGCAAGTTCACCGATCCGGGGCTGCCCGCGCGCGACGTCGATGTCGCGTTCTTCCACGACGTATTGCATCACGTGGAGAATCGAGCGGCGTATCTCAAGAGCGTCGCCGGCTATCTCAAGCCGGGCGGCCGCATCGTCGTCATCGAGTTCAACCCTGGTGACAGTCCGCACAAGGCGGAGCCCGCGCTGGTCGTGAGCAAAGAGCAGACGGCCGCGTGGATGGCTGACGCCGGCCTCGCGCCAAGCGAAGACATTCAGCTGTTTCCGGACAAATACTTCGTTGTGTATAGGCGCAAATAACTCCCAACTCCAACCTCCAACTCCCAAATTCAACCGCTTGGGATTTGGGAGTCGGGAATTGGGAGTTGACGCGTCACTTGTTCAGCGCCGGCTTGGCGAGGTTGTCCTCGAATCGCTTGTTCTCGCGCACCGAGCAGATCTGCTGGTAGCGCAGGAAACCTGTCTTCGACATCGTGAAGTTGCGCTCCGCGTTCCACGGCTTGCTGTACGCGCCCGGGTCGTCGATGACCATGCGGAGTTCGAGCGTGTTCGCGTCCACGCGCTTGTAGCGTTCGGTCAGATGAAGCTGCTCGGTGTGGGGATGGCCCATCTGATCGAGCCAGGTCTTGTCCGTGAAACCAATCGTGTCCACGACGAGCGTGTCGCCGTTTTCGTACCAGCCGATTGAATGTCCCCACCACTGCGGATCGGGATCCTCAGGATGCTTGGCGTTCATCCAGACGACGCGATAGAACGGACCGAGCTCGTGGAGGATGTATACCGCCTCCGGCGTCTGTACGAAGCGGTGCTTGATCGGCCACAGATAAATGTGCGGCACGCCCGGCGGCTCGCAGTAGAGCACCTGCGGATCGGTCGTGTTGCCAAACTGCGGGTCTGGTCCGGTTGACGTCCTCTCGGACATCGTCTTTTCGCGCGCCCACGGCAGATACGGGATGTCGTCCTCCGCCCCACGCTTCGTGCCGCGGATGTCGGAGACGCTGAGGCTTTGTCCGATTCCTCCGCGCCGACCGTCCGGGGCCCAATCACCGGACAGGTCAGCGGGCTTCGCGTTCGCAGCTTGAGGCGGTGGAGTCGCGCCTTTGGGCGCCTGCGCACTCACCGTGAGCGTAAACGTGAGGACGCCAACTGACAGACTCCCCAGGAGCATCAGACGATTTCGCATGGAAGACTCCTCGTGCGTTTATTTCGCCGGGGCGGCAGCTGCGGGCGCTCCCGCTGCAGTAAGCTCTTTGCCGTCGGCCAACACGATCTTCTGCAGATTCCCGACCTTGGCGCCGTTCTTCGCCGCGAAGATGTAGACGGTGACCTCGTCTCCTTCTTTCAGAGACCGTCTCGTCCAGCCACGCTCGAGCATGACCTGCGGCGGCTCGGTGGCGGCAATCCAGTGTGAGACCGTGCCTTTCTCGTCCGTCACGTCGAAGTAGATCTGATTGTGGGGATTCAGCCACTCGAACTTCGTGATCGTTCCCTTCAGCACAACCGGCTTGGAGAAGTCGTACACGTTGGTTGCCCCGTGGTGCGCGCGCAGCGGAGCGGAAGTGGCGAGAAGGCCGATGGTCAGCGCGATGAGGCCCGCGCAGGCGCGGGAGATGAGCGGCTTGTTCGTCATCTTGCTCTTCACCCTTTCATTTTCTGGGCGTATTATCCGCTGCATTCACCGGGGATGGAAGACAGAAGGACGGTTACGCTGCAGCGATTATCGGAGTGACTATGCGCACAGTTGCCGTGATGCTGGTGACGTTTGTCGTTGGTCTTGGCGCCGGAAGCTGGATGACGAGCGCGCCGCAAACCGCACCTGCCCAGACCTCTGCCGCAGGATACGCGGCGGTTCCAGGGGCGATCGGAAGCCAGGATTTGACCGGACCCTATGAAGTCGTGAAGGGCTGGCCCAAGGACATCAGCACCCTGCCGGGAAACGAAAAATGGACCTACGGCGCAGGACAGGGTGTGTTTGCCGAGAGTCCGAACCGAATCTTCATGTTGTTCCGCGGGGAGCTGCCGAAGATGGAGCCACCGCGGGCGACGCTGTTGCCCCAGGTGGGACCGAGCATCAGCTTCCCGGTCGCCGGGCTGTGGAGGGATGCCACGCAGGCTTCTCTTCCTGGGACTGGCGGCACGGATCAAGACACCCGAAAGTGGCTGACCGCTTGGGAGGGGAAGGACGACACGCTCGGGATAAAGGGGCCGCCGTACCGGCAGCTCGGTGTTGACGCCAAGTGGGAGCACTGCATCGTCGTCGCCGATGCCAACGGCAACATCATCGAGACCTGGACGCAGTGGGACAAGATCCTGCGTCGTCCACATTCGGTCTACATCAGCCCGTACGATCCAGAGAAGCACGTATGGGTCGTCGACGACAACATGCAGGTGATCTACAAGTTCACCAACGACGGCAAGAAACTCGTGCAGACGATCGGTACGCCCGAGAAGGAAGGCGCCGACGCGACCCACTTCAATCGTCCAACCTTCATCGACTGGCTGCCCGACGGGACGTTCTTCGTGTCAGACGGCTACACCGGCACGCGTGTCGCGAAGTTCGACAAGACCGGAAAGTTCCTGATGGATTGGGGCATCAAGGGCAATCCTCCCAACGAGACGCGACCCGGCTACATGAACAACGTGCACGGCATCGCCGTCGATCCGATCAGCCGCCGCGTGTTCGTCAACGACCGCAACAACCATCGCGTGCAGGTGTTCGACGAGAACGGGAAGTTCCTCCACGACTGGCGGATTGATGCCGATCCTTCGAGCCTTCACCTGCTCTATATTGGCGCCGATCGCAACATCTGGACGTTCGATCGCAGCACGCACAAGCTGCTCAAGTACGACCAGGAAGGACACCTGTTGTACGCATGGGGCACGCTCGGGATGTTCCCGGGTGCGCTCTGGGGTGTTCACGGCATGAGCGTCGATCAAGAAGGCAATCTCTACGTTGCCGAAGTGGATAGCGGGCGTGTGCAGAAGTTCCGTCCACGGAAAGGCGCGAACCCGGACTATCTGGTCAGCAAACCTGTCGCTCGAGTGTGGAACTGATGAAGACTTTATTCGCGGCGGCGACGTCGGCGATTCTCTTTACCGCGCTCACTGTGCCGCTCGCGGCGCAGTGGCCGCTTCATCCCGTCGGGGTCCCGAAAGGCCCTGACGGCAAACCAAATCTGGCCGCGGCGGCACCTCGCACGGCCGATGGCAAGCCGGACTTCTCCGGCATATGGATGATCTCCAATGGTGGAGATCGCGGGGCCCTCCTCACCCCGCCGTTCCAGCCTTGGGCCGCGGACCTGCAGAAGAAGCGCGCCGCGGAAGGCGGGTTGAACGATCCCGACGGTCTGTGCCTCCCGCAGGGTCTTCTTCAGTACCATATTGACCCGCAACCGCTGAAAATCGTCCAGACGCCAACGCAGATTCTGATCATCTACGAATCGAACTACGGCCTTCGCACAATCTACATGGACGGGCGAAAGCTCCCACCGCTCGGGGAACCGCAGCCGTTCTGGCATGGCTACTCGGTCGGGCGTTGGGAAGGCGACACGCTCGTCGTCGAGTCGAACAATTTCCGCGGTGTCGATCCCGACGCCGTGAAGAATGGCGAACCGAGCAGCTTTCACGGGGTCGGATGGCTCGATCACCGAGGCACTCCTTACACGGAAGCCATGAAGGTCACCGAGCGTTTTCGTCGCGTGAACTACGGGCAGCTGGACATCGAGTTCACGGTCGACGATCCCAAGGCGTACACGAAACCGTTCACGGTGAGAGTCGTGCAGCGGATCGTGCCCGACGGCTCCGAGTTGATCGAATTCATCTGTCACGAGAACCAGATGTTCCTGAAGCTCACCGGCCGGGAGCGGCGCTAGTTGCGGGTATGGTGTCAGGCAGTGAATCGTGAATTCCACCGGGACGGGGTGGTGTCAGGCAGTGAATCGTGAATCTACCTGAAGATTGAACAATGGCGAGCCGAGCAGTGTTCGCCGAGGCCGACGTTCACGATTCACTGCCTGACACCGTCGCCTCCGAGTGGCGGGATGAGATGCGCATGCGACGAACCTCTTGTGGCGTCCTGGCGTTGGTACTGGTATCGGCGTTCACAGGCTTGCACGTGGTTGCGCGCGCGCAGGAGCCGCCAGCGGGCGCTCCGGTCGCGCTGGAGCAACTGAAGAAAGATGTGATCGCCCAGGTCGATGCACGACGCCAACTGACGCAGCAGATGGTGGACAGCCTTTTCAGCTTCAGTGAGATCGGATTCCAGGAGGTCGAGACCGAACGCTACATCACCGGCATTCTCGAGAAGAACGGCTTCACCATTCGAAGGGGCGTTGCCGACATCCCCACTGCGTGGGTGGCGACGTGGGGAAGTGGGCGGCCGGTGGTTGCGCTCGGCACCGACGTGGACGGTGTGCCCACGACGAACCAGACACCAGGCGTCATCACACGCAAGGAGCTCGTACCCGGAGCGCCCGGACACGGCGAAGGGCACAACGCCGGACAGGCGCTCATCGTCACCGCCGCGTTGGCGGTGAAGACGATCATGGAGCGCGAGAAAATGTCGGGCACGCTCGTGCTCTGGCCCGGAATCGCCGAAGAGTTGCTCGCCACGAAGGCCTTCTTCGTCAGGGCCGGCGTGTTCAAAGACGTCGACGCCGTGTTGTACGCACACGTAGGGCCGGCGCTCACGACGAGCTGGGGCGACAGCGGGGGCAGCGGACTGGTATCGGTCGAATACTCGTTCACTGGCGAGAGCTCGCATGCCGCCGCGGCGCCATGGCTGGGGCGCAGCGCACTCGACGCGGTGGAGCTGATGAACATCGGTTGGAACTACAAGCGCGAGCACCTCCGCCTCGCGCAACGGTCGCACTACGTGATCACGAACGGCGGAGATCAGCCCAACGTGGTCCCGCCGGCAGCATCGGTGTGGTACTACTTCCGCGAAAACGATTACGCCCGTATCAAGTCGATGTGGGAAGCAGGCGATGCGATCGCGCGTGGTGCGGCCATGATGACGGGTACAACCGTCGACTCTCGCGTGCTCGGGTCGGCATGGCCGGGACACGGCAATCGAGCGCTTGCCGAGGCGATGCATGCCAACATCAAGGCCGTCGGCGCGCCGCCATGGAGCGCCTCCGATCAGCAGTTCGCTCGAGCTGTGCAGCGGTCGCTGGGTGTTCCCGAGCGTGGCTTGATCACAGAGGTGTCACCCACCCTTCAGGGCGCCGAGCTGCTTCCGGAGCCACAGAAGATGGGCGGCCCGTCCGACGACATCGGCGACGTGATGTGGAGCGTCCCGACCGTCACGCTCGGCTTTCCATCGAATATCGCCGGCACCACCCCGCACAACTGGACCGCCGCGATCGCGATGGCCACGCCAATCGCGCACAAAGGCGCAACGCAGGGTGCGAAGGTCCACGCGATGACGGTTCTCGATTTGATGACGCGACCGGATCTGATCAATGCGGCTCGTGACTACTTCCAAAACGTGCAGGGTAAGCAAGCGAGGTATCAACCGCTCATCCGGCCGGAGGACAAGCCCGCCATCTGGTTGAACAAAGACACGATGGAGAAATTTCGTCCAGAGCTGCGGAAGTACTACTACGACCCCACGAGGTACCCCTCGTACCTCGAGCAGCTCGGCGTACCTTACCCGCCTCCCGCGAACTGACGCGCGGCGTCTATACAGCCCTTGTCACGAGTCCGTACAAGGCGGATCTGAACACCCGCCTCTTGGAGAGAGGGCGCAGTCACGAACGCGGGATCTTCTTGCGCCACTCCGACGCTTGCTGCGTTTTCCCCCACTCCATGTAGAGCTGCTCGACGCGAGCCCCCGCACGCTCGACGGCTATGCGGCTCTCCCGGGGAATGCTCGCCTCTCGCTCTTTGAGTGCGCTGTAGGCAGACACGACCAGCGTCTCTGCGTCCGGATATCGGTTCTGCGCGGCGAGGCTGGCGCCGAGCAGGCTTTGGCAGTTGTATCGGTCCCACCCATCAGCCTTCATGCTCTCGTAGCTGGCGAGCGCGGTGCGCAGAAGGGACTCGGCGTCGGCTGCGCGGCCTGCGTTCAGCAGGATCTGTCCAGTCGTCGTCATGCTTCGCAGTGTTTCGGCATGCTGCTCCCCGAGTACCCGGCGGCGAATGTCCATGGCCTCTCTGGCAAGCGGCTCGGCTTGCGCAGATCGGTTCTCGTTGACATACAGCGTCGCGAGGTTCTGCGCGGTCGTGGCCACATCCGGATGCTCTGGCCCAAGTACGCGTCGCTGTGTCCTGAGGGCACGCATATAGAGGTCCTCGGCCTGCGCGTTCTTGCCCTGCAACATATACAAGTAGGCCAATCCGTTCATCGTCAGGAGCACGTTCGGGTGCTCGTCGCCGACGACGCGCCGTTGCACATCGACGACCTTGCGATAGAGCGCTTCCGACAGATCGTACTTACCCGCGGCGCGATAGAACACCGCCAGGTTGTTCATGCTGGTCAGCGTTTCAGGATGTTGCTCGCCGAGCACGCGCTGCTTCAGTTCGAGTGCCTTGGTGAACTGAGCTTCGGCTTCCGGATATCGGTTCTGGCGGAAGTACACGATCCCGAGATTGCCGATGCTGATCATCGTCTCGATGTGCTGGTCGCCGAGGACGCGCCGCATCTTCTCGATGACGTCGAGGAACAGCGTCTCGGCCTGTGCATACTTGCCTTGGTACGACGACAGCAGTGCCAGGTTGTTCATGCTGGTCAGCGTTTGTGGATGCTCTTCGCCGAGCACCCGGCGTTGCAACTCGAGCAGCGTTGCCCTGATTGGCTCCGCTTCGGCGTACTTGCCTTGACGCCAATACAGGCTGGCAACACTGTCCATGCTTTCCAGCGTGTCGGGATTCTGTTCCCCGAGGACTTTACGTCTTCCGTCCAGAGCGGCGACGAGAAGGGGTTCGGCCTCCGCGAGCTTGCCTTGCAGCATGTACAACATGCCCAATCCCCGAGTCGTCGTCAGGGTCTGCGGATGCTGTTCGCCGAGCGCCTGTCGGTCGGCGGCAAGCGCCTTCGTGAAGAGTTGTTCTGCCTGGTCGAACTTGGCCTGCGTCGCGTACAAAGTCGCAAGCGAGTTCTGCGTTGCCGATACCGTTGGATGATTTTCGCCGAGCACCTGGCGCTGCAACTCGAGCGCGCGTCCGGTGTGCGTTTCCGCCTCGGGATAGAGACCGAGATCCTGATAGGTCTTGCCGATCGTCAGACGAATCCCCGCCTCGACGAGCGGCTGCTTGTCGAACTTGCCGGCGATGCGGGCAGCGGCACGGTCGAGCGCCGTGCGAACCTTGAGATCGGGATCGGGCTTGTTGTCCGGCCGTGCCTGGTTGCTGGCGCTCGCCTGCGCCAGGAGATCGTTCTGCAGGAAGTCGTTGACGCTGTTTGCGATCGCCTCGGCCTCTGCCGCCCGATCCCGTTCAAGGATGGCGGCACGCTCCGCGCGTAGCGCCCGCGTTGCCTGCCACGTGCTGGTCACGATGCCGGCAACGAGCACGACGAAGACGGCGACGACACCCACCACCAGCCCGGTATGACGGCGTGCGAACTTCTGCAGCTGGTAGGTTGCGGTCGGAGGCCGCGCAAAGATCGGCTCGTCCTTCAGGTGACGTCGAATGTCGGCCGCCAACGCCGCCGCGGATCCATAACGTCGGTCGCGATCTTTTTCGAGCGCTTTGGCAACGATGGTTTCAATATCGCCACGATAGGCGCGATCGATCGAACCGAGCGGCAGTGGCTCGTGCGTGTCGATCGCCTCGACCGCGTCGTGCAACGTGCCGTCGGACTTGTACGGGAGCCGCTCCGCCAGGAGCTGATACAGGATCACCCCGAGCTGGTAAACGTCGCTTCTGATGTCTATATCGTGTGGGTCGCCGGCGAGCTGCTCGGGACTCATGTACGCCAGCGTGCCGACGAGTTGACCGACGTTGGTGTGCAGCGAGGCCTGCATCTCGCGGTCGAGTACCCGGGCCAGTCCGAAGTCCAGCACTTTCGGGTGTCCGTCGTCGTCGACGAGGATGTTGCTCGGCTTCAGATCGCGATGAATGATGCCGCGCTGATGGGCATGGTGCACCGCGTCACACACTTCCGCCATCAGCTCGAGGCGCCGTGGCGTGGTCAGCCGGCCGGCGATGGCATGCCGCAGCAACGACTCGCCCTCGATGAACTCCATCGCGAAGTACGGCTGCGGTCCGAATCCGCGATCATCGGTGGATGCGACGTAGATCTGAGCGATGCCGGGGTGATGCAACCGCCCGAGCACTTCGGATTCCTGTTCGAAGCGACGCAGGGTGTTAGGGTTGGTCGCTCCTGGCTTGATGACTTTCAGTGCAACCCTGCGACGGGGATGCTGCTCCTCGGCTTCGTAGACCGTCCCCATGCCCCCTTCTCCGAGCACTTGAACGATCCGGTAGCGGCCAATCGTGGCGGGGAACTGAGAGTGCCGCACAATGGGCGGCCGCGCGTCGGATGGACTCGTGACAATCGTGTCAACCAGCGTGTCGAGAGGGCCGGATGAGGGTGCCGCGGTGTCTTCCGAATTCATTCGAACCTTCCTCAAAATCGCGGGGTGGGCATGCTGTCACAAGCAGAGGCCCTTTTCCAGCAAACTAGCCCGGGGGTGGCGTCTTGAGCGTTGTCGTTGTCGTCAAGGTGGGCGGAAGTTTGATGACTGCCGCCGCTCACTTCGATTCGATCCTTGCTGAGATTGCTGCAGCGAGCCTCAGTGTGCCGTTGCTGGTTGTGCCGGGTGGCGGGCCGTTCGCAAATGCCGTGCGCGACGCGGATCGCTCACTGGGGCTCGGCGATGATGCCGCGCATTGGATGGCGATCCTCGCAATGGATCAATACGCTCATGCGATCACATCGCGGTTGCCGGACAGTGTCCTGGTAACTCGTCGCGACGATGTGGACCGCGCCTTCGCGCGTCAGGGCGTTCCAGTACTGGCCCCATATGCCTGGCTGCGCGACGAAGACCCGCTGCCCCATTCCTGGGACGTCACGAGCGACAGCATCTCGGCGTGGGTGGCCGGCCAGGTCGGTGCGCGGCGCCTTGTGCTCGTGAAGGCAGCGGGCGCCTCTGGCCGCGAAGTCGTGGATCCATGCTTCCAACCTTTTCTTCCACCTGGCATCGAGACTGCGATCGTGACCGCCGATCGGATCGACCTGCTGCGATCCGTCCTCACGGGTCGCTAGAAACGGATCAACTCCCAACTTCCAAGTCCTGAAGCCACGTTCGGAGTTGGTTCTGGGGAATTTGGGAGTTTGATCCGGCTTTAGGGCACGCGAAAAAGCCAACGGGGAACACGCGACTTGTACGTTGGCCAATCGCCCGGAAATGTCCGGGCGAGCCACGGCTCCTCGTAGAGCAACACGCGCAGGTGGAAAAGGATTGCCACCACGATCGTGTAGATCACCAGCGACCGCGTGCGGAAGCCAGTCGTCCAACCAATCAGAATGAGTAGAACACCGACGTACATCGGATTCCGCGAGTAGCGATAGAGACCCACTCTGACAAGACGCCTTGGCGGATCCCACGGCGCGAGCGTGCCCTTGCCGGCAACATAAAAATCACGAACGCACCACAACAGCACGACGACACCGGCTGCAAATGGCACGACGCCGATGACATCGAACGCGCGCGTGGTGAGCTGTGGCACGAGCAGCGCCGGCGCGAGAAAGGCGACGATGCCAGGCAGCGCGAGAAACGCGATCAGCGCACGCAGAAACAACATCGAAGACTGAACCCCGAATCCCGAGTCCCGAATCCCGAGTTCCGAGTCCCGAATCCCGAATCCCGAGTCCATGATACCTACGAGGATTGAGCGCGGTTCACGATCCCGCTGTGTCTCGCGCTGTTCGTGCCCAGTCCCGCGATCGCGATCACCGTGGCTATTGGGTTGACGTGACCGCCAGGGAAGACTGCAAGCGTCTTCCCTGGCAGCTGAGCGCTACTTGTTGCCGGGGACGGGCTTGAGGAATTTCTGGTTGACCCAATGTGCCACGCGGATCCCAAGTTGCCGCGCTTCCTCGTCGGCCGATCGGAAATGGATCCCGAGCAGGATGCGGGCATCGACGACCTCCTGAGCGGCTTGAGAAAAGCTGTCGAAGAAGCGCTCAGGGTTGGCGGCCTGGGCCGGGATACTCTTCACGGAGAATTCTATGTCGTCAGTACCGAAGAACTCTCGCAACGCGCCCGTGAACGCACCCGTCAGGCCGTTCGCGCCGGACACGTAGTCAGGATATGCAGGGTTAACGGCGTTGGGGGGGATGCTCCCGAAGTACGTAGTCCAGCCCGCCTGGGGCTCGGTTCGCTTGTTGCCATCGAGTGCGGCATCCTGGATAGCCATGCTCGGTCGCCAGAAGTTGTAGAAATACTTCGATTCCCATACCGCCATTGAGGCATCCGCAGCAGAGACGTTCGCGAGGGCGAAGAGACGCGCACTATCGCCGACGTTATTCACATTCGCAAGGGCGATTCGCTGGAGCGCTTCGTTCCACTGAGCAATGAAGTTCCCGGACCAGAAACGACCGACTGTTTGCTGTGCATTAGTTGGCGCGGTGCTGCTCCCGATGGCTTTCACCTCGTCAAATTCCCGCGCGTACTTGGTACTCGTCATCGGGGGCGGCGGCTCGGGGCGGAACTGCGAAACACGGTTCAGCGTGAAGGGCTCGCTGAAGGCCAGGAACAAGAAGGCCATGGGCACCGTCGAGCGCCACTGACCGGGCTCGGCAACGCCGAAGTAGTTCGCGATCGGTATCAGCGGCCGATAGTGATTCGAGTGCAGCGCGACTGCCGCGGCCTCGCCTACTGCCAGCCCCGCATTTCCAACGAGCCCGTGGCTCGCAAGGTAGTTGTTGTAAAGAGTGTCCAGCGGTCCTTGCTGCCCGGGATAGAGCCGGACCAGCACCCGGTGAGCGGCCGCTGCAGCTGCCGCCTCCACGGAACCTGACCCCGGGGTCGAGTAGAAGTAAGGTTGAAATCTGCCTTCGATCGCCTGTACTGCATCGTGGATGGCGAGGTGGACGAGGGCAATGTCCAACAATCCGGGCGGGCCTGCACGTCCTGCCGGGGGGCTAGGGGGAGTGCCAGGGCCGCCGCCCACGTAAAGCAAAGTTATGGCATTCCAGTCAGTGACAACATCAGCGCGGGCTGGTGCCGCCCAGCAAAGACACGCGCAGACGGCGAGCCCTGTGAAGCTTCGCAGTTTCGACATGATCACGTCCTTCCTTCGATTCGTCTGACGCTTGGATACAGAAGGAGCAGGCACTCCGCCTGACCCACGAACGTACGTGTGTGAATAACGGTTCGCCGGACACGATCGAACGCCCGGCCTGCATCGCTCGCTCTGTATAGAGATCGGCAACAAGATCGCGGAGTATTTGCCGCTTCTACTGACGTGTCAACGACGGAAGTTGTAATTGCGGCGCGCGATGACGTACGGGAGCACGATGTCGCGCTCTGCGCGCACACTCGCCACCCGCTGAACGACACCGGAGGAGTCACCGCGCGTCTCGGGGTGCGTCACGCGATCCTCTGCTGGCTTTCTGTCTCGCTGATATCGGCTCCGTTTCAGTGCGATCGTTACTGCCATCGCAGTTGCGCGAAAAATTTCGCGCCGTACTGGAGCCCACGAATTCAACTTGTCAGCCCACAGGTTGACATCTCGTCCAGCTGCGACGGTTCATTCACTTCGATGCAATTACCCGTTGATCCCGATATGGCGTGGATGCAGAATGCCCGCCGCTGATTTACCTACGTCCGAACAGACAAGGAGGGTAGTCCAGTGAGAACGTGGCGAACCATCGCGGGCACGGCGATGTACGCATCCCTCGTTTTGGCAAGCCCGGCTGGTGCCGATGTCGTGGTCGACTGGAACCTGATTACGGCCCAGACCTCTCCGGCAACTCGATTTCAGGGGGTTCTCATCGACTACGCCATGGTTCATCTCGCGATGCACGACGCCATCCAGGCGTTCGAGCATCGCTACGAGCCCTACGGTTTGCCGATAGCAGGCGCGACCGGCTCACCAATCGCCGCTGCTGCTACCGCAGCGCACGATGTGCTGGCCAACCGTTTTCCCGCCTCGGCGGGCAGCCTGGCCACCACCCTCAACAACTATCTCAGTAGTCGCGGCCTGTTGGGGAATGCGGGCATCGCTGTTGGCCATCAGGCGGCCTCTCAGATCATCGCGCTGCGGGTCGGCACCGGAGACTGGCCCGCGAATCCAGAGGTGAACACCGGTGGTACCGATCCCGGTGAGTGGCGTCCTTCGCCTCCGGCGTTTGCGCCGTTTCAGTTGCCATGGCTGGGCAGTGTCGTTCCCTTTACGAGCAAGGACTCCACCCAATTCCGACCTTCTCCACCGCCACCACATTTGACGAGTGGCGAGTATGTCCGTGACTACAACGAGGTGAAGGCATTGGGGCGTGCTACCGGGAGCGCCCGTACTCAGGCGCAGGCGGATCTCGCTCTCTTCTACACTGACAACTTCATTGTTCTCTGGCAGCGAACGTTGCGCGGTATCGGCGGCACAATCGATAGTCTCGGCGACAATGCCCGGCTCTTTGCGTTGTCCGAGGTCGCGGCCATCGACTCGGTTATCTCGTCGTGGGAGACGAAGAAGTTCTACAACTTCTGGCGGCCCCAAACCGCTATCAACCTGGGCGAGAGCGACGGCAACTCACGCACCGCAGGAGATTCCACCTGGCTGCCGTATGTCGCGACGCCACCGTATCCCGACTACAGTTCTGGTGCGAACAACCTGACTGGTTCGATCACACGTACGCTCGCGCATCTGCTGGGCGATAAGACAACTTTCTCAGTCTTCAGCACTCCGGCGAACCGAACGATCATTTACGACCGATTTTCGGACATGGCTGATGACGTCGTCGATGTCCGCGTGTACCAGGGCATCCACTTCAGATTCGCGGACGCAGTCGGAGAAGACAAGGTGCTCACGTGGCCGATTGGGCGATCAGCCACTTCCTGCGACCTATCAACTGAGCTTTCTTACGAACCAAGAGGCGCGCCTAATGCGCCTCTTGGTGTCTCTAGTTTTTGAAGACTCTCGGTCAATCTGCGTACCTTGCCTTCGGTCACCCGGCCCGAGCGGCCGTCGTCGCACGCAGCACCGCGGACGCCAACGATGTCGGCGCCTGTCTCACAAATGAGTCGGAAATTGTCCGCGGTGAGTTTTCCGGCGAGTGCGACGCTCAAGCCAGCATGATGGGCTATTGCAACCCAAGACGTGAGCTTGGCGGCTGAGACAAGGTTGAGGAGATCGGGCCCGTCCTTATGAGCGGTGTCGAGCAGTACACCCGTCGCGCCAGCGCGCGCGGCGATATCCACCAGTGCCGTGCGCTCGAATGACGTCGTCCCGCCCGTATCCGCGTACGCCACCGCGACGACGCCGCATCGTGCCTGGCCCGTTGCTCGCACTCCGCGCACCGCGGCGGTGATGAGGCGTGCGATCCGTTCGTCATCTGCAATGTCAGCAAACCCGATCTTCACGAACCTGACGCCAACGCTTCCGTAGTCGAAGGCCGCACGCTCGACGAGTCTCTCATCGACGGCGTCACCCAGCGCGGCTGTCACGACGCGACGACCCGCCACCACGGCGTGAATGCTTCGAAGCGTCTCGAGCGAGACAGGACCAAGGGCGCCGCTCAGCGGATCCTTGGCATCGATCAGATGGGCGCCGCCGTTGAGGGCGTGGAGCGCCTCCTCTGAGTTCGCGACACTGACGAGCAACTGCATCAGCCTGACTATCCAGCGGAGGTGGTGGCGACCGGCGCGATGACGAGATCTTCGACGAGCTCGAAGAGGGTCCGACGATGCGTGCGTCGATCTTCTGCCACCGTCGAAGCAGACGTCGTGACGACGACGAGATCGAGGTCTGGGACCAGGATGATGTATTGACCGCCAAAGCCCCAGGCGAAGTACGCCTGATGTCCGGCAAGGTCGCGCATCCACCATCCGTAGCCGTACTGATTACCGCTGATTGGCGAGGTCCCACGCGGTACGAACGATCGCTCGATCCATTTCTCTGGGACGACCTGGTGCATTTTCGTGAAGGGGTCTGACCCCTTCACACGTCCGTGCTGCAGGTACAGTTCACCAAACGCGAGCATCTGTCGCGGGGCGAGGAGCATGTCGTTCCCGCCAAAGTAGATGCCTTGCGGGTCCTGCGGCCAGCGCGCCAGCGTGAAGCCGAGCGGCTTCGCCAATGCGTCCTGCGCAAACTGCCAAGTGCTCGCTTTCGTGACTTTTGTGAGGATGGCCGACAGGAGGTGCGTGTTGCCGGTACTGTATTCCATCTCGGTGCCGGGCATGGCGAAGAGCGGCTTCGCCAGCGCGTGCTGCACCCAGTTCTGGCTTTGCACCCACGCTCCATAGTTGCGGTTGCTCGTCGACTCGAGTCCCGACCGCATGGTCAGGAGATCCTCGATCGTGATCCGCTGCTTGCGAGCGTCGCGATCCTTGGCGAGTTCCGGGAAGTACGTCCGTATCGGCGTCTCCGGGCCGGGTACCAGGCCGCGATCGATGGCGACGCCGACGAGTGCCGAGATGATGCTCTTGGATACCGACTTGACGTTGGCGCCTCGAGCTGCGCGCGCGCCGTTGAAGTAGCGCTCGAGCACCATTTCACCGCGCTGGCTCACGAGCAGGCTATGAAGGCGCGGCAACTCGTTCGCAGCCTTTACGGCTTCTGCGAACATGTCGGCTTGTGGTGGCGTTGCGCGTGCGGAATTCTGTCGCGCGCCTACGGTCTGGCCCCAGAGCATCCAGCCGACACAGACGGCCACGAGGATTCGTGCGAGCACACGCGTAGTCTGTCTCAGATCTGGTGTAGATTGCACCGCGAAAGGAATTGAACATGGATCGAAGAACGTTCCTGGCAGCAACGGTGGGAGCCGCCGCGTTGCGAACGGTGGGACACGCGCAGGCGCCGCAACAGATATCTCCGGTGCCGACGCCGCGCGACTGGTCACGCCTCGAGCCGATTGCGTATCCCGATCCCGACGTCGTCGCCCTCGATCCTCGCTTCCGCCAGTACGTCGTAGGGAACACCACCATTCGGCGACATCACATCGGCACGCTGTGGGCCGAGGGGCCGGCATGGAACGGCGTCGGCCGCTATCTCGTGTGGAGCGATATCCCCAACAACGTGCAGATGCGCTGGATCGAAGAGGATGGACGAGTGACGACGTTCAGAAATCCGGCCGGTTACAGCAACGGGAATACGTTCGACTACGAAGGGCGGCAGTTGTCGTGTGAGCACGGCGGCCGCCGCGTTGTCCGATACGAGCCGAACGGCACCGTGACGACGATCGCCGAGCGCTTCGATGACAAACGGCTCAACTCGCCGAATGATGTCGTCGTTCACCCTGACGGTGGGATCTGGTTTACCGATCCGTTCTACGGTATTCGCGGCAACTACGAGGGCTTCAAGGCGAAGCAGGAATCGAAGGAGTCGGTCTATCGGGTGGATGGCAAGAGCGGTCAGATCGCCAAGGTCACGGACGAAGTCGGACAACCGAATGGCCTCTGCTTTTCGCCTGACTACAAGAAGCTGTACGTCGCGGATACCGGCATGCCGCGTGAAATCAAAGCGTGGGACGTCGACGGTGGACAACTGCGCAACGGCAAGCGCTTCGTGCAGTTCGATATTCCCGGAACCGGCACGCCATCAGCCGCAGACGGCATTCGCTGCGATGCTGATGGCAACATCTGGGCCGGCGCACGTCCCGGCGTCCAGGTCTTTGCGCCGAACGGCGATCGCATCGGCATGATTCGTCTACCAGAGACGTGCGCGAACGTTTGCTTCGGCGGCGCTCGTCGCAATCGCCTGTTCATGACGGCGAGCCAGTCCCTGTACAGCGTGTACGTCGAGACTGTCGGAGCGCACATCGCGTAATTGAAACCACGAAGACCACGAAGGTTAAAGCCACGATCATCGGCAACCCGGTCAGATCACGACTCGTAGATATGCGAGCCAGTACCCTCATACAGGTTCGACGCGGTATCGGTTCGAGGAGCTCGCAGAAGGCGTTGCAGATTGGCAGCCAAAGCGCAGGCGGGCCTGAAGGGCCGCCTCTACCTCCAGGCCGGTCTAAAGACCGGCCTCTACGTGCCGTCCATCAACCTCTTGGCCTGGTTGATCGCCACTGACGCCGGCGTCAGGCTCATCGCCCAGTCGCGGACCCACGCGGCCATAGGATTGCTCCACTGTGCGATCGCGCCGAAGCGGCGCGAGGCGCGGACGATGCCGTTGGCGCGGGCGACGCGTCGTTGCTCGTAGCGAGTGAGCGCCTCTTCGATCGAAGACGATGCGGCGAGGCATTCGTCGAGAACGACTGCATCCTCGATGGCCTGGCCGGCGCCCTGTCCGAGGTTGGGCGTCATCGGGTGCGCGGCGTCACCCAGCAATGCCACTCGTCCGGCGTGCCAGCGCTCGATCGGATCGCGATCGTAAATATCGGTGCGCAGGATGCGATCGGGCGGCGTCGCTTCGATGATGGCGGCCACCGGCTCGTGCCACGATCCGAAGCGCGCCATGAGGTCACGGCGCACGTCGACGTCCTGTCCGTCGGGTGGCGCATTCGCGACCGCGAACCAGTAGATCTCACCGAACCCGATCGGTACGATTCCGAATCGCTCGCCTCGTCCCCAGCTCTCGCTCGTTCGAGAGGGGAGCGCGACGCTGTTGCTCGGCGTGACCCCGCGCCAGCTCGTATATCCTGAATAGACGGGTGCACCGGTTCCGACCAGTTGGGCGCGGACGCTCGAGTGAAGGCCGTCGGCGCCCACGAGCAACTCCGCGTTTACGCGTTCGCCATTTGCGAGCGCCACGTGGACCGACCGACCGTCCTGCTCGAAGGAGGCGACCTGCGCGGCCGTCATCACGGCGTCGGCGCCAACGCCGTCGAGCAGAGCGGCGTGAAGCCGTCCTCGGTGCAACGCAACGAGTGAGGCTCCCATCGCACGGTAGACTTCGGTGAGATCGACTTCGGGTCCCAGTTGTCGCCCGCGCGAGTTCAGGATGACGGCGCGCTCGACGACCATGCCCGCCCTCATCACAGCCTCACCGAGCCCCAACTGTTGGAGCGCCTTCACTCCATTGGCCGGCAAGGCGATCCCGGCGCCCGCCGTGGTGAGCTGACTCGCGCGCTCGAAAACAGTGACGCGAACACCTCGCCGTTGCAGGGCGACTGCGAGCGCGAGGCCGCCGATCCCGGCACCGGCGATGACGACCTTCGAGACCATCGGGGACTATCGTACTTGGGGAAAATCGACGGGAGTAAGCACGATGACCTCTGTCAACTCCCAACTCCCAAGTCCCAACACCGGTTGGCAATTGACATTGGAAGTTGGGAGTTGGAGGTTGGGAGTTGATCACCGGCCGGAGGCCGCGGTGAGCGCGTTGAGATCGTCGCG
>DASRJE010000002.1:0-35066 GCA_035649635.1 Vicinamibacterales bacterium | reverse complement strand
ACTCAGACGGCGGGTCTGAAGACCCGCCGCTACGACATACGACAGTCACACGGCGCGTGAGAACCGCCGCTACTCTTCGTGTAGTGCTTCAAGTGGATTGATACGACAGGCGCGCGTCACGGGCTTCGCCATCGCGATTGTGGCGACGATCAGGAGCAGTGTTCCCGAGCCGGCAAGAATCCACGGATCGGCAGGCGACACGCCAACGAGAATCGTGTCGAGCCACCGCGCCGCGAACCCTGCCCCGATCGTTCCGACGATGATGCCGACGCCAACGATCAGCAACGACGGTGCGCCGACGGTGCGCGCCACATGACGAGGACCTGCACCGAGCGCCATGCGCACACCAATCTCGGGAGTGCGCCGACTGACGGCATACGCCAGCGTCGCAGCGCGAACCGTACGTCCCTCACGAATGCGCCCACGATCGACGAGGCCCCTATGGCTTCTGTTCGATGAGGGCGATCGCGGCAAACGCCGTCGCGGCGTCCTGCATGAAGAGTCCTTCCATCGAATCCGCCGGCCGGCGCTTGTTCATCGAGCTGGCCGCCCAGGCGCCGGTCGCCGGGTCCTGATGTGATTCGAGCCACACCAGCGCCCGCGACAACCCCGGCCCGCGGATCCCGGCGCGTCCGAGCGCGAAGGCGGTGAAACTGGTCGCGTATGCGTCGCTGCCGGTCGCCGGTGGCGCGTCAGGGTGGACCGTCCACGGGCCGAGCGATTCCAGGGTCCAACCGCCATCCGCCTGCTGTTTGGCGAACACCTCGGCAACCAGCGAAGCGCGCGCAGAGTCGGACAATGCACCGGAGTGCACCGATGACGCCCACAAGAGCGCGAGTCGATCGTGAAGCGGCCGGGCAGTCGATGCGCTGAGAAAATTCGTCAGCGCTGCGACCCGATCGCGTATGTCCGCACGCTGTTGGTAGTCCATTGGTGTCAAGCCAACGGCGAGCATTGCCAGCGAGGCACCGAAGTAACTTGACCCGGAGTGCTCCCAGGGATCCAGGTTGGCCGAGTACCACTTCCATGCGCCCTTGGCCGGTCCGTCGTTCTGTTGCAACGCCCACAATTGCTCGAATGCCTTGTGAGTGTCGATGCCCATGACGCGGCGATCGTCTTGCTGCGCCAGAAACATCGCGGCAAAGATCGACTCGACGTCCTGCAGCGCCCCCGGCGGCTTCGCGCCCACGTTCGAACGAAGTCGATCGAGCAAGCCGCGTTCGTACGCCGTCGGCTGCTCTTCTTTCAACGCGCGACGCAATGCAGGCCGCGCAAGCAGATACGTCATCCCGGTATGGCAGGAGACGCACGGGCCGTTGGCTGATAGCGCCGGCTTCCAGTCAAACCACTGCTTCTGGCGCTGGTCGAGATACCTCGCGGCCGCCTGCGGGCTCCAGTCTGCTGTCAGGACATTGGCCGTAGCCGTGGTGAACGCAACGAGCACGAGGAACGTGAACGCTTGCAGCTTCTTCATACTCGCTCCCGTGCAGCCGCTTCTCTCAGGGCAGCTGCGGCGTCAGCCAGTGCCGTCTTCCCGCCGTCGACGATTCCGGCGAGGCTACAGAAAGGATGAATCATCCCTTCATATCTCTTCAACCTGACCGGGACCCCTGACTGTTCGAGTTTTCTCGCGTACGCCTCGCCTTGATCCCGCAGCGGATCGCATTCAGCGGTCACGATGAGCGCCGGTGGCAATCCGTGCAGGTCAGTATGCAGCGGCGATGCGTCCGGATGCCGGCGATCTGTCGACGATCCGAGGTAGTGGCGTTCGAAATATGCGATCAGCTCAGAGGTAATGAAGTGACCGGCGGCAAACTCGCGCATTGAAGGGCTCGCGTCGGCGAAGTCGACGAGCGGATAGATGAGGAGCTGGAACGTCGGTGCCGGCGTGCCTCGCCGCAACTTGAGCGCAGTCACAGCGGCGAGATTGGCGCCCGCACTCTCGCCGCCGATCGCCACCTGACCAGCGTCGATGCCGAATTCGCCCGCGTGCTCGAGGACGTATTTCGTCGCCGCGGATGCATCGTCAACGGCTGCCGGAAATGGATACTCCGGCGCGAGCCGGTAATCTACCGAAACAACGACACGACCAGCGAGGTGGGCGAGCTCCCGGCAAGGACGGTCGGACGAGTCCAATGTGCCGAGGACAAAGCCGCCACCGCGAAAGTAGATCAGACCGGGCAATCGAGCGCCGGGCGATGGCGTGTAGACGCGAACCGGAATCGGTCCACCAGGACCTGGCACCGTTCGATTCACAACGCTATGCAAGGGACGCTCGGGGCCGGCGAGTTCGGGCGGCAGCGCAAGGCCTCGCGCCTCGACCGGTGTCATTTCGTGCATCGGCCTGCCACCCATGGACGCGAGCTGATCCAGGAACGCCTTACATTGCGGATGTATGGCCACGGCGATCTCCTTCGCGGGCACATTCTAGTAGTGTTGCTGACGATACGACACCGGGTGTGATTTCTACGGCGCCGTAGTCGATTGGCGAAAATCACACCCGATGTCTTTAGTGATACGCTCCGCCGTATGAACAGCGATCCGAGAGACGTTATTGCGACGTCCCGCATGAGCCGACTCCAGATCATGGTGGTGGGGGTCACTATCGCCCTGAACGCGCTCGACGGCTTCGACATTCTTTCCATCAGCTTCGCATCGCCTGGGATCGCCACCGAATGGGGGATCGATCGAGCCGCTCTCGGCATCGTCCTGTCGATGGAATTAATCGGGATGGCGATCGGCTCGATCGTGCTCGGCGGTGTCGCCGACAAGATCGGGCGACGGCCGACGATCCTGGGGTGCCTGGCGGTCATGGCGATCGGCATGCTGATGGCGACCACTGTCACCGGCCTCGTCGATCTGTCGATCTGGCGGGTCGTAACCGGCCTTGGAATCGGCGGGATGCTCGCGGCAATCAATGCGGTCGCCGCCGAATTCTCGAGCACGCGACGACGGCACTTGAGCGTGTCGCTGATGTCGATTGGGTATCCGGTAGGTGCCGTGGTTGGCGGCATCGTCGCCGCACAGCTTCTGCAGGGCAACGATTGGCGCTCGGTGTTCTATTTCGGCGCGGCGATCACGGCGACGTTGATTCCGATCACGTACTTCGCGGTCCCCGAGTCGGTCCATTGGCTCACGCGCAAGCAACCGAAGGGCGCGCTCGAGAAGATCAATCGCGCCATGGCGGGCATGGGTCACGCAGCCACGGCGACGCTGCCGGTAATCGCATCAGACGTGCGACAGCGCTCGGTCAGCGATATTTTCGGACCCGGGCTCATGACCATCACCGCGCTGGTCTCGCTTGCGTACTTCTTCCACATCACGACGTTCTACTTCATCCTGAAATGGGTGCCGAAGATCGTCGCCGACTTCGGCTTCCCTCCGTCGTCAGCAGCTGGCGTGCTGGTATGGACCAACGTGGGCGGCGCGCTGGGCGGCACCCTGCTCGGGTTCCTGACGCTGCGGTTTGGGGTCAAGGGACTGACGATTGTCGTGATGGTGTTGTCCACTGTCATGGTCGCGTTGTTCGGCCGCACACCACCCGACTTGCAGCAGCTGTCGCTGATCTGCGCGGCGGCTGGTTTCTGCACCAACGCGGCTATCGTCGGCATGTACGCCATCTTCGCGCAGGCCTATCCCACGCACGTGCGTGCCTCGGGCACCGGCTTCGCCGTCGGCGTCGGACGCGGTGGCTCGGTCCTCGCGCCGATCATTGCGGGCTTCCTGTTCACTGCGGGCTGGTCGTTGCCGACGGTGTCACTCACGATGGCGTTCGGGTCACTCGTCGCGGCGGGCATCCTGAGCTTCCTGAAGCTCGAAACCGATCAGCCAGTCGCCGCGCGGCCGAAGCGACATGTGAGAGCGACCACGATCCCTGCGACAGGTCGGTCGTAATCCTCGGGACTCGCCATTCGCTCTTGTTGATCGGTGCGCGCCACAGCCAAGCCGCTCAGGCGAGCATGCCTGATGCGATTGCCGAGGCGTGTGTCGCCCATGGCGCAGGTGGCATCGGCTGCGCGCCCTTGGAGGCGGCGCGATCGCGACAGAAATGTCGATCACGACGAGCGGCGTCCTCCTCTATGCTGATCGACAGGCCATGGAGACCGATCCGCACAAACGGTTGAGGCAGGACGTGCGGCTTCTCGGCGAACTCCTGGGGGACACGCTGCGCGCGCACGAGGGCGCGTGGCTGCTCGAGACCGTCGAGCGCGTCCGCGCGGCAGCGAAGACGTCACGGGCGCGCGCCGATCGCGACTTCCAGGCGCTCGCCGCGGAGTTCGAACAACTGCCGGTCGACGCCGCCATTCCGCTCGCGCGCGCCTTCACCCACTTCCTGAACCTGGCCAACGTCGCCGAGCAGCATCATCGCATCCGTCGTCGCCGGGCCTATCTGCGCGACCCGGGCTCGTCACCGCAACGCGGATCGTCGGACGAGACGTTTGCGCGACTGCTCGCCCGCGGCGTGTCGCCTGACGCTCTGCACGACGCGATGTGTGCACTGGGAATCGAGTTGGTGCTGACAGCGCATCCGACTGAAGTCTCACGGCGTACGTTGATCCACAAACACAACCGCGTGGCAGGGCTGCTGGCCGAAGGCGATCGGCCGGATCTCACCGTCCCCGAGCGGGCCGAACTTCACGCGGCGCTTCGGCGCGAAATTTTGTCGGCCTGGACGACTGACGAAGTGCGGCATCAGCGGCTCACGCCGATTGATGAAGTCAAGGGCGGTCTCATCGTGTTCGAGCAGAGCTTGTGGGATGCCCTGCCCCGTTTCCTCAGAGGCGTCGATCGGGCGCTGACGTCGGCGACGAGGCGGTCACTTCCCCTCGACGTCTCACCGGTGCGCTTCGGGTCCTGGATCGGCGGCGATCGCGATGGCAATCCCAGCGTGACACCCGACGTCACGCGCCGGGCAGCGCTTCTCTCCCGATGGGTCGCGGCCGACCTCTATTTGAAAGAAGTGATCGCGCTTCGCGACGAGCTCTCGATGACGCAGGCGACGCCCGCGCTGCGGGCACGCGTCGGCGATGGGCGCGAACCCTATCGTGAACTGCTCCGTCAGTTGCGAACGCAGCTCGTCGACACCCGCGCGTGGATCGAACGGTGTCTCGAACAGGAACCCGGGATCGGGGATTCGGAATCCGGGACTCGGGATTCGGGATCCGGGACTCGGGATCCGGGGTCCAATGTCTTGCTGGAGAAAACGCAACTGGCCGAGCCGCTGCAGCTTTGCTACGCCTCGCTCGTCGAGACTGGGAACGAACTGATTGCCGGCGGCCGGTTGACGGATGTTCTGCGACGTGTCGCCACCTTCGGGGTGACGCTGGCGCGACTCGATATTCGACAAGCGTCGGACCGCCACACGGACGCGCTCGACACCATCACGCAAGCCATCGGCATTGGATCGTACGCGGATTGGGACGAAGCACGACGCCTCGAGTTCCTGATCCGTGAGCTGCCAAATCCGCGGCCGCTCGTTCCGATGAACCTGGCCGCGTCGCGCGGCGTCGCGGACGTGCTCGATACCTTCCGCATGATCGCGCTCACGCCCCCCGAGTCTCTTGGCAGCTATGTCGTGACGATGACGCACAACGCGTCAGATGTCCTCGCCGTCGAGTTGCTGCAGAAGGTTCTCGGCGTGACGCGCCCGTTGCGCGTTGTTCCATTGCTCGAGACGGGCGCCGATCTCCGACGAGCGCCGCAGATTCTCGACCGGCTATTCGCGATCGAGTGGTATCGCGAGCGCATTCACGGACAGCAGGAGGTCATGGTCGGCTACTCGGACTCCGCCAAGGACGTCGGCAGGCTGAGCGCGGGCTGGGAGCTTTTCAAAGCCCAGGAAGCCATCGTCAATTCCTGTCGTCGACACGGCATCCGCCCGTTGCTCTTTCACGGCCGTGGCGGCAGCGTTGGTCGCGGCGGCGGGCCGACGTATCTCGCGTTGCAATCGCAGCCCTCCGGCACGATAGACGGGCGGCTTCGCGTGACCGAGCAAGGCGAAATGATTCAGGCGCTCTTCGGCTTACCCGAGATCGCGCACCGGACACTCGAGGTCTACACCAGCGGTACGCTCGAGTCCTGGTTGGCCCCTTCGTCAGCGCCACTCTCGCAATGGCGCGAGTGCATGGAGCGACTTTCGAGTGACGCCTGCGCCGCCTATCGGCGCATCGTCGCCGAGCATCCGTCCTTCATCGAGTACTTTCGCGCGTCGACGCCGCAAGCCGAGCTCGAAGAGGTCAACATCGGGAGCCGGCCGGCGCGCAGACAGAACGGCACCGGGCTCGAGGGGTTGCGCGCCATTCCCTGGCAGTTCGCGTGGACGCAGACACGCCTGTTGCTCGCCTCATGGCTCGGCTTGGAAGAGGCGCTGGATCGTGCGTTCGAGCGCGGGGAGATCGAACTGCTGCAGACGATGTATCGCGAGTGGCCGCACTTCAGATCGGCGATGGACCTGTTCGAGATGGTGCTTGCCAAAGCCGACGCCCGCATCGCGGCCGAGTACGATCGCCAGCTCGTGGCCGACGCGCTTCGTCCGCTCGGGGAGGAGCTTCGCGACCGGCTGGCGCGCGCGGCATCCGCGCTTCTACATGTCACGGGGCATCACTATCTCCTGGAGGGAAACCCTGTGTTGCGGCGCTCGATTGACGTGCGGAATCCGTACGTGGATCCGATCAACCTGGTGCAGATCGAAATGGTGCGTCGCCTTCGTCAGGGAGACCACGACCCGCGGCTACACGACGCCTTCGTGGTGACCGTCAATGGAATTGCGGCGGGGATGCGGAACACCGGGTGACGGTGGGGTCAGACCCCTTGATACGGTTTCACTCAAGGGGTCTGACCCTTTATACATATCGACCGATCCACGCGGCCAACGGGCGCACGTCGTCCATCACCTTCTTTACCGCGGCAACAGCCTTCCTCGACGCCAGCACCGGACCCGGTTCGATCGTCTTCCCCGCGTGGATGTCCTTCATGCGCAGGAGCTCGATCCGCGGATGGTCGGCGGCATACCCGCGAGGCGCCGAGTTGACCGACTCGTGCGTGCCGACCATGTAGCCTTTCCGGCGGATGGTGCTCACCACCTTGGCGAGCTCACGTCCTGATTGGTCCGCATCGATCGCGGAGCGGAACTTCTGAAGCACTGCGGGCTCGGGTCGATACATTCCGGTCCCGACATAGAGACCCTCGGCTGACAGATTGATGTACGTTCCCAGCACACCGGCAGCGATGTGCGTCTTGTACGGCGCTCCGTCTCGAGAGAAGCGCATGTCGCGATTGATGCGCGAGATCTGCGGCGTGCCGACTGGATCGAGCTCCGCGACGAGGGCCTTCAACGGTTCACGACATGACTGTTCGTAGACGTCCTTGTGGGCCTGAAACCAGTCGCGGTTGTTGTTGCGCGCGAGCTCACGGAAGAACTCAGTCGCCGCGCGTGGAAACCCGGCGAACGCGTCAGCCATCGCACCCTCCGTTAGGCGGATTGTATGTCAGCGGCTACTCGGACCTCGGTTGAGGCATGATTGTGGCGTGTCGTTGTGTCGAATTCCCGCCGCTGCCGTTCTGATGCTTGCGCTCACGCTGCCGCTGTGGACAGCGGATATCCGCGGTCAGCAGGCACAAGCGCCGCCGACACCACCGTCCACTCAAGGGCCGCCGACCCGTGCGGACCTGTTGCGCGGGCAGTACGGACGTTACCGCGCAAACAACGATCTGCTCTTTTACCACCTCGACATCCGGGTGGATCCTGAAAAGAAATCGATTTCCGGCAAGAACACGATTCGCTTCCGGATGCTCGCTGATGACACACGCATCCAGCTCGATCTCGCGGCGAGTCTCGCCATCGATCGAATCCTGCACGAATCGACGCCGCTGAAGTACGAGCGCGATCTCGACACGGTCTACGTCGACTTTCCATCCACGCTGCGCTCGGGACGCGAATACACGATCGACTTCCACTACTCCGGCCTGCCGCAGGAACAGGGCCGCTTTGGCGGCATGGCCTTCCGCACCGACAGCGCGGGACATCACTGGATCACAACCGCGTGCGAAGACGAAGGCGCGAGGGTCTGGTGGCCCAACAAGGATCAGTGGCGCGACGAAGTGGAGCGCATGCAGATCAGCGTCGCCGTACCGAACGATCTCATGGACGTGTCGAACGGCCGCTTCATGGGCAAGGCCGATCTCGGCGACGGCTACACGCGCTGGGACTGGCTCGTTCAATACCCGATCAATAACTACAATGTCTCGCTGAACATCGCTCGCTACGAGCATTTTTCCGACAAGCTCGGCGACCTGCCGCTCGATTTCTATGTGCTGCCGCAGAACCTGGACAAGGCGAAGGTCCAGTTTGCGCAGGCGAAGCCCATGCTCGAAGCGTTTCGCAGCTACTTCGGCGAGTACCCCTTCGAGAAAGACGGCTTCAAATTGATCGAAGTGCCGTACTCGGGCATGGAGCATCAGACCGCGGTCACCTACGGCAACGGCTTCGTCAACGGATATCTCAATCGCGACTGGACCGGTATCGGCATCAGTCTCAAGTTCGATTTCATCATCGTTCACGAGAGCGGCCACGAATGGTTTGGCAACGCGGTCTCGGCCGCGGATGTGTCCGACATGTGGATCCACGAGGGATGGACGACCTACCTCGAAAGCCTCTATGTCGAGAAGCTGTTCGGTCACGATGATGCCATCCGTTACGTCAACAGCTACAAGTCGAAGGTCCAGAACCGGGAGCCGATCGTCACGCAGCGCGGGATCCATCGCCAGCCCCAGCAAGACATGTATTTCAAGGGCACGTTGTTCCTGAACACGCTGCGCAGCGTCGTGAACGACGATGCGATCTGGTGGGGGCTGGTGCGCGACGTGTATCAGCAGTTCAAATACCGGAACATCATGACCGAGGACATCGTGCGCTTCTTCAACTCGCGCACGGCACACGAGTGGACCCCGATCTTCGATCAATACCTCCGGCGCTCTGCGCTGCCGACGCTGCAGCTTGCCTTCAACGAACCGGGGAGCATGGCCTATCGCTGGAAGACCGATGAGCGCGCGTTCGCCATGCCGGTGCGCGTCGGCCGTCCAGGTGACTGGACGATCATCGAGCCGACGACCGATTGGAAAATCATGCAGACGCCGCTTGGGAAAGAGGCGATGGAGGTCGCGACCGACCTCTATTACATCAACGTGGAGAAATCGTAACTAACGCCCAACCTCGAACTCCCAACTCCCAAACCGGAATTCTTGGGAATTGGATGTTGGGGGTTGGGAGTTGACAAGCCCGCGCACTGGTAGCGCCGCGGGCGGAATGCTACTGCGGGGAGAATCGCTGATTCTCGAGGCAGATGAACTCGATCAGCTCCTGGTCCGGCATGATCCGCTGGTTCACGCGGACGGTCCACGGTCGCGTATAGAACTTCTCATCATCGACGGTGATGTCGATTTCAAGCCGGCCGTAGCTCACGCGACGGAATCGTTCCGTGAGCTTCGCGCGGTCGCTCAGCGGTGTGCCGTTGATGTCCAGCCATCCGCCATCCCTGAAACCCGTCGTCTCTACGACCAGCATGTCGCCTTCCCATTTACCGACCGAGTAGCCGTACCACCACGGCTGCGGATCGTTATTGGGCAGCGCCCGGCCGTCGGTGAAGATCTGGCGGAGACCGGAGCTCGCTTCATAGAGGATCACGAGGATGCCTGGCGTCTGAATGAACTTCCGCGGAGCGCCCTGCGTGTGGAACTGCATGATGCCCATCGGCAGGCAATGCGCCTCCGGGTTGTCCTTGCTGTTGTTGTCCCGCCGCTCTTTGAGGACCGCCGCACCCTCGGGCTTGAGCGGCAGGCCTTCCTTGAGGTTCTGCGCGACGTCGCGAAATGCCGCGACTGGGGGGCCGGGCGGCGGCTCGGCCGGGGCAGCCTGCCCACCGCCGAGGGCGCCCATGCCCTGCCACACTCCTGACAAGTCGGGCTTGCCATCGGCGGTTTTGGGCACCGGTCCGTTGAGATCGGGCTCTCCTTTGGCATTGCGCGGAACGTTCGGAGGCATGCGGACGTCCCACTGAGCCACGAGCGACGGCGAGGCCACGATCACTGCTACGAGTACAACAACCGGGATGAAGGACTTCACATCAGCCTCCGCTGATTCCACGCAATGAGGGCATCAGAGTATCATCTGCCACTCAAGAAGTTCCCGGTTCCGCGTTCCGAGTTCCGGGTTCTTGTTCGAGGTTCGGGTTCCGGGTTCGAGGTTCAGCGTTCTAGTAGCAGGGCGGAACCATACGGGTGAACTCAGAACGCGAACATGGAACCGTGAACAACGAACGCGAACGCTGAACACGAACCTGGAACTAGGAACTTGGAACCGCAGTAAGGCAGGGATGCGTTCATGAGAACTCTTCTTCTTGTTGCCAGCGTCGCAGTGATCACTGCAGCAGCCCCAGCGAGTGCTCACCATTCGTTCGCCGCTGAATACGATCGCGACAAGCCGATCACGTTGACCGGCACGGTGACCAAGCTGGAATGGACGAACCCGCACGCGCGCATTTACATCGACGTCAAGGACGAAAAGGGGAACGTCGTCAATTGGGACTTCGAGCTCGGGCCGCCAAATGGGTTGATGCGACGCGGATGGAACCGGAATTCGTTGCGGCAAGGTCACGTTGTCACGATCGAAGGCTTTCTGTCGAAGCTCGCGCCGCGCGTCGCCAACGCCAGAACCGTGAAGCTTCCCGACGGCCGTCAGGTATTCGCGGGGTCCTCGTTCGACGCCGGTCCGACCCAGGACGAGCCAGCGGGCAAATAGGCGGGACCGGGGCGGCGAGGACAGGCCGCTCGGATTTGCCCAATCCGTCGGCATACCCGGGTAGTCACCATTCCGCACTGAATTGCACTAAGTAACACTTCGCCACCGTCTTCGAAAAACGTGAGATAGGGTGTCAGGCTGGACAACGTCGGGCCGATAACAGATCCAGCTTGTCGACCGAGAAGCCAACCCAGAAGAGAAAGACGGGCACCGCGGATCTGACTGCGGTTGAGGGCGCGCTGCAGCTGCTCGCTCGCGCGGTCCGTCAATTTCACACCTACCCATCGACGAGTCCGCTCTGTATCGACGCGGTCATGGCCTGTCACGAGGCGCTCAAGTCCATCCAGCACCGCGATCGCGTGGCATCGCGTGTGGCGCCACAACACTTGATCGTTGACGAGGCGCACATCGGCGCGGGCACTGTCGTGGAGCACGAGTTGACGCGGCGGCTGTTCAAGCTGCGAGTGGCGGCGCTCGAAATCGAATGCGGTGCCTCGCCGCGCGACCTCTCGCGCTTCTGTATCGATCTCGTCGAATCGGAGGACTCGCAGGCGTCGGACGTCACCTTCGCTGAACGCCTCGCCGAACATGGTGTTGGCGCCATCGTTCCCGAGATGGCTCAGCGTCCGGTCGTGATGGAGGTCGGCGTTCCCGCCGCGCATACGACAGACCTGCTGAATCACGAACGCCAGAGGCAGCTCGAACTGGCGCAGCCTGATGCGCCTGTCAGCTATCTCTATCCGCCCGATCGCGGATGGGTCCGCACCGATCCGTCGCAGAAGGGACTCTCGCAGGTCTCACTCCTCGATCTCGTCGTGCTCGTCGACGATCCCGCCGACATCGCGACGATGCTGGTGCGCCTCACCGACGATGAAGTCAGCGGACCAGACGCAAAGCAGACAGCGCTAGAGCGGAAGTACAGCGACGTCACTCGGCTGTTCTCCGCCCTCGACCCCCGACTGGCGCAAGTCATGTTCGGCAAGCTCGCTCGAGCGGTGCTGAATCTCGACGCGGACCGCCGTAACAACCTGTTGCAGCGAACGATCCTTCCGGGCCTGCTCGACGGCGACGCCAACGGCAGAGTCTTGCGCGACTTCCCGGATATGGATCTCGCCGAGTCGATCTGCCTCCTGTTGGACCTCGAGACTGCCGCGCCCGAAGTACTGTCCGCGGCGCTCAACCGCCTCGATCTGTCGACCGATCGACGCGCGGCGCTGGTGCCACTCATCGAAGAGCGCATGCGCAGGGCGCACGACGGCGATGCCGACGACGTCAGCCTTGGATCCTCCGGCGTCGAACGCCACGCGCGCCAGCTCATTCGCGTTGATGCGACGCGCGAGAACGACTTCTCCGAGTTCGCGGCATTCGATCTCTCGATGGACGCGCAGGCCGATGTCGCGGTCTCCGATGTCCACGGCGGTATCGCGGCAACCGACGTGCCGATGGCCCAGTTGCTCTGCGCGTCACAGCTCGTGCGCATCGAGCGAAATCCCAACCTGGTGGAAGCCTTCCTGCGCCGGGCCTTCGATTTGATGACCACCCTCGAACGCGCCGGACGGTGGAATGACGTGATTTCCACAGTCGAGGGATACCATCGTCTCGGCGACGAAATGAGGTCCCGGCGGCCCGATGTTGCCGACGTGATCGCCAAGGCGATGAGCGATTACTGCACTCCGACGCGCCTGCTGTCGATCGCCACGATGCACGAACGCGATGACGAGGGCCGCGTGATCGCTCGCCAGATGCTGGCCGCATTCGGTAACGCGCTCGCGCCGGGATTGACCGAGTTGATGAATCGATCGGCACACGAGGTCAAGGCGCGGGCGCTCGTGCCGGTGATCTGCGACATGGCGCCGACACTGGCCCCCGCCCTGATCGCGGAGCTCGACTCCTGTGGACCCACGGCCGCTCGTGTGATTGTCAAGATCCTCGGTTATGCAGGAGCGGGCCATGAAGCACCGGTTGGCCGGCTCGCCGAGCACAACGACGTGCAAGTGTCACGCGAAGCGATGCGCGCACTCGCGCGTATCGGCACACCCACCGCGGCGACCCTGGTCGCGCGCCAGATTCGAGAGATGCGAGACGATCGGCACACGGCCGCCGAAGACGCCCTCTGGCATTTCCCGCCGGCCCAGACCGCGACCCAAGTGCGTGAGCTCCTGCGCTCGCGCGAGTTCGTCTTCAGTCATCCCCAGACCGCGGCTCGGCTCATCGATCGCGCCACGCAGTCGCGCGTGCAGGGGCTCGACGACGCGCTCACCAAGCTCGAAGGGCTTCGATTCAGATTCTGGAAACCAAGCCTCGTCCAGGTGGCGCTCAAGGCCAGGGAGCATCGCGCGCGATGAGCACGCCGCCACACGCATCGCCGCTCGATCCGCTTGCCGTTCTTCGCGGCCTCGCCAGCTTGCGCAAGCTGACGGGATCGTATCCGGCCGGGCATCCGATGATCGCGCAGAAGCTGCGAGAGCTCGACGAAGGGATCGCCGTGCTCCTCCGTTCGGGCAGCCCCATTCGCATCGACGTCATCCGCGGCGACATCTTCCTCGACGGCGTGGCGTCAACCAGCGAACACCACGCCAACCAGCAGTTGCTGTCACAGCTCTCGGCGCTCGGGATCGACAGCATTCACGTCCATGAAGGCGTGCAGCGCGACGAGCTCCTCGCCGTCGCCGAGTTCCTGTGGCAATACACCGAGTCCAGTGACTCGATGGCTTCGCAGCTTGCCGCCCGAAATGTTCAGCACATCAGCCTCGGCCGATTGCTGCCGCTCGATACGCGTTGGCGTGCGCAGCAGTGGGCCGACGCACCCACCGGTCCGCTCGATCCCGACTATGCCGAATCGCTCATGATGGCGCAGCAGACGTGGGAGAACACCGCGTCGGGCAAGCCGCTCGACGTCGTCACCGTGCGCGATCTGGTACAGCTCCTGATCTACAAGGTCGCGCGCAGCAACGCCGCTCTCGGGCAGATCCTCGCGGTCAAGCAATACGAGAACCTCACATACTGTCACTCCGTCAACGTCGCGATGCTCAGCCTGCTGCTGGGCAAGCAGGTGGGGCTCGACGAACTGAAGCTGGCGGCACTGGTCGAAGCGGCGCTCCTGCATGACGTCGGCAAGACCCAGATCCCGTTGGACATCGTGAGAAAGCCCGGAGCATTGGACAAGGGCGAGCGCCGGATGATCGAGGCGCACACGACGCTTGGTGCCGAGATTCTGATCCAGACGGAAGGACTGCAGCCACTCACGCCAACCGTGGCGCTCGAACATCACCGCAGCGTGAAAGGCGGCGGGTATCCCGACCTCGGCGAAGCGATCCCCCACCCGATGAGCCAGATCGTGTCAGTGGCCGATATCTACGAAGCCATCACGGGAGCGCGGACCTACCAGGCACCGACGCCGCCGGAACGGGCGTGCCTGATCCTGGCGCGCATGGCAGGCGAAAAGCTGAACACCGGCCTGGTGAAGAAATTCGTGAGCACCATCACCTTCTTCCCCGTGGGCTCGGTGGTGCGCACCAATCGCAATGAGTTGGGGCTGGTCGTGCAAACGAACGGGCGCGAGCCACTGCATCCGATGCTCGCGTTGATCGACGAGGACACCTACAAACCCACTCGTCAGGTCGACACGTCGGAGCGCGAGTCGTCGGGCGGCTACGCGCGTCACATCACGCAGAGCCTGCCAGCGCCGGATGGACTCGATCTGCGCGCGGTTCTACACGCGCGGCAGGCGGCATAGCATCAACTCCCAAAGAACCAACTCCCAACTCGCAAGGGTCCTGCACACGAGAAGGTCGCGAGAAGATCGCACGCGAGAAGTCGCGATGTTGCGATGTTGCGATGTTGCGATTGACTTCGCCATTCGACGATGGCATCGTCGTCCTCTTCGAGCAAGTTCGCTGTCACCAGAGAGGCAAGCGAAGAATTTGCAGCGGCTCGAATCGATCGACCGCGCAGAAACAGCAAGGATTCGGAGAGCTCGGTGACACTTCTCGAACAATTTCAGCATGGCATCTCGCACTTGTGTCGAGCGGAGGATCGAGATGACAGACACAGGTGAGAGACTCGAAAAGGTAGAAGGCAGGCTCGCAAACGTGGACGGTGTGATTGCGGGACTGCGGGTTGACGTTAATGGATTGCGAACCGACGTCGTCGGATTGCGAACCGACGTCGTCGGATTGCGTACCGATGTCGACGAATTACGTACCGACGTCGACGGATTGCGAACTGACGTCGGCGGATTGCGAACCGACGTTGACGGATTGCGAACCGACGTCGACGGATTGCGAACCGACGTCGACGGATTGCGAACCGACGTCGTCGGATTGCGAACCGACGTCGTCGGATTGCGAACCGACGTCGACGGATTGCGTACCGACGTCGACGGATTGCGTACCGATGTAAAAGGCCTGACCGGTCGAGTCAGCACGCTGGAGGATGAGACACGCAAACTACAAATACTCGGCGAGGAGAATAAGAGCCAGATTAAGTTGATTGCTGAGGTCCAGTCGCACCACGGAACGATACTCGAACAGCATTCACGGCTGCTGAGCCAAATCGCGAAGGATATCGAGCCGCTCAAGGGCCTGCCCGATTTCGTGCGAACCGTCGTTCAAGATCACGAGCGCCGGATCACCGCGCTCGAGCAGCGCGGGGATCAGGCGCAGTAAGCGGATTCATCAGACGGGTCCGCGAGACCCGCCGCGGCTTCATAACGTGGGCCAAACTAGCTGCCCGTCAGCGCCTTCGTGATCGCGGCGCGCAGCGCTGGATCCTCCGGCGTCACTGCGCTCTCGAAGAACGCGACCACCTTGCCGTTCTTGTCGACGACGTACTTGCTGAAATTCCAGGCGGGCAAGTTGCCCGACTGTCCGAGGAAGGCATAAACGGGAGACTGCCCGGCACCTTTCTTCGTGACGACCTTCTCGAACATCGGGAACGTCACCTCGTAGGTCAGCTTGCAGAAGGTCGCAATTTCCTGCGCCGTACCCGGCTCCTGACCGCCGAAGTCGTTGCTCGGGAAGCCGAGGACGTTGAACCCCTTGCCCTTCATCTCACGCTGCAGTTTCTCGAGCCCTTCGTACTGGGGCGTGAACCCGCACTTGCTGGCGACGTTGACGACCAGGCTCACGTTGCCTTTGTACTGCGCGAGATTGCCCGGTTTCCCATCGAGAGACATGGCCTGCAAGTCGTAGAACGAGGTCACGGCACCTCCAGCGGGACGCGCTTGCTGAGCCGCAGTCGGGGATACGAATACGAACACACCGGCCGCGAGGAGCACCGCAGCAACGAATGCGCTGAATCTCTTCCGCATATCGGTCCTTCGCAGTAAGCCGCCGGAACAGGCGGTCTCGAGATATTACGCGAAAAACTGCTGGGGGATCGCGGCCCCATCCCCCGATCGCGGGGGTGGCTGAGCCTGCCAAAACTGGCCCAGAATCTGGCATATTGGAGGGTGCTCGGATCGAGATGATCAGAAGACTGTTGTTCCTCGCCTCCTGCTCCTGGATGGCTTGCGCTGCCCTTGTCGCCGAGGCGCAGGGGCCGGCTCAACCAGGTGCCGAACCCCGACCGCCGAGTGCTGAGCCACGCGCCCTGATCGATCAGTACTGCGTGACGTGTCACAGCGCCCGGCTGAAATCGGGCGGGCTCGTGCTGGAGAACGCCGACACCGCCCACGTTGGAAACGACGTCGAGCTCTGGGAAAAAGTCGTCCGCAAACTGCGGGCCGGGGTCATGCCGCCTCAGGGCGCGCGCCGCCCCGACGCCGCCTCGATGCACGCGCTCATCAGTTCGCTCGAAGCAAGCCTGGATCAGGCCGCCGATGCGCGACCCAACCCAGGGCGCCCGCTGATCCATCGCCTCAATCGCGCCGAGTACAAGAACGCCATTCGCGATCTCCTCGCCCTCGATGTCGACGTGGCGACATTGCTGCCACCAGACGACTCGGCCTACGGCTTCGACAACATCTCTGACGTCCTTGGTGTTTCACCGTCGTTGCAGGAGCGGTACCTGACAGCTGCCAGCCGCATCAGCCGGCTCGCGGTCGGTGATCTGTCGATGCGTCCCGGCAGCGACACCTACCGGGTCCCGCAGGATTTATCGCAGAACCAGCACATCGAAGGTCTTCCGCTCGGGACCGTTGGCGGTTTGCAGGTCACACACGCGTTCCCGCTCGACGCCGAGTACGAGTTCCGCACGCAGCTCTATCGCACCAACCTGAACATCGTTCGCGGACTTCAGTATCCGAGTGAATTCGAGATCTCGATCGACGGCCGCCGGGTGCATCACGTGACCATCGGGGGCCACGCCGACCTCGCAGCGATGTTCGACAAGCCGACCGACACGGGCGACGCGGTGGAGCTGCGGATGCGTGTTCGCGTGCCCGTCACCTCGGGGCCGCATCAAGTCACGGCCACCTTTATCGAAAACCTGGCCGTGAAGGACACGGTGCGATTGCAGCCGTTCCTGCGGAGTTCAGCGGACAACTTCGACTGGGCGGGACGGCCGCACATTCAAACGTTCGCGATCACGGGCCCGTTCGATCCCACGGGGGTTGGCGACACCGCCAGCCGTCGCGAGGTCTTCACGTGCCGTCCCTCCACCCTTCGACAAGCTCAGGGTGGCCCCGAGCCAAGTCGAGGGGCCACCCCGCGACGTGAGCGCGACTGCGCCTCGCAGATCTTGGGCCGCCTGGCCCGGCGCGCCTATCGCCAACCGGTTTCGAAGGCGGAGCTCGAGCCGATCCTCGATTTCTACGACGCTGGCCGTCGTCAGAGAGGCTTCGACGGCGGTATCCAGCGTGGACTCGAACGGATCCTGGCCAGCCCGCGCTTCGCGTTCCGAGTCGAGCGCGATCCTGATTCGGTCGCTCCGGGCACACCGTCTCGCGTCTCGGACATCGAGCTGGCCTCGCGGCTGTCGTTCTTTTTGTGGAGCAGTATTCCCGACGAGGCGCTTCTCGAGGTGGCGAGCCGTGGGCGGCTGAAGGATCCCGCCGTGCTCGAGCAACAGGTTCGGCGGATGCTGGCCGATCCTCGATCGAGCGCGATTGTCGATAACTTCGCGGGCCAGTGGCTTCAGCTGCGAAATGTCCGCAGCGTGCTGCCGAACTCCGACGAGTTCCCGGACTTCGACGACAACCTGCGTCAGGCCTTCAGGCGCGAGACGGAACTCCTGTTCGAAAGCATCATTCGCGAAGATCGCAACGTCTTGGATCTCCTGCGCGCCGACTACACCTTCGTCAACGAGCGCCTCGCGCGCCATTACGGCATTCCCGACGTGTATGGCAGCCGCTTCCGGCGAGTGCCGGTCACCGACGAGGCGCGAAAGGGGCTGCTCGGTAAGGGCAGCATGCTGGCGGTGACCTCTCACGCCGAGCGAACATCGCCGGTGCTTCGCGGCAAGTGGGTGCTCGAGAACATCGTGGGGCTTCCCGTGCCGCCGCCACCGCCGGACGTGCCGCAACTGAAGCCCGCCGAGGAAGGTCAGAAACCGAAGACCCTTCGCGAGCAGATGGCGGAGCATCGCACCAACCCTACGTGTGCGACGTGCCACAAGGTCATGGATCCCGTCGGCCTGGCGCTCGAGAACTTTGATGCCGTCGGGGCATGGCGCACCACCGAGGCCGGCGGACCGATCGATGCGTCCGGCCAACTTGCCGACGGCACGGCCGTGGACGGCGTCGTCACGCTGCGGAAGGCGATCCTCGATCGACCCGAGCTCTTTGTCGGCACGATGACCGAGAAGCTGATGACGTACGCGCTCGGCCGCGGCGTTGGTCCAGAAGATATGCCGAGCGTCCGCCGCATTCTCCGCGACGCGAGTGCGAACGACTACCGCTTCTCATCGCTCGTGCTCGGAATCGTGAAGAGCGTGCCGTTTCAGATGCGGATGAAGCCCGTACCTGAGCAGCCCGCGTCGTCGTCGCAGCAGTAGTCGGTGGGCAGCGCGTCATCGTAGAGCGCGGGCTTCAGCCCGCGCGAAGTTGAGAGCTGGTGATTGGGAGTTGACATGTTCGTATCCAAGATCGCACTACCTCGGCGGACGTTCCTGAGAGGTGTAGGCGCGGCGGTGGCGCTTCCGTTCCTCGACGCGATGGTGCCCGCGTTAACGCCACTCGCGCGCGCGCAGGCGCGTCCTCGCACCCGGTTCGGCGCGATCTACATTCCCAACGGCGCGATCATGGAGCAGTGGATCCCGGAGATCGTCGGTCCGGGCTTCGATATCCAACCAATTCTCAAACCGATCGATTCGTTCAAGGACCAACTCATCCTCGTCACCAACCTGACACGGTCGCATCCAGGCAGCCAGGTCGGCG
Source organism: Vicinamibacterales bacterium (assembly GCA_035649635.1). GTDB lineage: Bacteria > Acidobacteriota > Vicinamibacteria > Vicinamibacterales > UBA2999 > Gp6-AA40. Next base: position 15,954 of record DASRJE010000002.1, on the reverse strand, counting down.
ATCACGCCGTGAGTGCCGCTGGATTTCTCACGGGCGTATGGCCGAAGCGCACTGAGGCGGAAGACGTACTCGCCAACACCACGATCGATCAGGTCGTGGCGCAGCAGATCGGTCAGGAGACGCCATTCCCTTCGCTTGAAGTTGCCACCGAAGACTTCACCGGGTACGTCGGCGCCTGCTCACCCGGCTTCAATTGCGCCTACCTGAACACCGTGTCGTGGAGCACACCGTCGACGCCGCTGCCGATGGACATCAATCCCCGTGTCGTGTTCGAACGGATGTTCGGACAGGGCGGCAGTCCGGCCGAGCGCGCGGCGCGCATTCGTGACGACCGCAGCATGCTCGACTCGGTGGCAGACGAGGCTCGCAAGTTACAGCGTGGGCTCGGTGTGCGCGATCGCCGCCGTGTCACCGACTACCTCGACAATCTGCGCGAGATCGAGCGTCGCATCCAGCGTGCTGAAGCGCAGAATCGCGTCGACGTCAAGATGGACGTACCCGTCGGAGTACCCGACTCGTTCGAAGAGCACGTCGGGCTCATGTACGAATTGCTGGCCGTCGCCTATCAGGCCGACGTGACGCGCGTCTTCACCTTCATGCTGTCGCGCGAGTTGAGCCAGCGCACGTATCCAAACATCGGTGTCACCGAGCAGCACCACTCGGTCTCGCATCACGGCAACGACGCGCAGAAGATCGCGCAGAACGTCAAGGTGAACACCTATCACATGGGCCTGTTCGCGAAGTTCCTCGAGAAGCTGCGCGCGACACCAGATGGCGACGGGTCACTGCTCGACCACTCGCTCATCTTCTACGGCGGCGGCATGGGGAACCCGAACGGACACGCCAGCGATCCGCTTCCCGTCATCGCCGTCGGCGGTGGCGTCGGAAAGGGCCATCGCCACATCAAGCTGAAGCCGCAGACACCCGTCGGCAATCTCTGGCTCGCCGTCGCCAATCGTTTCGGCAGTCAGATCGACACGTTCGGCGACAGCAACGGACGCGTCGAAGATCTCTTCGGCTGACGTGACCCACGATGCGATACACATCCCGGATTGCCCTCGTCGCCCTCCTGTCGGTCGCGTCGCTCAGCGCCGGACGAAGCGAGTCGCCGCTGTCTGAAGCCATTCAGGCCGGCAACCGCGAGGAGATTCAAAAGCTGCTGAAGGACCCGGCTGCCGTCAAGGCGGCCGAGGCCGACGGCACGACCCCGCTGCATTGGGCGGTGCGCGCCGACGACGTGGAGACGTCGAAGGCACTGCTCAAGGCCGGCGCCAATGCCAGCGCCGCGAACCGATACGGCGTGACCCCGCTTTCGCTGGCGGCCGTCAACGGCAATGTCGCGCTGATCGAGGCGCTCCTCTCCGCTGGTGCCAGCGCGAACAGCATCGTGTCCAAGGGGCAGACCGTGCTGATGACGGCGGCCAGGACCGGGAATCCCGCGGCCGTGCGCGTCCTCATCGAAGGCGGCGCCGACGTCAACGCCCGCGAATCCCAACTCGGCGAAACAGCGTTGATGTGGGCAGCTTCCGAAAACCACGCCGAAGTGGTGACGCTGTTGGCGAGTCGAGGCGCTGATGTCAACGCACGATCGTCGACGATCCAGTTCCCGAAAGATCGCTTCGGCCTCGAAGGCGTGCTCACGATTCTTCCGCATGGGAACTGGTCGCCGTTGATGTACGCGGCGCGTGACGGTGGTGTCGATGCCGCACGCGCGCTCGCAAAGGCAGGCGCGGATATCAATGCAACGGATCCGGACGGCACAACGGCGTTGATCTTCGCGATCATGAACGCGCATTACGACACGGCCAACGCCATCCTCGAGGCCGGCGCCGATCCCAATATCGTCGACAAGGCCGGCATGGCGGCACTCTACGCGGCGGTGGACATGAGCTCGCTCGGCGAGGTCTACGGCATGCCACCGCGCAAGGTCAACGACACACTCAAGCCCGCTGATTTGATTTCACGGCTCATCGCGAAGGGAGCCGTCGTCGACGCGCGCCTGACGTCCGCCACCCTGCAGCGGAATCACACGCCCGGCGAAGGACAGCTCGGTGCCGGGACGACGCCGCTGATGCGCGCGGCCAGAAATGGCGACTACGCCGCGATGAAGATCCTGCTCGCGGCCGGGGCGGATCCGACACTGAAGCAACCACGCGGCACGACCGCGTTGATGATGGCATCAGGGCTCGGACGCGGGCTCGGGGTGTTCGCAAAGGATTACGGCACCGAGGCCGACTTGCGCCAGGCCGTGGAACTGCTCGTCGAGCGCAACGTCGACGTCAACGCCTCAACCGACGATGGCATCACGGCGATTCATCTGGCGGCACAGGGCGGCCTGGATTCGATTATCACGGTGCTGGCCAAGGCAGGCGCGCGTCTCGACGTGAAAGACAAGCGAGGCCGCACGCCCGTCGACATGGCGATGGGCGTTGGAGGACGCGGCCGCGCGGGCGGGCCACCGCCGGTGTACGAGCGCACGGCAAAGCTGCTCAAGGAACTGGGTGCACCCTAAATGTCGATCCCGAATCTTCGCGTCATCATCGTTGCCACATCCATCGCTATCGGCTCGACCGGCCTCATCGCGCAGACGCCGGCGCCGCAAAGAGCACAGCCTATCAAGGCAGGCGAGGTTCCGCAGCGAAAGAAGGTGGCGCCGATTCCGAAGCGCGGCACCTACGTCCCGGCGAAGACGCCGTGGGGCGATCCGGATATCACCGGCGATTACAACAACAGCGACGAGAGCGGCATTCCGTTCGAGCGGCCTGACGAATACGCCGGCCGCGCGATCGACTCCTTCACGCCGGAGGAACTCGCGAAGATGGTCGCGCAGCGGCAGCAGCAGACGATCGAGCGCACTCCCGGCCTGAGCGAGTTCCCGGGAGCGACGAGCCCGATGCACTGGTTCGAGAACTACTATGCCGCCAACAGCCGACCCTGGCTGGTCACTAGTCCGGCGGACGGCAAGGTGCCGGCTCAGACAGCAGAAGCACGGCAGCGGCAAGCGGCGCGGCAGGCAGCCAGGAAGGGGCGAGGTCCGGCCGATTCGTGGGAGGACCGCAGCCTCTACGACCGCTGCATCACTCGCGGCATTCCCGGATCGATGATGCCGGCCATTTACGGCAACTCGTACCACATCCATCAGGGTCCGGGATTCGTGACGATCACGTACGAGATGGTCCACGACACTCGTGTGATTCCGCTCGACTCTCGTCCGCACATCGCTTCGTCGATCCGTCAGTATGTCGGCGATGGCCGCGGTCACTGGGAAGGCAACACGCTCGTCGTCGAAACGACAAACTTCACCGACAAGACACCGTATCGCGGCTCGAGCGACCAATTGAAGATCATCGAGAAGTTCACGCCGATCGGTCCCGACACCGTTGAGTGGGCGGTGACGCTCGACGATCCGCATACGTGGGCAACACCGTGGACGTTCACGATGAACCTGACGGAAGACCCGAGCCAGCCGCCGTTCGAGTACGCGTGTCACGAGGGCAACTACGGGCTTCGCAACATCCTCACTGCCGCGAGGGCCGAAGAGAAGGCGGCGGGGGGATCGAGCAAATGACGGCTATACGGCTTGAAGAACATCGACAGAACGAGGTAGAGGCGGGTCTTTAGACCCGCCTTGAGAATCACATGGACCACCCACTGCGCCGCGTCTTCGTCGCCAACGGCGAGCTCCACGCGCAGCAGGTCCGCGCGTTTCTCGAAGCCGCCGGGATCCCCACCTCGGAACGCGGCGAGGCGCTGCGCCACACGCACGGCCTGACAGTCGACGGGCTCGGCGCCGTGGAGATCATGGTTGCGGAGAGTGACGCCGCTCGAGCCCGCTCATTGCTCGCCTCGGCCGATGCGGGCATGTTCCGCATCGCTGGAGGCGAAGAGAGCTGACTTTTCACCAGGCGCGAGAGAGCGACCTGCGGGACTGCGGCACTCGAGCGGCGCGCCGGAAAGAAGTGGCGACAGCTCGCGGTCGAGCTGTACCCTCGCCGGTGCGCCTCGACGAGGCTACGGTCCTGTTCGATGAGCAGGGCGGCGCGGGCGCGCCCGTCGAGCGGCGTGCGCCCATCAGTCCATGCTTCTCGAGATGCCGCAGATCGTCTCGGTCGTCGAACGGCCCGTCCCGCGGGTCGCGCAAGCCGCGCTGGCACCACCGAAACGGTACAGCCGTCTACGTGGATAATCCCATCCGGCGCAGGATGTTCTCAAATCGGGGGTTGGAGCGCAGAGGGTCGTAGAGGGGATCGACCTTTATCCAGTGGAGGAGCGTGGAGCGATCGGCGCAGAGTCGCTCGAGGCCGTCGAGCGCCTGATCGTACTGACCGAGGCCGACGTGGACGAACGTGGCGCTGAAGAGTCCGAGAGAGGGATGACGAGACTTCGAACCTACGTCGATCTCATCAAGGAGCCGGTGTGCGTCGGCGTGCTTGCCCATGATCGCATAGGCGCACCCGAGGATGCCGCGCATGCGGATGTCGGCAGCGGGTAATCCCGTGCCACGTTCGAGCACCTTCACTGCCTCGTCGAGCCTGCGCGCTGCAAGATACGATCGGCCAAGATACATATACGCTTGCGGGTGAGTCGGATCGAAATCGAGAGTCATCTCGAGCTCGCGGATCGCTCGCTCGTAGTCACGCAGATAGTAGTACGTGACTGCGAGAGGTCCATTGCTGAAGATCGCGAGCGGATCGATTGCTGCCGCCTGCTGGTAGTGCACGCGTGACTCGTCAAGGGACCCGAGCGCAGTCAGATGAGCGCCGTACAAAGTACGGGCGACGGCATACGCCGGATTGAGCTCGATGGCGCGACGCAGCGCACGCTCTGCTCCCTGCCAGTCCCACTCGTGAAACGAAAGAATCAGGCCGAGCGCGCTGTGGCCTTCGGGGAGGTCGGGGTCTAGCTCCAGCGCTTTGAGCGCCGCTCGCTTGGCCTTCCCCCACATCTCGCGCGGCGCCACGGTCCAATGACACAGCAGGGCAGATGCATCGGCAAGCCCGGCCCACGCGGCGGCGTATGTGGGGTCCTTGGCGATCGCGCGTTCGAAGAGATCGGCCGCCGTGGCCATGGCGTCGGCACGCCAGCGATTCCAGTGGTACCGCCCCTTCAGATAGAGGTCATACGCCTCGGGGTTCTCCGTCGCACGGGTCACCAGCTGACCGGCAGGTGCGCCTACCAGCTTCTGACGCAGCGCAGACACCACTGCCTGTGCGATCTCGTCCTGCACGGCGAAGATGTCTTTCAGCTCGCGGTCATAACGGTCGGACCATAGATGATAGCCGTCAGCGGAATTGACCAGTTGCGCCGTCACGCGCAGATGGTCGCTCTCGCGCCGCACGCTGCCTTCGAGCACATGGTTGACGCCGAGGCGCGTCCCGATTTCCCGAATATCTCCCGCTTGGCCTCTGAACCGGAAGGACGACGTCCGCGAGGCAACCCGCAGACCTTTCACCTTGCTCAAGGCGTTGATGAGCTCTTCGGCGAGACCGTCGCAGAAGTAATCCTGATCCCGTCGCTGGCTGAGATCGGTAAACGGCAAGACGGCCACGCTGGCAGGCACGTCCGCTCGCGCGCTGGCGACGACGGGGCGAACAGGTCGTGCAACAGCGGACTGCAAGTCGGCCAGGATCTCTTCCAGACGCAGCTTCACGTCCATCATGTGATGGAAGCGCCGGTTCGGATCTTTGCGCAGGCAGCGGCCGACGAACTTTTCGACGTCGAGTGGCACATCGGCCGTAATCTCGTGGATCGGAATCGGCTCGTCGCGCAAGACGGCCGCAAGTGTCGCGACCGTCGTGTCCCTGGCGAAGGCGCGTCGTCCGGTAATCATTTCGTACAGCAGCGAGCCAAGTGAGAAGACATCCGAGGCGGGTCCGACGCGGTCACCCCGCGCCTGTTCCGGCGACATATAAGCGGCCGTGCCGGCGAGCATGCTTTCACGCGTCGCATCGAGCGCAATCGTCGAGATCCGAGAGTCGAGGTCTGCAATGTCGGCCGCAAACGGCTTCGCCAGCCCGAAATCGAGCACCTTCGCGAGTCCGGCGTGCGTGATCATGACATTCGAGGGCTTGATGTCGCGGTGGACGATGCCCGCCGCGTGCGCCTTCCCGAGGGCATCGGCGATCTGCACCGTGCAGCGCATCGCCTCTTCCGCCGGCAACCCCTTCTTTCCGATCAGCTCGCCGAGCGTTTTGCCTTCTACGTACTCCATTACGATGAAGTCGGTCCCGTCGGTCTCGCCGATGTCGTAAACGGTGACAATGTTGGGGTGGTTGAGGGCGGATGCGGCCTTCGCTTCGTGAATGAACCGCTGCTTGCGTTCCTGATCGCTTGTGATCTCGGGACGTAGAATCTTGACGGCCACAGGCCGATCCAAGCGCACATCGCAGGCGCGATACACTTCGCCCATCCCGCCGATCCCGATCCGCGAAACCACTTCGTAGACACCAAGACGAGCGCCGGGCGCGAGAGACATCGCGTGTTGGTCCGAGTGTGCGAGATCGTCCGAAGGGAGGAGCTCGACAACGGGTGACTCGAGAAACGAGCCAGCTTCGTCATGCGCCTTGAAAAGGCGGTTCACGTCAGCCAGGAGCGTCGGATCGGTCGCGCAGGCATCCTTGAGGTAAGCGTCCCGGTCGCTGGCGGGCCGGCCAAGGGCGCCATGGAAAAGCTGCCGCAGTCGCTCCCAATGTTCGACACTGGGGACACGCGACGACTCCGGTGATCGGTTCATACCGACGCCGTCAAGCGATCATAGAGCCACGCTTTCGCCATGGCCCACTCGCGCTCTGCCGTTGCGCGCGAGATCCCGAGGGCATCGGCGACTTCTTCGACGGTGAGCCCCGCGAAGAACCTCAGTTCGACGACACGGCACTGCCTCGGATCGAACACACTCAGTTTGTCGAGCGCTTCGTCGAGCGCAAGGACATCGACGCTGGCTCGCTCCGCGCCGACCAGTGTATCGGCGAGACTGACAGCCGCAACTCCACCCCCACGCTTGCCGGCGCGCTTTCGGCGAGCATGGTCGACGAGAATCTGCCGCATCAGCCTGGCCGCAACGGCGAAAAAGTGTGTACGGTCGTGGAGCGTCAGTTCGTTCAGGTCGACGAGCCGTAGATACACTTCATGCACGAGGGCCGTGGTCTGTAACGTTCGATCCGCAGGCTCTCGCCGGAGATGTGCCCTCGCGACGCGGCGCAGCTCGTCGTAGACAAGGGGGATGAGCCGCTCGAGCGCAGCAGCGTCACCGCGCCGCCAATCGAGAAGCAGGCTCGTGACCTGCGTACGTTGTGGTATTGCCATCGGAATTTGCTGCAGATGGCGCGGTATGTGGACACATTCTAGATCAAGGGCCCGGCCGGGCGGCCGGGCGCTGGGGGTGCGTGCCGAAGGGGCGGGGCCCTTCCGGAACTCCACGCTCGGGGTGTGAATCTCAGGTAGCGGTGGGCTTGATGTTCTGGATAACGAGTGAGGATGTCCTGCTCGCGCGTCAAGATGTCGGCGACGATTGAATGCGGATCTTCACTGAGCGTCCCGCACGGTTACTTCAGTTTCTTGACGACGGTGTCCCCTTCCACGGACGTGAAGATTGCATGAGTCACGTGACCCTGCGCGTCCTTGACGAACTCGATGGGGTTGGCCGTCGCGGCCCACAGAAACTTCGTTTCGGACAGCGGGACCATCGGGACGCCGAACATCAGCAGGTCCCCATTGGCTATCGTGACCGACCACGGTGAGGACACCGCCGGATTCTCAGGCCACCTGAAGTCATAGGTGCCCACGTATTGCTCGAGAATGGCGGGGGCAACTTTAATCGGTGTCGCCGCTTTCATGTCCTGGCTGACCGTCCCGACGAGTTGAGCCCGGTCCTTCTCATTTTCGACACACACGTACTCGAGCAATTCCGTATCCGGCACCAGCGTGACCTTGACAGTCACGCTCAAGGGCCGGCTGTAGATGTCCGGGTCCTCAAGTGTCTCTTGAATCTCGATGTGCCCGAAATCCCGACGACGCCATCGCTCCGTGAGCCGGAGGTTTTCTGTGTGCGGATGCCCGATCCAATCCAGCCGAGTCGCATCCTTGTAGCCAATCGTCTCGACCACCAGCGTGTCGCCTTCCCAATGGCCCACGGAATAGCCCATGAAACTCGGCGTGGTCACAGCGGGCAGCGCCCGCCCATCAAGAAAGATTTGCCGATAGGTAAGGTCCTCGCCCAGAATTACCAACACCCGTGGTGTCTGGATGATCTTTTTCGGATACGCCAGCCAATGATTGAAGCGTGGGCCTTCCGGCAGACAGGTCCCTATCTGGTCATTGACCAGCGGGGCATCGGCGCGTTGCTTCGCTAACTCGGCAGCCCACAGGTTGATGTCCTCGGGTTTCAGTCCCACGGCGATATCGAACAATTGCACGCCGGCATCGAACCCCCACACACCGGAGAAGTCCGGCTTGCCATCTGCCATGCGCGGCGCAGGCGCGGATAGATTGGGCTGGCCGTCCGGGGTCCGCGGAAGGTCCGGCGTGGGATGGTTGACCCACTGTGCCTGAAGTGGCGTGATACTAAGGAGCAACAGAACCACGCAAAGACGTGTTGTTGTCATGCGACCTCCTCAGTGACCCACCGGTTCCAGGTACTTGTTGTCTCGCGTCCTTTGCTCCTAGAAGCGCAAAAGGAGATCGATTCCCCTCACGCGGCAGATTGACGCGCGGTATCGACTTGCTTCTCGACGGGGTTGAGGTGTGGATTCCTACGAGGAGCGCCCAAGAATTCGAACCGTGCCGGCCTGACCGTCTACCTCTAAGAGCTGCCCATCCCTGATGACTGACGTCGCCACGGTCGTCCCGACGACGGTTGGAATGCCGTACTCACGTGCGACGACGGCGCAGTGGCTGGTGATGCCGCCTACGTCGGTGACAACGGCGGCGACGGTTGCGAATAACGGGGTCCATGCCGGCATCGTCGCCACCGCCACTAGGATGTCTCCCACGCGCACACGGTCGGCTTCGGACAGCGACCGCACCACACGCGCCGGGCCGCGCACGGTTCCTGCCGACGCGGGATGCCCGCGAAGGGTCTGCGGATCCGGGCCGGGCATCACCGGCACTCCAAAGTACTTATCGATGGCTCGGCCCAGCGGCGTGTCGGGCGGCGGCCCGGCCGGCATCGTGCCGAGGGCAGGCGGTGGAGTCACCGAGCGGAAGTGCTCGATTTCGGCCTGACGGGAGCGCACGAGCAGCCGCCGATCCAGCGCGGGCAGCGAGCTCGCGGTCTGGCGCAGCTCCTCCAGCGTCAGATGAAAGACGTCGTCCTGGTTTCCGATCACTCCGGCTTCGTTGAAGCGGCGGCCGAACTCGAGCAGAACCCGACGAACTTGGTACATCGCCCGCTGATCGATCCAGATGTTATGTTCTGAGTGTAGAACGGAAGCTTCCTGGGCAGCTTTGAGATAGAAGTCAAATTGGCGGGCCAGCGCCGCCGGGTAGTCCTGGAGCCTGTGCCGGACATCCGCCACCAGCCGCTCGCGTTCCTGTGTGCGTTCACGTTGTTCACCGGCGAGATCGCGATCGGGCTGGGCAGCATACTCCCGCAGGTTTATGAAGACCGGCTTCGGATCCTCGATCCAGCTCGGGTCGCTCACGAGAATGCGCGCTGCCCGCCGCCCGTAGTGTTCCAGGAAATCCCGCACATCCGCTACGAATTGACGACCTTCGGCCGTGCGCTCGAGCGCATGCATCAAATCCTCGGGTTCGGACTGCTCGACTGCCGCCCGGACCCGCGGCGCCGCGCCGGCCTTGCGGCTCAATCGCCAGAGCGCACGGTCTGTTTCGAGACTCTTGGCGTCGAGTCCGTGAAGTAGCCGGCCCTTCTCTAATGCATCTCGGTCGCCGAACAGGTCGTGGCAGAGGTCGTCGAACGCGCTCATCGCCACGAGCATCGGCCAGCAGATAAGAAAATGGATCTCCCATACTCGCTCGCTGCGCACGATTGTCTGTTCCAGGTGTGCAATCAGTTGCGTCCATGTCGCGGCACGAAGGTCGAACGCTTCCCAATCAGCCAGGTATCGCTGGACTTCAGGGAGGATCTCGGTGTGCCAGATCTCCGCCAAGCGGCCGCTTGCTGTGTTGAATGCTTCCTGACTACGTTCGTTCAAGGCATCCAGCTCCTGGGGAGTCACGCCCAGCGGCGTCATCGTCACGTACCAATAGGTGTTCATCCGACGAGCGCGCACACGGAAGGGCCAACTGTAGGGTTTCGCGCCGAGATTCATGCCGTCCTCGTAGCAATGACGCAGGAACGGCTCGGCCAGAGTCGGGACCGGCTCCGGCACGTGCATGCGGTCCATCATCCAGAGCAGTTGCGCATCCTCCGACGGGTCCCACAGGACCGGGAAATCGGGTGGCGCAGTGATGGGGGACGAGGCGGGCCGGTGTATGGCGCTGGAAACCAACACCGCCTCCTTGAGCGACGCGGTCCTCGCCAGACCATCGACGACGGGAAGGGTGGTCAGGGGCCGGCATTGAAGAAGATGGAGATCGTCGCCGCGATAGCTGCATTCGATCTCAACCGGCCATCCCAGGCGGGTTTCGAGGTCTCGAGCGAGGACGGCTAACTCGTTGGCACGAGCCTCGTCCAACACCGGCCTCCTGCGCAGCAAGCGAGGTACGGTGACCTCGCGGGTCCCCATTCCCGGAGCCGCCGCGATCGCAATCACGTGCTTATCGGCGATCGCCCGCGAGACGACGGCCGGCTCTCGCTTGCGCATAACGTATGTGTCGGGCGTTGCGCGGCCGGCCACGATGCTTTCGCACAAGCCCCAGTTGGCTTCGATGATGACGTCATCGTCGCGCCCGCTCACGGGGTCGGCGCTGAACACGACGGCTGACAGATCGGCCGGAACGAACTGCTGGACGAGGACGGCCGCACGCACGGCTTCGATCGCCAGCCCGCGCGATCGACGGTATTCGAGCGCCCGCGGCGACCCGGCCGACGCGTAGCAGCCGACGACGGCCGCAGCAAGCGCTTCGAGGCCCACGACATTCAAGGAGGTCTCGTGAGCGCCGGCAAAAGATGCAAGATGCGAATCCTCTTCGACGGCGGACGATCGGACGGCAACGGCGGGGTGCGCGTCGCCGCACCGAGCGGCGAGCATCTCATAGGCGTTCGCCAAGAGTTGGAGCAACGCGGGCGGGAAGGCCGGTCGACGATCTCCTGCGAGGTTCTGCCGCTCGGACTCGACGCGGTCGAAGAACTCAACGGTCAGGCAGAAACCCGGCGGAACGTTGTAATCGCCGGCGACGCGACTGAGGTTTGCGACCTTGCCGCCAACTAGCGTTGGTGCATGACACGCCTTATCGCCGAGCCAAACAATGTCCATCGGCTCCACTTCGCGCGCATACGCCTTGTTGATCTCGCCTGCGTTCTCGTGAAACTCGCGCCGGCCGTGTCAGACAGCGGCCTACCATACATGGTGGCATGGCGACAGTCTTGATGCGCACCGACGGTTGCTGATCCTAAAGGCGCAAAAGGAGGTCGTTTCCCCTCACGGGGTAGATCGAGACCAAAGAGGTATTCGGTTCACATGGCGGGGAAGCCACCCGGAAACGTGATGCGCCGGCGACGGGGGGGCTTGTCGAGCACATTACTCCACAGCTTCTCACCAGGTATAAAGGGAGACCAGCGGGACGGTCGCGTACACGTGGGCGCTCTGGATTTTCAAGCGCGCGCGGGCGCCGTCATCGGGGTCCCACACCGCTGGTGCTGCGGACGCTCTCTGGCCTTCCCGCGCCATCCGTTTCTGCGTCTCTACTGCGGCGCGCATCGCTCGGATGACGTCGCCGTACACCGCGGTCCCCAGTCCCGCACTCATGCTTGCCAGCGCCGTCAACTGAGCCTCGTACGCGCCGCGTTCATCGGTGCCGTGACGGACGTGCCATTCCTCGTGGACGATGACGCTCGCGAGCTTGCGCAGCGCGTGGAACCCGCCGCACTTCTCGCGCGAGCTCTGCGCCTCCTTGAACAAGGCGCTCGAAGTCAACAGGTAGATCGTCGGATCGCCGATCCGCACGAACGCTTCGGCGCGCTCGCTCACGTCCGGCGGACGGGTATCCACGAACGCGATCGGCGGAAGCGATGGGGCACTGCGACCCAGCAGGTCCAGCGCGCAGACCAATATCGTCGCGGCGCTCCACATGACCAGCCTCCTGAGCAGGGCTGGCCCGTCTCCTATACTGGGATCAGTCCAGCCCGCAGTCGTACCTGCGAGTTGTGATCAGGAACGACGGCGCGCTGCCACGCGCCGCCGTTCCGCCCTGTTGACAGGCCCTGCACCGGCCCGTCGAGCTGCCATCCCCGCACCGGCCGTGCCATGTCACGGTTCGACACAAGGCGCGCCCAAAAGATACTGGCAACCAGCCCGAGGACTCCGCCCGATATCAAGGGCGGAGCCCTGGCTGGTTAGCTGTTAATACGCGACAGCTACCCCCGCGGTTCTCACTTAGCTTCAACGTCTGGAGTGACCAGATACGAACGCGCCTGTTTCGATTCCGGACGACTGCTAATAGACAGACACGGTCGTGTTACGTGGTGATTACCCACTCTGGGGTTACGAGGAGTTAGCTGACGAAATCGGATCCCGAGTCCCGGATCCCGAGTCCCGAGTCAGTTGATCTTGTCCAGTCCCTCCGTGAGCTCGATGTACGTACCCCACGGATCGGTGATGAAGGCGATCGAAATGTTGAGCGCAGGCACCTGCCGATAAGGTGATGCGAGCTTGATTCCCTGCGACTCGAGCTTCTTGGTGAATGCTTCGAGATTCTTCACTTCGAAGCCGACGTGATCGATCGCGCGTCCTTGTGTGCCGACTACGGGCGTTTGTGAGGGCGAGAAATTCATCGTGAGGCCAGGCAGGCTCGCGCTGATGAACGCCGGATTAGCCGAGGCGAGCGTCGCGGCGCCGAACGTCTGCATATACCAGGCCTGCATCTCCTTGTTCATGCCGAAGAAGTGAAGGTGATGCGAGGCAATGGGTGCGGTCTGCGCTTTCATCTCGACCAGTTCGACCTTTGCGTCGTCAGGAGCCATCACATAGGCGATGCCGCTGACCGGCCCGCCCTCGACGACGCCGATGTCGTCCTGTACCTTGACGTTGGGCGGCGCTTCGGACGAGGTGACCATGCGGTAGCCACCAGCTTTCACGCGGTCGACGACCTGACGCAGATTCTTCACTGAGAACCCGATGTGATCGACGGTCGAACCCTTGCTCCCGCTCGTGGGCTTCTGGGCGCGCAATAACATCAGCGCGTTCGGGAACTTGATGATCTCGCGCTTCTCCGGACCGACGATGACCAACACGCCCCCAAGCGCGTCGACCCAAAATTTCTTCGCAGCGCCCATGTCCGTGACGTTCAGGTGATGGTGGCCGTAGACAATCGGGCCATCCTTTGCGGCCAGGAGCTGGGCCGAGGCATTCGAGGCGGGCGCGAGGACAAGCAGAGTCAGACAGACAGCAAGTAGTCGGTTCATAGACACGCTCTCGTCAAAGACACCGGGTGTGATTTCCGCATGGTATCGTGGAAATCACACCCGGTGTCATTATCACCGCCCCTGCAACGCAAGCAGCCGATCGAGTTGCTGGCGCGCCGCCGCGGACTCAGGCTGGATCCGGAGCGCTTCACGCGCTTCGGCGATCGCCTGATCCAGTTTCCCCTGCAGCCCGTAGGCGACTGACAGGTTGCGATGGGCCTCGCTGTTCCTCGGCGTCAGCTCGACCACACGCCGCAGGTGCGCGATGGCCTCATCCAACCGGTTCTGCGGCCCGAGCAGCATCGCGAGATTGAAGTGCGCGTCGGCATTCTCGCCATTGAGAGCGATGGCGCGCTCGTATTCGCGGATGGCGTCATTCGATCGGCCTGCCGCCGTCAGCCCATTCGCGAAGTTGAGCCGAATGCGATCGTCGTTGGGCTTGAGCTTCACCGCCGTCTCCAGATGCGGCGTGGCCTCGGCGAGCCTGCCCTGCATCTGCAGCACTGTACCCAGGTTGCTATGCGCTTCCGCATCGTCTGGCGCAAGACGCAGCGCGTCGTTGAGGCGAGCCTGAGCATCCTGCACCCGGCCGGCCTGCACGTACTTCAGCGAGAGCCGGTTGTGCGCGGCAGCGTTCTTCGGGTCGGTGCGGACCTGCATCTCGGCGTTCGCGATGTCGGTGACCAGTGCGCGCCGGAAGTAGTCCTGCGTGAGAACCGCAGCATCACCGCTGTTGCGCGGAATGACCTCCACCCACAGCGCGCCCATCTCGTCGGTCGCGTTCTGCCCCCACGTGACGCGTCGTGCAGGACGCGGGCTCCGCGGGTTGGCCTCGGAGTTGTCATACGTGAAGCGCATCCGCAAAGTCGTTCCCCTGGGCAGGGTGACCGGATCTTTGTAGCGGTACTGGTCCTGCCAGCGGATGTCCCATTGCTTGATCCAGATCAGCGGCTTCACTGAACCGTCAGGCAGCGTCGCCGTGCCGCGCATCTCCCTGGCCAGATAGTGAGCGTGCGGATAGACGCTGACGACAGAAACGTCGACCGGGAGGACGTAGCTGTCTTCGATGACGTAGTTCGGTTCACCGGCTGGGATGTCAATCGTCTTCGACTCGAGCTTGATGACGATCGGGACGCGCGTAGGCGGAGTCGACGTGAAGAAGAGTCCTATCGATGGCTGGACGGTCTCGGCTTTCGCGCCGGGGACCATGTGGAGCTGCACAACAAGATCGCTGCCCTCCTCCAACGCCCATGCCGTGTCTTCGGGCTCGCGGATCGGAACCTTGCCAGGTGACCAGCCGAAGACATTCTGCACTTCGTCCTCTGGCATCGTGGCAAATCCCGGCCCTGGATCGATTCGATCGAGGCGACGCGATACGCGCGCGGGATCGACCGCCACGTTGGCGTGGTGCAGCACCTTCGGGTTGTCGGCGCGGAATTCAATCGCGCGCACGTAGCGCGTTGACGAACGCGGCACGGGAAACACGAAGTTGCGGAAGACGTCGCCCTTGCCCGGTTGCAGCGTGTACGACTCCGCGCTCTTCAACACGACGTCGGGAGTTCCCAGCTGCCAACCGTCTGGAAACGACGGTGTCTTCGGTCGATCAGCGGCCACGCCCTCGGGCGCACCCTGTTCGACCCACTGCTGAATCAGCGCGATTTGCTCGTCGCTCAGACGACGCGCGTTGAGAAACTCGCCATGGCCCGATTCCGGCAGCCATGGTGGCATCGCGCGCGTGATCGTGGCCTGCGCGATTTCATCAGCACGCGGGCGCGCGCTCGCGTAGTCCAGCAACGGAAAGGGTGCACCCGCCACGCACAGCACTTCGCCGCCTTTTGCAGTCGGCGTTGCTTCGATCGGCCGGTGGCAGCTCGCGCAATTCTCGAAGAGGATCGGCGCGATGTCTTTGTTGAATGTAACGACGCGCGCCGGTTGTGCGACCGGCGCGCTTGTTTCAGGGGTCGGCGCACGATTGCAGCCGACGAGAAAGCAGATGCCCAGGAGGTAGAGGCGGGTCTTCAGACCCGCCTTGAATTCAAGCACGCAATTAGAAGTCTACTTGCACTCCAATGTCCCAGAACCTCGCCTGCAGGATGACCGTCGGCGACAACCACGCGGCGCCGTAGGTCGTGTTGTACGTCTGCACTGGGTTCGCGTTGAACAGGTTGTAGACCGAGAACGTTGGCCGAATCACTGTACCGCCGGTCCGGAGCGCCTTGCTGATCCGAAAGTCGGTCTGGTAGATGCGATCGCCGTACATCGTCCCATTGGGAACGATGTTGATGTTCGGCGGAACGCCCGTGTACGGCCGGCCGAGCGACGGCCCGGCAATCGCGTTCGACATCGGGTAGCTCGCGCTGAGTTGCGGACCCGACAGACTCTGGAACGTCGCCGACAGACTGACATCCCACCGTGGCAGCGGGTACGCCACC
>DASRJE010000001.1:0-2251 GCA_035649635.1 Vicinamibacterales bacterium | reverse complement strand
CCGTAGCCCGGGCGGCCTTGCGTTTGGCCATCGCACAATCCTTTCTACCAACCTTGACAGTTTGCCGATAAGTGACTTATCCTCTTAGTCTTATCGGCGCGGCACAATCGCTCACAGTCCAGCCCGGCGACTTAGCTATCTGGCCATTCAGCTATCTAGCTACCGAGAAGCCCTGAGAGTGTGCTGCCCACGCCGTTATATCCGCGGGGGGCCGGTCCCCGCAACAGAAACCGGCGGCTCGGTTCTCAGAACCGAAAATTACGACCGAGGAGGACGCGCAAGGAATGGCGAATGTAGACAACGGGTTGGCAACGCCCGAAAAAGTGGGCGAGCAGCCCGGCGCACCGGCACGCACCAGGGCTGGCAAGCCCGCCGGTCCGGCTTTCAAGCCGATGCATCACGAAGACATGGACCCGAAGGAATTCGCGGCCATGCTCGACATCTACGACGACAGCTTCCGCAACATGGCGGAAGGGGAAGTCGTCAAGGGCACCGTCCTCAAGGTCACTGAAACCGCCGTCGTCGTCGACGTCGGCTACAAGTCCGAAGGTCTCATCCAGATCAACGAGTTCCTCGACGAAACCGGCCAGGTCACCGTGCAGGCGGGCGACGTGGTCGATGTGCTGCTCGAACGCACCGAGGATCGCGAAGGCCACATCGTCCTCTCGCGCGAGAAGGCCGAGAAGATGAAGATCTGGGACGAGGTCGAGAAAGCCTATACCGATCGCAAGGTCGTCATCGGCCGCGTCATCGAGCGCATCAAGGGCGGACTCGCGGTCGACATCGGCGTCCGCGCGTTCCTTCCGGGCTCGCAGATCGACGTGCGTCCGGTCCGCAACCTCGACGCGCTGAAGGGGCAGGAGCTCCGGATGCGCGTGATCAAGGTCAACAAAAAGCGCGGCAACATCGTCCTGTCGCGCAAGGCGCTCCTCGAAGAAGAGAACGCCGAGAAGAAGAAGACGACGCTCGAGACGCTCGCCGAGGGCAAGGTGCTGCGCGGCACCGTCAAGAACATCACCGACTACGGCGCGTTCATCGACCTCGGCGGCATCGACGGGCTGCTCCACATCACCGACATGTCCTGGGGGCGCGTCGGCCACCCATCGGAGCTGTTCAAGGTCAACGACGAAGTCGACGTCACCGTCCTCAAGTACGACCCGTCGACCGAGCGCGTCTCGCTCGGCCACAAACAGCTGGTGCAGGATCCGTGGGCCACGGTGCAGGAGCGCTACCCGGTAGGGGCGCGCATGGGCGGCAAGGTCGTCAGCCTGACCGACTACGGCGCCTTCGTCGAGCTCGAAGCGGGCGTCGAAGGGCTGATCCACGTCTCGGAGATGTCGTGGAGCAAGCGAGTCAAGCATCCGTCGAAGATCCTGAACGTCGGCGACAGCGTCGACGCGATGGTGCTTGGCGTCGATCCGGCGGCGCGCCGCATCTCGCTCGGCCTCAAGCAGGTCGAGAGCAACCCGTGGCACGAGCTGGCCGAGAAGTATCCGGTCGGCACGCGCATCAAGGGCAAGGTTCGCAACCTCACCGAGTTCGGCGCGTTCGTCGAGGTCGAGGAGGACATCGACGGCCTGATTCACATCTCCGACATGTCGTGGAGCAAGCGGATCAAGCACCCGTCTGAAGTGCTCAAGAAGGGCGACGTCGTCGACGCGATGGTCCTCAGCATCGACGCCGAGAACCAGCGCCTGTCGCTCGGGCTGAAGCAGCTTGCGACCGACATCTGGGACGACTTCTTCTCACGCCACCAGGTGGGCGCGACCGTCGAGGGCAAGGTTACCCGCATGACGAACTTCGGCGCGTTCGTCGAGCTGGACGAGGGGATCGAGGGCCTCATCCACGTGTCGGAGTTCGACGACTCGCATGGCGGCGAAAAGATCGACCTCCAGGTGGGCAACAGCTACCAGATGAAGATCATCAAGCTGAGCCCGTCGGAGCGGAAGATCGGCCTGAGCATCCGCGCGCTCAAGTCGGACGACTACCGCACCGACTGGGAGTCGTACGCGGAAAACGAAGGAACCGGCACGGCAACTCTCGGCGATCACTTCAAGAACCGGTAGGGCCGAATGATTACAGCTGGCGGCAGCATGACGAAGGCGGAGCTCGTGGAGGAAGTGTCCCGCGTCTCCGATCTCACGAAGAAGCACTCCGAAGTCATTGTCGACACCGTATTCAAGAGCATCATCGAGGCGCTCCACCGGGGAGAGAAAATCGAGCTCCGCGGCTTCGGCAGCTTCCGCCTGCG